>CAZUXB010000025.1:0-32697 GCA_964624555.1 uncultured Rickettsiales bacterium | reverse complement strand
AAGCAATTATATACTTAATCAGCTATAGTGCAGAAATTCCCCTTTCAGTTTTATAAGAAATTCTATACAAGTTACCAATCAAACATGTTATGTCATTCCTGCGAAGGCAGGAATCTCTTTTTAATCTTGCACCAGCGGATAGAGAGATCCACGCCTGCGCGGGGATGACGTCGGTAAATTAGGATAGATTATGAAACTTTTCATATTAAGTGAACAGACGGACGGTGAAAAGCGTGTTGCTGCTACGCCTGACACAGTAAAAAAATATGTTGCTCTCGGTGCCGAAGTCAGCGTTGAAAGCGGTGCCGGGGTTGGCATTTCCGTCAGCGATTCGGAATATGAATCCGCTGGCGCAACGATCTCTGCTGATGTCTCTGGTGCCGATATTATTTTGTGTGTTCGCCCGCCATCTGCCGATGTTCTTTCACAACTGAAAGAAAATGCTGTTTTGGTGGGAATGCTCGAACCATATAGCGGTACCGAGCAATATAAGCAGCATAAAATTAATCCCTTTTCGCTGGAATTACTTCCGCGCATTTCCCGTGCCCAGTCTATGGACGTGCTGTCTTCCCAGAGTAACCTTGCCGGTTACCGTGCGGTTATTGATGCGGTTGCCGCATTTGGTAAAGCCGTGCCGATGATGATGACAGCAGCAGGGACGGTTGCCCCGGCCAAGGTTCTGGTGCTTGGTGCCGGTGTCGCCGGACTTCAGGCAATTGCGACTGCAAAACGCCTTGGCGCAGTGGTTTCAGCTTTTGATGTGCGTCCGGTTGCTAAAGAACAGGTGGAAAGCCTTGGCGCAAAATTTATTGAAGTGGCAGCGGCTGAATCCGGTGAGACCAGTGGTGGTTACGCCAAGGAAATGAGCGATGATTATAAACGCAAACAAAGCGAACTTATCGCCGAAACCATCAAAAAACAGGACATAGTTATCTGCACCGCCCTTATTCCGGGCAAACCAGCTCCGGTGCTGGTTACTGAAGATATGGTAAAAACCATGCGTCAGGGTTCGGTCATTGTTGACCTGGCGGCGGCCAGCGGTGGCAACTGCCCGCTTACCAAACTTGACAAGGTAACTGTAAAGCATGGCGTGACCATTATCGGCTATAGCAACATGCCAAGCCGGGTGGCAGTTGATGCCAGCGCACTCTATGCCCGCAATCTATATAATTTCATTTCCACTTTGATCATTGAAAATAAAGAGATTAATGTGAAATGGGATGATGAGCTTATTAAAGGTACGAGTCCTCTATAGATCAAGGAGAAAAACATGTTTGATGGTGAGTTGGTAAACCAGAAAGCTCAGAACCTGGCGCAGCAGGCAGCGGAACTAGCGGAAGATGTAAATGCCATGCAGCTGCAGCTTACGCAGCATAGCGGCATTGACCCGTTCGTTTTTGGCATTACCGTGTTTGTCCTGGCCTGCTTTGTGGGTTACTAGGTAGTCTGGAAAGTAACGCCCGCCCTGCATACACCACTTATGGCCGTTACCAATGCCATCTCCGGGATTATTATTGTTGGGGCGATAATCGCTTTAGGGCCAGAAGGTTATGGTTTTTCCCACCTGGCCGGTTTCATAGCGGTGGTGATCGCTTCTATTAATATTTTTGGTGGGTTTGTGGTTACCCAGCGCATGCTGGCGATGTTCCAGAAGAAACGGTAGCTCGAGAATTAGAGGATTCGAGTACTCGATTTCTCTAGTCCTCGAATTACTCTAAAATCTCATCCGGGTAAACGCCCCAAAGCAGGTTTTTTGCAATCCATCCTTTATGGCCGCTGACCTGTATGCGGCACCATTTTTTGTTGCACTCCAATAACCTGACTATAACTGTAGGTTCGACTTTCAGTACAGGTTTTGCATTATCTTCGTGGTCGATACGAACCAGTTGCGGTTTTTTCCCTTTGACAATGGCGTTGCGCTTGCCATCCAGCATGGTTTTATGGAGCCAGCCGGTTGTACCATCAATGTCACGTATCTTGCGCCACATATCAAACTCATCAATAACCTCCACCGGCATTTCCGCACGGCGGTATATCCAGGAAATAGGGTAGCGCGTGCCAGGCCCGGTGCGCACGTTGACCTCGTCTGATTTAAGCGACACAAAGCGTGGAACAGGCAAACCGCTGCTGCTTGTTGCCCCCAAAGCTTGTGTAGACTGAGGAAATAACAGAAAAAAGTTAACAACAACAAGGGTCAGGACTCGGTAAAGCATAAAATTGGTATATCAATATCACACATGTCTATAAACTGCGCCCAAATAGCATTAATTGTTTAATAATATATTGCGCAGTAATAGCTTATATGATAGGTGCGGATGTTGTCTACAATAGATATTACGTATAAATAAGGAAATAATATATGCATAATTCAGGTTGCCGCAAAAAATTTTCTGCCCTTTCCATTATCGCACTTACTACCTCGGCTTTGGTTGTGTTGCCGGTGGTGGCAAATGCCTCGCCGCTCTCTGTTCCTGACACTGCCCGCCCGGAAAATATCCAGCGCCAGCTGCGCCTGCAGGAACAGCGCCCGGCTGTAAGCAATAAGCCGGTCATAACTGTAGGGGAACAGGGCGGCAAAGAGCTTAAAGGCAATCTTTCTTTTGAGCTTAAATCGGTCCAGTTTGAAGGTGGCAACCAATTACAGATGGATGAAATAAGCTCCTTCTATAAAGATAAAATCGGCAAAAAAATAACCCTTGGCGAGCTGAATAAAATCGCGGCAGATATTACTGCCTACTACCGT
Organism: uncultured Rickettsiales bacterium; assembly: GCA_964624555.1. Lineage (GTDB taxonomy): Bacteria > Pseudomonadota > Alphaproteobacteria > Rickettsiales > SXRF01 > SXRF01. The sequence continues at coordinate 29,954 of CAZUXB010000025.1, read as the reverse complement.
AATAAAGGCTTTATCCTTACCAGGGCTGTGGTTCCGCCGCAGCGCATTAACAAAGGTGCGGTAAAAATCCGTATCATTGAGGGCTATGTTGATTCGGTTGTCCTGAAGGGTGATGTCGGAAACCAGAACAGTGTGCTCTATAAGTATGCTGAAAAAATAAAAGAATCAAAACCGCTTGATGCTGCTACCCTTGAGCGTTATTTGCTGCTGATGGAAGACCTGCCGGGTGTTGAAGCGCGCGCAGTCCTCCAGCCTTCACCTACCAATCCGGGGGCTTCTCAGGTGGTTGTGAATATTAAACGCAATTCGACCGAGGGCAGCACTGTCCTGCTCGATAATCGCGGCACACGCTTTTTAGGCCCAGTGCAGGCAACTGTTGTACTTACTGGCAATAACGTATTGAACCAGGATGAGCAGACTTCGCTGCGGGTTACCAATACACCGTTATTTTATAACGAGTTGAGGTATTACGGTGTTCATCATGAAGATGTGGTCGGTGCGCAGGGTACCAAGCTGTTGTTCGATGGTAGTTTTGTAGAAACCCAGCCGGGCGATTCTTTGGAAGCTTTCGATGTTGATGGTAAGAACTATCTTGTTTCTGCCGGTGTCAGCCACCCGATCATCCGTAGCCGCCAGAGCAACTGGTTTGTGAACTCAGATTTCTCTGTACAGCGTATCAACCTTGATTCTTTGAGCACCAACCTTTATCAGGATAAGCTGCGTGTCTGGAAAGTTGGCAGCGCGTATGATTTCGTAGACCAGACCAATGCAGTTAACCGTGTTGAAGGAAATGTATCTAAAGGATTCAGCTGGGATACCGGTAATGATGGGTTGGGGCATTCCCGTTCCAACGGAAATTCCAATTTCTGGAAAGGTACTGCTAATCTCACCCGTATCCAGCCTATTTACGGAGCGGTAAGTGCTTCTGCCTCTGTTGATGGTCAGGTTGCCTCCAGGGCGCTTTATGCAGCTGAGGAGTATGCCTTGGGTGGTGAGCGTTTTGCTTCGGCCTTTGATCCTGCCGAAGTAAGCGGTGATTCAGCAGTAGCCGCCCGCCTTGAACTGCAATATAACGGTACCTCTGAAAATAAATATGTCCCTACTTACCAGCCATATGCATTCTATGACGTGGGTAGGATCTGGAATCGTAACGTAATAGCGGCGTCAGAGCGTAAAAATGCGTCTTTGGCCTCTGCTGGTGTTGGCACCCGCTTTAATATGGCGGATTCTATGACTGGCGGTATGGAAGTGGCCTTTCCAGTAGTAGGGAAGGTGGCGGCGTCAGGCGAAGATGGCTATGCCCCACGTTTCTTCTTTAATTTACAATATCGTTATTAATTTTTACAGAGCTGTGAAAAGGTCGGGATTTATAGGTTAAATATTAACAATAGATTAATTATTTAATAATTTTATTAAAATACTGTTAATAACTCTTGACCGGGCAGGGAAAATAGGTTAGATGTACCGCAGCTCGATTTTAAGTATTATTTAATTACATCAATTTTTGTTAGGGGAAAGTAAAGATTATGCGTCAGGAAGCCAAAAATCCATTTGTAAACAATGCTAAGGCCGCGGTGTCTAGTGCGTCGAAGAAACATAACCTTTCCCGTCTGTTATGTGCTTCGGCGGCTTTTGTGTTAAGCCAGGCGAGCAATGCCTACGCTAACCCGACCGGTGCCCAGGTGGTTGCCGGTAACATAAATATCAGCACCCCTTCGGCTGGTAATCTGGTAGTTAATCAGGGATCGGACAAAGCGATCATTAACTGGAAAAATTTTGATATCCTGAATGGTGAATCCACCAAGTTTGTACAACCATCTTCTAATTCTGTAGCCCTTAACCGTATTACCGATGGTAACCCGACCCAGATTCTTGGCAGCCTTTCTGCCAACGGCAAGCTGATGGTGGTAAACCCAAGCGGCGTATTTTTTGGTAAAGATTCCCGTGTTGACGTAGCCGGGCTTATTGCCAGCACCGCTGATACAACTGACGCTGATTTCCTAGCTGGTAAAGTAAACCTTTCTGTGGCCGGTAAAGCTGATGCTGCCATCATTAACAAAGGTACTATCACTGCCGCGGATGGCGGCTTGGTTGCACTCGTTGCCCCAAGCGTGCGCAATGATGGCGTTATTCAGGCTAACCTCGGTACTGTAGCCCTTGCCAGCGCACAGACCGCAAGCGTAGATTTCTACGGCGACAATCTCTATAGCTTCGCCCTTGATAAGGAAGCTACTGCTACGGCCAGCGGTGTAGACAACTCTGGTATCGTATCTGTCGGTAGCGGCAAGGTTCTGATGACCGCTAAAGTTGCCAAAGGTGTAGTTGACAACGTAATTAACAACACCGGTATCATCGAAGCCAGCTCCGCCCATATGGAAGGCGGTACAGTAGTTCTTGACGGTGGTGACGGTAACGTAAAACTGTCAGGGAAAATCAATGCTTCCGGTAAAACTGGCGGCAAAGTAACTGTGACCGGAGAAAATATCACCCTCGCTGCTGCTGACATAAATGCCAGCGGCAAAAACGGTGGCGGTTCAGTAAAAATAGGTGGCGATTATCAGGGCGGCGGCACTCTCGCCCACGCTAAAAAAGTATCGGTTGATTCCGATTCCAAAATCGATGTAAGCGCAACTGACACTGGTAACGGTGGTACTTCTGTTGTCTGGTCTGATGAAGTAACTGATTTTAACGGCTCCATACTTGGCACTGGCGGTGTTAACGGTGGTAACGGTGGCCTTGCTGAAGTTTCATCACATGGTGATCTTGGTTATAATGGCACCGCTGACCTGCATGCTTTTGCTGGTGAAGCTGGTACCTTGTTGCTCGATCCAAACAATCTTTACATCGGTGCTTTCGTTGACCATTTCTTCGGAACTGACCATTATGTAAATTTTGCACCTATTGCTGCAACCTTGCAGGGTGGCACTAATGTTGTTGAATCTGCTATCAATAACGTGAGTCTGCTTGCTGACCTTGTTTGGTCCGGCATTGGTTCGCTCACTATAAATGCTGGCGCAACAGCAGTTATTGAAGCCGATATTAGATCTTCTTTTGCTGGCGCTTCTACCAAAGGCGCGGTGACCATCAACGCTGCCAACAGCCTGCAGATGGGCAATGCTGATATCAGCACCAAAGGTGGTAAGATAACTGTTAACACCAATAAGGTGAAATTGAGCAACAGCACTATCAAGAGTCAGTTTTCTGACGTTGATATCAACAACACCGGCCGCTTCGGTTCAACTACTGCTAACGTTCTTTCCGGTAAAACTGTAACCCTCCATCAGGATACTACCGGTTTCATCCAGAACGCTATTGATGCAGTAGGTGACTCCGTAAATGGAGCGCTCCTCATTCTCGGTACTGGTACCTGGACCGAAGCAGTAACTGTTGACCAGAGCAAATTCACCATTCAGGGTCAGGGCGCTGCTAATACTAAGATTCAGGCTCCGGCTTCTGATACTTTCCCGGTTGTGAATGTAAATGGCCAGAACAAAATCACCCTTACTGACCTTGCTGTTGAAGGTGGTTATGTTGCTATATCTGCAAATGGTACCAACAATTTCAAACTTCTTAATTCTAAGGTTTCTGATGCAGCTTATGGTCTGGATCTGGAAACTGCTACCAACCCGCTTATCTCTAACAACACTTTTGAAAATAACGGTACGGGTATCTTCTCCAATGCTGGTTCAACTCTGGTGAGAATATACGGCAATAGCTTCAACGGTAATAATAGCCAGACTGGTATCGTGCTTCAGCAGACTACCCAGTCACGCGTGGATAACAGCCTTGGGACCCCGAATACCTTCAACGGTCTGGGAACCGGTGTTTATGTTTCCGGCGGCAGCTCCGACATAATTTCCCACAACAATTTCAATGATGTTTATAACGGTGTGTGGAGTCAGGATGACGCGCAAGGTCTGCATGTGACCCACAACAATTTTGCTTTCAACAGCGAAGGTGGAGTCGGTGGTGACGCGATCCATAACGAAGGCGGAAAGAATTTCACCGCTTCTTATAACACTATTGACGATTACAATAATGGTATCGTAGTTCTCGGTACTAATTCTTCTTCTGTACTCCACAATACTATAACCAATATCTGGGGGGATGGTATATTTGTCGGCAGCCTGTTTATTTCGCCGCCTGATATTGATTTTGAAAGTTTCTTTACACTTGCTGGTATAGAAGTGTTCAGCAATAACGCTTTGATTGACCATAACACTGTTACTGGTGCTTCTACCGGTATCCATGTTGCCGGTGTTAATCAGGCAACTGTGAGCAATAACACTGTAACAGATACTTTCTATGGTCTTTATGCGGACACTGTAACTGGCCTGCGCGTTATTGCTAACGAGTTAAGAGACAGTTATATTGGTTCAGATATCTATAGCTCTGCTGATGTAGTGTTCAATAACAACAATATTCACGATAACACTTATGGTGCGTATTTTGCATTCAGCGATGGTCTATCCCATAACACCAATAGTTTTACCAATAACTATTATGGGACATATCTGTATTCCAGCAATAATGCTACTCTGACCGGTGATACTTATGTGAACAACAATATCGGCATAACTGTTAATAACAGTGTAGATGCCTTTATTGATGCTGCTAACATAACCAACCCTGTTTTCGATCCTGAATCGGAAGGTTCTACCAGCATTGGTATTGATATCGTGAGCTATCCTTACTACTCTTATGCTAAAGAGCAGTCTGATTCCGAAATCTCACTAAGTGGCAGCCTGTCTAATGCCCTGGTGCGTGGAACTACCATAACTGGTGGTGACATTGGTGTATTGGTTGACGGTGCTGGCAGCTCTATGCAGTTCTTAAGCGATACCAGCGACTTCTCTAATATGAACCACTACTTCATATTGCAGAATGACGCTATGTTCGCAGGCGGTTCACTGGCCCAGGCTGATTCTCTTGATGCCAGCCAGCAGACTTTTGACGGTATCCGTGGCGAAGACTTCACTCCGGCTGATCTTGCCGCTGCTGAAGGTATAACCACTGACGTTGAAGATGGTATCCCAACTATCGGTAACGTTTTCTATAAAGCGTTCCCTGTGGTGACCACCTTTAGCCTGTTTGGAACTGATAATCTCAGCCGCCTTGATGACAATGGCAATGTAGGCTTGTTCTCTTATGCTGGCCGCACAATCACCAACAATCCTGGTGAAACTCCACCAGCATTCGATATTAATGGCTTGAACCTCAGCCTGTTAAGCCCATCAGCGGGTGGAACCACTCCTCCAACTCCGCCTACTGGACCACAAGGTCTTGCCGGTCTTGAACCAGCAGCCGGTGGCGATAACCAGCAGGCTCTCGCTTCACTGGAACCAGCAGCCGGTGGTGAGCCGAACTGCGGTAATAACTTCCTGGGTTCAGGCTTCAGCACCAGCTTTGATGCTGCAACCTGCAACACTAACCAGCAGTAATAAACTTAATGCCAAAACGGTCTGACAACAGCAAGCCGGAAGGAATAACAACTCCTTCCGGCTTGCCGCTTTTATACCGCCGCCCGGTGGCGCTTGATGCCCTCCGCCACCTGCAGGCCTCAATCAGTACCGAAACCGATTATTCTTTTGCTAAATCTACTAATTCACTCCCGCTGAATGCCATTGAATTTGTCGAGGCTGCGAAAACCTACCCGATTGTTTTTAGCGGCGGTGATGTGCCCATGCCGGTTGCGATTGTCGGGCTGGAACAGGAAAATTATTTCGTGAAAAAAGATAATTCATGGCAGAAAAATACTTATATACCTGCCTATGTCCGCCAGTATCCCTTTATCTTTTCTGAAAACCCGAAGGACAAAAAATTATATCTTTGTGTCGATGAGGCTACTCCGCGTTTTAGTAAAGCACAGCAGGGCGAGGCGAATATGCTGTATAACAAGCAGGGCGATCCTACTGAATTTACCCGCAACGCGATGAAATTCTGCACCAGTTTCTATCAGCACCATCTCGTTACCCGTAATTTCTGTGCCGATCTCCGGGCGCATAAATTATTGCAGCCCTACCACTCAGAAGCGATTCTGTCTTCTGGCAAAAAAGCCAAGCTCTCCGGCTTCCAGATGATCGACGAAAAAGTCCTGAACGAACTGCCCAACAAAGCCTTTCTTGCCCTGCGGGATAAAGGCTGGATGCCGTTTATTTACCTGGCACTGGCCTCGGTTTCCAACTGGAAAATGCTGGCTGCCATGGAATCTAAATCGGAATGACCAATGACAAAAAGCAGGCAGATATTTTTCCAGAGTTTGTTTGCTACCTTTTCATGTATTTCCCTATCCTCCTGCCAGACTCCGAAAACCTATAGCCCAGAGCTTACCTCTGCAGAAATTCGCAACGAAGAAGCCAATCAGCAGCGCATGGTTGACGAGATAAATGCCCGTGGCGGAAATCCAAAATCGTGGCACAACCACAAAGGTATGCGCAAACAATTTGAGCGGGTAGGGGACCGTATCGAAAAAGCCGGTGCTGAGATTTGCCGTGAAATACATATGGAAAATAATGGCTGCTATTTTTATTTCCGACTCAGCCAGAAAGATGAAATCAATGCTGCGTCCGATGGCAAGAATATAACTGTTGATACCGGAATGATGCGTTTTGTCGAAAGTGATGATGAGCTGGCAACGGTAATGGGTCATGAGTTTGCCCATAACCTGATGGGCCATGTCAAAGCCCAGAAAACAAATGCTACATTCGGGATGCTGGCCGGGATGGTAGCCGATGCTATCGCCAGTTCCGAAGGTATCAACACCCACGACGAAGGTACCAAGACCGGAACGCAACTGGCAGTGCTCGCCTATAGCGCCGATTTTGAGAAAGAGGCCGATTATGTTGGGCTCTATGTCATGGCGCGGGCCGGGTATGACATAAACAAAGCCGCCCACATCTGGCGGCGTATGTCGATCGAAGACCCGGACGGGATATATATTTCTACCACCCACCCCTCAAACGCTGCGCGTTTTGTGGCCTTGCAGAAAGCTATCTATGAGGTGGAATATAAACGCAAGCACCACCTGCCTGTCGTGCCGGATTTTAAGGATGCTGTAAAAAATTAGCCTCTTTTTAGTGCTTGATTGGATGTGAAAAACAGCTACTATTCACATGCTTACCCCACCAGCAATATTCGAGGATTTTTATGGTTGAACTCAGGCTCCCCGCCAATTCCAGAGTCGGTAAAGGCAAAACCCACAAGCTGCCCGCCGACACTAAAAGGGTCAAAAGATTCAATATTTACCGCTATAACCCGGAAGACAAGGACGATAAAGGGCAGGTTAAAAACCCACGCCTTGATAGCTATGAAATCGATCTTGATGATTGCGCGCCGATGGTGCTTGATGCCCTTATCAAGATAAAGGACGAGGTCGATTCAACCCTTACTTTCCGCCGCTCCTGCCGCGAAGGTATCTGCGGTAGCTGCGCGATGAATATCGACGGTACTAATACACTGGCCTGCATCAAACCTATCGGTGAAGTGAAGGGAGATGTGAATATCTATCCGCTGCCGCATATGGCGGTGATAAAAGACTTAGTTCCCGATATGACCCATTTCTACGCCCAGTATGAATCGATAAAACCATGGCTGCAAACCAGCACACCGCAACCGGCTAACCGTGAGCGCCTGCAATCGCCGGAAGAGCGCGCGAAGCTTGATGGCCTCTATGAATGTATCCTCTGTGCTTGCTGCTCCACCTCCTGTCCGAGCTACTGGTGGAATTCCGACCGTTATCTGGGGCCGGCAATATTACTGCATGCCTACCGCTGGATAATCGACAGCCGCGATGAATTCACTGGCGACCGCCTTGATGAAATTGAGGATCCGTTCAAGCTCTATCGCTGCCACACCATCATGAACTGCGCGAAAACCTGCCCTAAGGGACTGAACCCAGCGCGGGCGATTGCCGAGATCAAGAAGATGCTGGTGGAGAGGATAGTATAGGTAGTGGTGAGTGGTAAGTGATAAGTGATTAGTTACAGTAAACTTTTTTCTTACCACTTATCACTAACTACTCGCCACTATTATGGCTGTCTACACCCAACTTTCCCAAGCCGATATCGAAGGCCTGCTTGCGCAGTATGATATTGGTGCGCTTAAATCCTTCGAGCCTATCGCCGAAGGTGTGACCAACACAAATTATCTACTTACCCTTACTTCTCCCTCCCCCCTTGCGGGGGAGGGGCGGGGTGGGGGGCAATCACACGCAAGTACCCCCCATCCTAACCTTCCCCCGCAAGGGGGGAAGGGATGTTTGGAAACCAAATACATTCTCACACTCTTCGAAAAACATTTTGAACTGTCCGAGCTGCCTTATTTTACCGCGCTGATGCAGTGGTGGCACGCGCGCGGTATTTCCTGCCCGCAACCTATACAAAATAAAAGTGGCGGGACTCTTTGTGCCCTTAAGGAAAAACCGGCGCTGATAGTGAGTTTTTTGGAGGGTAATGGTATAAAAAATATTCTGCCCGAACACTTGTTGCAGCTAGGAACACTCGCCGCGAAGATGCACATCAGTGCCATGGATTTTCCGCATACGCGTGAAAACCACCTCTCGCTGCAGGGCTGGGAAAAAATTATTGATGACATAATCGAGCGTGTCGATGAAATAGAACCGGGCCTGAAAAAACTTATCGCGGAGGAATATAATTACCTAAGCGATAATTGGCCAAGTGACTTGCCGCGCGGGACGATCCACGCCGATCTTTTTCCCGACAACGTATTTTTTACGAAAGCGTTAGGGAAAAAAGCAGAGCTTTCCGGCGTCATCGATTTTTATTTTTCGTGCAATGATTTCTGGGCCTATGACCTCGCTATCATAATAAACTCATGGTGTTTTGATGAACGTCACCGTTTGGTGAAAGAGCGCATGCAGGCGCTGTTTGCGGGCTATAATGAAATACGTTCAATGAGTTCGGAAGAAGAGGCGGCATTCTCACTGCTGCTGCGTGGTTCGGCACTCCGCTTTTTGCTCACGCGCAGCTATGACTGGCTGAACAGGGATGAGGGTGCTTTGGTGAATGTAAAAGATCCGTTGGAATATGCGCGGAAGTTGCGGTGGTGGAAGGAAGATGACTTGATGACGAGATGACGGGATGATAAGATTATTTCTCGTCATCAAGTCATCTTGTAATCTAGTCATCAAGCTATGAAAAAACACGTAAAAATATATACCGATGGTGCGTGCTCAGGAAATCCCGGCCCGGGTGGGTGGGGCGCGATACTGGTTTATGGCGACAAGGAAAAAGAATTATCGGGCGGTGAGGATGAAACCACCAACAACCGCATGGAATTAATGGCGGCGATCGCTGCGCTGGAAAAACTCAAGGAGCCGTGCAAGGTCGACCTTTATAGCGACAGCACCTATGTGCTAAAAGGCATCAGCGAGTGGCTGCCGGGCTGGAAAGCGCGCGGCTGGAAAACCGCCGACAAAAAACCGGTGAAGAATGTGGAATATTGGCAGCGCCTGGAAAAAGCAATGTCAGGGCACGATGTGAAATGGCATTGGGTAAAAGGTCATAACGGACACGAAATGAATGAACGCGCCGATGCGCTCGCGCGCGGGGCTATAACCCGATAACATCACGCATTGAGTAGAGGCCGGGATTTTTATCACGGGCCCAGAGGGCAGCGGTTATCGCCCCGGTGGCAAAGATGGTGCGGGAAAAGCCCTGATGCGACAGGGTAATAAGCTCGCCGTTGCCAGCAAACATAACATTGTGGATACCAACCACATCGCCACCACGCATAACCGAAAAGCCAATATCCCCAACCTTGCGCTCACCACTGCGGTCAATGGCCTTCTTGCCGTCCAGTGATACCTTGCGGCCTTTGGCAGCAGCACGGCCAAGCATCAGGGCGGTGCCAGATGGCGCATCTTTCTTATGCTTGTGGTGCATTTCACTGATCTCAATATCATATTCCTCATTAAGCAGGGAGGCCGCTTTTTCTACCAGAGATTCCAGTATATTCACGCCAAGGCTGAAATTGCCGGACTGGACAATACGGGCGGTAGCAGCACATTCGGCCAGCTTTTTTTGTTGCCCATCGGAAAAACCAGTGGTGCCGATAACAAGGATACCGCCAGTTTTTGCTATCTCCCGCGCTACTGCAAGGGTTGCTTCCGGTGTGGTGAAATCAATTACCGCATCGGCCTTTTGCACAAGTACTGCCGGGTCAGAGGTAACAAATAAACCAGCAGCATGCTGGGCGGCTTTTGAACGAACGCTACCGGCAACTATTTTTACGTCTTTATTTCCGTGGGCACTGGCAACAAGAGCTTGTCCCATGCGTCCGGTGCAACCGGCGATGGCGAGAGTGAGGGGTGTGGTCATGGTCTTTTCTTATTAGATGTTAGGTCGCTTAATTATATACCCACTGCGGGCAATGACAATAGGTTTGTTCTATTGAAATTCCTCTAAGACCTCGCTGACGACAGCCGGATGCTTGGCGATAATTGCCAGTAAAATTCTTGCTGTTCCGTCTGGTTGGCGGCGGCCCTGCTCCCAATCGCGCAGGGTGCTTACCTTGAGGCCAAAGGTATTGGCAAAAATAACCTGACTCATCCCCATTTTTTTACGAATGGGAGCAACATCTATACGCTTGGGGGAAGGGTACTCACGATAAGGAAGCTCTATCTCTCCACGGACATGGGCGAGGACTTCTTTTGCTGCGGCTATTAAATTGCGGCCTAAGTCAGCAGACCCATCGTTTCTGTTTTTTTTTGTTTTACGCGTCATAACCACCTCTTTTTATTAGCACAATAATTTTTGTTAGTTCTTTTTTCCCAGATTCTGATAGGTCGTTCCTGTCATTTTTAGCGTAAGCATCAAACAAGTAAGAAGCCTGTCCTTCTTTCCAGTAGTAGTAAATAACTCTAGCTCCGCCGCGTTTCCCACGTCCCGAAGCTGCAACCCTCATTTTGCGTAACCCACCAGTTCCCGGAATAACTAAGCCGATTTCTGGGTTGGTGGTAATAATGGCATCTATTTCATCAAGCTGCTCGTCAGAAAATAATTTTTTGACGCTACGCACATAGATAGATGTCCTATATATTTTCATTGTCGTACTATACGGCATAGCCGTAGTGATGTCAATAGCGCAGTATGTTAAACAAGTTTGGCACGGTTTATGCTTACTATTGCCTGTATAAATTTTTGCAGGATTAAAATGGATAATAGCGTATATATTACTTTATCAAGGCAGCTGGCTCTTTTCCGCGATATGGAAGTTACCGCAGGCAACGTTGCCAATGCCAACACCACCGGTTATGTCGGTGAACATCTTTTGTTTAACTCGTATATGACCAAGGATGTTAACCAGCGTAACCGTAATGACATGGCCTTTGCCTATGATATTTCCAGTTACCATGATCTGGAAAACGGTCCTATTAAGGCAACCGGTAACCCACTTGATCTGGCCATTGCCAGCGATGGTTTCTTTTCAGTGCAGACACCGCTTGGGGTTCGTTATACCAAGGCTGGCAACTTCCAGGTCGATGGTTCGGGTACGCTGGTTACTGCTGATGGTAACCCGGTGCTTAATGACAGCGGCCAGACCATTACCTTTACCCCGGAAACGCAGGATATTAAAATTGGCGAAGCAGGTAATATCTCGGTAAATGGAGAGGAATTCGCCACCATCGCTGTTTATAAATTTGCTAATCCGAACCTGCTGGAACGGTTGGACGGAGCGATGTTCAAAAGCGAGGTAACGCCTGAACTTTCAACCGATGCAAAGGTGGTGCAGGGTGCGCTTTCCGGTGCAAACGTAAAACCGGTTTTGGAGCTTACCCATATGATCGATGTATCGCGTTCGGTATCTAATACCGCGAAAATGGTCGAGGTCATGTATGATTTACAGAGAAAATCCGCGAACACATGGGCGCAGCAGGCACAATAATCTAGTTACAATGATTGGAGAATAAAACAATGAGAGCATTAGACATAGCAGCTACCGGAATGCAGGCGCAGCAGCTATATGTGGATGTTACTTCCCAGAACTTGGCCAACATCAACACCACGGCCTATAAATTACAGCGCCCGGAATTTCAGGACCTGCTCTATCAGAATGACCGCAGGGTAGGTACTAACTCCGCCGACTCCGGTACTATTGTGCCAACCGGTATCCAGATCGGCCTTGGTGTGAAGACCGGGGCCATTTATCGCAATATCAACCAGGGTACATTGCAGAATACCACCAATCCGCTTGATATCGCTATCCAGGGCAAAGGCTTCCTGCAGGTGACTTTGCCCAGCGGTGAACTGGCCTATACCCGTGCCGGAGCACTACAGGTAAGCCCGGACGGGGTGATTGTAACTTCCGATGGTAACCAGATCGAACCGGCGATAACTATCCCGCCTGCCGCAACCTCAATCAGTATCAACCAGTCCGGCGAAGTTTTTGCTACCATTGCCGGGCAGGTGGCACCGCAGAACCTTGGGCAGTTCCAGACCGCTAGCTTTATCAATGAGGCCGGGTTGCAGGCGGTTGGCAGCAATATGTATATGGAAACTACTGCCTCCGGATCACCGGTTGTTGGAACGCCGGGTAAGGACGGTTATGGAACATTGCTGCAAGGTTATCTTGAAAGCTCCAACGTGGATGCGGTAACCGAACTTACCAACCTTATCAAAGCCCAGCGTGTATATGAAATGAACAGCAAGATCATCAGCAAGTCCGATGAAATGCTCCAGAACCTTAACCAGAGTGTGTAGAATCATGAAAAAGATATTTTATGCATTGGCCATGGCCCTTTTGTCTTCGTTAGCGATGGCAGATGAAACAGCGCCAGCTTATATTTTCAATATTTCCTATGAAGATGCGCAGGATGCGGTGGGCAAGGCGCTTACCGAAAAACTGAACTCTGAAATGGCTGGTAGTCAGCGCATAGCAGCCGTTATTAATGGCAAAAAAACCACCCCCTTATATTCTTCTAATAAGCCAATAGATGTTGAAGTGCGCGGCCTCCGGGTAGACAGCAACCTAAGCCGCTGGAGCGCAAGCCTTATAATTATGGGTGATGATACTGTGGTAAGTGCTTTACCACTTGCCGGACGTTACATGGCAATGAACGATGTTCCCGTGCTTAAGCATAGCTTACGCAATGGCGAGGTAATTAGTGAGTCTGATGTTGAAGTAAAATCATTCCCGCAGGAACGCTCCAGTAATGACGTGGTGACAGATGCTGCCGAACTTATCGGCAGGACGCCGATACGCACCGTTTCTCCTAACCGTCCTATCCGTAATAGTGAAATCTCAGCCCCGGCACTTATCAAAAAGAACGCCCTGGTGCAGATGCGCTATAAAACCCCAAGCATGGAAATAACTACCAGTGGTCAGGCCCTTGGTGATGGTGCAAAAGGTGATGTAATTGAAGTTCGTAACACTACCAGCAAAAAAATCACCCATGCTGTGGTTTCCACCAGCAATACAGTTGATGTGCTTGCCCAGGATACGGAAACCAGCCAGATAATGCCAGCAAATGGAGTTGATTATGCAAAATAGATTATTTCTTTCTTTGTCATCCCAGCGTAGGCTGGGATCTGGGGCCAAAAATTCAGTCAGTGGTCTTGGCTCTGGATCCCGGATCAAGTCCGGGATGACAGCATCACTTTTTTTGATATCCACCATACTTAGCGGTTGCTCCAGCACACTCGACAAGCTCGATGAGGTCGGCAAACCGCCGCGGATGGCGGAAGTTTCCAACCCTACCGAAAAAGCTGCTTACCAGCCTATGACCTGGCCAGTACCGGAAAATGCCCCGCCGCCAAAACAATATGCCAATTCATTGTGGCAGCCGGGAGCGCGGGCATTTTTTCGTGACCAGCGTGCGGCAAGGGTAGGGGATATACTCCGGGTTAATGTGAAAATAGGGGATAAGGCGGAAGTAGATAACGCCACTGAGCGCAAGAGGGATACCTCGGATTCACTTGCCGCCCCGGCAGTATTTGGTCTGGAAAAGAGAATTTTTGGCTTCCTGCCGGGTGAAGCTGATCCCAGCAAACTTTCCAGCATCACTGGCGCTACCGATAGTAAAGGCAATGGCAGCGTAAAACGTAAGGAAACTATAGAAACCCAGGTTGCCGCGCTGATAACACAGGTTCTGCCCAACGGCAATTTTGTGATTGATGGCAGTCAGGAAGTGCGCATAAATTTCGAGATTCGCGAAATATCGGTTAAAGGTGTGGTTCGCCCTGAGGATATTAAATCCGATAATACCATCGATTCCAGCCAGATCGCCGAATCGCGCATAACTTACGGCGGGCGCGGCCAGCTAACCGATATGCAGCAGCCACGTTGGGGTAATCAGGTTATTGAAACGTTATCTCCGTTCTGATTATCTACCCCTCCCTAACCCTCCCCACTTCGTGGAGAGGGAACTTTATCTTTATTCCCTCTCCCGCTTGCGGGGGAGGGTTAGGGAGGGGGGGCAGGCAAAAAAATACCCGCCACAAAGCGGGTAATTTTTGTTTTACCGTGTAATCTAAATATTAGGCGCGTGCGTAGCCCTGACTCTGCTGGACACCACCAACTGAGATAGGGGTAGGGGCCAGATTTCCAAAATCATGTCCAGACATACTAGCCACCTCATATCCTTTTCCGTGACCGTGGCTGCCAACTGACTCTCTTGCCATATGTTTGACTTTTTCAGGGACATGTGACCTTTCAAGGGACTCATGTTTTACAGGAGTTGGAGATGGAGTAACCGAAGCTACCTTTGGAAGAGAATGGCCTGCATCCGCCAGTCCGCCACCACCAAGCGATATGCCCCCCTTACCAAGTTTTGCGAGAAAGCCATTAACAAAATTACCAATAAGCTCACCTGCCGCGTCAGTTAATTGTTGCCCTTTTTCATCAGCCCATTTAATAAAGTTCTGAGTCATCTGATCCAGTGCTGGAAAATCAACCATATACAATACCATTTTTGCTTTGTTAATATGCCACTATTCTAACTAGTTATCAGAACTTCTACAACCAGATTATATACCAGTTTTATGACAGTTTTATGACAGTTTTGGCAAAAAGTGCAATAATTTCAGTAAAAATCTAACTTTCACCTCTCCCACTGGGAGAGGTCGCCGCCGCCGAGTGGAACGAGGCGAGCAGCGGCGGGTGAGGGCTAAGCCCCATAAAGAAAAAGCCCTCACCCGTCTCGATTTCGCTTATGCTCAATCTTCGCCGACCTCTCCCAGTGGGAGAGGTTCAGGCTAAATCAAAACGCCCGCGCTACCTTGTTGGTCTCCCCAACTGTGTCTGCTACTACTGATTCTTTGGCATTATCCTCATTTTCCTCACTTTTAGATAAGCTCTTCTGCTTGTTCTCAAGCTGTGAAAAGGTTCTGTCCAGCATCTCTATCATCGCATTATCTCTGGCGTTGATAGTGCTGCCGCCCATTATCACTGCCACCAGATTATGACCGTTCCTTTTGACCGATGTGACCAGATTAAAGCCGGAAGCGCGGATATAGCCGGTTTTTATTCCGTCGACCCCCTCATAACGCTCCATAACATGGTTATGGCCGGGATAGGTTATGCCGTCATAGGAAAAGGAGGTGAGCTTGAACATTGGGTAATATTGCGGGAAATCGCGGCGTAATGCTATCCCCAGCTTGGCCATGTCATAGGCGGTGGTGTATTGCTGGTTGTCGGGCAGGCCGTTAGGGTTGCGGAATACAGTATTCTTCATGCCTAGTGCCCGCGCCTTCTGGGTCATCATCAGGGCAAAATTCCAGGAGGTGCCGCCCAGCGCCTCTGCCAGTACCATAGCCGAATCATTGGCCGAGCGCACAATCACGCTTTCAATAGCAGTCTTAACCGGAAGCTTGTCGCCAGCATTCAGAGATATATTGGTCTGCGGCTGGCCAGCAGCTTTTTCAGAAACCGGCAGCGTATCGCTCATCTCCAACTTGCCTTTTTTGAGGGCATCAAAGGTCAGGTATAGCGTCATCATCTTGGTAAGCGAGGCCGGGTAGCGGATGCCGCCAGCATTTTTTTCGTATAATATATTGCCATTATCGGCATTCACCACAAGGGCGGAAAACAGCGCCTGTCTGGCAGCGGGGGATGATCTTGCCGTTTTTCTGGAATGTTTGCCTTTTACATGGTGGGTCTTATGGGACTGTCTGGCCTCCGCATCAACAGATGTTAACATGGAAACTGGCGCCAAAAGCAACGCGGCCAGCAATATCGTACGCAAGTTCAACTTCATGCCGTTACTATGTTCCTTCTCAACGTATTACTAACAAATCCACTTATACAAAATATCACCACGTATGTGAAGCGCAAATTATAATTACGTGTGAAATTATATATCGGAAATCATCTGCGGAATCGTATAAATTTCATCCAAAATAACTATGTTGCAGTGCAATAAAAACGAATAAAATTATCCGGTGTGCTAGATTAAAACAAAAGATTTATTTTGCTCTAACTTGACATTCAGTTATTTCCTAACTATAGTACCCGAACGTAATGTTGCACTGCGTCATTTTTTTGTAGGGCGGTGCAATCCTAATGGATTAACCAAGTACAAACCAGGATTGGAGAAGTTCTTATGACTCAACAAGCAAAGAAGCCTTCTGTACAGCCAGCCGTAAAACTTGCTTCAACGGTTGCTAACAAGGCCACGAAGAATACTATATCAGCGGTGGAATCAACCCGTAACTCTGCTGAAAGCGTTATTAAAATAAGCAGCTCAGCAGTGAAAGATTTGCTGGCCAACGGCGCTTCTGAAGCACAAAAAGTGCAGGAAAAAGCCTTCGAAATGGGCCGTGAGAGTGCTGAACATATCACTAAATCAGCGGATGCTATTACCAAGTCGCTGTATGATGTTATCGCTATGTCACGTGATAACGTGGAAGCGCTGGTTGAATGTGGTAATCTTACCGCATCGCTTGCCAAAGACGTTAGCGGTGAATTGGTTGAATATGCCAACAAAGCGTTTTCTGACAATGTAGAAATATCCAAGGATATATTCGCTTGCCGCACTATTAACGATATGGTTGAGCTGCAGAGCAAAATAATAAAAAGCTCTATTGACAGCTTCTTCAGTCAGTCCAGCAAGCTTTCCAACATGCTGTTCGAATATAGCGCAGAAGCTCTTGAGCCTATCAATGAACGCGTTGCCGAAGCTACTGAGCAGATGAGCAAAGCGCTTTCCCACGCCTAGTGCGGAGCTAAAGCGAAAACGCTCTATCAATAATGAAAATAAAAAACCCTGTGCAGCCTAAGGGCTCACAGGGTTTTTTATTGTGTCTATTACAATCTGTTCGCTGAGTATCTGTGGCAATACCACGGGCTCTCCACCCCCGGCCGGGTAGAATACATTAAGCGGTACGCCATTATAGCCAAAACTGCGCAGAAATTCTGTTATTTCCGGATTTTTGCGCGTCCAGTCAGCAACCATGAATACTACGTTGTATTGT
The DNA here is from genome assembly GCA_964624555.1 of uncultured Rickettsiales bacterium. Taxonomy (GTDB): domain Bacteria; phylum Pseudomonadota; class Alphaproteobacteria; order Rickettsiales; family SXRF01; genus SXRF01. Next base: position 12,525 of record CAZUXB010000025.1, on the reverse strand, counting down.
GTAAAGGCCTGCCTGGTTTTCGGAGTATCTATGGCTATGCGCTTGTTCAACTGGCAGGTTATACACCATGCCGCTGTCGCATCGACATATACCGCTTTTCCTTCTTTGCGAAGTTCTGCAAGCGCCGAAGGTGAATAAGGGATAAAATTTTCCTTATCCTGATTCTGGGAAAGGGAAAAGAGTATCGCGCCAAGCATAATTGCCACCGTAATTATGGTGAATATACGCGGTTCCGATTTATGACCGCCCGCTACATTCTGCAGCCATATCATAAAGCTAATAAGCAGCAGCCCGCAGATGGTAAGGATAACCCCATCCACGCCTTTTTGCATACCCAGTACCCATAAAAGCCAGATGACTGCGCCATACATAGGGAAGGAGAGAAATTCTTTGAAGCGTTCCATCCATGCGCCGGGTTTGGGCAGGAAACGCAGCAAAAACGGGAATATGCTGATAAGAAGAAATGGCAAAGCCAGACCAAAGCCCAGCCCCAGAAAGGTAAGCATTGCTGCCCATGCTGGCAGGGTCAGGGCCGCCCCAACCGCCGAGGCCATGAATGGCGCAGTACAAGGGGTAGCCACCAGAGTTGCCAGTATCCCGGTGAAAAAACTCCCACGCAGGGTGTTTTCATTAGTGATGTTCTGGCCAACCCCGCCAAGCAACACCGGCAGGTGGAACAACCCGGACAGGTTTAGCCCAACCAGAAATAGCAGATAGATAAGGAAACCGACAAAGGCCGGAGACTGCATCTGGAAACCCCAGCCAACCGCTTCCCCGCTTTTTTGCAGGGTTATAAGCACTGCGGCAATTATGGCAAAGGAGAGAAGTATTCCTAAAGTATAGGCGACACCATACTTGAAAGTATGACGGCTGACCTGACCGGATTTTTTAACAAGGGCAAGGGTTTTCAGCGATAAAACCGGCAAAACGCAGGGCATGATATTCAGTATCAGCCCACCCACCACCGCACTAAGTATGATGGCTAAAATGGGAAATTCGCTATTTTTTTTTACGTCAGGCTGTACAGTCCTGGGGGAAAGGAATAGCTCCGTATTCTGGGGTTTTGAGGTTGTCCTGACTGGAAGGTTTATAGACAATTCCTGTGATTCCGGGATACATATTTCATTACAGGCAAGCCACTCGGCATTAACCCTCAGATCGTAGGCTTCAGCACTTAATTTATCAGGAGTGGTTATTGTAACCGGCAGTATAGTGGTTCCAATGTACCCGTTTATTTTAAGGGTGCCTTCCTGCATCTTGCGCGGTTCCGGCCAGTCGATTTCACCGGCGGAAAAACCAGCAGGAAGTTCCCAATTCAACTTGGTCGGGATACCGGCGTCACCCGGGTCTTTCCAGTAAGTATGCCATCCCTCGGGAGCGTCAAGCTTTACTGCGAGGCGGAAAGGACTGCCGCTAACGATTGCCGATGTATCACTCACCAAGCTGGCTTTTACATTATTTTCTGCATAGGCAGAAAATGATAATAATACAGAAAATATTATAGCAAGGATATGACAAATAAAATATCTAATCAAATTCTTCATTTATGCTTTATTTCCTCCTGTTTTTTGCGGTCGAGGTTTACGATCTCAGTTTGTACCTCTAAGCGTACCTCATCCCCAACCATAGGTATAAGGTTGGTAAAACCAAATTCTGAGCGTTTAATAACTGCGCTTGCGCTGAACCCAGCAACAAAATTGTTGGTGAACGGATGATAGTCGGCCTTGTTGAAATGAACCTTCAAAGTGGCTGGTTTGCTAACACCCAGCATGGTTAACGTGCCTTCAACCTCACCATCATTGGCACCAGTTGATTTTGACTTGCTGCTTACAAATTTAATGGTCGGGAATTTTTCTGAATTAAAAAATTTTTCACCTTGTAACTCGCCATCCAGCTTGGCGCTGCTGGTGCGGATACCGGAGGGTTTTATGGTAATATCCAGAGTGCTGTCCTCCGGTTTTTTTTCATCAAAAGTGATAGCGCCGTCATAATCGGTGAATTCTCCAACCATATCGGAAAAACCAAGATGGTTTACGTAAAATAAAATCCGCGTGTGCGATTTATCAAACTCATATTTATCAGCGGCAAAAGACGGCGCGGGAAGGGCCGTTGCAGCAAGGGCGGCAATGGCAGTAAATTTGGCAAGCTTCATGGCGTTTCTCCTTAGTGGTGTGAAAGTTTTTGGGCAAATACAATATAATCCTTTATCTGGCTAAACAAAAGCTCTTGTTGCTTTTTATCGACCAGTTCGCCGCTTTCCGTGAACGCGTCCTGGGCGTGGGCGAGAGGAAAAACTTTGTGAAATACAATCATGTGCAAGGCTTCAAGGGGCGATTTGAACTGTTGCAGCCCGGCAATCCCGCCGCGTGCGCCAGTGGTGGCCGACATCAGGAACACGGTCTTGCCTGAAAGGTTGTTGGGCACCACCGAGGTCCAGTCGATGATGTTCTTAAGCGAAGCCGGGAACGACCAGTTATATTCGGGCATGGCGATGATGATGCCGTCGACATTCTCGCATCTTTGCGCGAATTTCCGGCACACAGGCGGTGGGTTATCGGAATGATTGTCATTATATAGCGGCATGTCGAACTCCGTATAATCGGCAATTTCAACTTCCGCGCCGTGGAGTTTTGCCTGCGCTGCCGCGAGTTGCACAAGTTTATAATTCAGCGACTCCGGTCTATGCGAAGCGGCGAATGCAAGCAGTTTCATTTCTGTGTCTCCAGATATTTTACGAATTTTTCAAAGGCGCGGGCGCGGTGGCTCATCGAATGTTTCTTGGCCGCATCCATCTGCGCGAAAGTTATATCATAACCTTCGGGTATGAAGATAGGGTCATAGCCAAAACCATGCTCGCCGCGTGGTGGGAAGGTGAGGGTGCCGTCAATCCGCCCTTCAAAGATTTGTGGCTTCGCGCCCGGAATAACCAGGCATAATGAACAGATAAAATAGGCGGCGGCACCGTTCGCGGTAGGCAATTCTTTTTGGATGCGGGCGAAGGCGCTGGCAAAATCCTTATCCGCTCCGGCCCAGCGTGCCGAGTATATACCCGGTGCGCCGCCGAGTGCAGGAATTGCAAGGCCGGAATCATCAGCGAGAGCGGGCAGTCCGGTTTTTGCAGCGGTATTTTCCGCTTTTAAAATCGCATTTTCAGCGAAGGTGGAACCGGTTTCTTCCGGCTCATCAACATTCATCTCGCCCGCTGAAACCACTCTCATCCCGAGCGGTGCGAGCAACTCGCCGATCTCGCGGACCTTGCCTTTATTATGGCTGGCAATGACGATTTTTTTTAGCATCAACCCATAGCCTTTTTCTGCGCGGCGATGAGTTCTTTGACACCGGCTTTGGCGAGGGTAAACAGTGCCGAGAAATGCTCTTCGTCGATTGGTTTTTCTTCGGCGGTGCATTGGATCTCGATGATGCGCCCATCTTCAGTGAGTACAAAATTAGAATCCATGCTGGCGTTGCTGTCTTCGGCGTAATCAAGGTCAAGAACCGGGTTACCGTTATAGATACCGCAGGAAACAGCAGCTACGTGACCTGTGATTGGCGATTGCTTCAACTCGCCTTTTTTTATCAAAAATTGTACCGCGTGGTGCAGCGCCACATACGCACCGGTGATGGAGGCAGTGCGGGTGCCACCGTCGGCTTCTATCACGTCACAGTCGATAGTTATCTGGCGTTCGCCGAGTAGCCCCAGATCCACCACCGAGCGCAAGCTGCGGCCAATCAAACGCTGTATCTCCTGCGTACGGCCAGATTGTTTTCCCTTCGCCGCTTCACGCGGCATGCGGCTATGAGTCGAGCGCGGTAACATGCCATATTCAGCGGTGACCCAGCCTTTGCCCGATTTTTTCAGGAACCTTGGCACTTCTTCTTCGATGCTCGCGGTGCACAGCACATGGGTGTTACCGCATTTGATGAGGCAGGAACCCTCCGCGTTGCGGCTCACGCCGGGAGTAAGTGATAGTTCACGGAGCTGGTTGGGCAGGCGATTGGATGGACGCATAGTAACCTTTCTGGTTGGATGGCAGATGACAGATGGCGGATGACAAGTTTTTAGCCATCTGTCATCCGTTATCCGTCATCAATTTATTTGTTGCATTCTCTATATCATTCTCCAGCTTCTGGGCAAATTCCTTTTTGTTCATGCCCGGCGCGATCGGAGGCAGGAATTCAATGATGATGGTGCCCGGAGTTTTAAAAAACGCATTTTTTCCCCAATACACACCGGAATTAAGCGCCACCGGAACCACCGGAACATTCAGCGCGGAATACATGGCGGTGGTGCCGGGCAAATAGTTCGGTGCGGCTCCGGGTCTGGTGCGGGTGCCTTCGGGGAAAATAATTATCGGGCGGCCTTCTTCAAGCGCGGCCTTGCTATCACGGATTAGCTGTTTTATGGCACTGGCCCCGGCGCTGCGGTCGATGGCGATCATCTTCATTCTCCACAAATACCAGCCCCAGAAGGGTATCCGCAGCAGCTCTTTCTTCAGTACGAAAGCTGCGCGCTTAAGCAGTATGTGGAAGATTATAGTGTCCCATGCTGACTGGTGCTTGGACGCATAAATTGCTGGGGTGTTCTGGATATTTTCCGTGCCGCGCACTTCGTATTTTATGCCGCAGAGGGTGCGGGCAAAGAATAACGACAGAACCGCCCACGGCTTGCCAACCTGTTGCGCTGTCCTGTCCGATATTATAAAAAATGGAATGAATAAAATCGCCGAAATAAATGCCCACGCAAAGAAGGCGATGTTGAATAAAACCGAGCGTATGATGAGGAGGGCGGTTATCTTCTGTTTCATTTGTTTCCCGTAACAGAAACAAACAGGTGGCGCAATATGCTGGCAAAGTATTTGTGGTATTCAGAGAATATCAGTTCATTATCGTTATCTATAACCGGTGCCGGGGTTATAGTTACCGCAGGCAGGGCAGAGGATACCTCCAAAAGGCTGCGCGGCATATGGTAATTGGAAGTAACCAGTATAATTTTTTTATAATTTTCTTTACTGAGCCATTCTTTTATTTCCCTGGCATTGCCTATGGTATTTACCGCTTCATGGCCAAGTGCTATTTTTGTGAGGTCTATTTTTTTCTGCATTTCTTCAGGAACATGGTGCATAATGTCAGCAACCGTAACCTGCGCACCTGCACCGCTGATGAACAATACTTTGGCTTTGTTTTCTGCCAGAAGTTCTATCCCGTATGCCAGCCTCCCGTCATCGCCAGTAAGGACTATTATCGCATCGGCGGAGTTTTCTGCGAAGTTGTTGGTAGTTTGCGGTATCTGCTGCCTGAACCACAGGAACCCGGTGGCCCATACTAAAAAAATGATTATAAAACTGGCGGTAATTTTCCTGCGTAACCGAAACGGGGTCATAACATCTGTTTAAGTTGCTTCATCACTGAAAGACCTGCCGTAGACCATGCCACCAAGCCGCAGGCCAAGGCAACGCCAGCAAGCAGGATAAAATGCAACTGTCCCATGGCCAGCGAGGGGATAGAAGGGTTCCCCAGAGATTCCATATATTGCCCCATAAACCAGAAGCCAGCGGCGGCTATGATACAACCTGCCGCTGCCCCGCGCATGGTAAGTAAACAGGCTTCCTGCTGAAACTGGCGGGCAATATAGCCATCCTCCGCCCCGATAGAGTGCAGCAGGTTTACCGCCTTGCTGTGTAGGTGCAGTGAAGCACGCGAGGTGAAGGCAATCATCAGCCCTATGGAAATTATGATAAGTACCGCGAACATGGTTATCAGCGAGCGGATAGCCGCAGAAAAACTAATGAAGGCGGTCACCCATGCTTCGTGGGTATCAACCTCGGTACCGGCAGCGATCTGTGACAGGGCTGCCTGCAACTTGGGAATGTCAACGGTAACACCATCCTTAAGGGTTACATCCAGAACAGTGGGCAATGGCAATTCAGAGCCAGCCATAGTTTCGCCAAGCCACGGCACCAGCATTCTCTGGAGCTTTTTCTGCTCGACAACAGCAACGCCAGCAACTCCCGGAGATTGTTGCAGGGAATTTATAATTCTGTCGATGGTTTCTTGCGGCTGTGGACGTTCCCCATCAATAACCGGGATATTTACCGTGATGTTATTGTTATAGCTGCTGCCACGGTCTATCACCCAGCCATTTATCGTAATCACGAAGCACAGCAGGAGCGCAGCAAGCGAAACCATCATGCCAATCAGCCAAGGCAGGAAACGGTGGGAATCATCAGAAGAAAAGGCTATATCTGTTTTCACTCGTCGTATTTTCCAAATTGGCGTTGTTATCCTGTAGGGCCGCATACCTACTGTCTGGGTTGTAGGCTTTTTAAGCCGAGGTATCAAGTTTTTTCGTATCTTCACCGGAAGTTTTAGAAACCGCTACCATCGCTGGGCGCAGCAGGCGGTCCGCAATCATGTAGCCGGACTGGATCACCTGGACAACAGTGCCGGTTTCAACATCATTCTTTTCCACCTGAACTACCGCCTGGTGCAGGTTATGGTCGAATTTCTCCCCGAGTGGGTTGATGCGGACTATCGCGTATTTCTGGAATATCCCCAGTAATTCCTGCAAGGTCAGGTTAATACCTTCGCCCAGGGTTTTTAAAACCGGATTTTCCGTGGCTTCAGCCGCCGGGATGCTCTCAACCGCCCGTTGCAGGTTCTCCAGCACGCTTACCATGTCCTTGGCAAAGGCGGTTATGGCGTATTTCCCGCTTTCCTCAAGGTCGCGCTGCGACCGTTTACGGACATTATCAGTTTCAGCTACCGCCCGCACCCAGCTATCACGCAGCTTGGAACATTCTTCTTCCAGCTGGGCAATGCGTGCGTCCTTAATATCAACAATTTTCTCCCCCTGTTGGGAGGTGGCCTGTGAAGTTTCTCCATCTTCCTGAGTCGTATCCTGCGAAATAGTCATTATATGTCCTTAAATTTATAGTGATAAATGGTAATATGTTCAATCCACAGTATGTGGTAAAGCAATCATATTTTTCAAGTGGTATGAGCTTATATACTAAAATTTATGTTGCAAAAAAATATCCAGCCTCTAATCAGCTATAGTAACAGTTTGTTATTAATCATCTGGGGAGTACACTGGTGGATAAGGTAGTTATAGGGAATAAGCGTATATGCGTAGCGTGCAGTGCACGGTTTTATGATTTAGGGAAAAACCCGGCTTCTTGCCCAAAATGCAGGGCTATCAATGATATTAACGCGCCGGTAAGGGTGCGCCGTAAAAGCAAAGTTGTAGTCGAGGTGGATAGCGATGATCCGCTGGTTAAACAGAAGGCAAAACAGGAATCTAAGGCACAACCTAAAAAAGCCCCCAAGAATGTAGAGGGGGTGGATCTGGAAGATTTTGACGATGTTGTTGTCGTTGAAGGCGAAGATGAGATCGAAGCTATTGAAGAAATTGATGATGTAGATGATATCGAAGACCTCGAGGAATTGGAAGATGTTGAGCCTGAAGAGCCTATGGATGATGACATCGCCATAGATGATGACACTCTGATCGATGAAGTCGAAGACGGTGAGCTGGAAGAAAGCGAAGAGGAAGAAGAGCCCGCGAAACCAGCCAAAAAATCCAAGGCGGCAAAGCCTGCCAAGGGTGGCAAGTCTAAAAAATAGCCAGGGTCAGTCTATTGGCTAAAGCGGTCTAACCGTGCTGAAATAGCATCACAGCGCTCTTCAAAGCTCTTGCTGTCATACATCAGCGGGGACATTAGCTTAAGCATATTTCCAGTTATTTCAACTCCGCTGGCAGACAGTATGGCCGCCACTTCCTCAAAAGCGTCCACCTGCTCATATTTATTGTACCTACTATTAAGCATTTTGTATATTCCTAGCATATTTGTTTGTTAATTATATTATCAGGATTATAGCTGGATATTCATCAGGTGGTGTTAAGATTTGATTACATCAATGTGACAGTTTTATGTCGCCTGTATCGGTTTGTAACTATCTGTAATTAAATAATTATGTCTATAAAAATAGAAAAGCAGGAGCGAACCGGCCGCCCCTGCTTTAAAACCATTCTTGATTATACGTTAGCTGTTGATTATTAAGCAGCTTTACTCATCATTTGTTTGGCACCCGTCTTCATTTCCTCGTCAGAAACATCGCGGACATGGGTGGCCAGAGTCCATTGGTTGCCGAATTTATCGGTGAAAGCGCCCATGCGGTCGCCCCAGAACATATCCTGAACCGCCATCTTTTCTGTTAATCCGGCTTTCTTGGCTTTTTCTGCGGCCAGGTCAACATTTTCAACATAAAGGTAGAAGTTGGATTTATTGGCAACACAACCGCTTTTGGCATTGGCATCTGACAGGAAAATCTTTGAATTGCCAATTTGCAGTGAGGCGTGCATCACCTTGTTGCTGCCGTCGGGCATCATCATGCAATAATCCTGCGTGGCTCCGAAAGCCTTCTCGTACAGTTTGATCGCCTCCAATGCACCATCGACGACCAGGGTCGGGGTTATAGTATGAAAACCTTCCGGAATTGCTTTGGTCATAAAAGCTCCCTTCGTTTGTTGTTGAAAAAAATAGACAGGACGAGCACTGTACAAAATGGCCATAAATATTCAATACCAATCTTGTTTTACGCCAGAATGAATATTACAGAATTGTCATGCCCGGGAATTGACGGGTTAATGCTGTTGCTGTATCCTCGCGCAAGTACAGATAATAAAAAAACATGGGAGTGTTTATGAAAAATAATATTGCCGCGCTTGCTGTTTTGGGAATTAGTTTTTATTGTCTGCCGGCACTGGCCGTTGAGGATTCAGGCACCATAACCGGGCCCAACGGTGGTGTCGCTACCTATGAAGGGTCAACCACCCTGCAGGATGGTGCGTTGCAGCATGAAGGCACTGTGACCGGCCCGAACGGAGGCGTAAGCACTATCGACCAGACCAAAACCTACAGCAACGGCACGGTTCATAAAACTGGCACGGTCACCGGCCCCAAGGGCGGTGTTACCAGCTACCAGGGCGATACTACTTTCAACAATGGCACTGCAACCTATAACGGCGCCATAACCGGCCCGAACGGCAAAGTTACCGATGTAAACCGTACTGCCACGGTCAAAGACGGCGAATTAACCCATACCACTACCTATACCGGCCCGAACGGAAAAACTACAACTGTGCAGGGAAGCGCCGGGCATGGCAAAAATTCTGGCACCATAACCGGGCCAAACGGTAAGGTGACTAACTATAGCGGCACCACCGAAAGAACCGGGCGGGGCAGCTTTGAGCATCAGGGAACCGTTACCACCCCCAACGGCAAAGAACATAAATGGAGCTCAACCGGAATGATAAAGCGTGGAAATGCTACGGCAGGGGGCGACAGTGCCCGCCGTGGCCTGCGCCGCGGTAAACATGCTGCCGGCCGCCGCCGCAGTAGCTAGTAGTCAGCTATTTGTTACAACAATTATGTTGTGCGCGTCCTTCCGCGTCTTTGTGGGCCTTCAGCTACTAAAGTCGTAATTGGGGTTTCGCGAGGTATAGCTGGCGCACCAGCGGGCGGAGTAACTTCAGGAGGGTGTTCACCACTATCAGCCCGGCCTCTGTTAGCAAGGGCTGCGAGCGCCTGCCTATTACCTTCATCCATTGCAATGGTAAGGCGTATTGTATTATCGTTAGCTTTGCTGGCAGGTTCAACAACCGCTGTGATACCTTTTTTGACCAGTAATTCTGCAACTGCGTTAACATTAGCTGAAATATTGCCTACCACATCTCTGACACCAGATTTGTGTTTATTACCACCATCTAAAACTAGCTTATCAGGGGAATCGGCTGTTTCCTCGGCAATACAATCCTTATCCGGGAAATGGACTGCTCCACCCAATCCATTGGCTTTAAGTAAAGTTCTAATTGTGTTATAAGCGGCTGATCTTTCTGCTATTGCTTGCCGTGTATCAGATAATTCTTCAGTCATAAATTCTCCTATGTATTTCTAAACAGTTTTGCATTGTCCTCTTAGTGCGGATTTTATAGCGTTTGCTATTTCGTCATGGCTACTCTTGTCAAAAACGCCGAGAGTGTTTTTATAATTGGTGCGTTCTCCGTGCGATACAGTATTTATGGCCACAGGGCCATTAAAGCATTTATCGTGCAGGTCATTAGCCAGAGCATAGCCGTAATCTCTGGGGTTGGTGGCGCCGCTCAGATCAGTCAGTACCGCATCTATCCGATTTGCATGGTTAAGTGCGTACTGGGTTATTTCACCTATAGTGGAAAAGTTTATATCTGATTGCCCATCGGTGGCGGCGGGCGTAGTCGGAAACTTGATGTGGCATTTTACCACATCAAATCCTTGATATTCATATTCCTCTGCCAATCTAGGCAATAATTGTGCGGCATCGTCCACCACCAGCAGGCGTGGCTTTTTCGCATCATTACCTTGTCCTAAGGTTGTAGCAACTACTGTAGGGGCAGTTGTTTGTATTTCACTCATTATTATCCTCACTGTTATCGGGACATTTTATAGGCATTATTCCCAAAAACAACCGCAGAATTATGAAGATTTGGAGGCGGTGAGGGGGAGAATTATGACAATATTGAAAAATAAGGGGAATTAGTCATCCTGTGGGATACGAAGTATCAGCACAGGATCTAGGAATAGGTTATAATTGAGCGAGATCCTGTGCTATTGCTTCGCAATCCACAGGATGACGGTTTGGGAATAAAAAAAAGCCGATTTATAAGATCTGGCAACGACATACTCTCCCACTGTGTCCGCCGTAGCATTGGCGTAGGCGGATGCCTTGAGACATAGTACCATCTGCGCTAAGGAGTTTCGTCCCGCACTTGTTGCGGGATCGTGTTCGGAATGGGAACGGGTGGGGACTTACTTGCAATAATCACCAGATCATATAAGCAATTGTTACAAATCTATTTCAGCATCACGGCATATTTTGCTTAAAAGACCAACTCCAATAACCTCGTTGCTGTGGACTGGAACGACTGTAACACGACCATCGGGATGTTTTAGAAAATGATGACTGCCACGAATGCGTATCACTTCAAAGCCATGTTTTTCTAGAATTTTTATCAGCTCTTTGCCAGTCAGGCGTGGGGAGCGGGCCATACGTCAACCGAAATACGCTGGATACCCAAAAATTCATGTGAATCAGCAGGAGTACCATCTTCTAAACATAAAAGAACAGCCTCACGGATGCGTTCAAGCAATTCATCCATGGATTTTGCCTGTGTATGACAGCCTTTAAGCTCTGGGACGCTGGCGACCAGATAACCGTCGCTATCTTTTTCAATAATTACGCTGAATTCCTGTTTCATGAGGGTTATTCTAGGGGAAAATGGGGGGGATTACAATAGTTATAATGGTGGGAGGTTAGCTGTAATTTTTTGTTGTTTTTGTCTCTTATGCTCTTTCCAAGCAAAATATCCAACTGTAGCAATACCAAGTGTTAATGCCAAAGCTGCGGCATTTTCTTTTACCATATTTGCTGCTATATCGTATGGTCTGGTGACAGGACGTTCTTTCACCTGATTCCAAATATTATCCAAAGTTGTTGGTGAGGCAATCCATTGTATGTGATAACGTGGGTCAAGCCGTTGCATGATTTTAGTTTCAATGTCGGTGCGAGCAACACCTTCTGGAAGTCTATCAAATTTTTTAAGAGGAATACCGCCATGGCTGCGTTTAATGAAGAAACTTATATCTTCAGGGGTGAAACCCGACACTATACCATTTACCACATCATTTAATTCATGCGCGGAAAGTCGGTTAAAACGAATTTTACCTATTTCGGTTGGATTGAGGCGTTCCAGTTGATGAAATATATCTGAATATTCTAAATCAGTTAAGCCTTGGAAATCACCATCATGTGACCATATCTTCTGTTGCAGATGTTGCTGTGTTCTGCTCGGGTCAAATATATATCTTCCCGCTACTCCAGACAGCCCATGTGCCTTCTCGAAATCAAGAGCGGGTTGTTCATATTTGTATAATGATGCCATATTAGTTTATATTATAAGCATTTATTATGAAAACAACCGCTTAATTGTTACATTTTGGCGACGGATGGGAAGGGATTATGACAATATTGAAAAATAAGGGGAATAGGGGGTATGAAAAGATCCTTCGACTTCGCTTAGGATGCAATGGTGGCTAAAAAATAAAAAAAGCGGGCTTATAAGATCTGGCAACGACATACTCTCCCATGCCTTGAGACATAGTACCATCTGCGCTAAGGAGTTTCACGGTCGTGTTCGGAATGGGAACGGGTGGGGCCTTCCTTGCAATAATCACCAGATCATATAAGCCCGCCTTTTAAGCGGTCTAATATGTGTTTAGGTTTTTCTGACACCTTTAATGAGGGTATTAATTTAGCATTTAGTAGTGTGTATCTATTTAGACTGCGTTGCAGTGCTGTTTAGCACTGTACGTCATAACTCAGACATCAGTGATAAATAAATCAATCGGGTTATTAGTACTGGTTAGCTTAGCATGTTACCACACTTACACACCCAGCCTATCAACGTGGTAGTCTACCACGACCCTA
>CAZUXB010000024.1:7956-36435 GCA_964624555.1 uncultured Rickettsiales bacterium | reverse complement strand
GTTATAGAATATGCCGGTGAAGCAATCAAAAACCTCTCCATGGAAGGGCGCATGACCGTGTGCAATATGAGCATCGAAGCTGGTGCCCGCGCCGGTCTCATCGCGCCCGATGAAAAAACCTTTGAATATATCAAAGGCCGCCCACTCGCGCCTAAAGGTGAGAACTGGGACAAAGCAGTCGCCTACTGGAAAACATTGCCCACCGATGCTGGCGCAAAATACGATTCCGAAATTGTGCTGAACGCTGCCGACATCGCGCCGCAAGTAACCTGGGGCACTTCGCCAGAGGATGTGCTGCCGATAACCGCCACCGTTCCCGCCGGTGATACGCCAACCAAGCAGCGTGCGCTGGAATATATGGGCCTCACCGCCGGCATGAAAATCACCGACATACCTATTGACAAAGTATTCATCGGCTCCTGCACCAATGGCCGCATCGAAGACCTCCGCGAAGCTGCAAAATTCGCGCAGGGCAAAAAAGTGGCAGGCAGCGTGAAACTCGCTATGGTCGTACCCGGTTCCGGCCTTGTGAAAGAGCAGGCGGAAAAAGAAGGGCTCGATAAAATTTTCCTCGCCGCCGGTTTTGAATGGCGCGAGCCGGGCTGCTCGATGTGTCTGGCCATGAACGCCGACAAACTGTCGGACGGCGAACGCTGCGCCTCCACTTCCAACCGCAATTTTGAAGGCCGTCAGGGTCGCGGTGGCCGTACCCACCTGCTCTCCCCGGCTATGGCCGTTGCCGCCGCAGTGACCGGCAAACTCACTGATATAAGAGAGTTCAAATGAAAAAAATATTGCTATCTTTGGTCGCCATTTTTGCTCTCAGCGCCTGCGGCTCACCTAATATCGATATGGCTCCCAGCTATACACAGGGCGAGTATCGTGTAACCGCTATCGATATACAGCCGAAGCATCCGGAAATGCTTGCCGATACCGATTTTCAAAATGCAAAAATGTATCTCACCAAAAGGCTTGGTGAAGTATTACTTAATAAAAGCAACAAAAAACCTGATGTAAAAATGACCATAGTTATAAGTGATGTCAGCCTTGAGATTAACTCAGTGCGCTCCATAATGATTGGCGATAGCTATCGTATCTCTACTACTGTTACCTTATACGATGCAGCTACATCGCAACAGATAGCAAGTTTCCCCGTTTCTGCTGTGCAAGATACTTCAGGCGGTATAGGCGCGGCAATTGGAAATTCTATTGTCAATTCCATGACCCCGGAAAGAAGACGTGCCAAGAAAATGTTAGAAGCATATATGCATGATCTTTTCAGATACCTATATCCAAGGAGTAATAAATAATGGGATTTTTTGATTCGCTGAAATCGTTATTCTCCGGCAAAAAGAAAAAAGAAGAGAAAAAGAAGGAAGAAAAGATCGCGTGGGATGAGCTCGATTACGGCAAACCCGCGCAACCAACCAATGCAACACCAATAGACCTTGACCCGTGGAAGACGTAAGGAAGTTACCGATTATCAGTTACGAGTTATCAGTATGAATAAATTGACGCATAGAAGTTATGAGGATCTAGTAGTTTGGCAAAAATCCGTTGAGTTGAGCAAGAATGTCTATAAAATAAGCAAAACTTTTCCGAAAGAAGAAATTTACAGCATTACAAACCAAATTCGACGTAGTGCGGTTTCTATATCTGCAAATATTGCTGAAGGTTGTGGAAGAAATAATTATGGAGAATTCATTCAGTTTTTAGGTATTGCTGGTGGTTCACTTGCAGAGTTGCACACACATATTATTATAGCGCATGATGCCGAATATTTAAGTAAACAGAATTTTGATATATTACTAAAACAAATTATAGAGATAAGAAAAATGATCGCTGGCTTAAAATCTTCTCTTAAAGATAACTATAAAAACTCGTAACTAGTAACTCGTAACAGGTAACTAAACACATGACGCCATTTAACACACTCACTGCCATAGCCGCACCACTGCCGATAGACAATGTCGACACTGACATGATCATACCTAAGCAGTTCCTAAAAACCATCAAGCGCACCGGCCTGAAAGAAGGTCTGTTCTATGAAATGCGCTATGATGTGAACGGCAAACGCATCGACGATTTCGTGCTCCATAAAGAACCATACACCCATGCGCAAGTGCTGGTATCTGGCGCTAATTTCGGCTGCGGTTCCTCGCGCGAGCATGCGCCGTGGGCACTGCTGGATTTCGGTATTCGCTGCGTCATCGCACCGTCCTACGCCGATATATTTTTCAACAACTGTTTCAAGAACGGTATCCTTCCTGTCGTGCTGCCGCAGGAGCAGGTTGCGCTGCTGATGCAGACCGCCGCTACCGGAAAAAAAATCAGCATCGACCTGGAAAAACAAACCGTACAGGCCGAAGGCCAGAACACCCCGGCTTTCAAATTCGATATCGAACCATTCCGCAAACATTGCCTGCAGAACGGGCTGGATGATATCGGCCTCACCCTCGCCAAGCTTGATTCGATAGCAGCCTACGAAGCCAAGCAAAAACAGAATACTCCGTGGCTGGCAGCGTAAATGTCGGAAGGTCATGACCACGATCACGACCACATAAACCACGACCGCAAAATGCTGTGGATCGTGCTGCTGCTCAACGGCGCGATGTTCTTTCTCGAATTATGGCAAGGGTTAAAGGCTGATTCCAGTTCGCTGCTGGCTGATTCGATGGATTTTTTCAGTGATTCGCTGAGCTACATCATCACCCTTTACGTTATTGCAAAACATATCCATGTCCGCGCTAGGGCCGCGCTTCTCAAAGCCTCGTTCATGCTGTTACTGGCGGCAGTGGCCCTGATGCAGGGACTGCATAATTTACTGGAACACAGCGCCCCTATATACAGCACTATGGGCTGGGTGGGTACACTCGCCCTCATCGTCAATATCGCCAGCGCCCTGCTCTTATATAGCTCGCGCGGGCGTGACAGCAACATGCGCTCGGTATGGCTGTGCAGCCGCAACGATATAATCGCTAATTTAATGATACTTTGCGCTGCATATTTTGTTTATGCAACTGGCTCCCTTTATCCGGATTTACTGGTAGCGCTAGGAATCGCTTATCTTGAAGGCGGTTCAGCCCTTAAAATCATCCGC
The DNA here is from genome assembly GCA_964624555.1 of uncultured Rickettsiales bacterium. Taxonomy (GTDB): domain Bacteria; phylum Pseudomonadota; class Alphaproteobacteria; order Rickettsiales; family SXRF01; genus SXRF01. Next base: position 33,335 of record CAZUXB010000024.1, on the reverse strand, counting down.
CACGCAAAAGATGAGTTGAGAAGCTAGGAAAATCGTGTAAAAACCTCTTAATTCCTTCTCCCTTTTAGGGAGAAGGCTAGGATGAGGGTAAAATTGATAGAACCCTCACCCTAACCCTCTCCCTGAGAGGGAGAGGGGATAGAAAGGAAATAGAATGCAATTTGTAATTATAGCCTACGATGCCACCGACACCGACGCAATAAACCGGCGCATGGCTGCACGCGATGCGCACACCAAAGCAATCGCACAAGCCCGCGCTGAGGGAAAAATGCTTTGCGGCGCGGCGCTGCTGGATGATGCTGGCAAAATGATCGGCTCGAATATTATTTTGAATTTCCCGTCACGCGCAGATGTGGATGCGTGGCTCGCGGTTGAGCCCTATGTGGTTGGCAAAGTATGGGACAAAATAGATGTAATCCCCGCCAAACTCGGCGATAGTTTTAAAGATCTACTGAAGGAATAAAAAATGACCACTAAAAATATTTTGTTACTGCCGGGTGACGGCATAGGCCCTGAAGTTGTCGCCGAAACTAAAAAAATAATGGATTGGTTTAGCGCGAATGGTAGCGTGAAATTTGTAACCAGCGAAGCGCTGCTCGGCGGTGCAGCGTATGACGCAGTGGGAACACCATTTCCTGATGAAACGGTAGTTGCCGCAAAAAAATCCGATGCAGTATTGCTCGGCGCAGTTGGCGGCCCCAAATGGGAATCGCTGCCCATCGCATCACGCCCGGAAAAGGGTTTGCTTGGTATCCGCAAAGCGCTCGGCCTGTTCGCCAATTTGCGCCCGGCTGTGTGTTTTGATGCGCTGGCCGATGCTTCATCACTCAAACGCGATATCGTTGCCGGCCTCGACATCATGATCGTGCGTGAACTCACCGGCGGTATTTATTTCGGCCAGCCGCGCGGCGTGGAAACGCTTGCAGACGGCACGCGTAAGGGCATCAACACCGAGGTTTACACCTCGCCGGAAGTTATCCGCATCGCGCGCGTGGCCTTCGACCTCGCCAAAAAACGCGGTGGCAAACTCTGCTCGGTGGATAAAGCCAACGTACTCGAAGCCACCGAAATGTGGCGCGAGGAAGTCATCAAAGTCGGTCAGGCTGAATACCCGGAGATACAACTCTCACACATGTATGTCGATAACGCGGCGATGCAGCTGGTGCGCACACCAAAGCAGTTCGACGTAATGGTCACCACCAACATGTTCGGCGATATTTTGTCCGATGTCGCCTCGATGCTCACCGGCTCGATCGGCATGCTGCCGTCAGCGTCACTCGGTGTTGCTGGAACTCCGGGACTTTACGAACCGGTGCATGGCAGCGCGCCGGATATCGCCGGAAAAGGTATCGCCAACCCCATTGCCACCATCCTCTCCTTCGCCATGATGCTGCGCTATTCCTTCGATATGAAAGCAGAAGCCGACAGGCTCGAAGCCGCGGTGAAATCGGTTCTTGCCAAAGGCCTGCGCACCGCCGACATCATGCAGGAAGGCAAGAAAAAACTCTCCACCAGCGAGATGGGCGATGCCATTCTCGCGGAGCTTAAGTGACCATCCACTTCATAGGCGCAGGCCCCGGCGCGGCAGACTTGATCACGCTGCGCGGGCGTGAGCTTATAGCGAACTCTCCGGTATGTTTATATGCCGGTTCGGTGGTATCGGAAGAAATGCTTACATGGTGCCCGCCCGGTGCCACCGTCATCAACACCGCCCCGCTGGACCTTGGTGCCATTGAAGCCGAGTTCGTAAAAGCGCATGAAGCAGGAAAAGACGTAGCGCGCTTGCAGTCGGGCGACCTTTCTATCTGGTCGGCGCTCGCGGAGCAAATTCGCATCGCGCGTAAACACAATATACCCTACACCGTCACTCCCGGCGTGCCATCCTTCGCCGGTGTCGCAGCAGCACTAGGGCAAGAACTCACCTTGCCCGAAATTGCGCAGAGCATTGTGCTTACGCGCACGTCAGGCCGCGCCTCGGCCATGCCCGAAAGTGAAAACCTCGCCGCTTTTGCAAAAACCGGCGCGACCATTTGTGTACATCTTTCCATTCATGCACTGCCCAACGTTGTGGCTGAAGTCATGCCGGTACTCGGAGCGGACTGCCCGGTAGCCGTGGTGTACCGCGCCTCATGGCCGGAAGAAACAATCATCACCGGCACACTCGCCACCATTGAAAAGATGGTGGGAAAAGAAATCGAGCGCAGCGCACTGATCATTATCGGCAAAGCCCTCGCCGAAGAAAATTTCCGCGACTCGGCTTTGTACAACGCTGATTATCACAGAAGATATCGCAGCTAGGCTTTATCCGTGCGCGCGAGCAAATTCCCCTCGCGGTCGAAGATGATCACTTCCAGTTCAATACTCGCGCCTTCAAGTGTCTTATGCGCAGTCTGCCAGGCTTTGCGCGCCACGATTTCCGGGAGGTGTTTGGAATGCTGGCTGGCTATTTCAAACGCGTGTCCCGCAGTGTTAGCGTTTTTTATTTCCTCTATGCCACATAACTCAGAAAGGAAATCAAGGTCAACGCTTCCTGCCCGTGAGTGCAGATCAAGCAAGCCCTGCGCGAGTTTGGTCATTTTGCCGACACCACCAGCGATGGTGATTTTCTGCACCGGGTGGCGGCGCGCATATTTAAGCATTCCGCCCACGAAATCACCCATATCGATCAGCGCCGATTCAGGAAGCCCATACAGCTTCTGCACTGCGCTTTCCGAAGTACGCCCGGTTGCGCCTGCGATATGTGAAATGCCTTCTGCGCGCGCGACATCGATGCCGCGGTGGATGGAATGGATCCACGCCGAACAGGAAAAAGGAATCACGATTCCTGTCGTCCCCAGAATGGAAATACCGCCTAAAATACCAAGGCGTGGATTCATAGTTTTCAGTGCAATAATTTTTCCATCGGGCACTGAAATTTGTATCTCGACATCACCTTCTGTGCTATAAAGTGTGGCTATTTCCGCTATCGCCAAGCGCATCATCTCGCGCGGGACCGGATTTATCGCCGGTTCGCCAACCGCAAGAGCAAGACCGGGCTTGGTAACCGTACCAACACCCAGCCCGGCACGGAACACTACGCCTTTGCCAGCTTCTATACGCCGTACCCGCGCACGGATAACCGCGCCATGCGTTACGTCCGGGTCGTCCCCGGCATCTTTCACCACGCTGGCAATGGCATAACCATCGCCAAGTTCACTCTGGGCAACAGAAAATAACGGGCGCTCCCCCCGCGGCAGAAGAATATCTATCGCGTCAGGAACTTCGCCGGTAATAAGCCCGATAAAGGCAGCCTTGGCCGCAGCCGTGGCACACGCCCCGGTTGTCCAGCCCTTGCGTAGTTGTACAGTTTGTTGAGAACTTTCCATTTTTGTACTGTATAGCGTAGTTAGTAATTTGTAATTAGTAGTTTGTAAGATTATTACTATATACTAGCTACAAACTACTAATTACCAATATGACTTCAGGATTCATGATAGCTGCGCCGCGTTCCGGCTCAGGGAAAACCACCGTCACTCTCGGCCTGTTGCGCGCCTTCACGCGCCGCAGCCTGAAGGTCGGCGCGTTTAAATGCGGCCCTGATTATATCGACCCGGCTTTTCATAAAGTCGCCACCGGCCGCAGCAGCTATAACCTTGATAGCTGGACGATGCCCGAAGCAGTCATGGATAATAATTTCGCACGCGGAACAAAAGATACCGACATAATTATCGCCGAGGGTTCCATGGGCTTGTTCGATGCAGTGGCTACCAAGGGTGCCAGCGGTGACGGCGCATCAGCGGGCATCGCAGCACGCTACGGCCTGCCGGTGATACTGGTAATTGATACCAGCGGCCAGTCGCAATCAGCCGGTGCAGTTGCGCTTGGCTTTAACAATTTCCACCCGGATATAAAAATCGCTGGTGTGATTTTGGGCAATGTCGCCAGCGAAAGGCATTATATGCTGGCCAAAAAAGGCGTGGAAAAAACCGGGATAAAAGTTCTGGGTAGCCTGCCGCGCGGCGCTGTTCCCACTATTCCTGAACGCCATTTAGGGCTGGTGCAGGCCAGCGAAATCGCCGGTGTAGAAAAATTGGTAGACGCCCTCGCCGATGCCATGGAAAAAAATATCGATATTGAGGCTATTATTAATTCTTGTCATCCCGTGCTTGACACGGGATCCAGTAATGCCTCAAACTGGATTCCGGCTTTCGCCGGAATGACAATTGCATTGGCAAATGATGTGGCTTTTTCCTTTATGTATGAACATGCCATTGCCAAGCTGCATGAGCAAAAAGTAAAAATAATTCCCTTTTCGCCACTGGCTGACGAAACGCCGGATATGTCAGCAGATATATGTTTCCTGCCCGGCGGCTACCCGGAATTATATGCCGAAAAACTATCAGCCAATGCCAATTTCTTAGATAGTTTACGAAAATTTGCCGAAACAAAACCGGTACATGGCGAATGCGGCGGTTATATGGTGCTCGGCGAGTCAATCATAGATGCCAGCGAAAAAGAGTGGGAAATGGCGGGGTTATTGCCACTTACCACCAGCTTCGCACAGCGTAAGCTCCATCTTGGCTACCGCGCCCTGCGCCTGGCCTGCGATTGTCCCATTGGCGCAAAAAATTCCCTCGTCCGCGGCCATGAATTCCATTATGCTAGCATCGTAAAACAGGGTGACGCCGAATCGCTAGGCGAAGTAACCGATGCGAATGGCGCATCACTCGGTTCGGCAGGAATGAAAAAAGGAAACGCAAGTGGAACATTTTTCCACATGGTAGCAGGTGAGTAATATGCGCGGAAAAATAATATTGGTTGGCGCTGGTTGTGGCGACCCGGAACTGCTTACCTTAAAGGCGGTGAAGGCACTACAGCACGCCGATGTTATTTTGTATGATGCGCTGGTTTCCGAGGAAGTGCTGAAAATGGCAAATGCCAGCGCCGAAAAAATTTCCGTGGGCAAAAAGGGCCACGGTAAATCCTGCCGCCAGGAAGACATCAACGTGATGATGGTAGAGCTTGCACAAAAGGGAAAAACTGTCCTGCGCCTGAAAGGTGGCGACCCGCTCATTTTCAGTAGAGCGGGCGAAGAAATTGAAGCGGCGAAAGCAGCAAAAATTCCCGTGGAAATAATTTCCGGAATCACCACTGCGCAAGGCGCGGCGGCAGCACTCGGAATCTGCCTCACCCACCGCGAAACCGCCCGCCGCCTGCAATTCGTCACCGGCCATGACCATAAGGGTGAATTGCCACAGGATATTGACTGGCAGGCGCTGGCCGACAAGCACGCCACCACCGTCATCTATATGCCCAAAAAAACGCTCGCCCATTTAAGCAAAAAAGTTATGGAGCATGGCCTGCCTGCTACCACTCCGGCTCTCGCCATCATGGATGCTACCATGCCCACGCAAAGAAGTGTAAGCGGTACGATAGCGACCCTGCCCTCACTCGTAGAGACCGCGCAGATGGAAGGTGCCGTGCTGGTTATGATCGGTGAAGTTACTGCACCACTTTAACGTCATCCCGAACGAATGTGAGGGATCTTTGCTTTTATGTTTATAATATTTATAAAGCAAAGATCCTTCGCTACGCTCAGGATGACATTTTACGGCTATAATACCAACCACTCACCGCACCTAGCACCACCCAGAACATCGCCATCGTCGCGAGCGATGCCGCTGCGAATTCCGCGTTGAGTTCGGTTGGCACTACGCCGCCGAGTGGTGGTTTGGGCGCGCCTATGATATGCGGCAACACCATTACAGCAACGCCCAGAGCCTTAAGCGCATTGCCTTTGCTGAAGGTAACGCTATAAAGGCCGATGGCGGTGGCGAGCGCCGTTCCCACCCACCATATCTGGCGGTCAGTCAATGCCGCAGCCATTGTCGCCGGAAGCTCCGGTGGCAGGCCAAACCCGGGCGCGAGCGAGAACACCGTAAAACCGGCAAGGCCCCAGAGTATACCGCGCTTCATATCCATCTCCTCACCACGCAGTACGAACGCACCAACGAGGATAAGTGCAAAGCCGATACCAACGCCGAGATCGGCAACAAAGCGCCAGGCATTGCGCTCAAAACCGTTGGCCGGCTCCCATGCTTCTTCGCTATGATGATGCTCATGGCCATGCGCAGCAGCCATAGCTGCTTCTGCTGCCTCTTTTTTGGTAGCGTCAGCTTCTTCGTAAACCTCAGCTTCAAGTATGAGCGGGGTTAATTTTAAACTCTGTACCGCAAAAACAAATACGCCCGCGATAAGCCCCGCAACCAGTGCGGTGATAAAAATTTTCTGCATAAAATATCCTTATGTTTTGCGCTCAAGCGGCGCGCAGCCTGCGCCCCTCAATGGGGCTAGTCCTCGCTTCGCTCGTCCGCCTATTATTTAATGACAAGGAAACGCGCTGGAATGACGCGTATCGTGGGCAGCATTATGCACCACCTCAATATGCGAAAATCCGATAAAGCCGATGAACAAACCGCCCACAAGCATGGCGAATATTGCCGCTGTCTTTTCTTTGGAAAGGCTCTTCTCTACTGAGCCGGTAATGGTACTACTCATAAAAACCCCGATGCGTAAGAATTATACACATCACTGCAAACCCACGGTCACCCAGCCCGATGCGTCCACGCGTGACACTGTCGTAATGGCATGTCTCCTGACTTGCGGATTAACACCTGACGCCACCTTCCCAGTTTCCCAGTGGTCTATCACATCAAGCTGCCGCTTACAGTTGCTGGTGCAGCTGTGGAGTTGAATTACCTATTCGCACCACATTCCATTTTCATTTCCCTGAACTTACGCCCAGAGAAAAACCATTGCCGGTAAGGCTAACAGAGAAAAAATACTGGTCAATCTATTTTTAATGACCACCACGCCACCAGCGGCAGCTATAATTTTACTGTCAAAGAATAACATAAAATCTTCCTCTCCCTCTTAGGGAGAGGACAGAATTCGTTAGGCGAAGCCTTAGGAATTCTTGGTGAGGGTAAAATAAGAAACAACCCTCACCCTAACCCTCTCCCTAAAAGGGAGCGGGAAAGATTTAAAGCATTACTCTATTCTAGAAACAACCTCTGCCTGCCCCATGGCAATAGCGCAGGTTGCTGATGGTGAGCTTACCCGTGCGCAGATAAGCTTTGGATCACGCCCGGCAGCGGCGAGTGCTGCCGCTTCCGCCACCGATGGAATAGCAAATAATTCCACCACCTTTTCTGATTTTGTTTCGGTCAGTCCCGACATCTCATCGCAACGCTCTTTAGGAATTATAACCAGCGGCAGGTCAAGCGCCTCTGCTGTATTGGCTATAACCTCCGCCCCTTCTTTCATCCATGCCGTTGCCATAACTGCAACGTCGCTGATGGTAATATCGCATTTATCCATAGCTTCATGCACCAGATCTATTATTTCTGCTATATAACAATCTTTGCGGCAGCCTATCCCAATAGCTATTCTTTTCACTTGCAGGCACTCCATTGCAAAACACTCATTGCCGGGCGCAGTCCGGTCATGGAACCAATAGCTTCCGCCCGCTCTATGCCAATACGGATAATATTCCCACCATACTGTCTGTGGGCGGCAATTACAACAGCTTCCGTTTCCAGCGTCACACAATTTATTACCATCCGCCCACCCGGTTTCAAGGCATTCCAGGCCGCCTCAATAACCCGCTGGTTACCAGCCCCACCGCCGATAAAGATAGCATCTGGTGCTTCCACGCCTTGTAGAATTTCCGGCGCACCCCCCTCAATAACCTGCAACCCGGGAACACCAAGGGCAAGGGCATTGCGCCCTGCTATTCCGGCCCGCTTATGGTTTTTTTCAAAGCCAATCGCACGGTTGGCAGGATCACATAACAGCCATTCAATAGCAACCGAACCTGCTCCCAGCCCGATATCCCAGAGTAACTGCCCCTTACGCGGTGCCAGTGAAGAAAGGGTTATAGCCCGGATTTCCCGCTTGGTTATTTGCCCATCATGTTCAAACAATTCATCCGGCACACCGGAAGTAACAGGAATTACCTTACTAAACTTATCTGCAACAATTTCTATAGCTACGATATTAAGCTTTTCTATATCCACCCTGCCCGTCATCAGTGTGCTGGGGGTACATTCCCTTATTCTCTCCTTCTCCCCTCCCAGATGCTCCAGCACATAAAATTTGCTATCAGCAAAGCCTTGTTTAACCAACAGTCCGGCAAGTAGGGATGGCGTTGTTTCGTCAGTTGACAAGGCCAGTATCCTGGCTTTTGGTTGCAGGTGCGGGATTATTCTTTCTATAGCCCGTCCATTAAGCCCGATGGTAACAATATCCTGCAAGGCCCAGCCAAGCTTTGCAGTCGCCAGCGAAAAAGCCGAGGGTGCCGGGATAACCAGCATTTCCACAATTGGAACATAGCGGGCAAGAGTAGAGCCTACGCCGTAACAAAATGGGTCACCGGAGGCAAGCACACAAACATCTTTTTGCTGGCGGCAGGCCAGTATTTCTTTAATGGTTTGCTCAACAGGCGAGGCCCATACCCTGCTTTCGCCCTTTACCAAACTGCCTGCCAATTGCAAATGCCTTCTGCCGCCAACCACCAGCCCCGCCGCTGAAATAATTTCCCTGGCCTGAGGTGTTAAACCATCTGCCCCATTTTCGTTGATGCCAATTACCGACAACCATGTTATATCCCTATCCATGAATGTACTTATACTTGGCGGAACCAGCGAGGCAAGCGAACTTATCATACTGTTGGCTTCCTACCCCTATATAAAGCCCATCCTGTCGCTGGCAGGGCGCACCAAAAACCCGGTTTTGCCGCAGGTTGAGACACGTATTGGCGGTTTCGGCGGGGCAGAAGGGCTCGCTGCGTATATAAAGGAAAACAATATAAAAGCCGTTGTCTGCGCTACTCACCCCTTCGCCCGCCAGATGCCTTTTAATGCATATGAAGCAGCAAAAATTACAAATACTCCGGTTCTTTTCCTCCTCCGCCCGGCATGGAAACCAAATGAAGACGACCAGTGGATTGAGGTTGCCAGCCATCAGGATGCCATAAAACAATATAGCCTGATACACAAGGACGGCCCCCTGAATATATTCCTGACCGTTGGCCGTATGGATCTTGATTCCTATAAAGATAGCGGACCACATTTCTACCTGGCGCGCACCATAGATGAACTTACTGAAAAACCTCTGCAAAATGCTTTTTACATAAATATCCGCCCGCCCTTTACCGTGGAAAAAGAACTATCCCTGATGCGCGAATATGAAATAGATGTGGTGGTAACCAAAAATTCCGGCGGCGAGGCAACCAAAGCCAAGCTCATAGCCGCACGCGAGTTGGGTATACCGGTCATAATTATCAAACGTCCATACCGCCCTGACTGCCTGCACGTAACAACCGCGCAGGAGGCAGTTCAATGGGTTATGGACCGTGATAACTCGGTCTTGTAGCTGTCACAAAACTGTAATTTGAGATGACTTAACATATATGATAAGATTGTTCGGAGTTATTTAGTAAACAAATGGAGTAGTTATGGTTAGAGTTGTTGAAAGTGGAGATTTACCTGTAACGGAAACTGTAGTTGAAGGTCCAAACGGCTCAAAGGTCAGGATAGTAGATGGGGGTAGATGGACAAGTGTTAATGAAGTTCCGGATGCCGATCTAGGTCAAATTAGCCCTAGTGGGAGAAAGACTCCAGCCGAAAGAATAGCTGCTAAAGATAATGGATTCGGTGGAAGGTGCTAACCAATCAAAATATCGGCGGGAATACCAAGCCCAGCATTTAATTTCCTGATCATCGACAGTGTTAGTTTGCGCTTATGATTCAGAACTTCCGATACCCTAGCACGGCTACCAATAAATTCCTCTAGATCGCTACGCTCTAAATCCCTTTGCTCCATTACAAAACGGATCGCAGCAACCGGATTAGGGGTGTCAATTGCATAATGTTTTGCTTCATAAGCATCAACCAGAGTTACCAACACATCAAGGCGATCGCCATCTTTACTGCCAACCTTAGCATTCATCAATTTTTCGATTGTTTTTAATGCCGCTTTATAATCACGTTCATTTTTTATAGGCTTTATATCCATTTTATATCTCCTGCACCTTTATTCTATCATATTGCCTGTGAGTTCCGATAAACCTTATATAAACCACGCGATAAGGATAGTTAACCACTACCACTAACCTATATTTATTGCCGGCAATATTAAACACTACACGGTTACTGCCAATAAAGCTGGCATTACGAAACTGCTCTTTAATATCGGCAGGCTCTGCCCAATCAGCCTCTAATGCAATTTTGAACCAGCTTTTAAGTGGTTGCTCACTATCGGCATAAGAGGGAGTTTTTTTGTTTATTTATAAAATCTCGGCGTAAAAACCAATGGCTCTTTGCCGTTGCGCTCTATCAGGCGTGTGTGGCTTGAGCCAATTAGCAGCAAACTTTGCATCGTAACCAGCTCCGGATTTATTTTTTCTAAATTGGTGATCGTTATTTTTTCCTGTGCGCGGCCAACATTGTCGGCAATTACTGCAATGGTTTCTCCGTTACGTTTTTCACGGAGTATTTCCAGCGCTTTTATAAGCTGTTCGCGCCTGTTTTTAGAAGCAGGGTTATAGATGGCGAGCACAAAATCACCATCGCTTGCCGCCTGCAACCTTTTTTCTATTATTTCCCATGGCTTTAAATAATCGGAAAGCGATATAACCGCAAAATCATGGCCGAGCGGCGCGCCGATCCGCGCAGCAGCAGCCAACATCGCACTAATGGCCGGTATCACCTCTATATCTATCTCCTGCCATTTTTTATTTTCTGCTACCGCCTCAAACACCGCCGCCGCCATGCCAAAAACCCCGGCATCCCCACCCGATACCACCGCCACTTTTGCGCCACTAGAAGCAAGTGTGAGTGCGTAATCGGCGCGTTCCACCTCCACACCATTATCGCTGGCATGACGTTTGGCGCTCACCGATTTCGGCACCGCATTCACATAGGTTTCATAGCCAATAATATCGGTCGCCGTATGCAGAATGTCGCTCGCCTGCGGTGTCAGCCATTTCTCATTGCCAGCCCCCAGCCCCACTATCTTAAGCCAGCCACTCATGGTTTTTTGTCCCAGATATAGCCGATCTGGTTTTTCTTACCTGCCTTAGGAGCCAGAAGTTTTCCCACAACGCTATAAAGATCCGTGATCTGCTTGTCATGCTCTGCCACTTTTTTGGCCAGGCTTTTATGTGAGGCTAGCATATTACGAAGGCGAACGAATGTTCGTATCACTGCAACATTAACATCTATTGCCCGGTCGCTATTTAAAACACTGGAGAGCATTGCAACTCCCTGTTCAGTAAAAACATAAGGCAAGGTTCTTCTACCGCCCCAACTTGATATCGCAATTTGCGATTTCAAGTTTATAAATTCTTCCTGTGATAACTGGAACATAAAATCTTCAGGAAAACGACGTAAATTGCGCTTAACCTGCTCATTCAAACGCATGGTTTGTACACCATAAAGCTCCGCCAGATCAGAATCGAACATAACTTTTTCGCCACAAATCAAATAAATTTTATCAACAATCCGCTCTATTGGAATTACTGTATTTTTCTTCATATTTTCCTTCCATCCCCAGCGATGATGATGATCGAAAAATAGGGCGCGTGATCATCGGTCTTATCGGCGAGTTTCATTATTTTTTCCGCTTCCATCGTGCCATATTCCACATAGATAGCATCGTCGAGTTTCCCGACATTTTCTATAGCGCGGCGTGCGCGCGCAAAACCTTTGCCCAGTTTCATGATCACCGCCGCATCGGTATTTATCAGCCGGTCTTCCAACTCCAGTTCAGGCAGTGTCGCAGGCAGCACGGTGAGTATATCATCGCCCCAGGTGATCGGCTTGCCCGCTGCCGTCCAGCAGCCGGACATCGCCGTTACGCCCGCCACTACCTGACACGGGAATTTTCCTTCCAACCGCCTGTAGAGATGCATGAACGAGCCATAAAAGAACGGGTCGCCGACACACAGCACCGCCACATCGTCGCCTGCTCCCAGATGTATCGCAATATCACGCGCCGACTCCTCGTAAAACTCGCCGATCATGGTTTTATAGCGCGGGTCACTCACCGGAAACTCGGTCGTAACCGGGTAGACCAACGGCATTTCCGTATGTGCATCCGTTATATATTTTTCCATGATTGCGCGGGCATGTCCCGTCTTCCCGCCCTTGGAAAAATAGGAAATATATTTTGTCGATTGCAAAATGCGCACAGCTTTTAGCGTCATCAACTCCGGGTCGCCCGGCCCCAGCCCCACGCCGTATAATGTGCCGAGCTTCATTTTATTTTCTTACTGACAGGCGGCAGGTAATTTTCCGAAGAAACAACTTTTTTACCAGTCTTTCCTTCCAAATCTAAGCGGGCGTTTTTAGCAATTTTTCCACCAACTTGCCCGGCTTTTTTATTTTGTTCCATGCCTGTAGCATTCATATTTTCTGCAATCTGGCGAGTCGATAGCTCAGCAAGAGCAGTAAAAATTAGTTCCGCTTCACTCATGTGGTCACGCAGATTCTGTGTTTGTAAACTTTTAAGTTTTTTATGTTCCTTAACACCAATATCTGCCCATTCCTGATGGATTATATTGGTCAGTATTGCAAATTCCTTACCTTCTTTTATATCATGTTCTTTCCAGTAATCAGTAAGTTTATTGCGAGTTTCCTGTCCGGTCATTCGTTGTTGGATCCATTTTTCGCTACACCCATGTTTTTTCCATGTTTCTCGTGCCCTATCCAAAGATTTTGTCGGATCCGCCATTTCCTGCATCCGCTCATAACCAACCTTTGCTAACCATAACTTAATCGGTTCTGCTTTTGGACTGGGAACCGATTGAATCAGACGAAGTATAGTTTCTGCATCGGCTACATCGGTAAGGCGCATTTTTCCATCATCTGCTACCATTTTCAACTGGTGACAATTTGTCACCGATTGACTTCCTTCCTTGTTCAACCTCTCTTTCAGCTTGTTCCAGTATTTTCTGGCAGTCTGATAATCTGGCTGCTGTAGGAGCGCCTGCATAATATCTATGACCGAGAAATACCATATTTCGGCTTCCTCATCGTAAATTCGGCGAATCTCGTAATCTTCAAAAACCAATAATTCATTGCTCATATTTTCTCCTCAGTTTTTTTAAACTAATTTACTCATATCTCCTGCTCCTGCGCGATGGCGTTTATCGCCGCCACCGTCATTGCGCTGCCACCCCGGCGCCCACGCACGATTACATAAGGCACGCGCCCATCCGCCATCAGCGCTTCTTTTGATTCAGCAGCGCCCACAAACCCCACCGGCATGCCGATAACCGCAGCCGGAAGCGGTGCTCCATTATCTAACATTTCCAGCAAATAAAATAACGATGTCGGGGCATTACCGATAGCAACCACGGCGCCAGCCATTTTATCCCGCCATAATTCCATCGCCGCTGCCGAGCGGGTATTACCGATTTTTTTTGCGAGTTCCGGCACACGTTCATCCGCAAGCGTACAAATAATTTCGTTGTTCGCGGGCAAACGCGTTTTGGTTATGCCGCTCGCCACCATTTTCGCATCGCAGAGTATCGGCGCACCATTTTTAAGCGCCGCGCGCGCAATTCTCACCATATCTTTGGAAAACAAAATATCCTTCGCCAGCTCGACCATACCACAGGCATGTATCACCCGCACCGCAACCTTTTCCTCATCCGCATCAAAGAGTGAAAGATCGGCCTCAGCGCGAATAATCGCGAAAGATTTTTTATATATCTCCGCGCCTTCATGAATGTAGTTATAGCTATGCATAGTTTGTTTCATATCCGGATTTGTTAGCAGTTATTGTAATATCCGCAACCCCTTTATAGGCGCAGCCTTTGGCACATCCCGTTATATGCACGACTTTACCGAGCTTAGGGTTATCAAGCGCGTATTGCTCAGCGATAGTACGGGTTTCGCCAAGCCCAGAGCTACAGGCCGGGGCACCAACACAGGCGTGGATATGGAGGCGCGCATCATCATTTCTGGTTATGAAACCGGCTTTTTCCGCTTTCTGCATAACCATCTCGTCTTTAACACCGGGCAGCAGCACTCTGCGGAATGGTGCAAAAATAATTTCATCGGAAATATCAGCAAGTTTTATAAGCTCCTCCGCTTCAATGCGTCCAAATTTTGCCGCCAGCACCAACGCATCTTCATTTACGCCGAGTTTGGGCAAATTCGTGCCCTGCGCTTTTTTATCGCATTTTTTTGCTGTGGATAATGTTTCTATTATGCTGCCTAAATTATAATTTTTTGCATCGATATAAAGGTCGCAGGGCAGCGCCGAAAGCGGGAAGCTTCCGCCGTCATCAATCACCACCAGATATTTTTCCGGCACTTTGAACTCTGCACTGTGTGCGCTCAAATCATCGGCCAGTTGCCGCACCGCTTCATTGGCAAACGGATTTACTATAATATTCAGCGCAAAATCCCTGTTAAGCCCAAGCTTGGATAATTCCGCACGCAAAGGCTCGTAACTCTGCGCGGTCACGCCACGTATCTGCAAATTTCCCCGTGCCGATAAATCCAGATGGCCATTGCCATATTCTGCGGATAAATTTGCAATGCCGCGCGCCATTTCGCAACTAACTCGCCCGAATTTTATCGGCAACCGCACCAGCAAACCGTCACCCGTTTCCATCGGTTTTTCCAGACTCGGGCACCAGCCTTTAGTGAGCGTACTCATGCCGCCTTATCTCCCAGCAAAATCGCTGTCGAATTACGCAGCGGCCCCCACAGGCCGCGTTCCTTGGCTTCGTTGAGTCTATTTATTATCGCCGCCAGCGCATCGGGATTTTCGCGCTCCAGAAATTTTCGCACGTCTTCATTATGCAGATAAGTATCGGCGACCATATCGAACTGTTCCGATGCCACCTGGTCACTACTCGCCGCCAGCGCAAATAAATTATCCACCACATCCGCAAACATTGCCGCACCGCTGTAACCATGGCGCATCTGCCCCGCGATCCACTGCGGGTTCAGCGCGCGCGCATGCAGCGTCAGCGAAATTTCTTCGGCGAGCGTGCGCGTTTTTATGGTGTCGGGATTTGCGGTGTCGATATGGTAAAGCGCTGGGTTCGCGCCCAGCATATTCGCCGCTGCGGCAAAACCGCCTTCGCTATCGGCAAAGTCAGCGCCGGAAAGCACATCCACCTCACGCAGGTCCTGCACATGGATGAGCGCGTCCGTTGCCACAACGCGTTCCTTTAAATGGGCGGTAGCAACCACGCCATCCGCACCGCGCCCATAGGCAAATTGCGACGCGTTGATATAAGCAGCACCCAGATCACCTCGCGTTTTCCACGCGCCGGAATCGATGAGTTCTGTTGTGCCCGCGCCATAGGCACTTGGCGCATTGCCATATATCCGCCATGAATGTTCGCGGCCCTGCAACTTCGCAATCGCCTGCACCGCGTCATCAAACAGCAAAATCAGATTCGGAAACATATCACGGAACAGGCCGGAAATACGCAAACACACATCCACGCGCGGCCATTCCATGTCGCTGTCAGGAATAATTTCAAAACCCGATACGCGCGCCGTCGCCTCATCCCAGATGATGTTCACGCCCATAAGATGGAGCGCCTGCGCGATCTCATCACCGCCGGTGCGCAATGTCGCTGAACCCCATATATCCATCATGATATTTTTCGGCCAGTCGCCATTATCCTGCACATAACGGCGAATGAAATCTGCCGCCGCACGCCTGCCGATCACGCTCGCCGTTTTGGTGGGAATGGTGCGCGGATCGACGCCAATTAAGTTGCGGCCAGTGGGCAGAATATCCTGACGCGCGCGCGCCGGAGAACCGCCGGCACTGGGCATGATGAAGCCGCCCGATAGCGCATTAAGCAGATTCTTTTTTTCATTTCCCGCCGCACCGAACACATGCAACCCATCACCCACGCGCTGCTCTTTGATATCGCACAGATGCGCTTCCAGCGCGGTCATGACCGCTGCGTCATCACTGCCACTAAAATGAAGGCCGGATCTTTTTGCGCGGAAAATAATTTCATCGCGCAGATGTTTCATCCTGCGTCCATCGAGCCCATCCGCACTACTATATTCATCAGTGAGCGCTTCGAGTTCAGCAAGTTCGGGAGTAAGTTCCACCCGTTGCATCGGCGGCGTCATATGGCTGATGATAACCGCCGCAATGCGTCTTTTCGCCTGCGCCGCTTCCCCAGCGTCCGACACGATATAGGGGTAAATTACCGGCACCGCACCCAGAACAATTTCCGGCCAGCAATATTCGCTAAGTGCCACCGTTTTTGCTGGTAACCATTCCAGATTTCCATGCGTACCGAGATGGAGTAGTGCATCAATATTATTTTCGCGCAACCACCAGTAGAAGGCCAGATACTCATGGCACGGCGGCACTTGCGCATCATGATAGCCGGTTTTTTTGTCAGTAGTAGAACCCCGGTCCGGCTGCAACGCAACCACAATATTACCGTGCATTTTCACCGCAAAATTAAAATCATCTTTCGGTATCTCACCCCATGCTGCAAGCACCGCTTCTTGGCTTTCTTGTGGCATTTCACCAAAACGTTTTCTATAATTTTCTATCTTATATTTACTTCCTGACCCCTGCCCACTGACCACATATCCCTCAGCATCTAGCATCGCCAGAATCTCATCCGCACTGCGTATCGCATCAAGCCCAACGGCGTAGCCTTTGCGCCCGGCACGCTGCGGGTAATCGGAAAGTATCAGCGCCATTTTTTTATTCTTATTTTCTTTTTTGCGCAGATTTACCCACGCCACAGCCAGCTCAGCAACATAAGCAATCCTGCCCGCTTCCGGCTTGTGGAAAATATGGGTAAATTCCAGCGCTTCATTTCTCTCTCCCTCGCCTTTAAACGAAATCGCGCGGGTAAAAATACGCCCGTCTGCTTCCGGGAGCACCACCTGCATCGCCATGTCGCTGGTGGAAAGTCCGCGCTTGGATTCTCTCCACTCCTGCGCACTCATATTCGCCAGCGCCACCTGCAATATCGGAATATTTAAATACGCCAAAGGATGTGCGTTATTTCCTGCCGAAAAAGCGGTGGCATCAAGAATGATATCCGGCACATTTTCCACCAGTTCTTTTTTAAGAAGCGCACGCGCCGCTTCATCTTTCAGGCTGGTAAGCATAAAGGCACGCGCCGCAATCCCTTGTGCAGCAAGCGCATCCAACAATGCGTCAATCGGCTGTGTATCGGCGGCCAGGTAATGGGCACGGTAAAAAATTATTACAGCTTTACCCCTCCCTTGCCCTCCCCACTGCGTGGAGAGGGAATTACTAGAGAGTCCTCTCTCCCGCTTGCGGGGGAGAGTTAGAGAGGGAGTATAGAGTGCGCCGTTTTCAATAATTTTTGCCTGTGGAATTTCGCGATGCTGCATATATTTTAAAACAGCAGCGGCATTTTCTACACCACCCTGCGCCAGCGATTTTTCCACTGCCAGCAGCTCATTTTCAGGAACGGTTGAGAGTTTAAAAAGCCGTTCGTCATGCACGCAACCCGAGACCATGATCAGTGTTATGTTTTTTTCGCGCGCGAGTTTTGCCAGCTCATCGCAACCATATTTCCACTTGTCATAGCCACCAAGTAATCGCAGCAGAATAACTTTGGCGTTAGAAGCGACTTGCTCGATATAGAGATCAACGGAAAGAGGATGGGTAAGTAGTGCAAGGCGGGAAAGGCGCATATTTTCTACGTTTCCCGCCGCCTGCGCCATGCAGGCAAGGTCGGAATCGGTAAAGGAAAGCATGAGCATGTCAGCAGGCGACTGCGTGGGATTTACCGGAATATCGGCATCCTCAATGGCCTGTGAATGTTTGAGCGAAAGATGCATTTACGCCGCCAGTAATTTGGTTATCGCCTCTTTATCAAGCCCAGTTTTTCCTATCACCACGATGTTGCCACCCGCATTATTCGCCCGCGCTTCAAAATGCCCGGCGACCCGCCGGCCCACTGCCTGCACCAGGTACGGCAAGGGTTTTCCCTGCATGTGCACAAAGCCTTTTACGCGCAACACGCCATGTTGTTCCGCTGCCGCAATGATTTTATCGTGCAAAATCTGCGGCGCAGAAATTTCCGCAAGCGGGATCACGAAACTTTCAAAATCATCATGGTCATGTTCTTCTTCGAGTTCGTGATGCGATATGCGGTTGGCCACATCATCCTCCGCGGCGGCTTTGATGCCAAGCAATATATCAGCCGCAATATTGCCATGTGCGGCTTCAATGATCGGCACACCGGCCTTTACTTCGCGCTCAATATCAGCGCGCACTTTGCTGGTTTCTTGTGCGCCAATCTGATCAGTCTTATTGAGTATTATCATATCCGCGCAGAGCAGCTGATCCTCATACACTTCCGCAAGCGGGTTATCATGCTCCAGCAGACCGATATCGGCTTTTTGTTTGTTGATCGCTTCTAAATCTTCTGCAAAATCACCGGCGAAAACGGCGGGTGTATCGACCACCGCAATGACACCATCCACCGTCAGGCGCGAGCGAATTTCCGCCCAGTCGAACGCTTTCACCAGCGGTTTGGGAAGTGCAAGACCCGATGTTTCGATGATGATATGATCGAAGCCGCCCATGGCCAGAATCTTCTCCATCGCTGGCAGAAAATCATCGGCCACCGTGCAGCAGATGCAGCCATTAGGCAGTTCGATGATCGCTGCCTCTTCGCAATTTTCATTAGCGCAGGATTTAAGTATCGCGCCATCCACGCCGACATCGCCGAACTCGTTGATGAGTAGCGCGATGCGCCTGCCGCCCGCATTTTCCATGACATGTTTGATGAGTGATGTTTTGCCCGCACCTAAAAATCCGGTGACGATGGTGGCAGGTATTTTTGCGGTTGTTTTCATGCGTTTCCTCTTGGTGGTAGCCTCGAAATCGTTCCCTTTTGAATCACTTCCGGGCGCTGTGAAAGCGGCGGGCGGCCATTGGGTGAATCGGCATAGGCATCGATATAGGCAAACAGGTCGGGAATATGTTTGTCCACTTTTAAATCGCCGACTATATACGCCCACTTGCCCGGCTGCGACACGCAGGCAGTGACTTGTCTCTTACACACCGCAAAACACTCCACTGGCTTTAAGCGAATTTTTGTGGCATCGACTTTGCCTTCAAGCGCGGCAAAAAATTCAGCGCCGAGTTTTTCCTTATTATCGCCAAGGCAGGTGATGCACACTTCCAGATCAACTACGTCACTCATTATTCTTTCCCCACCTATCGTAAAATATCAGTTCATTGAGCGGAATTTCCGGCAGCCAGCCCTTGGTTTTCAGTTCCGGTTCGCTGGCGAATACATCGGTATAACCGACACACAGATACGCTATCGGAACGATCGCTTCAGGAATGCCAAGGATATTTTTTAAATCCTGTGGTTTGATTATGCTGACCCAACCGATGCCAACACCTTCCGCGCGCGCCGCAAGCCACATATTTTGCACCGCGCACACGCTGCTGTAAAGATCCATGTCCGGCTGGCAGGTACGCCCCAGCACCACATCGCCAAAGCGCGAACGGTCGCAGGTGATGCAGATATTCAGCGCGCATTCAGTGATGCCTTCGAGCTTGAGTTTGCTATAGACATCGCGGCGCTCGCCACTAAACATGTCCTTGGCTTCGTCATTGGCAACGGTAAATGCTTTATGAATTTCGCTACGGATTTTTGCGTCTTTTATCACTAAAAAATTCCACGGTTGCATATAACCCACCGACGGCGCATGCCCCGCCGCTTCCAATATCCTTTGCAGAATATCATCCGCTATAGGGTCGCTGCGGAAACGGCGCACATCTCGGCGTGTTTCTATCGCGCGATAGACGGCTTTTTTTTCATCATGGGAAAAAGCGTGGCTGTTCATGCCTTCTCCGCGACCATCGCTTCTTCAAACGTCGCCATGCCGGTGAAGATGGCGAGTGCCGCGCGCACGATAGCAAGAGCAACCTGCCCGCCGCTGCCTTCGCCAAGACGCATGTTCAAATCGAGCAGCGGTTTCATGCCTAAAAATTCGAGGAGTTTTTTATGCCCGCCTTCCACCGACTGGTGCCCGGCGATGCAGTGCGCCAAAACATTGCGCCCGAGTGTCGCAGCGGCGGCAGTCACCACATAACCATCAAGAATTACCGGTGCACGCAGCTCGCGCGCCTGCCAAATAGCGCCAGCCATGGCAGCGAGTTCACGCCCGCCCACATGCTGCAAAATGGAAAGCGTATCTTTCAAATTATATTTATGTAAGGATACCGCGTCCGCCACCACCTCGCATTTACGGGCAATGCCTTTTTCATCAACTCCAGTCCCAGCCCCTACCCAATCGGAAGCATGGCCGCCAGCAACAGCATAGGCCAGCGCCGCCGCGACTGTGGTATTGCCAATTCCCATTTCTCCGACAACCACAATGTCGGCATCACGCGGTACGCTTTTCATGCCGATCGTAAACGCATCTTCGCACTCGGTCATACTCATCGCCGCTTCTTTGGTAAAATCTTTGGTCGGGTTATCGAGCGATAATGGAATGACTTTCAGTGTCGATGGCACGGCTTTACAAAGCTGGTTTATCGCCGCCCCACCGCGCTCGAAATTGGCCACCATCTGCACCGTCACCTCCGCCGGAAATGCCGAAACACCCTGCGCAGTGACGCCGTGGTTGCCAGCAAATATCAGCGTATAGGCTTTTTCCGCACGCGGTTTTATGGTCTGTTGCCAACCGCAGATAAATGCAGCAACATCTTCCAGCCGCCCCAGCGAGCCAAGCGGTTTGGTCAGGCTATCCAGCCGCGCACGCGCGCGCTGGTAAATAGCTTCATCGAATTCCGGCAGAGTGGTTTCATCTAAAAAAAGTGACATAGGTTGCTTTATAGCCTATGTATGGCCTTATGATAGCAAAAATTCCATTAACATCTTGCTATGTCATTGACGTATATCTGTCATTGACGTATAATACGACTTATGCAGGATAAACTGCTTACAGTTGTTGAGACTGCGGCTTATCTGATTGCTGCAAAAAACGTTATGTCAGATAATGACAGGACTTCTGTGGTGAACGCCATAGCTGCTAACCCGTTATGCGGCGATTTGATTCGTGGAGGAGGCGGAATACGCAAAGTACGTTTTGCGGTTGGCAATCGTGGCAAGAGTGGCGGCGTCAGAGTTGTATATTACTACCATAACAATGATTTTCCTGCCTATCTGCTTACCGTATTTGCTAAAAATGAACGTAGTAATTTAAGCGATTCTGAAGTTAAGATATTGGCTAAATCCGTGTCACTGCTAAGAAAAAATTTTATAAATTAATTGTTTGGAGAGGTTATTATGGCAAAAAAAGCTTTTGATAAAATAATGGCGGGATTGCAGGATGCCATTGCCCATTCCGGTGGAGAGAGGGCGCGCGGCGTTACCCATATAATCCCGACTATAGATGTCAAGGCGGTGCGGAAAAAACTGGGCCTTTCACAGGACAAATTCGCTATAACTTTCGGTATACCAACTGCTACTATCCGTAACTGGGAACAGGGTCACCGCAACCCGGAAGGAACTGCGCGTATATTGCTTGCGGTTATTGACCGCGACCCCAAGCTGGTCCAATCAGTGCTGCAAGAATACAGATGAAATATAATTTTATAAAAAAAATTTTATTAGCACTAACCTTTTTTACCCGCCTGCCGCTGGGCAAGCGGAATTTCGGCAGCCTTACGCTCGCCCAATCAGTTGCCGCTTTCCCTATCGTTGGGGCAGTTATTGGTGCGCTTACAGGTTGTTTTTATTTGATAATTATTCATGCCGGCTTGCATAATAATATCGCGGCCTGGCTGACCATAATCTTTTCTATAATCCTACCTGGCGGCCTGCATGACGCCGGCCTCGCCCCTACCGCCCACGGACTCGCTTCTGGAAGAACCGTAGAACAGAAACTAGCCATCATGCGCGACAGCCGCATTGGCAGTTATGGAGTGCTTGCCCTGATAACAATAATATCCTTGAAAGCTAATATCATCGCCGGGTTTAATGGAAAATGGGAAACACTGCCTGTATTCATCGCCGCCGCCGCCTGTAGCCGTACCCTTCTTGCGATTTTGCTGCGAACCACCACCTGCGCCCGCCCTAACGGCTTAGCACAGATGGCAGGTAAACCGACTTCCTATCAAACTTTACTGGCAATTTTTATCGCGAGCCTTAGCCTGCTTGCAACCGGCAAAATCTTTGCTGAATTTTTTGCCATTTGCGCCCTTGTAATTATCTATGTGATTATAAAACAAATCTCTAACAAAAATTTTGGCGGCATCACCGGCGATATCCTCGGCGCAGCCCAGCAACTAAGCGAAGTGGCTTTACTGCTTGTGTTTACTATTTCTTAAGGTATATGACTCTAAAATGGTAGAGTCGGCTTGCCCTAACCATAAACCATAACTAAAAATGCAGCGTCCCTCAACTATAAATTGTAATACCAAGAACGTCATTGCGAGGCGTAGCCATAGCACAGGAGCTTTCGCGTTAATTTCACCGTTATTCGTCATTGCGAGCCGAAGGCGTGGCAATCCAGGTATTTCCTCATACACCTGCTCCTGGATTGCTTCGGCTACGCCTCGCAATGACGGGAACCGTGGATTTACCCTCATCGAATTAAGTATAGTACTGGTTATTATTGGCCTGCTGGTAGGAGGAATACTGGTTGGCAAAGATTTAATAAAATCTTCGGAGATACGTGCCCAAATAAAACAGATTGAAGAATTCAAAACCGCGGCCAACGCTTTTAAGGTGAAGTATGGTTACCTGCCCGGCGATATTCCACCCAGCCAGACAACTCAACTTGGTTTTTTTACCTTCACCGGAACTTACGCAGGAAAGTCAGTAAATTCTGGGAATTTTCCACCTTACGGAAGTATGAGGTATGGATTCGGAGATGCTAGCGGAGATATTCAATTGGGAGAAACTTATGCTTTCTGGCAGCATCTTACAGAAGCCAAAATGATCGCTGGACAATATGGCGGAAGTGTAAGTGCAGGAAATTATCTCCAATCTGATACTACAACATATAGTTCTGGTGGGATACCTGTTAATATCTGCACCAACGCAAATGGATGCTATGATATAATGTTCCCGCAAGCAAAACTCAGTTCAGTTGATAATCATATTCAGGTTTTGGCTAACCGCTTTTTTTCGTTAATACCGTATTTTGTAACCAATGCTTATTTGCCTAATTTTTTCGGTATTAATTCTTCCATTATTCAAGAATATAGCATTGACGTTAAAATTGATGATGGCCTTCCCAACAAAGGGATAATAAGAGATGCAGGAACGTCGTACGGTGTTACTGCTGGATCTTGCATAACCGCTACAACTCCAATGGCCTATTACCTGACCTCAGCAAACGCAGACTTACCAGGATTGTGTAGCATTTATTTGTTATGGTAGCTGGTCTGTAACCACTACAACCAATCAGGAATCATGCTGGACTGCTTATATTCCTCATCTATAATCGTTAGATGCTATCAAACATTCTAATCACCCAACTATTTTCCTTCCTGCTGGTATTTTGCCGGCTGGGATCGTCTATTATGGTCCTCCCCGGTTTTGGTGAGGCTTATGTGCCGGTACGGGTGCGCCTGCTTCTGGCGGCTATGTTCAGTCTGGTGCTGGCCCCGGTGATACCTAACCTGCCCGCCATGCCCGATAATATTCTGCCCCTGTTCACCCTGCTTTCTGCTGAAATAATCATCGGCCTGTTTTTAGGCGGCCTAAGCCGGATGCTGATAGCCGCCATCCATATGGCAGGAATGATCATCGCTTACCAGTCCAGCCTGGCTTCAGCCATCACCCAGGATATTACCCTTGCCCAGGCGCAAGGAACATCAATGGGTAACCTGCTTGGTATGTCGGCACTGGTATTGCTCTTTGCCACCGACCTGCACCATCTGATGCTGCGCGGTATGGCAGAAAGCTACGGTTTATTTTTACCCGGCCAGTTCCCGCCAATGGAAGATTTTATCAGTCACACCACCCAGACTATTAACAACACCTTCCACATGGCCATGCAGATCGCCGCACCGCATCTGGTGGTGGGTTTGATGATATACCTTGGCGCAGGTATCATTGCCCGCATCATGCCAAATATCCAGATTTTCTTTCTTTTAATGGCCCCGCAATTACTTATCAGCTTTTGTATTTTGATGGTAAGCTTCAGCGCGATGATGTTGTGGTATATTGATTTTGTTAAAAATTCATTGAGTAGCTTTTTAACTCCGTAAAACGGTTACGAATAAAATGGCTGACGAAGATCAGGAAAATAAAACCGAGCAACCGTCGCAAAAGAGGCTGGATGAAGCGCGGGAAAAAGGTAACCTTGCCAACTCACGTGAACTTGGCAGCTTTTTCATGTTGCTGGTGCTGGCGGTAACCATCACCTGGTTTATTCCCCCGATTCTGCGTAATGGCGCTGCCTTGCTCACCCCCTTTCTCAGCAACCTTGATATCATGGCCACTGATCAAAAGGGACTAAGCATACTCCTGTACAAACTGGCCTTTGCCAGCCTTGGGGTTATAATGCTACCGCTGGCAGCAGCAATCATAGCCGCTATTTCCAGCAACTTCCTCCAGCACGGTTTTGTCTTAAGTGCTGAATCCATTATGCCCAAATGGAGCAAAATATCGCCAGTAGCAGGTTTGGGCAGAATATTTTCCATGCGCTCACTGGTTGATTTCATCAAGAATATAATAAAGGTCATCACCGTGGGAACAGTTGCGTTCCTTGCGGTCTACCCTGAGCTAACACATATCCGCCAGCTTCCCAACGAAACTACGGAAAACATGCTCCTGTTCCTGCTGCTTCTGGCCAAACGCATGGCCGTAGGCGTTGCCATCGTCATGTTCTTCATCGCCCTGTTTGATATTATTTACCAGCGCTACCAGCATATAAAATCGCTGCGTATGAGCAAACAGGAAGTAAAAGATGAATATAAGCAATCGGAAGGTGACCCCATGGTCAAACAACGCCTGCGCAGGTTACGTATGGAGCGCGCCCAAAACCGGATGATGGCGGCAGTACCCAAATCCGATGTGGTAATCACCAACCCGACCCACTTTGCAGTAGCCCTGCAATATGACAATAAAACCATGGCCGCGCCGGTTGTTGTTGCCAAGGGGCAGGACCTGATAGCCCTTAAGATCCGTGATATTGCCAAAGAAAACAACGTGCCGGTTATAGAGAACCCACCGCTCGCCCGCGCCCTTTTTTCCTCAACTGAACTTGATAAGGAAATTCCAGTAACTCACTACGAAGCAGTTGCAAAAATTATTTCCTATGTTTACCAACTTAAAGGTAGAAAACCGTAAAAACATGTTGTTATTTTGTAAT
>CAZUXB010000024.1:3854-7946 GCA_964624555.1 uncultured Rickettsiales bacterium | reverse complement strand
AAAATATGGTACTGATGTAACTTTCGTATTTACTATTTTATAATGTTGTGGTGATTTTCTGTATTATGTGTATGCTTGATTTATGACAGTTCGTTTCGCTGATATATTACTTTCCGATGCAAAAGCTCCCACGGTTACTGACCGTCAGGATTTTGTAGTTCGTAAACGACGCCCTGTCTGGCAAGTACTGGCATTTATGTTTACATCTGTGCTTGTTTCCATGGTCATACTTGGAATGCTGATAAAAGATATTACAGTTTTTGTAGAAGTTATTTTTTTTATATTAGTAGTGCTCGGCACCTATATCGTTTATATAATACAGCAGAGCCGTGATTTAGTACTTGCTACCGAATTCCAGAATTCCCTGTTTTCTTCAGCTTTAAGCCATAGCAATAAATTTTGTATCATTATCAAAAACGATAACTCCATTGCCTATATAGATCATTCCCTGCAGGAAATGTTTCCTAATTTTTATAAAGAACCCCGGCGTGATATTGACGTATTATTCGAGATGGGGCGTGTCTCCCTGGAAGACCGGAAAACTGTTTTTGCGGCATTGGAGCGCCGTGTTCGTGATAAGGTGATTTTTGATATAACCGATTACAAAAAACAGAGTCGTCGGATAATAATGTCCATTGAACCCATTTCCCGCCCCAAGGGTTTTATGTTGATGCGCGGGCATGAATTTGTGGAAAAGAGGGTATTGGGGCCACAGATAGATAATAGTAAATTGCCGCTGTTTGATAAGAACAACCTCAACCTGTTTTCCTATGTCATGGACAGTATGGATATTGGTACTTACATGGTCGATCTTTTCGGCAGAATTACTTACGCAAACCTGACTCTAGAACAATGGCTTGATTTTGAAGAGAATGAACTGGCGGCCAGCGACCTGTCACTCAGGGATATTATTTCACAAATTGGCTTGGATATCGCGGTAAGCGACATTAAAAATTTTGAAGGTGATATAACGCTACAACGCAAAATCGGTGGACATATGAAAGCAAAGCTTACCCAGAAAGCAATGTATGATGAACAAGGGGCTGTTACCGGTTACGCCGGGTTGATATACCCGATGAAAGATCCATCATTAAAGCCCAAGACATCTAAAAACGAGAATTCAGTATGGTAGATAAGAATTTTAGCAGCTATATAAATGCTTCACCTATTGCCATTGCCACACTGGATACTGATGGCAACATAATAAGCGGAAATCCCTCCTTCCATAACTTAACCAGCCAGTCAATCGCCGGGCTTATGCCTATACGTTTCCTTGATCTGGTAGTTGAAGATAAGAAGCAAGAAGCAGAATCGGTGCTGAAAAAATCTTTCGCCGGGAATATACCATCGGAAGGGCAGATTTTTTCCCTGACGCTGCCCAATAGCAATGAGATTATTGTTTCTGCTTATTTTAGTTTCCTGCAGGATGAAGGCAAAAATGTGCTCATGCTGCACCTTATTGATATCACCGAGCAGAAAAACCTGGAGATACGCTTTGCCCACTCCCAGAAAATGCAGGCTGTTGGCCAGCTTGCCGGTGGTGTAGCCCATGACTTCAATAACCTGCTTACCGCTATGATTGGTTTTTGCGACCTCCTGCTCATGCGCCATCCCGCCGGCGACCAGTCCTTCGCCGATATCATGCAGATAAAACAGAACGCCAACCGTGCCGCCAACCTGGTGCGCCAGCTACTGGCTTTTTCCCGCCGCCAGACCCTGCAACCCAAAATACTCGATTTAACTGATGTGCTGGCCGATCTTACTAACCTAGTACGCAGGCTTATAGGGGAAAATATCGAACTTAAAATGGCGCATGGCCGCGATATTGGCAATGTCCGCGCTGACCAGGGGCAGTTGGAACAGGTTATCATCAACCTTGCAGTAAATGCCCGTGATGCCATGAAAAACGGTGGCACCCTGACCATCCGCACCAGCAAAGCACGCATCGACGCTGCCCACCCCCTGCCTAAAGACCTCATCGCCCCAGCCGAAGAAGATTCGCATATATCAACCGGGGATTATGTGCTGGTTGAGGTTATTGATACCGGCTGCGGTATTCCCAAAGCTATTTTGCAGAAAATATTTGAACCGTTCTTTTCTACTAAGGAGGTTGGTTCCGGTACTGGCCTTGGCCTTTCTACCGTCTTTGGTATTGTCAAACAGACTGGCGGCTATGTTTATGTTTCCAGCAAGGAAAATGAGGGTACCAATTTCAGCCTCTTTTTCCCCAGCGTCGACCAGCATGATGTGGTAACGGCAAAAGCCTCGGAAACCGCCGCCAGCGAAAAATCAGAAAATATGGACTTAACCGGCAAAGGCACTATCCTGCTGGTGGAAGATGAAACACCGGTGCGCATCTTCGCCGGGCGCGCCCTGCGCAATAAAGGCTACACCGTGCTGGAGGCTGATTGCGCCGAAACCGCGATTGAACTGATGCATGAACATGGCGGCGAAGTCGAAGTCATCGTTACCGATGTTATCATGCCGGGCATGACCGGCCCGACCATGATCGACAAGCTCATACCTGAATATCCCAATGTGAAGGTGATATTCATCTCCGGTTACGCGGAGGATGTGTTCGTGAATAATTACGGCTCCGAGCGCAGCTTCAACTTCCTCGCCAAGCCTTTCACCCTTAAACAACTCGCCAGCAAGATAAAAGAGGTTACGGGGTAACTTGTTGAATTGCCGCAATAATATAATTGTAATATAATCTTAATATGAAAACCCGGAAAAATCTGTTAATTTTATAGGCATAGTTATTAACAGGGCTAACTATGGACTTATTCAAATGTAAAAAAGATGGCATGTTTGATACCGAGGCTGTTTTACGGGATATAGATGCAGCCAGCGCCAGAGATATTATATCAGACTATGTAAAAAATGGCACTACACGCAAATCTCCCCTGCACCAAGCCCTTAGATTCAGGGCAATACAACTTCAACACCAAAACACCGACCTTTATCTTGGCGAATCCATAACTACTGACATAATTCCTCCAAGACATGATGATTATCCGCAATTTGAGAATAATCAGGGCGCTATTGAACATGCCGAAACTATCATTCGCGCCATGGCAGCAATTTTAAGCTACAGGCAACTCGCCGCGTTCAAAAATGATGATTTTATACAAACTCTGCTTAATGAACGCAGGCAGGCTGCCGCTCTTTCTGGCTCAACAGCGGCCACAGACCCGCAGCAACTTGCCATATCGCGACTATTGGAATAGTCATAGAGGGGCTGCACTATATTTGGACAATGTTTTTTATCTTCAAGAAATCAGAAAACTCTTGAATCTATCTCTTCTCTTTATCCGTAGCGGCACTCACAGAAGAAAAAATTTTATCTAGCCTTGAACGACTATCATCGGACTTTGGCGTTTTTGAAAGAGACTGCTGTTCAGCAATGTGCATTAGATTTGCCGGAAGCTCAACAAACCTCTGCGCATCTGCCTTTGAAGCGGAACTGAAGTGTGTAGTATTAAGTTTGTGCATAATGCCCCATCATCTTCCCAATGTACCTCACATTTAGCTTTGGGTCAAAATAATGTTTACGTTTAACCCAAATAAGACCGTCATGTCTGCTAATAATAGCCACATCAACTGGGCCTCCAACAGACTGTGACGGTTGCGTCATCTTTTCTCTAAGTGATTCAATCGAAACCATATTTTCTGCCAAATCCGCCATTTCTTCTACGGAAAGCGAGTCAATAGTTTGTCTGAATGTGTCTCTTGCGCTTATAACGTCTCCCAATATCGATTTGCTAAATTCGTCCTCTAATCTCTTGTAACTGGTTTCTAATGATTGGCTGATTTTATCGATAATTTCAGATTTATCGATGCTATACTCATCCCCTATTCCAGATATTATTGCATCCGCCAGTCCAGCCATTGACTCCCTGAAACTTGCAACTGACTTTTGGAAATACGCAACATTTGTTCCATGCACAAAAGCATTAATTGTATCGGCCATCGCGTACTGTTTCAGGTCAGCTCTTCGCTGGGATGTGATTTTTACGCTCTCATGTTGCTTATGAATTAACTTCTTAAAAACATATCCTGGAAGGTGATATTCGACTAAGCTTGGGAATA
>CAZUXB010000024.1:0-3844 GCA_964624555.1 uncultured Rickettsiales bacterium | reverse complement strand
ACCATACCTGCATATTCTTGTGCTCTTGATGTGATTACTGCTTTTACTATCGAAGCAGACACTTTATCCAAATCCATTCGAATATTTTGAGCAGCGACTTTTTCTTGGTTAACCTGAAGTGCATAACCTAAAACCTCATCAAGAACATCTCGATGTTCTTTTATAATCGCTTGGATTTCTTCATCCGTAAAATATTTTATAACTGTATCATCAATATACTGTACTAAACTTTCAACAATTTCGTTGTTAATATCTACTCCGGTAGAGTGATTTTTGATAGCATTTTCAAAAGTAGAGTGAGCCAGAAAGGCAAGAGTATGTTTATCAGCAGAATAATCTGCGCCTGCTTTAATAAGAGGGTTAGATTCCAAATAAATTATAAAATCTTCAGCATATTCAGGGACAGTTTGAAAGGAATTATTTTTATTAAACCGATATTCCTTTACTGCCACTTCCCAAGGAATTCCATTCAGGCTGCCATTTCCATAAACCATCATTCCAATAGGCGAATCAGAGCATAGTTGGAAAATCTTATTTGCGGATTTTAAATATCGTTTTTGTTGTCCTAAATCTTTGTCATACACAGAAAGCGTGACAGCACTGTCTGCGGCCATTACTACGGCTTTTCTGTTTATTACGCACACTTCGCAAGTCATATTTCACCTCAAAATTAGCTGGTGAGCTTACTTTATTATGTTGAAATTGGCAAATGGTTCTATTTCGACTCCTCCAAAAAGCATAAGCACAGCTATTGCGCTAGCCCCCAACCCCTGCTATAATCCCCTGTTCTACTCAACTTTTACACGGAAAACCTGATGAGCGATAACTTTATCCGCGTACGCGGAGCCAAAGAACACAACCTTAAAAATATTGATATTGATATCCCACGCGACTCGCTGGTGGTTATCACCGGCCCCAGCGGTTCCGGCAAATCCTCCCTCGCTTTTGACACTATCTACGCCGAAGGGCAGCGCCGTTATGTAGAAAGCCTGTCATCCTATGCCCGCCAGTTTTTGAACATACAGGACAAACCGGATGTGGAATCAATTGACGGCCTGTCACCAGCCATCGCCATCGACCAGAAAACCACCTCGCGCAACCCGCGCTCAACAGTGGGAACCGTCACCGAAATCTATGATTACCTGCGCCTGCTGTTCGCCCGCGTTGGAGTACCTTACTCCCCGGCAACCGGCCTGCCTATTGAAAGCCAGACCATATCACAGATGGTCGACCGCATCATGGAACTGCCCGAAGGCACCAAAATAATGCTGCTTGCACCTTTCGTGCGCGGCCATAAGGGTGAGCATAAAAAAGAGATCGCCGAACTTAAGAAAAAAGGCTTCCAGCGCATAAAAATAAATAATGAAATCTACGATATAGGTGAGATCCCGCCCATCGATAAAAATAAAAAACATGATATTGATGTAGTAGTTGACCGTATTGTCATCAGCAACGACCTTGGCAATCGCCTCGCTGACAGTATCGAGACAGCGTTGGGAATTAGCAACGGCCTGCTTAGAGTTGAGGTAATTAGCGAGAAATCGAGTACTAGAGAACTAGAGAACTCGAGTTCTCGAGTCCTCGAGTCCTCGTTTACGCTCTCATCCAAATTCGCCTGCCCGGTTTCCGGCTTTACCATCTCGGAAATCGAACCACGCCTGTTTTCTTTCAACAGCCCTTACGGTGCCTGCCCTACCTGCGATGGCCTGGGTCTGCAGATGGCCTTCGATGTTGATATGGTCATTCCCGACCCTGATAAGTCGCTGGCTGACCGGGCAATAGCACCATGGTCGAGCAGCCAGAGCAAATATTTTATCCAGACGCTTGATGGCCTGGCCAAACATTACAAGTTCAGCCTGAGCACCCCTTTCCGGCAACTGCCCAAAGAGATACAGGAAGTTATATTATATGGTTCAGGCAGCGAAGCAGTAAAAATATCTTATTCTGATGGTGCCAGAAACTATACGGTGGACAGGCCATATGAAGGTGTAATCCCCAGCCTTGAACGCCGCTGGAAGGAAACTGACAGCGCCTGGGCACGTGAAGAGCTGGAAAAATTCCAGAACGAACATGCCTGCGATTCCTGCGGCGGCCACCGCCTGAAAAAAGAATCGCTATGTGTAAAAATTGGCGGCCTGCATATCGGTGAAGTCACCCAGTTCACTATTGATGCCGCGCATGAATGGTTTGAAAAAATCAACAAAAAACTCAGCAAAAAACAGCAGCAGATCGCTGAAAAAATACTCAAAGAAATCCGCGAGCGTTTGCAATTCCTCGTCAATGTCGGGCTGGATTATTTAACCCTGTCACGCGAATCGGGAACACTGTCTGGTGGCGAATCGCAGCGTATCCGCCTTGCTTCGCAAATCGGTTCTGGACTTTCAGGTGTACTCTATGTTCTTGATGAGCCGTCTATCGGCCTGCATCAATCCGATAATGAGCGCCTGCTCTATACCCTCAAACATCTCCGCGACCTCGGCAACACAGTGATAGTAGTAGAACATGACGAAGATACCATGCGCGCTGCCGATCATCTTATCGATATGGGCCCAGCCGCCGGGATACATGGCGGCACCGTAGTAGCACAGGGCACCACCGCCGAAGTCACAAAAAACCCGAAAAGCCTGACCGGGCAATATCTGAGCGGTAAAAAATTCATCGCCGTGCCGGAAAAGACCCGTCCTTTCAACAAAAATAAAAAAATAACCATCAAGGGCGCCCGCGCCAATAACCTGCAAAATATAAACGTCGATATTCCCCTGGCCACTTTCACCTCAGTTACCGGTGTTTCCGGCGGCGGCAAATCGTCGCTGGTAATCGAAACTTTGTATAAGGCACTGGCCAAAAGAATGAATGGCAGCCGCGAAATGCCCGGTTTACACGACAGTATTAGCGGCCTCGAATATATCGACAAGATAATCGAGATCGACCAGTCACCAATCGGGCGTACACCGCGCTCCAACCCAGCAACTTACACTGGCGCCTTCACCCCCATCCGCGACTGGTTCGCCGGCCTGCCCGATGCAAAAGCCCGTGGGTACGCATCCGGGCGTTTTTCTTTCAACGTCAAGGGCGGGCGCTGTGAAGCCTGCCAGGGCGATGGCCGTATAAAAATTGACATGCACGTCCTTACCGATGTTGATGTGAAGTGCGATGTCTGCCACGGCAAGCGCTACAACCGCGAAACGCTGGAAGTAAAATACAAGGACAAATCAATTTCGGAAGTTCTGGAAATGACCGTTGACGAAGGCGTGAATTTCTTCTCGGCGCAACCATCCATCCGCGAAAAACTCCTCGCACTACAGGAGGTAGGACTCGGCTATATCCATATCGGTCAGTCGGCTACAACACTTTCCGGCGGCGAAGCCCAGCGCATCAAACTGGCCAAGGAACTTTCCAAACGCGCCACCGGCCGCACCCTTTACATTCTTGATGAGCCTACCACCGGGCTGCACAGCAACGATATAGCCAAGCTGCTCGACGTCCTGCACAAGCTGGTTGATAGCGGTAACACCGTGCTGGTCATCGAACATAATATGGATGTTATTAAAACCTCAGACTGGGTAATAGATATCGGCCCCGGCGGCGGCAATAAAGGCGGAAAACTTGTCGCAACCGGCACCCCGGCACAAATAGCCGCCAATAAGGACAGTATAACCGGTAAGCATCTGGCGCCGCTGCTTAAAAAGAAGAAAGCTGCTTGATTTAGAGGCCGACTATAGACTATAGTTCAATCATGGGGCATAAGCTAAATAAATCCGGTTTCACGCTCGTGGAATTATCGATAGTTCTATAGTCAACCCAAATAATTTTCATACATATTTAACGTTTTAAGAGTAACGTG
>CAZUXB010000023.1:0-38566 GCA_964624555.1 uncultured Rickettsiales bacterium | reverse complement strand
CAGCAAAAATTGAGCTGATTAAAAACAGCGATAAGATGCGCAGTGAAGCACAACTGCGTAAACGACTTGAAAATTTACAGGATAAGAAAGAAAAAGAGAAAAAAGCTGCTGATGATAAAGCTGATAAGGCTAAACCTGAAGCCACCCCTGATAAAAACAACAATGATTCCAAGGATAAAGATAAGGACGGTGATAACCTGTTGAAGAAAGTCGATACCGATGCTGCGGAAGATTTCCAGTTGCAGAGAGCTATTGACCTGCTTCGTGCGGTAAATGTCTATAGTAAAAACGCTGCTGAAAAGTAATTTTGCGTTAGCAGGCTAAGGTGGAACAATATGGCAGATACCAGGGGAAAAAACAAATTAACTCCCTTATTCTGGCGGCAGTTATTGTGGAAAGTTACAATAATTGGGCTGATACTCGTCATTTTAGCGGAGATAGGCTATATCTGGATAAAGGGAGGGGAAGAAACTACCGATGCTTTCAACTCTGGCCGCAGGCTGTTGATTACTCTTGAAACAGGAGAAGTAGATGGCAAAATAATCTCCTCAAACTCCGAAACCGAGTCTAAAAAATCTGATAAGGAAACTACTGACCAGAAAGAGCCAGCAAAAGATACTGAATCAACCCCAGATGTCGGGAAACAAGCAGCGCCAGATGCGCAACCAGCAACAGAAGAAAAAAGTGCTACTGATACTAAAGGCACTGAAACAAAGGACGCTTCGCAACCACCCCCGGAAGGTGAGGTTGTAAACACTTTAAATACCATTGCCGATGAAAAAGAGGCAGATCTCCAGCCAATAGTTCCTTCCAAAAATCCACCTGCCGCATTTTCCAGTACTGTATCTGAAAAAACTGAGTTTGGCACCTTACCCAAGATAGCCAGCAATGGCACAAAACCGTGGAAATATTACTCCAAGACCATCACAATCAATGATAAAAAGCCAATGATTGCTATAATTATCACTGGCCTTGGTCAAAACCGCAATATCGGGGAACAGGCGTTGCGCCTTCCCGAAGAAATGAATTTAAGCTTTTCCCCATATTCCAGTGATCTGAACAGCTGGATGTTATCGGCACGTTTAAGCGGCCATGAAGTGCTGATAGACCTGCCTATGGAGGCCGCCAATTACCCGGTTTCTGATCCCGGTCCGTTGGGGCTGCTGGTGTCCAAGGAACAGGGAGAGAATGAAACAAAAATCAAAAAGCTGATGGCGCATGATGCAGGTTATATTGGCTTCCTGACACCGCAGGATGAATCGTTTCTGGAAAATAATGAACTATTTAAATCGCTGTTAAATGTTATTGCCGGACGGGGACTGGTTCTGGTGGTGGGCAAACAACCGCCTAAAAATGAAACCCGCGAAATGATAGAAAAAGGCAATACCGCAAGCGTGATAGTTGATACCCTTATTGATGAAGAACTTTTACCGACCGCCATACAGGCGCGCCTTTCATTGCTCGAACAAACCGCCAAACAGCGCGGCTATGCGATTGGTGTCGCGCATGGCTACCCCATAACTATAAAACACCTGAATGAATGGACCGCCAAAGCCGCAGAAAACGGGTTTGTATTGGTACCGGTTTCGACAATCATTTCTAAACATTATTAGCTATGAGCAAAAACCTACCCTACCGTCCCGGCGTTGGCATAATGTTACTCAATGACAATAACCATGTATTTGTCGGCAAAAGGATAGACACTACTTCCGAAGCATGGCAGATGCCGCAAGGTGGTATTGATGAAGGCGAAGACGCCAGCGTGGCAGCACTACGTGAAATGCTTGAAGAAATAGGCACTGATAAAGCCAATACAATCGCCGAGAGTAAAGACTGGTATTATTATGACCTGCCTGAATACCTTATACCTAAATTATGGGGAGGGCGCTTCCGCGGCCAGAAACAAAAGTGGTTCATGCTGCGCTTTACCGGAACTGATTCCGATATAAACCTGCAAACCGCACACCCGGAATTCAACCAGTGGCAATGGGCTGAAATGCACAACCTGCCAAACTTGATAGTCCCCTTCAAACGCGATATGTACCAGGCGATAGTAGATGAATTCAGCGGATACCTGTCAGTATAGAATTTATAATAGGCGCTTGACACGAAGCCCGCAGCTAGCTATAAGCATCACTCGCTTGTAAGGCACTGTTATCAGCGCCGTGGCTTAATATATTGATTTGTCAGGATTTTTGTTATGAAAAGAACATTCCAGCCTAGCAACCTTGTCCGCGCCCGCCGCCATGGCTTCCGCGCCCGTATGGCAACTGTTGGTGGCCGCCGCGTAATCAACGCCCGCCGCGCTAAAGGTCGTAAACGTCTATCTGCTTAGTATTTAAGCTAACTCGCTATGGCGTGGGTTACCATTAAAAAGCGTAGTGATTTTCTGATTGCGAACGCTTCAGGGAGAAAGTTTGTTGTAAATTCATTTATATTACAAATGGTTAAAAGGGCGGAAAATCACCCTGTCCCTGCCTCTGTGGTACGTATCGGTTTTACTGTCACCAAAAAAATGGGGGGTGCGGTTATCCGCAACCGCATAAAGCGTCGCCTGCGCGAGGCAGCAAGGCCAGCCTTGGCTAAATATGGCAAAGAAGGCCATGATTATGTTGTTATATCGCGACACAAAGCCCTTAACTGTGATTTTTCTGAATTACAACGCGATATGGAATTTGCATTTGGCAAAATTATCCATCATAAGAACAATGATTTAAAATCTAAAAGCGCTGCGAATTGACCATATGTTTGCCAAATTTATAAAAATTTTTATCCGCGCCTACCAGCTTCTGCTATCACCTTTTCTGGGTACCAATTGCCGTTTTGAGCCAAGCTGCTCGCATTATGCAACCGAGGCAATAGATACGCACGGCGTAAGTAAAGGTATTTTCCTTGGTACAAAGCGCCTGTTGCGCTGCCATCCATTCGCCAAATCCGGTTACGACCCTGTTCCACAAAACAATAAGGCAAAAATTTAGCATATATGAATAATCTCGACGAACCTGACTATAAACGTATTACCGCTACCATATTCCTTGTCGCGATAGTTTTGCTGGCCTGGCAGATGTTTATTGAAGGGCCGCGCCGGCAAAGGCTGGCGCAGAATTATGCTGTGCAGGAGCAGAAAAAAGCTGAAATCAAGGAAAAAAAGGCTGAGGAAATATCCGCCAGGGAAATTGACTCTGAATATAGTCCAAACCTTACCCGCGAGCAGAGACTGGCAAGCTCGGCACGGGTTAATATCAAATCAGATAAGTTGAACGGTTCAATTGCCCTGAAAGGCGCACGTTTTGACGACATAACACTTGCCAAATACAAAATGGAACTGAAACCAGACAGCCCGGATGTAACCCTGCTTACCCCAAATGGTGATGAAAAAGCTTATTTCGTACAAGCCGGGTGGGTGGCAACCGATGGCAAAACCAAAGTTCCTGACAGCCAGTCAGTCTGGAAGTCCGACAAAAATATGCTAACCTCCGGTGACAGTGCCACATTAAGCTGGGATAACGGCGAAGGCGTAACATTCCTCCTTACTATCTCGCTGGACAGCGATTATATGTTTACCATCAACCAGAAAGTGGAGAACAAATCCACCAGCGAGATCAATCTTGCGCCCTATGGCTACATCAACCGTGCCTATGCTGAACCACAAACCAGTAATCCAATACTCCATGAAGGGCCGCTAGGGGTTGTAGATGGGACAATAACCGAGATTAATTATCAAAACCTACGCGAAAAAGGTAACAAAACCTTTAAAAACTCAGGTGGGTGGCTAGGTATAACTGATAAATACTGGCTGACCGCCTTAGTCCCGGATTTGCCGCATTTCACAGCAAATTTCAGCCATTATAACAAGAATGGCCAGGAACGCTACCAGACCGATTATATGGGCGAGGCAACCTCCATAAACCCGAATGCAGTAAATGAATCAAAGCTCCGCCTCTTTACCGGGGCCAAGGAAGTAAATATACTGGATCGTTATGCAGAAGGTGACGGAAAAAACCCACCAATACCATTATTTGACCGGGCTGTAGACTTCGGGTCGTTATATTTCCTGACCAAGCCGTTATTTTTAATTTTGAATTTCTTCTTTATACATATTGGAAATTTTGGCCTGGCAATTATGGCAGTAACGGTACTGGTAAAACTATCCATGTTCCAGCTGTCTAATAAATCATACAAAGCCACCACCAAAATGCGTATATTACAGCCGGAAATAATGAAGCTGCGCGAAAAATACCATGATGACCATATTGCCTTCCAGAAAGAAGTTGGGGCCGTGTATAAACGCCACGGCGTAAACCCTGCCGCTGGCTGTCTGCCGCTGCTTATCCAGATGCCGGTATTCTTTGCATTGTACAAGGTGCTTTACGTAACTATAGAAATGCGCCATGCACCGTTTTTCGGATGGTTGAAAGATTTGTCGGCACCAGACCCCTCCAACCTGTTCACCGCCTTCGGTATGGTACCGTGGGATTATCCGCACTTCCTGCATCTTGGCCTGCTGCCGATACTGTACTGCATCACCATGATTATCCAGCAGCACCAGAACCCGCCGCCAACCGATCCTACTCAGGCAAAAGTAATGAAAATAATGCCGTTTTTCCTTCTGTATATATTTTCATCATTCCCGGCCGGACTGGTTTTATACTGGGTGTGGAGCAACCTGCTTACCATTATCCAGCAGGAAATCATAACCTTGCGTCATGGCACCCACCGCTCGCAGAGGGAAAAAGCCAATAAGAAAGTGGCATGAGTAATTTTTTATATATTACGATGCTTCCATATGTCTTCCTCTCCCTCTGGGAGAGGGCCGGGGTGAGGGCTAAATCACAACATGACGATAGCAGCCCTCATCCTAACCTTCTCCCAAAGGGAGAAGGAACATGAAAGATATTTCTCCATCTGCTAAATTCTTCCGCCTGCCCTGCCATTTTGTGGCTGGTGCGGCGACAATTGCCTCACTGCCAGAATTCAGTGCGCCGGAAGTAGCGTTCATTGGCCGTTCCAATGTCGGCAAATCCACTCTGGTAAACGCCTTGGTTGGCCAAAATAAACTGGCCAAGACCTCGCAGAATCCCGGGCACACCAAACAGCTTAATTTTTTTCTCCTGGGCGAACGGCTGATGCTGGTGGATATGCCCGGTTATGGCTACGCCAAGGTTTCAAAGGCCCGCAAAAGCGAATGGGACGATCTTATAATAAGCTATCTCTGTGGCCGCCCGACCCTGAAGCGCGCCTGCCTGCTCATTGACGCCCGCCGCGGTATAATGCCGGTGGACGATGAATTCATGGAAGTATTGGACGATTCGGCAGTAAATTACCAGATAATCCTCACAAAAATGGACCTTTTAAGCAAATCTGAAGCAAGCGGGATATTGCAAACTGTAGCAAATGCGCTAAAATCCCACGCCGCTGCCCATCCGCACATCGTCGCAACCAGCTCGGAAAATAAAACCGGTATCGAGGAGTTGCAGGAACAATTATTTGCATTTGTGAAGGAATAAAAAATGAAAACAAGAATAATACAGGACCCTAGCGAATGGGTAAAAACAGTTACCACACTGTCGGAAGCCCTGCCCTACATGCGCGAGTTCGCCGGTGAAACTTTCGTCATAAAATATGGCGGACACGTAATGGGCGACCCTATTTTGTCGCGCCAGTTCGCGGAAGACATCGTACTGCTGAAACAGGTTGGCATCAATCCCATAGTTGTACATGGTGGCGGGCCGCAGATTGGCGCGATGCTGGAACGGCTTAAGATTCAAAGTTCATTCATTGATGGCTTACGCGTGACCGATGCCGCCGCTGTGGAAATCGTGGAAATGGTGCTTTCCGGTTCCATCAATAAACAAATTGTTGCCGAAATTAATGCCGCTGGTGGTATGGCCATTGGTATCTCCGGCAAAGATGGC
This sequence comes from uncultured Rickettsiales bacterium, assembly GCA_964624555.1. GTDB lineage: Bacteria > Pseudomonadota > Alphaproteobacteria > Rickettsiales > SXRF01 > SXRF01. Next base: position 32,651 of record CAZUXB010000023.1, on the reverse strand, counting down.
GGGCTTATCGAAGCAAGGAAACTGCGGCGCAGCGTGCGTGACCCGGATTCCAATATCGAAAAGATTCTCGATCTCGGCTTTGTTGGCGAACCGACCCGTATCAACCCAACCCTGCTCCAGGAATTTTCTGAATCGAATATCATACCGGTCATAGCCCCCATCGGCCTTGGCTCTGCTGGCGAAACCTTCAATATCAACGCCGACACCGTGGCAGGAAGCATTGCCGCGGCCATTGGCGCTGCCAAACTAATGATACTTACCGATGTTTCCGGCGTGCTCAACGAAAAAAAAGAACTTATCAGCGAACTGTCTTTCAGCGAAGTGCACAAACTGATAAAGGAAAAAATTATCACGGGTGGTATGATCCCGAAAGTGGAAACCTGCCTGCACGCGCTGGAAAATGATTGTGAAGCCGCCCACATACTCGATGGTCGCCTGCCGCACGTATTGCTGCTGGAAACTTTCACCAAATACGGTGCGGGTACAATGATCTTCCATGACGAGTAATTAGACAATCCCTTCTCCCTCTGGGAGAAGGTTAGGATGAGGGCTTTGTCATCCTGAACAAAGTGAAGGATCTCGTCATTATAAAGCAGAGATTCTTCGCTACGCTCAGAATGACAGTATTAGCCCTCACCCCGCCCTCTCCCAAAGGGAGAGGGAGTTTAAAGAGTTCTATCCCAGAGGAAGAGGGAGAAGGAAACGGATGACAAAAACAATTGCATTTCACAGGATTATTAGTAGAAACATAGCATGAATTTTTTAGCATCAATTGGGCGGATGTTTTTTGCTTTCCTGGAAGCAGTGGGAAGGCTGACGCTGTTCGTGTGGGCGAGTATCAGCGGCATCTTCCGTCCGCCATTTTATACCAAAATGCTGTTCAAACAAATTATCGAGCTCGGCTATTATTCGCTGCCAGTGGTGGGCATGACCGCAATGTTCACCGGCGCGGCCCTTGCCATACAAACCTATTCCGGATTTTCACGCTTCAATGCCGAAAGCTCGGTGGCTATCGTGGTGGTGCTGGCCATCACCCGCGAACTAGGGCCGGTAATGGCCGGACTGATGGTGGCCGGACGCATCGGCGCAGCTTATGCCGCCGAGATAGGCACCATGCGCGTTACCGAGCAGATTGACGCGCTTTCCACCCTTTCCACCGACCCGCATAAATACCTGGTGCTACCACGCCTGCTTGCAGGTATTACTATGTTGCCGCTGCTGGTTGCAGTTGGCGATATACTGGGCGTATTCGGCGGTTATATGGTGTCGGTGCATAATCTTGGTTTTTCACCGGGGCCGTATCTCAAAAGCACTTTTGAGTATCTGGAAAGCAAGGACGTTGTATCCGGCCTGATAAAAGCTTCGGTATTCGGTTTCCTTATCACGCTGATGGGCTGCTATCACGGCTTCCACTCCAAAGGCGGAGCGCAGGGTGTAGGCGCGGCAACCACTCACGCTGTAGTTTCCGCCTCGATACTGATATTGCTCGCCAACTATGTTCTAACCGCGTTATTGTTTGGAAAATGATCTTTTATGTTTCATCTGACAAATCAAGAACTTAAAAATTGGAGGTCGCAAATTGCGACCACAAATCTTACATAAACGGTAACCAACATGTCAAATACTCCGAAAATCGAACTCTCCGGCGTGTATAAGGCTTTCGGCCCAAAGAAGGTGCTCGACGGCATCGACCTGACCATAGAAAAAGGCGAATCGCTGGTGGTTATTGGTGGTTCCGGCTCCGGTAAATCGGTATTGATAAAATGTATACTTGGAATACTTACACCGGACAAAGGCAGCATTAAAATCGATGGTGTAGAAGTAACCAAACTCTCACGCTCAGACCGTCAGGAGATGATGCGCAAATTCGGGATGCTGTTTCAGGGCGGCGCGTTGTTTGACAGCCTGCCAGTGTGGGAAAACATTTCTTTTGCACTGCTGCAAAATAAGAGCATAACCAAAACCAAAGCCAAAGAGCTTGCTATAGAGAAACTGAAATCAGTCGGCCTTGCACCGGAAGTTGCCTACCTGTCACCAGCAGAACTTTCCGGTGGGATGCAGAAACGCGTGGCATTGGCCCGCGCCATTGCCGCTAACCCGGAAATTATTTTCTTCGATGAACCAACCACCGGCCTTGACCCTATAATGTCCGATGTCATAAACAAGCTTATCGTGAAATGCTCAAAGGATCTGGGTGCCACCACCCTTACCATCACCCACGATATGGCCAGCGCCCGCCACATCGCCAATAAAATCACCATGATCTATAACGGCAAGCTGATATGGGGCGGCGATATCAAAGAAATAGACAGCAGCAAAAACGCCTATGTCGACCAGTTCATCCACGGCCGCGCGGAAGGGCCAATAACCGCGGCCATCCGCTGATAATAGGCAAATCCTATATTACTTTAACTCGTTAGCATTAATCGGCGGAATACCAACCTGAAAGTTTGGTTCATTGCCAGAATTTATCCCAGCAGGAGACTTAACAGTTAAGTGAGTATTAGCTGTATTACTTACAGGAGTACGAGTATTGGCAGCAGGAGACTGAGGAACAATATCCGCCTCCATACTACCATTTCTGCGCATAAGATCATTATCAGAACCATATCCAGGAGCCGACAGCTCATCCGCACTCAACTTGCCATCATGGTTACGATCCATCGCATCAAACGACTGTATCATTCTATCCAGATATTCTTTCCTATCAATAGACATCCTGGACATTTCTGCACGCATCTCAGCCTGCTCCTGGGCTGTTGGAGAATTAGGGCCAGGAGGAGAATATGGTGGTGAAAGCAAAGGAGAATCCATCCTTATCATCTTTTCTGGTGCTGCCTGCAATGGGGCAGAAACCGAAAATACAATCGCACAAGTACCAAACAGCAAAGCCCGTACATTAAGTGAACGCATAAAATCTCCAATTTATGATTAATACTTCATAAATGTTACCATTATTTATGGTAATAATCCACCGAGATTTTTTCCCCCCAGTATATGCACGTGGAAGTGGTGTACGCTCTGGGAGGCGTCAGCGCCATGATTACTTATAATTCTGTAGCCACCATCTTGTAAATTAAGCATTTTTGCTACTTTTTGAACGGAAGCAAAGAAGCCTTTCATGAATTCCGGTCTGGCGTTCGTGGCAAAGTCATCGAAGGATACGAATTCGCCCTTGGGAACCACCAATACATGTACCGGAGCATCTGGCGCTATATCATGAAACGCCATCGCAAATTCATCCTCATGCACTTTTTTACAGGGAATCTCCCCGCGCAGGATTTTTGCAAATATGTTGTTACTATCGTAGGCCACGTTATTCTACCTTACAAGCTTCAGAAAACTCAAGGCGCGGACCGCGCGGAACAACAGGTCAAGGGCTTCATCACTAATTTTAGTCATTGCCCTTTCCTTTCAACTTACGGCTGGCCTTTTCGTCAAGACCGGAAATACCCTCGCGGCGTTCCAGTTCGGCCATGACCTCACTGACTTTTATGTCAGCATCGGCAAGCAGCAACAGCCAGTGGAACAGCAGGTCAGCACTTTCCTTGATGATGCCATCGCGATCTTCCCCTATAGCAGCAATACCCGTTTCTACCGCTTCCTCGCCCAGCTTCTGCGCAATCTTGGCCGTACCCTGTTTTAGGCGTTTGGCAACATAGGAGGTATCGGGGTCGGCCTTGCGCCGCTCCTGAACTACTTTGTATAATCTTTCCAATACTTCACTCATGTATATAAACTTTCAATTTTGCTATACCCTTACCGCAATTCCCGAAGACTGCATAGATTTTTTTACCTGCTCGATGCTGAATGTACCGAAGTGGAAAACCGAGGCGGCGAGCACCGCGTCCGCCTTGCCTTCCGTAACTGCCTGCGAAAAATGTTCCAGCGTGCCAATGCCACCGGAAGCTATCACCGGAACCGTTACCGCATTTGACACTGCTCTGGTAAGGGCAATGTCAACGCCTTGCTTGGTGCCATCCCTATCCATCGAGGTGAGCAATATCTCCCCTGCTCCGAGGCCAACCATTTTCTTCGCCCACTCCACCGCATCAATACCGGTGGCGTTGCGCCCGCCGTGGGTGTAGACCTCGAAACGAGGATTCGAGGATTCGAGTACTCGAGTACTCGAGTTATCTAGTCCTCGTTTTGCATCTATCGCCACCACAATACACTGCGAACCGAATTTCGCCGCCGCCTCACCTACGAAATCAGGATTTTTTACCGCTTCGGTATTGATGGAAACTTTGTCCGCTCCGGCAAGCAGCAGGTTGCGAATATCGTTTATAGTGCGCACGCCGCCACCCACCGTAAGCGGCATGAAACATTGCTCGGCAACGCGGGAAATGACGTCATACAATATGCCACGGTTATCGCTGCTGGCGGTGATATCGAGGAAACAAAGTTCATCCGCTCCTTGTGCATCATAGAGTTTGGCCTGCTCCACCGGGTCGCCGGCATCGACCAGTTCCACGAAATTCACGCCCTTGACCACACGGCCATCTTTCACGTCCAGACAAGGTATAATACGGGTTTTTAGCATATTTTAAGCACTTCCGCGGGTTTTATTGCTCCATCGTATAGCGCGCGGCCAATGATGATTCCTTCGATGCCGGAAGCTTCCACCGCTTTATATTTTCTGATGTCGTCAATGCTGCTAACGCCGCCGGAGGCGATGACCGGCGTGGTGATTGATTCGGCAAGTGAAGCGGTCTCTTCCACGTTCGCGCCCTGCATGGCACCGTCGCGGTTGATATCGGTATAAATAATTGCGGCAACCCCGGCATCTTCAAAACGTTTGGCGAGTTCGGTGGCGGGCATGTCGGACACATCGGCCCAGCCGGAAACGGCAACCTTGCCATTCACAGCATCTATACCAACAGCAACCTGACCGGGAAATACGCGGCACGCTTCCTTCACCAGAACCGGATTCTTAAGCGCGGCGGTGCCGAGTATCACGCGGGAGATGCCGCAGTTCAACCATGTATCTATCATCTCTAATGTGCGGATACCGCCGCCAAGCTGCACCTGCATTTTCACCCGCGCAAGTATCGATTTAACCGCCGCAGCATTGACCGGCTTGCCCTCAAACGCGCCGTTTAAATCGACTATGTGCAGCCACGAAAAACCATCATTTTCAAATATCGCCGCCTGCTCCGCCGGGGAGTTTCCGAAGATGGTGGCCTTGTCCATGTCGCCGCGCAGGAGGCGTACACAGTTTCCGTCTTTAAGGTCGATAGCGGGGTAGAGGTTCATAATGTTCCTAAATCAGCGAAGTAAGCGGATCAACATTCTTGTAATAGAAGCGCCCGGCAATCATCTGGGCGTTGACAAATTCATAGCACGGCAGCGTTCCCCATTGCACATAACCGTGATCTTCATAAAGCTTTATGGCACGTTCCTGGGTTTCGCGGACACTGAGTTTTATTACCGAAAAGCCAAGGGCACGCGCTTCACGCTCGGCAGCTTCCAGCAGCATTTTAGCCAGTCCATGCCCCCTCGCCCATGGCGCTACGAAATGTGCATCCATAGTAACCGAAAAAGACGATGTTTCCTTGCTCAATCCTGGCTTTAAAAGCTGTACGCTACCAGCCAACGTACCATCCAGACGTGCCACGAACAGAACCCGGTCCGGCACTATCAACACACCACGCCAGTAAGCCTCCAGAACATCTGTTCCCGGTGGTATGACCCAGTTAAAACCAATCCCATCGCGCACCGCATCTTCCGTAGCATTGCACAACTCCTCAAGGTCGGCATGACGGAATTCAGTGATACGTTCAACGCGGGCAGACATTATAACCTCACAAAATTTTCACAAAATTTTCTATGATACGCAGCCCGGTCTTCTGGCTTTTTTCCGGGTGGAACTGGGTACCGTATATATTATCTTTACCAACAACTGCTGCAATATTTTCGCCATAGCTGGTGCTGGCAAGCAGGTTGGAATCGTCGGGCATTGTGGCATGGTAACTGTGTACAAAATAAGCATGTTCACCACTGGCAATACCTGCAAGCAGCGGCGATTTTTTTTGTATATTTAGATCGTTCCAGCCCATGTGTGGTATCTTCAAGGCATGAGGGATGGGGGATGAGGGATGAGGGGAAAGTGCAATCACTTTGCCTTTCAACCAACCTAAACCATTATGGATGCCATGTTCGTGCCCTTCTTCAAATAACATCTGCATGCCCACGCAGATACCAAGAAAATTCTTGCCTTTCTGCAGCACTTCTTCGCGCAAGGTTTCGAGCATACCGGGCAGCGCGCTAAGCCCCGCCATGCAATCAGCAAAGGCGCCAACGCCGGGGAGAACGATATGGCTGGCACTTTTTACTGCCGCTGTTTGCGAACTTACAGTAATTTTAGAAGTGAAAAGCTCAAAGGCTTTTGCCACTGAGCGAAGATTTCCTGAACCGTAATCGATAATAACAACTGAGGCCATCTTTAAACTGCCAACACCCGATCAAAATAGCGTTGCTGGGCACGGAGTTCACTATCGCTTACTACCACATCGGTCATAATATAGCCTTTGCGGGAAAGATTATTACGGCGCAGGTCATTGGCCATAAAGCCAACAAACAAATTAAAGGCAAGGTTCAGGACCATCACAGTTTCCGATGGCAACCAATCTTTTTTGTCAGCTAGGGCAAGCAGTGTAAGAACCGACATTATAGCGAAGGCCTCTACCCACAACTTATTATAAAGCGCCCAGAATGTACCAATCAGGAACGCTGTAAAATTAAAGCCCTCACGGATGAAAACAGCCTTTTCCGTGGCATGGGCCTGAGAAGGGTTAATATGCACCGTATAAATCCTGGTTATATTGAACAAAGACATTACAAACTACCTCCCAAAGTACCTTTGGTCGATGGTACATCATCGGCCTTGCGCGGGTCAATATCAATGGCTACCCGCAGCGAACGCGCCAGACCTTTATAGCATGATTCAACTATATGGTGGTTGTTCACGCCATATTCATTGTTGAGGTGCAAAGTAGCGCCCGCCGCAAAAGCAAAAGCCTGAAACCACTCGCGAAACAGCTCGGTATCCATTTCGCCTAACTTTGGTTTAGTGAATTCAACATTCCAAATAAAATAAGGGCGGCCAGAAAGGTCGATAGCAACATTGGTAAGCGTCTCATCCATCGGGATGGTCGCCGCACCATAACGCACGATGCCCTTGCGCTCGCCCAGTGCCTTGGCCACCGCCTCACCTATCGCGATTCCGGTATCCTCGGTGGTGTGGTGGTAATCAATATGCAGGTCGCCCTTGGCGGTGAGTTTGATATCGATAAGGCTGTGGCGCGATAGCTGCTCCAGCATATGGTCAAGAAAACCAATGCCGGTGGACACTTCGTATTTACCGCTTCCATCGAGGTTTATTTCAACGCTTATCTGGGTTTCTTTGGTCTTTCGCTCTATTTTAGCAGTACGCATCATATTCTCCAATTTTGGTCGGGGAATTTTAGCAAAACTTCAGGCGATTACAAGCATTCAAGTTGGATTATGCGCGATTTTTATAAATGACGCAACGAATCCATATGCTCATGTAATATACGCAGAACATAAATAGTGTCGTTTTCCACGCGGTAAAAAATCATGTGCCGCCCCACGGTATAGACCATAATCCCGTATTTTTTGCGCCCTAACTGCGGGTTATCGGCTATCATGCCCAGCGCATCAGCTATCTTTTTTTGATACTCAGCAAGCTGTTTATTACCCCATTTTTGGGCAGTAAAAGCAAGCATATTGGCCAAATCAGATTTTGCCCTTCTGGTAAATCTTATATTATATTTATGGACAGACATCTGGGTCTAGTGGCCTTCCCGCAGCGACATGTTCAATGGCATCCTGGACAATACGATCCATAAGCTCCGGCGTATAAAGCTCCACTCTACCTTCCCTGACGTCTCTTTCTCCAACCTCAATGGCAGCCATGATACGGTCATATTTCTCGTCGTCCTGTTCGCGCAAACGGCGTACGGCATCGCGGACAAGTTCGGTGGCATTGCTATAAAAGCCATCAGCCACCTTGGTTTTTATGTAGTTTTCGTCGACTGCGGGGAAGTTGATGTTCATATTATGCTCCTTTTATGTACGTATTTTGATTATACCATATACATAAAATGAAGGCAATAATAGGGCAAAATCAGGCAGAAGCTTTTGCTTTTTCAGTGATTTTGAGCAGAGAAATGGTAAGCACAAAGGTGGTGGCATAAAAAATCAGCTCTATACCGCTGGGGCGCTCGCTATAACCAAGCATGGCGTGCAATATTTTGCCTATAATACTGTCCTGCGACAATATTTTGCTGCTGTCCCACATCTGGCCAAAGGCAGGCAGCATATCGGCAGCGTTAAGGTAGCCAGCCATCTGCGCACTCATACCGCTGGCCAGCAAAATAAGCAGCCAGCCGGTAACTTTAAAAAGATGTTTGGAAGAGAGCTTTATCAGGCCAAAATATAGCAGGAAACCAAACATTGCCGCCAGCGCAGTCCCGGCCACGCCACCCAGCATTATAGTAAAGGCTGATTCCTGGGCAGTGCTTAATATACCCATCATGAACAGGACTATCTCCGCCCCTTCCCGCCACATGGCCAAAGCAATCACCACAGCAAGTGAATAAAGAGGCACCTCACCTTCCGACACCGCCTTGCCAACCTGTTTGAATTTCTGGGCCAGGGCGCGCCCATGCGACTGCATCCACACCACCGTCCAGATTATCATAAGCACAGCTACAGCCAGTATCCCGGCGTTGAATATTTCCTGTCCGACCCCCTCCATCGCATTGGAAATGCTCTCGGCAAAAACCGCAACCACAGCCGCACCACAAGCTCCGCCACCAATACCAACTGCTATCCAGCGGCCACGATTAGGTACATTCCGGGTAGCCGCCAAGATAATGGTGATTATTATGGATATCTCTAAAACTTCACGGAAGGATATAATAAAAGCCGGAATCATAGTTATTTCCTACTATTAATTTGTCATCTCGAACACAGTGAGAGATCTTTTCTTTAAAAACAAAATCCCACATGTGGATTTTGTATAATGCAAAGATTCCTCACATACGTTCGGAATGACAAAAATTTATTTAGCAACCAGTTTGCCTTTGGCGGTGTCTTCATGGTATTCGCCGACAAAATTATATTCACCAGCTTTGAGCGGCCCTACCAGGACACTCGCTTCAGAGTTAGCCGATATAACTTTTTCACGTTTTAAATCATGGCTATCAAATTCTTCCGCTGCTGCATCCTGGTTTTTGATCAACAGCTTTACCTTCTCACCAGCAGGAACTTCAACAGTTTCCGGGGCAAATTTATGGTCTTTGATAGTTATTTCAAAAACCTTGGTCTCAGCCAAAGCAGGCAAAGCCAGAAAAGACAGAACAGACGCCAGTAATGCAATATTTTTCATAATTCTCCTTAAGATAGACAGTGAGTATAATTATTAGCGCAATTGATAATCATTCGCAAGTAATATTGTAACTTTTTTTATAAAAAAAGCGAATAGTGGGTATCAGGCAGTTAAACAAACCGCAGGAAATAACATGCAAACATATATTAACAGGCGGAATTTTATTAATATTTTGTTATGCGGAGTTGGTAGTGCCGTATTTTGCAAAACCATGCGGAGCGTGTTCGCTGCAACGGAGAAAATAGAAAGGATAGTTATGAGCAACGAAGAATGGAAAAAGAAATTATCACCGGAAGCCTATAATGTGCTGCGTGAAGAAGGCACCGAGCGCCCCTTTACCAGCCCGCTTAATGAAGAAAAACGCGAAGGAACTTTTGTCTGCACCGCCTGCGATCTGGAATTATTCAATTCATCGCAGAAATATAACAGCGGCACCGGCTGGCCAAGTTTTTTTGACGCTATTCCCGGCCATGTGGAAACCAAAACCGACTACAAGCTTATCGCTCCGCGCACGGAGTATCATTGCGCACGCTGTGGCGGGCACCAGGGTCATGTGTTCGAAGACGGCCCGAAACCAACCGGGCTGCGCTATTGCAATAACGGCGTGGCGCTGAAATTCGTGCCGAAGGATAAGATATGAAAAGCTCAAGATTACCCAGCATTGTCATTCCCGCGAAGGCGGGAATCTTTTCTAACCGAATCTTTAAGATACCCGCCTTCGCGGGTATGACAGTCTTATTCTTATTATTTACAACAGGAGCTGTTATGGCTGACGAATATAATCAAGCGATCTTTGCCGGAGGATGTTTCTGGTGCATGGAACCGCAATTTGCAAATATCCCCGGTGTAAAACATGTACGCTCCGGCTATACCGGCGGCAAGGTGGTAAACCCGACCTATGAACAAGTGTCAGAGGGCGGTACCGGGCATGTGGAGGCTATCGAGGTGGTCTATGACCCTACGCAGGTGAGCTACCAAAAACTGCTCAATATTTTCTGGGATAATATTGATCCCTTCGACCCGGAAGGCCAGTTCTGCGACAAGGGCTCGCAGTACCATGCCGGGATATTTACTGATAGCGATGAGCAGAAAAAACTGGCGGAAGCATCACGCGAAGCCATCGCCAAAAAATTCGGCAAGCCGGTGGCTACGGTGATAAAACCTGCCGACACTTTCTATCCAGCGGAAGACTACCACCAGGAGTTCTACATAAAAAGCAAAGATCATTATAAGCGTTACCGTAATGGTTGTGGCCGCGATGCACGACTGGAAGAACTAAGAAGTTATGGTAAATAAATGAATTTGCTGGAAACAGGCTTGTCTTTCATTGAAGGTCTGGCCCTGATAGCTTCGCCCTGTATCCTGCCGGTATTACCACTAATTCTGGCGGGCTCAGTTGATGGCGGAAAAAAACGTCCTTTTGGTATTATAGTGGGATTTGTATTTTCGTTTACGCTATTTGCCATGCTCTCACGCAAGCTGGTAATGGCATTTGATATTGACCTCGATTATATAAAATACGGCTCGCTGGTTTTACTCACATTATTTGCATTTATATTATTATCCAGCAAATTATCTGAATTATTCAGTTCACTGACTAACCGCTTCGCTAATGCCGGAAATGGTATAACTGCAAACGCAAAAGATGGTTTTTTAAGCGGTATAATAATTGGGTTTCTGATTGGGCTGGTATGGACACCATGCGCCGGCCCCATATTGGCTGCCGTTCTGGTGCAAGTTATACGCCAGCAAAATGACCTGTCAGCTATTAGCATCATTGCCGCATTCGCAATTGGTGCTGCCGTACCCATGCTGATTATTGCACTGACAGGAAGAAGCATAATCAACAAGCTTGGATTTTTTACCAAACATGCGCAAACAGTCCGCAAAAGTTTTGGTGTTATAATTTTGCTGGCAGTAGTTTTTATTGCTTCCGGCACTGACGTAAACGCACTCTTTGGAAAAAATCAGGCATACGCCACAGCTATAACAACATCAACATTAAGCGATGCCCTCCCCGAACCGTATCCAGCCCCGGAATTTAGCGGCATCAGCGCATGGTTAAATAGCACGCCGCTAACTATGGGTTCATTAAAAGGAAAGGTGGTGCTGGTCGATTTCTGGACCTATTCCTGCGTAAATTGCGTACGGACTTTACCATATCTCGCGCGCTGGGATAAAAAATACCGTAATAATGGATTAGTTATAATTGGTGTACATTCACCTGAATTTGAATTTGAAAAGAACAAGGCAAATGTTATGGCCGCCTTGTCGCAATACGATATAAACTACCCGGTAGCACTCGACAACCAACTGGATACATGGACAGCATTCAATAACAGATACTGGCCAGCACATTACCTGATAGATCGTGACGGAAAAGTGGTCTATACCCATTTTGGTGAAGGAAATTACGCCGAAACAGAAAATAATATACGCATTTTATTGGGCATTGATAAAATTGCAGCAGACCATGACGATGACAAATATAAAACCGCTATTGCACATATCACTCCTGAAACTTACCTTGGCTATGAACGGGCCGATAATTTTGGCGGCAATGAAACTATAAACCCTGATAGCATTACAGAATTTCATTTTCCTGAATCACTTGCCCCTGATAACTGGGCGCTAAGCGGCACATGGAAAGTAGAGGCGCAGCATATAACCTCCGATTCGAAAACTGCGTCCATAAAGATAAATTTCACTGCCAAAAAACTATTCCTGGTACTGGGCAGCGCCAGCGGAAAACATCTAAGCGTAAAATTATTGCTGAATGGTGAGCCAGTTGCTAAAAACGCGGGTAAAGATGTCAAAAATGGGATTTTAACTGTTAAAAACCATACGCTTTATGAACTTATAAACCAGCAATCAGTACAGAATTCAACACTGGAAGTCACCAGCGGGCCGGGCCTGGAAGCCTATGCCTTCACTTTTGGCAAGTAGAGTACAATTATTGGGTAATAAGATTTTCCTTCGCCGGTGGCGGTACTTCAATTTTAATTACCACACGCTGGTTGCGGAGACGATTTTTTTCTATCGGCTTTCCTGAATTATCGAGATTGGGGACGATCGGTGCATTGCCCGCATAGCTGGTCAAACGCAGCTTTGTTGAATCAATTCCGCTTTCAACGAGAACACCGGCAATGCGCGCCGCCTGCATGGAAGAAAGTTCCCATTTATTAGCAAAAACGCTGTTTTCAAGTGGCCTATCATCCATATAGCCTTCAACCACAATGCTCGATTCCTTAGGTATATTGGTTTTAATTGAGCTAACCAGTGATTTAAGCAGCGTTATCTGCTCCGGCCGTATATCAGCCGATTCGTTTTCAAAAATAAATGGCACGGAAATATCCAGCGAAATACTGTTACGGGTTTTTTCTATGGATATGTCCTCATCGGCATTATTTTTAATTATGGTTCCCACCAATGAGCGGTAAGCCTCGTCATAAGTGCTATTGACCGCCAGCAACCCGCTATGGTTGGACAGGTAATAAGGATGCTCCGGCTCACCGTATGATGCTTCAGTGGGCTTTTTATTGGTGTTCATGGAAACCGGAATGGCAATAACCACCACTATAAAGAGCAAAGTTATCATATCGGCATAACTCATCAGCCAGGCATCAACATGATCCACCTGCCCCCTGCTGAATTTTCTTATAATCTTTTTCGGCTGCCTCCTCATGATGCGCTTCTTTCCATCTGGGCCGACTGGTAACGTGACGTCAGGTGAACCCTGTCATCAAAATTGATATGGCGTGACGGTTGCAGGAAACTGTTAAGCTTATCCTGCATATAAAATGGCCGCTGCTTTTCGGCAAGCAAGGCAAAACCTTCGCTCATCATGCAGTTATGGAAAAAAATATCTTCCTCTTTCTTAAGTAATTTATCCGCCGCAGGAAGGCAGACCAGACGCGCAAGCAACAACCCGTAAAGCGTTGACAACATCGCCACCGCAAGGCCACCACCAATATTGGTTACATTACTGCCGACACTATTTAATATTATAATCATCCCGATCAATGTGCCGACCATCCCGAAAGCAGGCGCAGTTGCCGCCATGTTACGCAGCACAGTTACCGGGGCACAACGCCTTTCAAATTCGGCATCAACCACGTTATGCATCATCTCCCGCACCTTATCGGCAGGATACGCGGTCAGCACCAGATCCATGCCATAACGCAACAAAGGATCGGTTATTTTATCAGAAGTCTCTTTCTCCAATCCCAGAAAATCATTGGCCTGCAAAATATAAGACCACTGGATAAGCTGTGATATATCGCGGCGCAGGGCATCGCGGGTTATTTCCGGCTTCTCCAGCATATTGCGGATAGTCGCAAAGGCCTGCACTACATCTTCCCGGTTGGAACTAAGCAAAGCATTAATTACCGTCCCGCCGATAACAATAACAATACCTTCTACACTAAGGAAATAATGGTAATTCACCACCCCGGAGATACTCAGGCCAACAAGCAGAACCGTGGCCGCAGCCAGCACATACCATGTTTTCTTTGACAGTACCTTTGTCATAACTCCCTCCCTGAGATTTCGGTAAGGTTACTACTTATAATCATGAAGTCTATAGATGATTAACCAGATACTTGTATATATTATTTTTCCTCTCCCCCTGTGGGAGAGGAAGGTTTTTCATGGATTTGCCGTAAGCAAGTCCTTGAAAAACCAGGTGAGGGGTAATCTTGTTTTTTTACCCCCCACCCTGCCCCTCCCCCGCAAGGGGGGAGGGAAATTAGCTACAATATTTAATGACATAGTTTTATTTTTTGGCTAGCCTTGCATATATGAATAATAGAGCATTATTGGAATGGCAATTAAGCGCCGGGGTTGATGAAGTAATAGGTGACACCCCAATCAATTATTTTGCCTTAAAACCAGCGCCTGTAATTGTTACTCCCAATATAATAAATGTTACAACAACGCCTAAACCACCACAGGCAGCTACCGTTATTCCCCTGCATCTTTCACCGTCCGGGGCAAGCAGCGTTGCACGGGAATTAGCAGATAGCTGCAAAACAATAGAACAGTTGGAAGAAGCGGTAAGAAATTTTGACGGCTGTGCAATTAAAAAAACCGCAACCAAAACCGTGTTCGCCGATGGTAACTATAAATCCGGGGTGATGCTTATAGGTGAAGCCCCGGGCGCGCAGGAAGATATACAGGGAATTCCATTCTGTGGTGCCAGCGGCCAGTTGCTGGATAAAATGTTGCAAAGCATCGGGCTCGACCGGACTAAAATATATATCTCAAATACTATTTTCTGGCGCCCCCCCGCCAACCGCGCACCAAGCGATATTGAAATCGCCACCTGCCTGCCCTTTGTGGAAAAGCATATTGCATTAGTCGCACCCAGGCTGCTTATTTTATCCGGCGGCACAGCCACCACCGCCCTGCTTAAGAAAGACCAGTCCATTTCCCGTCTGCGCGGAAAACTATACGACTATAGTAATGGCTATGTTACTACACCAATAAAAACCATATTGATGTATCACCCTTCCTACCTGCTGCGCCAACCGCAAAACAAAAAACAGGCCTGGCAGGATTTGCTAATGATTAAGAATTTTTTGGATATATAGCCATTGTTTTAACTTAACAATCCTTACCTTTTCTTAAATAATTTGCAATTTTATCATTTTTAATATATGTTCCGCCACTCTATGGCTGGAAATGAAAAATATTCCCTACTGTCAGCGCAGAAATCTGATGCAAAGTTTTATGCCCTGACCGTATTTACTGTTCTGTTTTTAGTAGTTTTTGTAATAGGATATCCGCAATACATCCCATCACAAAACATTCAGGACAAATCCCCAGCGCCTGTACCGCATAGCACAGGCGAAAGCGCGGATTCCGTATCCAAACCTCTTCTGTCCAAAGATGATCAGGAAACCTACAGGCGGATTTTCCGTGCCCAGAAGGCCGCCGACTGGACACTGGCTAATAAGGAAATAGCCAAACTAAAAAACCGCATGCTACTTGGCGATGTACTTGCTGACCGTTACCTGCACCGCCATTATGATGCATCAGTATCAGAAATTATAAGCTGGCTAAGAGATTACTCCGACCGGGCACAGACCCAGAACATTATTGAACTGGCAGGCCGCAAATACCCAGCTATCTTTGCTAATCTGGCCAAGGCAGAAAAGCCTGTACGCCTGCAAGGTTATGGCGATGGAAACGGCGATGAAATACGTTTTGACGGAAACACACAGGCCAAAAAATTATGGCAACATGGCCTGGAAGCGTGGCGCTCCGGCAAGAAGCCTGAAGCCGCTAAAATTTTCACCACCCTTGCCGATAAACAGCCCGGCCTTTCTGAATGGCAGCATTCAGCGGCGAGTTTCTGGGCATACCGCTCCTACCTTGCCACCGGCAATAAAAAACAGGCAGATTATTATTTAACACAAGCCGCCGCTAATTCCCATGTGTTCTACGGCATACTCGCCCGCAAGCAGCTTGATAAACCCTTAGAGCTGGATACAAAACCAGTAGAAACCAGCAATATAGATATTAAAAATTTTATGGCTAAGGCCAGAATCCAGAGGATAGTAGCACTAGCGGAATCCGGCTTAAATGAACGGGCCGAAGCGCAGGTACGCGCCATCTTCCCGTCATCCAGCAAACAGGAAAAATGGGCTTTGCTTTCACTGGCCAACAAGCTCGGCCTGCCATCAGTACAGATAAGTATGGCCAAACAGCTTGCAAGCAACGAACGTAGTCTGGATGCGCTGAAATACCCAATACCACAATGGCAACCGGAAGGAGGGTTCCGCGTTGATCCCGCCCTGATCTATGCGCTGATGCGCCAGGAATCAGGTTTCCATCCTGCGGCAATAAGCGCAGGCGGCGCACTGGGCCTGATGCAGTTAATGCCTGATACCGCACGGAAAATGCAGAATACAGGTGTATTTACCAAAGAAGTCATAGGAAATGTCAGTGAACCTGTACTTAATATTACCCTTGGTGAGCGTTATGTAGAACATTTATTGGGCAACGAACTGGTATCTGGAAATCTATTCTATATGCTGGCTGCCTATAACGCCGGCATTGGCAGGCTCAAGGAATGGCAGTATAACATCAACTATAATGATGACCCGCTTCTGTTTGTCGAAACCATACCTTACCCGGAAACCCGCAATTATATTACCAAGGTTATGACCAATTACTGGATTTACTGCGAACTGATAGGAACCCCAAGCAAATCGGTTTACTCTTTACTGCATAACAACTGGCCACATTACGCTTCTATAAATGACTAGCTTAACCTTGCCAAACCTGTCACTGGAAATTGCCGCTGGTGGGGTTGTGGCCGGGGTGGATGAGGCAGGACGGGGGCCGTGGGCAGGAAGCGTGGTTGCTTCAGCAGTGATACTTGACCAGAAAAACCTGCCGGATGGTATCAATGATTCCAAAAAACTATCCGCCGCCAAACGGGAAATTCTTTACAAAAAAATACTTGAGACCGCCCGCACCGGAATCGGTATCAGCACGGTTGAGGAAATTGACAAACTTAATATACTTGGGGCAACTAAACTGGCAATGCAACGGGCTGTGGCGATGCTTGGCAATATTGATATAAATCTGGTTCTGGTTGATGGCAACGCCGCACCGGAGCTTCCCTTCCCAACCAAAACAGTTATCAGTGGCGATGCCAAAAGCCTTTCCATTGCCGCTGCCAGTATTGTGGCCAAAGTAACCCGCGACCAGATGATGTGCGAACTGGCACAGGAACACCCATATTATGGCTGGGAAAAAAACGCAGGATATGGTACAAAGCACCATCAGGAGGCGCTTGCTAAATATGGTGTCACTGCACATCACCGGCGCAGCTTCAGGCCAATTCGTGAACTTATGGAGAATTTATGAAATTATTACCTGCTTTATCAGCCCTTGCATTTTTGCTATCTGCCAATCACTCTTTTGCCGATGGTGATGGGCATGATCACCATACCAAACATGAAGCGGTTAAAGCAGAAAACACCATGAAATTTGAAATAATAGAACAGGCCCACTCCCAAGGTTTCCCCTTTACCGTAAAACTTACTGATATAAAAACCGGTAAAACCATCAGCGAAGCCGACCTGAAAACGGTACATACCCAGAAACTACATCTTCTGGTGGTAGATCCATCACTTAGCGAATATCACCATATCCATCCAACAGCAAATGCCGATGGTAGCTGGAACAGTTATTTTGTGCCAGCAAGCCACGATAATTTCCGCGTATGGGCCGATGTAACCAGGGCCGATACCGGAAAACAGGAATATATTATTGCAGATATCCATAATCCTATGCAGGAAAAAGCGGTTATAGATAAAACCGTAAAATTATCTGCGGAAGTGGAAGGATATAAATTTGACCTCAAGATTGATGGCGAACTGAAAAATGGTGAAGAAACCATGGCGAGTATTACAGTCAGTAAGGATGGCAAACCGTTTGCTGGGCTTGAACCGGTAATGGGCGCATTTGCCCATTTGGTTGGTTTTAGTGAAGACTATAAAACCATTATGCACATCCACCCCATGGGTAAAGAACCAGAGAAAAGCAGCGAACGTGGAGGTTCGGTCCTTGAATTCCATATTTCCCCGCAAGCTTCCGGTTTTATTAAAATCTTCGCCCAGTTCAGAATCGAGGGAAAAGATATATTTGCGCCGTTTGGGGTTATGGTGAAATAAATGGCCAAGGAAACAAACTACCGCCGTTCGTCACTGTTTCCTAAAACCCTGTCGCAATGTATTGAACCAATTACCCGCCCCGTGTTAAAAACCCAGGGGCTGGCCGGAACACGCATTATCAGTGAGTGGCAATCCATTGTTGGCAATAAATTATCGCTGCACTGTATCCCCCAAAAATTGACATTCACCGCTGGGAAAAAAACCGATGGGACTCTAAGCATAGCTGTAGAAAACGGTTTTGCACCAGAGATACAACATATGCAGCAGGTAATACTGGAACGCCTTAACATCTATTTCGGTTACAAGGCTGTAAGTCGTATTGTAATATCCAATACATATATTCCAGAACCAGAAAAAACACCCCCCAAAAGTAATAAAGCCGTGCTCCCGGCCAGTTGTGTGAATATGGCAGACACTGTAGAGGATGATGAATTACGCAACGCGCTTACCAGCCTGGCCAGACATCTTGCCGATGCCTGAAAGCCTCACCACCCAACAACATTCCTGCCATCCACAGTTTTCCTTGTCATGCCAGCCCCGTGTCGTAGCACGGGGTAAACTCCGGCTGGCATCCAGTCTTTCTTTCGTGCTGGATACCACATCGCTAAGTTTTCCAAACAGTTCGTTACACTCACTGGGAAAACTTGCGTCTGGTATGACAAATTGTCGGGTAGTAAGTAACAAGGCAAAAAAACATTGCGCAATCTTTAAAATAGAAGATAATGGATAACCTGAGTTTTATGAATATTAACCGGAAGGATATTTTATGAGAAAATTGCTTGCCTCAGTTGCGTTTATAATTTATGCGGGGTTGGCTATGCCTGCGCTGGCCACAGAAAATTCTACGCCAGCAAAACCAGCAGTTGATGGCCAGGCGCCAGAACTACCTCATGGAATTATAACTAACCATCTGGTGGCCGATGCGCCGCTTCCTTCTGATTTTGTCATGGGTAAGAAAGACGCGCCGGTTGTTATGATCGAATATGCCTCCCTCTCCTGCCCACACTGCGGACATTTTGCTAATTCCATCCTTCCGGAATTAGAGAAAAAATATATTGATACCGGAAAAGTCCGCTACGTATTGCGCCAGTTCCCGATCAATGAACCAGCTTTCAAGGCGGCAATGCTGGTAAATTGCCTTGGTGAAGAAAGCGTAGATAAATATTACCTGTTCAACAAGGTGCTGTTCGATTCACAAAGCAAATGGGCGTTTGACGGCAACTGGCAGGAAGCACTCCAGACC
The DNA here is from genome assembly GCA_964624555.1 of uncultured Rickettsiales bacterium. GTDB lineage: Bacteria > Pseudomonadota > Alphaproteobacteria > Rickettsiales > SXRF01 > SXRF01. The sequence goes on along the minus strand of CAZUXB010000023.1, from coordinate 13,306 downwards.
ATTGCTGCTGTCGGCGGTGTCGACAAGACGAAATTTGATAGCTGCATAAATGACAAGAGCCGTGAAGAAGCTGTATTAAAAGCCAAGAAAGCAGCACTTGATGAGCTTAAGGTTCCGCATACCCCGTATTTCTTCATTGCCGGGGAAGCTTACAATGGCGACAAAAGCTTGGAGGATATCTCTAAATTCATTGATGCAAAACTCTCTAAGAAATAGTGCTGTTGCTGTACTAACCTGATATCTTAACTCTGGCCAGCCCATGTGTGGTTTTTTCCCAGAAGTGGGGCTTCACTATGAGCTGGTACAGGGCCTTGTAGCTGGCTATGGAGTGCAAGGTTAAGTAGAAGGGGTAAAGTATAGCAGCTATTTTGTAGCGCGCAGTGCAGCATAGCAGCATAATCCAGTGAATTACAAAATTCATGATAAGGTTAGCTACAGTCAGCCATAGCAGCCAATCAGGAAGGAAATTCTGCCCCTCACTACTGCACAACCACCACCCCAATAGAGCTACTCCCCATAAAAGCGGCGCACTAAGGAAAGTAAAACTCGAAAACCCCACAAAAAACTGGAAGCCCCAGAAACTACCGGCTCCTAGCTGGCGGTAAAGAGCAAGAGGATTGCGCATATGAACCAGCCAGGTTTGCATATAGCCTTTAATCCAGCGCGAACGCTGCCGTATCCAGGCCATAACCTTCAGTGGTGATTCTTCAAGGGTGTAGGAATCGAGCATTTCCGTACGGTAGCCACTGGCAGTAAGACGCACCCCGAGATCGGCATCTTCAGTAACATTATACGCATCCCACTCGCCCATTTCACGCAAATGGGAAAGGGAAATATGGTTGCTGGTACCACCCAGCGGCAAAGGTATTTTCATACGCTCCAGCCCATGCAGCATAACATCAAACAATATGGTGTATTCCAGTGAAAAAAACCTGGTAAGCCAGTTATTATCAGCATTGTAATAATTAAGCCGGGCCTGCAGGCATATAACATCATTGGGACGGTTGCGGAAAGTAAACACAGCCTTTTTTAACTGCAAACTGTCCGGAATATCATCCGCGTCAAAAATAGTTACATATTCACCACGGGCAAAACGCAAGGCATAATTGCAGGCTTTGGGTTTGGTACGCAGGGTGCTGTGCGGTACACGAATAATCTCAAAGTTATGTTGTGGCTTAAGGTCCAGGGCAACATTCAATGTTTCAAAATCATCATCTTCCAAAACTAATTTTATATCAAGTTTCTCCGCCGGGTAATCAAGGTTTTCCATGGCTTTTAACATATGTGGAAGGCTCGCCGCTTCTTTATACATAGGTATCAGGACCGTATAGATGGGGAGCTTGGTATCGTCCATGTCCTCCAATAATGCCTGCCAGTCGGGGGGCGTATCCTGCCTGATACCGTTGGCAAAAATCAATAATTTTATCAGCATGCTGGCACAATACGAAATATTACAAAAAGCAATTAAGGTAATAGCCAGCCCCCAAGGAAATAAATAAAGCATAGCAAGGAAAGATAGCGCCAATATGTAAAGATACTGACGCAGGGAAGCGGTGGTCGTCACCCGCGCTGAGGCTTTAGGATTCTGCTGCCAGAGTTGCAGCTTGCTCTCCTCCTCAATTACATTGCCAAAAATCCGTTCGATAGTTTTGCGGATATCCAGTGGCGAGGTAATAACTATTTCAGTATTTTTTCCAAATTTATTATTAATTAGTTTCTTTATTTCTTCGGAATATTCCGCTACAGCTATTATTATCTTATTACGCTTCCGCCGCCACGGTATCGCCAGCAGGCGCAGGTAATCTTCCACATCAACGCTGCTCAACAAAATTTCATCAGGCGGATAATCCAGCAAATTTACAAAACGTAAATTATAATGCTCTGCCAACGCTCCATATAGTTCAAGATAGGTGGCAACACCCTCAGCAATGACTATATCACCAAGGCGGCTGCCACTGCGTTGCTGGATGGAAAGGAAGTGGAATAATTGTTCGGCAGAGATAATTCCACGCGCAATTAAAACCTGCCCAAGGAGATCCATCAGAATTCCTTGTTAACAGTAAGGATGGTGCCACTTCCCCGGCCAGTATTTTTCCCAGAAACATCACTGAACCCGGCCACCCCAAAAGAAAGCGTATCACTGGTTTTATAGGTGGCGGAAAGCTGTAATTTGGTAAGGTCGTAGTCATCCCCCGATGATTCGGTAAAGGCTGGCGAGCGCGGCGATACAAGGCGGGTAGTGTTAAAAACCTGACCGCTAAGAACTATATTTTTTGTAGGAGAAACACCCACGGTGGCCGCATATTTCATCTGGTCATGGGGAGTTCCAAAGCGATGGCGGTAACCAATATCCAGATCAATAAAATTATTCAACCCCAACAGGCTAAAACTATACCCACCAGAAAAACCCATCCCGGCATCAAAGTTAGTGTTGCCAATCTTCGGATGTTCATCACTATGTTCCATGCTCGGTAATTTAACCAGTGGTTCCGCTGAAAAAACCAGGCCATCCCTTTTCCAAATTAAAGAGCGGGCAAAAATCTCACTGTCCCCAATTCCTATATTGGAGCGATTACCTGTCCCAAGCGTGCTATTTTGGGAAACTCTGGACAAAAAAATATTGGCCCCGACAGTCAGACTGTCGTTCAAGCCATATTCCAGATAAGGGTTAAGTTCATATTTGCGGTAAGTGGCCTGCGACTGCTTGTGCCCATAGTTATCAAAATATTTACTGGCAGAATAATAAGAGGCATTTTGAATTAACAAACCTTTACCGGCATCCTGTACCCAGGCCCCGGCATAGGCCGATCCACTAATTAGTGAAAACAATATGGCAACAGGTATTTTATAAGCCATATCCGATAAACTCCATTGTAGCTTAATGGAGTTAATATATATTTATTCATTATAGTGGTGGTGGTTAAAATACAACAATGAAAATAATTTTATAGTCAATTAACCAGATACTTATATTCATAATTTTTTGGCATAATTTTTGGCATAATTTTCCCTCCCCCCTTGCGGGGGAGGAAGGTTTTTCATGGATTTGCTGTAAGCAAACCATAGAAAAACCAGGTGGGGGGTATGGTTTTGTCTTTACCCCCCCCTCCCTGACCCTCCCCCGCAAGGGGGGGGGAGGGAAATTTTGTATAAGTATTTAGCCGTTTAGCTACAGTCATCATCTTTTATATCAGCAGGATTAGCCTTGGCATCAGCAATCTGATAGGCAACGCTGGCTTTTTTATGGCTGGACAGATAACGTATCTCATGCGCCAGGGCTTCTTTCTGCACAGTTAAATCTTCACCAAGCTTGGTAAGTTCATCCAGTAACAGCTGGAGTGAATCGGCATATTTTTCACGCTCCTCATCAGATAGCTGCATAACCCCGGCACATAAATTCTGCACCTGTTTATCAAGGCCAGCCAGCTCCACGCTGGCGCCTTTATCCAACAAAGTCCGGTTATCTTCTATAAACTTCCTGATATTATCAAATAATGCAGATTCGGTTTTCATTGTGCTTTCCTGGCTTTATCGTTAGCTTTATAAACATAGGCTAGTATTTCCGCTACCGCAGCATAAGCCTCTAATGGGATCGGGGTATTGATATCAAGTTTTTCCAGTAACGTTACCAGATCAGTATCGCGCCTTATTTCAATATTATTGGCTTTGGCAAGTTCAATAATCTGCTGCGCGACATAGCCCCTGCCTTTTGCAGCAACATGCGGAGCATCATCTTTCCCACGTTCATATTTAAGGGCAACAGCAAGTTTGCTTTTGTCAAAAACCAGTAAGTCTGTAGGCTCGTCACCTGTTTCCATCTTTATCGCCAAGATTTATAGTAAACTCAATATCATCCAGATTACCGCTATCGCCAGTAGCCGCCGCAATGTTCTGCTCTAAAATTTTCTGGTGCAGCTCTTTGCGCAGTATACTCGCTTCCTTGGGGAATAAAAAGCCGAGTTTCACCGTCTTGCCGCGTATTTCCATCACGGTTAGTTCGATATTGTTATTAATGATGATTGATTCACCAATTCTTCTGGTTAAATAAAGCATAAAAGTCTAATGGCGTAAAACGATAGAAATTGCAAATATTATGGCTATATATAAACAAAATACTTTGCAATATAGGAAAATGTCACAAAAAAACATAACATACGATACCATCCTCGCCATAGACAGCAGCAGCGGTGCGTGCAGCGTTTCTATCTGGAAAAATGGTGCAATTTCAGCATATTGCCAGGAAACAAGCAGTAGCCTGCAAGCAAAACGTCTGATCCCGATGGTTGAAAAAATGCTGGCAGAGAGCGGTATCACATATAGCGAGCTTTCCTGCGTTGCCTGTACAGTGGGGCCGGGTAGCTTTACAGGAATACGCATTGGGCTTGCCAGCGCGCGGGCTATCGGTTTTGCTGCCGCTATCCCGGTTTTGGGATTCAGTTCATTACAGGTTATAGCTATGGAAATAAAGGATAAAAACCCAAAATACCCTATACTGGCCGCACTCAATGCTGGTAAAGGTGAGATTATTTACCAGTATTTCGACCATAACCTTGTGGCAACGTGCCCGCCTACCCTTGCAATCAATAGCCCGGAACCAGTAACAATAGGCTTCCCCCGCTCTGATTTTCTGGCTAAAGTGGCGGCCACATATCCTGATTATGCTGTAGAACCACTACCATTTTATGTCCGCCCACCTGATGCAAAACTACCGGGTAATGAATGATGTCGCCAAACCTGAATAAAAGTTACGAGCAATTGGTTAGCAGCGGCCAGATCCAGAATGATGTGGCACAACAAAACCTTCTTACCCTGTTGCAAAAAACTTTGGATAACCTGTTACCACCTAAGAAAAAATCTATTTTTAACAAGGGAAAATCAGCAGAAAAACAACTCAGCCTCTATATTTACGGCAATGTTGGGCGCGGCAAATCCATGCTTATGGATCTGTTTTTCGCCGCCGTGCCGGATTCAATTAAAAAACGCCGCGTCCATTTCCACGCTTTCATGCAGGAAGTACATGCGCGTATCCATAAATTGCGGCAAAGTGGCGGTGGTGACCCGGTAGCAATGCTGGCACGCGAACTGGCCGAGGAAACCAAACTGCTTTGTTTTGACGAATTACAGGCAACCGATGTTGCTGATGCAACTTTTTTATACCGCCTGTTCGAGGGGCTGTTTGCCCACAATGTCGTTATCGTCAGCACCTCCAACCGCCCGCCTGCCGCCTTATACACCGGCGGGGTACAGGCAGAAAGATTTACCAAATTCATAACCCTCATTGAAGAAAAAATGACCATCGCCGCCCTCTCCAGCCCGGAAGATTACCGCTACCAGCAAGGCTATAGCCAATTGCAGTTTTATTACTATCCTCTGGGCGAAGGCGCAGATAAATTCATTACGCAAACCCTGAAAAATATGGGAATCAATACCCCGGCAAGCAATGAACATCTGGCAGTACAGGGCAGGCAGATAGCATTTTCTGCTTATAACAAAAAAATCGGCTTCTTTACTTTCCGGGAACTGTGCGAAACCATGATCGGCGCGGCAGATTACCTCGCGCTCGCCAAGAGGCTTACAACCATAATCCTCACCGGAATCCCAAAACTTTCACCCGAACAGCGTAATGAAGCCAAGCGCTTTTCCACGCTGATCGATACACTCTACGAATATAAAATAAAACTTATCTGCACCGCCGCCGTCCCTGCCGAAGAAATTTACCAGCATGGCGATGGCGCTTTTGAATTCCAACGTACCGTATCGCGGCTGGTGGAAATGCAATCGCTGGGTTATGACAAAAAAATGGAAGCTATATGAGCAAAGCAATTGAAATAATACTGGCCGAACCGCGTGGATTCTGCGCCGGGGTTGACCGCGCCATTGAAATAGTAGAACGGGCGCTGGAAATATACGGTGCCCCGGTATATGTCCGCCATGAGATTGTGCATAACCGCTGGGTAGTGGAAGACCTGAGGGCAAAAGGCGTAGTTTTTGTACAGGAAGTGGATGAAATTCCCGATGGCGCCATTACCGTTTTTTCCGCGCATGGCATATCAGAAAAAGTGGAAAATTCCGCCCGCCTGCGTGACCTGCCGGTGATAGATGCCACCTGCCCGCTGGTTACCAAAGTGCATAAAGAAGCGCAAAGATACGAAGCCGAAGGCCGCCAGATAATTTTAATCGGACATGCCGGCCACCCGGAGGTGGAGGGAACCAGCGGACGTGTACAGAACGGTGTGCTGCTGGTACAGAAAGCAGAAGATGTAGCCGGCCTTAAGGTAATAAATTCCGACAAACTGGCTTATGTCACCCAAACTACACTTAGCGTTGACGATACCAAGGATATTATCGCCGCACTTAAAAAACGCTTCCCGAACATTGCGGGGCCTGAACTGCGCGATATTTGCTACGCTACCCAGAACCGGCAAAATGCCGTGCGCGAACTCGCCGGGCAAGTCAATATGCTGCTGGTGGTCGGTTCAGCCAACAGCTCTAACTCCAACCGCCTGCGCGACCTCGCCGCCGAAATCGGTGTTCCCGCTTACCTTATTGATGATGCAAAAAATCTCCAGCCCCAATGGTTCGACGATATAAAATCTGTCGGTATTACTGCCGGGGCATCGGCGCCTGAACATCTGGTGCAAGGAGTGGTGGCCGCAATCGGCAAACTTCGCCCAACCACTATAAAAAGCCTCGCAGGAACGGTAGAAAATACCCGCTTCAAACTCCCCCCCGAAGTCACAAAAGAAAAAATGCTCAAATATAACTATAATAAATTAGCATAATTTCCTCATTTCTCCAATTCCTCAATTCTCAATTCGGCGTGGCCAGATACTCAACGGTTTAGGACTTGTTAACTACACGGACAGGTTCTCCTGCCCGCACGGGTTTGCATAAAAGGTGAAGCGTAACCAACGCCGCACCAGTTTCCATAGCCTCACACCGTACAGCCTGATTAAGGCGGTGTTGTGTTATCTATAGTTTCAATTCAACTCTACGGGTTAGACGTATAATTTTCGTCATTGCTCACAACTTCTTCTCCCTCTCCCCTTGCGGGAGAGGGTCGGGGTGAGGGGTATGTCATAAAACTTACCCCCCATCCTAACCTTCCCCCGCAAGGGGGGAAGGGATTTATGGAGTATGCAATGACGGAATTGATATACGCAATCAACCCCGCAGGATGAGTCCAGATGTCGCGCCGATCCGTTCGGCTTTCCATGGAATATCTGACCACGGACTCAGCGTAGGTGGGAAATAAATGGTCGGGAAGTAGTTTTTTTCGTCATCCCGCATTTATTGCGGGGTCTAAAGCTGCGGAGACAGGGCAGAATCCGGGAGAGTTTCATGTCCAGAATCTATAGTTACAGCATCCGCCGCTGTGCCTGAATCCTTGGTTTCTTTGCTATCAGTCGGCATTTCTGCAAATACCGGTTTGGTGTTTGCAGCGCGGTTTGCGGGTAACTCAGCCGGATTATCAGCCCGAAGCGGCATCACCTTCATAACAGCCGGAGCTGGCGGCGCTGCCACCGCTCCCTGATACCCTACCAGTTTCCCTTCCCACCCCGGCATCTGCTGGCGGTAGCACAAAATATCCTGTAATACCCGATAGCAATAACGAGTCGGCATAGGCTGCTTTTCAGTGCTCGGCAGCGGCGTAATCAACCAACTGCGCAGATGCTCACCGGTGCGCTTGATATTATCACGAACATCATCCGCCACCCGCATGGTATTTTTGGTGGTGTTGTTCTTTACATCATTGGCATCGTGCTTTACCTGCGCCGCAACAGCATCCCTGTCCTCATCAAAATGATCGCAGGAAGAAAGGATAAACAAACTAAGCAAGACAAGAATCTTCTGCAATTTTACTCTCCGGCACCAATAAAAAAATTATACCAACAATGCTTTAAAGTCAGTGCAATTTCCATGCCATAAAAATATCACTTCTCCGGCGTAACAAAAAGCGTAAGTTTGCTGCGCGAATTTAGAATATTTTGCCACTCGCCTTCAAAATTAATTACCACCAGGGAGCAGGTAGGAAATTCCATATGCAACCTGTTATGCATCTGCTTGTCACCATCTTTGGCAAGGGTTATTGAAAGCTGATAAAGCCCCGGGTTATGACCTACCACCAGTAATGTTGTCACATCCTCAGCTATTGCCGCTATCTGGTTTAACAGGTCCACCTCTGAGGCATTGTATATTTTCTGGCTATAAGTAACATGCGGCCACTCGGCAAATGAGTTCTGCACTTCCGCAAGAGTTTCACGAGTACGGGCCGAGGTGGAGCATAAAACATAATCCGGTACAAGCCCTTTCCCAGACAATAAAGCACCTACTGCCGCCGCCTCCTCCCTGCCGCGCATAGTCAGGGAACGGGTATGATCCTGCTCGTTTGCACCGGCTGTTTTGGCCTGCCCATGCCTCAGTATTATAAGAGTTTTCTTAGATAACACAGAACTTTAGACCTTTCCCTTCTGAAGTACCGGAGATAGCAATTATTGCAAGTGGGAAAGTAAATTATTAATATGATTTTAAGTAGATACAACTATAATATAATAAATCTTATCCATATTATACTTGGCCCAATGAATAGTTTACATTCAGTAAATCGTTTTATAAACCGCGAAACTTCGTGGCTGGCTTTTAACACCCGCGTACTGGAAGAAGCGGAAAACCAAAAACATCCGCTGATGGAGCGCCTGAATTTTTTGGCTATTTCCGCTTCCAACCTTGATGAATTCTATATGGTGCGGGTGGCCGGACTTATCGATTATGTACGCCAGGGCATCACCAAGCAAAGCCCGGACGGGCTGACCCCGGCACAGGAGCTGGAAGCAATAAATTCTATGGTGGCAAAAATGGTGCAAAGGCAGCACAGTTGCTGGATAGACCTGCGCGAAAAACTGGAAAAACATAATATAAAAATTTTAAAACCTGAAACACTCACCAAAAAAGACCATTACTGGCTGGAGGAATATTTTCTGGAAAATATATTCCCGGTCCTGACTCCTATCGCAATTGACCCGGCACACCCTTTCCCATTCCTGCCCAATTTAGGTTTAGCCCTGATATTCCAGCTTATAAGCGAAACAAAAACGGCAGAAAAAACCCATGAAAAAACTGTAATTATTCCCTTGGCTGCCCGCCTTTCCCGCTTCATTGCCCTGCCTGGAAAAAAACTGCGTTATGTATTGCTGGAAGATGCAATAAAACTATTCCTGCCCATGTTGATGCCAGGTTTTTCTGTGGATGACAGCGCCCTCTTCCGCATCATCCGCGATAGCGAACTGGAAGTTGAAGAAGAAGACAAAGATTTTGTGCGTAACTTTGAGCTGGCGGTAAAACAGCGCCAGCGTGGCCGCGTCATCCAGATAAAATTTGCTGCCCCAGCCAGCCAGAAGCTTGTCCATTTCGTTTCTGAACAAATGCATGTCGATCTGGAAAATGTCATCGATGTTGAGGGTCTGCTCGGTCTGGCCAACCTCAAGGAACTGGTAGAACAATCTCCTCCTGCCCTGCGCTTCCCCCCTTTCAAGGTACGCTTTCCGGAACGCATTAATGATTTTGGCGGCGACTGTTTTGCAGCAATAGCCGCCAAAGATATCGTTATCCACCACCCTTTTGAAACCTTCGACGTGGTGCTGCAATTTTTGAAACAAGCGGCAGAAGATCCGGATGTTGTGTCCATCAAGCAAACCCTCTACCGCACCAGTAAGGACTCCCCCGTCGCCCGCGCCCTCATCGCCGCCGCCGAAGCCGGAAAATCGGTAACTGCGCTGGTCGAACTGAAAGCCCGCTTCGATGAAGAAACCAACATCAAATGGGCGCGTGATTTGGAAAGCGCCGGGGTACAGGTGGTCTATGGTTTTGTGACCTTAAAAACTCATGCCAAGGTCACGCTGGTCACAAGGCGCGAAAACAACAAACTAATTTCATACGTCCATTTCGGCACCGGTAATTACCACCCCACCACCGCCAAGGCCTATACTGACCTGTCCTTTTTCACTTCCGAACATGACCTGTGCCGGGATGCCGCCTACCTCTTCAATTTTGTGACCGGCAACGCTCCGCCCAGAGGTTTTAATAAACTGATAATAGCCCCGCGTGACATGCGCAAACGCCTGCTCGCCATGATCGAAAATGAAATAGAACATGTCAAAGCCGGGCGTAAAGGTACGGTGTGGGCAAAAATGAACTCACTGGTTGATGGGCAGATCATCGATGCCCTGTACCGGGCTTCACAAGCAGGGGTAGTAATAGAGCTGGTGGTGCGCGGCATCTGCTGCCTGCGTCCCGGCGTGCCCGGGCTTTCCGAAAATATCCGCGTGAAAAGCATAGTTGGGCGCTTCCTGGAACATTCACGCATCTATTGTTTTGGTGATGGAAATGAAATGCCTTCGCCCAAAGCCAAGGTGTTTATTGGCTCGGCCGACTGGATGCCACGCAATTTTGACTGGCGGGTGGAAGTTATGGTTCCTATTGAAAACCCTACCGTTCATGAGCAGATCATGGGGCAGATCATGATGGCCTGCCTGAAAGATGAGAGCCAGAGCTGGGTGCTGCAAAGTGACGGCACCTATAAACGCCTTGCGGCCGTAAGCAATTCAATATCATCGCATGATTATTTCATTAAAAATCCCAGCTTGTCAGGACGCGGAACTTCGCTTAAAAAGGCCAAATCAACGCAGATGCTAAAATACAAGGCGGCAAAGAAGAATGGCTGATGATAAACAGGACGCGCGCATAGGGATAATCGACATCGGTTCCAACTCTATCCGCCTGGTGGTGTATGACCAGAGCAAACGCACGCCAATTCCCATCTACAACGAAAAAGTCCTCTGCGCCCTCGGTAAAGGACTGGCCGCCAGCGGAGTGCTTAACCCGGAGGGGGTAGTTATGGCCAAGGAAGCGCTGCGCCGTTTCATAGCCATGGGCCGCAACATGCGGATAGCCGAACTGCACATAATAGCAACAGCGGCAATACGCGATGCAAAAGATGGAAAGGATTTTACCAGATGGCTGGAAAATACCTATAATGTAAAGGCCGATATCATTTCCGGTGAGGAAGAAGCGATCCTTGGTGCTTTCGCGGTATGTTCGGCAATATACCGCCCCCGGGGTATCACCGCCGACCTTGGTGGCGGCAGCCTGGAACTGGTACGGGTTGATGACGGAAAGATAGACGGCCATACCAGCCTGCCCCTGGGAAGCCTGCGCATGCTTGATGAAAGCAAGGGCGACCGCGACAAACTGAAAAAACTTATCGACAAAAGATTCGCCGAAATAAACTGGCTCGATGATGAAAAAACCCGCGCCATTTACGCTATCGGTGGCAGCTTCCGTGCCCTTGCCAAAATGCACATGGTCGCAAACAACTATCCGCTACAAATACTCCATGAATATACCGTTGAAGCAAAAGATTTTATCTCCTTCCTGCGTGATATCGGCAGCATGTCGCTGGAGAAGCTGGAAAAATACCCCGGTGGGGCAGCCAAACGCGCTTCTGCACTTCCAGGCGCAGCCATGCTCCTTGAGCGTTTGATAACTGTAAGCAAAGCCGAAAAAGTTATTTTTTCAGCCAGCGGTATCCGCGAAGGTTACGTTTATAAAAAATTGCCAGTAAAAGAACGTGAGGATGATGGGCTGCTGTTTTCGTGTCAGGAATTCGCCTCGCGCAATGGCCGCAGCATAGAATATGGTTCGGAATTATTTAAATGGATGGATTCTTTCCTGCCCAATGAAACAATCTATATGCAAAGATTACGCATGGCCTTTTGCATGCTGTCCGACATCGCTATCCATATCCACCCCGAATACCGCGCCCAATGGGCCTTCCAGCGGGTGATATACTCGGCCTTCACCAGCATAACCCATAGCCAACGCGTGACACTGGCCCTCGCCCTCTACCACCGCTACCAGTTCAAAATAAAAGAAGATTATCCGCAATTAAAACTCATAAGCAACGCCGACAAGGCGTGGGCAAAACTTATCGGCACCAGTGCCAACCTTGCCTACCACCTCTCCGGCAGCATCACCGGTAATTTAGGCAAAACCGCAATCGTGGTGAAAGGCCAGAATATATCGCTACAACTGGACAGTAACATGGCTGATATCATGGGTGAATCGATACAAAAACGTATTGATGGGGTCGATGAAGCTTATAAGAGTTATATAGCGAGCACTAACTAAAAAAAATGTTTTAGGATTTAAGCAAATGAATGAGGATAACTATAAGTTATTATTGCTAGTTTGCCTTCTAGTTTGCCTTGTAGTTGTAATTTTAGCTATATTTTATAACGTTTTACTCATGTTTACTAGAATATGGCAAAACAGAATAGCTAAAATAAACAGTATTGTTAAGGTAGCAAATTTATTGCCAACCATTTCTGATCTGAATCCAGATAATATTAATTTTCTCTATTTGTTAATTGAAGCATATCCCGTAGGTAACCCATGGCGGGGTATACCTTTTAGTCCATTACTCAGATGGTATGATTACAATGATAAAGAAATAGCTACGTTAAATGTAGAAACCTGGCACCCGCGTTACATTCAAACGCCAGAAGGAAAGTTTACATTTGGTTCCAAAGGCGCATTTAGAATTAGTATGCAATTGATTGATTTTAATAACCGGGAACATGTGATAGCAGAACTTGATTTCAGACAGCGATTTATCAAGAATACGCTTTATATATTTACAATATCAAACACCAATGATGTGCTTGAAGTTGAGTTTTTTCCGTTATTTTATAAATTAGTAAAATTCTATAACAAACCATATGTTACATTAGCAGAGATCAAAAAAGATGGAAAAACAATAGGCGCTATCCGCAGACCTAAATACAATATTTTTGTTAGAAGCATGGTCCTAAATTATCCAGCCCCATTAGCTGTAAAACTATTTATTTTTTATATGGTTGCACCTAAATATTTAGGTTCAATAATCGGTAAGGTTAAAACAATAAAAAATGACTGATTCTATCGGTAAGATAAAAGCGATAGCAGCCACAGAAGCGTCATATTTTTGCCTACCACCTTTCCGGCAGCATCACCGGTAATTTAGGCAAAACCGCAATCGTGGTGAAAGGCCAGAATATATCGCTACAACTGGACAGTAATATGGCCGATATCATGGGTGAATCGATCCAGAAAAGGATTGACGGAGTTGATGAAGCTTATAAGGGCTACATCAAGGGTTAGGCTAGCGAGAAGGAATATTCCCCTTAAATCTGTTCAAACCGTTAGAGACGGCTGTTATAGTCAATTAACTTAATACTTTGACGTTTTTATAAGATTCTCCAAAGATATT
>CAZUXB010000022.1:0-39758 GCA_964624555.1 uncultured Rickettsiales bacterium | reverse complement strand
GTGCGTGACGTGCATCCAACCCATTATGGCCGCATCTGCCCGATTGAAACTCCGGAAGGTCCGAACATCGGTCTCATCAACTCCATGGCGACCTATGCTCGTGTCAATAAATATGGCTTTATTGAAAGCCCATACCGTAAAGTAAATGCTGGTCGCGTGACTGATGAAGTGATCTACCTTTCTGCAATCGAAGAAGGTAAATATACTATAGCACAAGCAAACTCAGCTATGGATGAAAAGGGCAAATTCACAGGTGACCTTATATCCTGCCGCCGTAATGGTGATTTCGTTCTCTCGTCTGCTGATCAGATAGAATATATAGATGTCGCACCCAAACAGCTTGTGTCTGTCGCTGCTGCGCTGATTCCGTTCCTAGAAAATGACGATGCGAACCGCGCGCTGATGGGGTCTAATATGCAACGCCAAGCTGTGCCTCTGCTTCGCTCCGAGGCACCACTGGTTGGTACTGGCATGGAAGAAATCGTGGCGAAAGATTCTGGCGTAACCACTGTTGCCCGCCGTTCTGGCGTGGTCGACCAGGTGGATGCAACCCGTATCGTAATTCGTTCCTCTGAATCTTCAGAAGATGGTTCACCGGGCGTTGATATCTACAACCTCATAAAATTCACTCGCTCGAACCAGAATACGTGCCTCAACCAACGCCCACTGATTACCGTAGGTGACGTGGTAAAAGCTGGCGACATCATTGCCGATGGCCCATCTACCGACCTCGGTGAACTCGCTCTTGGCCGCAACGTACTGGTGGCATTCATGCCGTGGAACGGTTACAACTTCGAGGATTCAATCCTTATTTCTGAACGCATCGTGTCGGAAGACGTATTCACCTCCATCCATATCGAAGAATTCGAAGTGATGGCGCGTGACACTAAACTCGGCGCGGAAGAAATTACTCGCGATATTCCCAATATCGGTGAAGAAGCGTTGCGTAACTTAGACGAAATCGGTGTGGTGCATATCGGCGCGGAAGTAAAACCGGGCGATATTCTTGTGGGTAAAGTGACCCCTAAATCAGAATCTCCCATGACCTCGGAAGAAAAACTCCTCCGCGCCATCTTCGGTGAAAAAGCATCTGACGTGCGCGATTCATCCCTTCGCCTGCCTCCAGGTGTCGCTGGTACTGTAGTGGGCGTGCGTATCTTCAGCCGCCGTGGTATCGAAAAGGACGAACGCGCTCTTTCCATCGAGAAAGCCGAAATCGAACGCCTCGCAAAAGACCGTGACGATGAACGCGGCATCATCGAACGCTTCGTGTATGGCCGCATGAAAGAATTGCTCATCGGCAAAAAAGCAACCTCTGGCCCTAAAAACTTCAAAGCTGGTGCAGAGATCACTGAGCAGACATTCGCTGAGTATTCAAAAGGTCAGCTCTGGCAGTTTGCAGTAAAAGATGAAAGCATTATGCATGAAGTTGAAGGCTTGAAAAAACAGCTTGATTCTGCGCTTGCCCGTATCAACCACAAGTTTGAAGAAAAAGTGGGCAAGGTACAGGCTGGTGATGATCTGATGCCGGGCGTTCTAAAAATGGTGAAAGTATTCGTTGCGGTAAAACGTAAACTCCAGCCTGGTGACAAAATGGCAGGCCGTCACGGTAACAAAGGGGTGGTATCGAAGATCGTTCCAATCGAAGATATGCCATATCTCGAAGATGGCACCCATGCGGATATTATCCTTAACCCGCTCGGCGTACCTTCACGCATGAACGTGGGCCAGATATTGGAAACCCACCTCGGTTGGGCTTCTGCGGGTATCGGTAAACAAATCCGCGGTATGCTCGAAGAAGTGCAGGAACAAAATTCTAAATCAGCCGCTGTGAAAAACCTAAAAGAGTTTTTGGGCGAGATGTATGAGGATAAAGAACTTCAGAAATCGATCGGTAAAATGAACGATAAAGAAGTGCTCGAACTCGCTGGCAACCTCAAAAAAGGTGTTCCGTTCGCAACTCCAGTGTTCGACGGCGCGAAAGAAGAAGACATCGTGCATTGGCTCGGTAAAGCAGGCCTCGACTCATCCGGTCAGGTTCAGCTTTATGATGGCCGCACCGGTGACGCATTCGACCGCAAAACCACCGTCGGTTATCTCTATATTCTGAAACTCCACCACTTGGTTGATGACAAGATCCACGCGCGTTCTATCGGGCCATACTCGCTGGTTACCCAGCAGCCGCTCGGTGGTAAATCGCAATTCGGCGGACAACGCTTCGGGGAAATGGAATGCTGGGCACTGCAAGCATACGGCGCAGCCTACACACTTCAGGAAATGCTCACCGTTAAATCCGACGACGTTGCGGGCCGTAGCAAGATCTACGAATCCATCGTCCGCGGCGATAACAGCTTCGAATCAGGCATCCCGGAATCCTTCCACGTGATGGTGAAAGAATTGCGGAGCTTGGGTTTGAATGTAGAGCTAATTGAGAAGGAAGCATAGATAGTGTCGGATAAACCAATAAAATTATCGGTAGTTTTAGATAATATTCCTTCAGTTGATCTAGTAAGGCTAGCAAAAGAAAATATTAATAAAATTCCTAACCTTTCTTTGTCTGAAAGAGGAAGAGGTTTTTCGCTCGAGGAAGTAGGAGAAATCCCATCCTATGTTTCTCCTGATCAAATGCTTGATTTGGTAGGGGCACGTGAAGTGTTGCTGGCTGCTGATTGGAAGAAGACAGAAGGTGGAAATTATAAAGCTACGGTTACACCTAAATCTAATGGTGTGAATGGGTTTGTAGAAGAAATGCTGGCAACGGCGGGTGAGTGTCAAACTCGTCATACAGCATCTGCTACAGAGTACACGATTACTCCTGAAGCAAAGGATAAGATTGCAAGTCTTGCTTTTATTCATGAGGTTGGGAATGTATTAAAGCGTTAGTGTATAAAATTAAAACTTGGTTATACAAAATAGTATAAATTAAAGGGCAAAAATATGAACGAAGTAATGAGCTTTTTTGGACAGCAACTAACTGCTACCAAACAATTTGACGAGATCAAAATCTCCATAGCGAGCCCTGAAAAGATTCGATCATGGTCGTTTGGCGAAGTCAAAAAGCCAGAAACTATCAACTACCGCACCTTCAAACCAGAGCGCGATGGTCTGTTCTGCGCACGCATCTTTGGCCCGATCAAAGATTACGAATGCCTCTGCGGTAAATATAAACGCATGAAATATCGCGGCATCGTGTGCGAAAAATGCGGCGTGGAAGTAACCACCTCCAAAGTCCGCCGCGAACGCATGGGCCATATCGACCTCGCGTCGCCAGTGGCGCATATCTGGTTCCTGAAATCTCTCCCAAGCCGTATCGGTATCCTTTTGGACATGACTCTAAAAGATCTTGAAAAGATTTTGTATTTCGAATCATACGTAGTGGTTGAGCCAGGCCTCACTCCATTCTCAATGGGCGAATTGCTTTCCGAAGAACAATTCTACGACGCTCAGGAAAAATATGGTGACAATGCCTTCACCGCGCAGATCGGTGCCGAAGCGATCAAAACTATGCTTATGGGCTTGAACCTTGCCAAACAAAAACCGGAACTACGCGCCGAACTTGCTTCCACCACTTCCGAAGCGCGCCGCAAAAAACTGGTAAAACGTTTGAAAATGATCGAGGCATTCCTCGAATCAGACAACAAGCCGGAATGGATGATATTGGATGTTGTGCCAGTAATTCCACCTGAACTGCGCCCGCTCGTGCCGCTCGATGGTGGCCGCTTCGCGACTTCTGATCTCAACGATCTCTATCGTCGTGTGATCAACCGTAACAACCGCTTAAAACGCCTTCTCGAGCTGCGCGCCCCTGACATTATCGTGCGTAACGAAAAACGTATGTTACAGGAATCGGTGGATGCACTATTCGATAACGGCCGCCGTGGCCGCGTGATTACGGGTGCAAATAAACGCCCGCTGAAATCACTCTCTGACATGCTAAAAGGTAAACAGGGTCGTTTCCGCCAGAATCTTCTTGGTAAACGCGTGGATTACTCTGGTCGTTCGGTGATCGTAGTAGGCCCAGAACTAAAATTGCACCAGTGCGGTCTGCCAAAGAAAATGGCACTCGAACTGTTCAAACCATTTATTTACGCGAAACTGGAAATTTACGGCATCGCCACCACCATCAAAGCCGCAAAACGCATGGTAGAAACCGAGCGTCCAGAAGTTTGGGATATTTTGGAAGAAGTGATCCGCGAACATCCGGTGCTGCTTAACCGCGCTCCAACCCTTCACCGCCTTGGTATTCAGGCCTTCGAACCGGTGCTCGTAGAAGGTAAAGCCATCAACCTGCACCCGCTGGTTTGCACCGCGTTCAACGCGGATTTTGACGGTGACCAGATGGCGGTTCACGTGCCTCTTTCTATCGAAGCACAGATCGAAGCCCGTGTGCTGATGATGTCGACTAACAACATCCTGTCACCTGCCAATGGACGCCCGATTATTGTTCCATCTCAAGATATTGTGCTTGGTCTTTACTATATCACTTTAGAATCAGATGGTGAGCCAGGTGAAGGTATGATCTTCACCGATACCGCCGAAATGCAGCACGCGCTGGACAATGGAACTGTTACCTTGCACAGCAAGATAAAATGCCGTTACAAAACGGTTGATGAAAATGGCAACGCGATAACCCAAGTGGTTGCTTCCACACCAGGTCGTATGCTTATTTCTGAAATTCTGCCAAAACACGTTAAGCTGCCATTTTCGGTGGTGAACAAGCTGCTTACTAAAAAAGAAGCTTCCAACCTTATTTACGAAGTGTACCGCCATTGTGGCCAGAAAGAGACTGTTATATTTGCTGACCGCCTGATGGGTATTGGTTTCAAACACGCGGCCAAAGCTGGTATTTCTTTCGGTAAAGACGATATGATCGTGCCGACCACCAAGCATAAGCATTTGAATGGAACTTTTGCTGAAGTAAAACAGTTTGAACAGCAATATGCTGACGGTCTCATCACCATGGGCGAAAAATACAATAAAGTTATTGACGCGTGGTCAAAATGCTCAGAACTAGTTGCTGACGACATGATGAAACAAATTTCATCCGTTGGCAAAAACAAGGAAGGCAAATTCAAAGCCCGCGACATTAACTCCATCTATATGATGGCCAACTCTGGTGCGCGTGGTTCTGCAGCTCAGATCAAACAGCTTGCGGGTATGCGTGGTCTGATGGCGAAGCCGTCCGGTGAAATCATCGAAACCCCGATCATCTCGAACTTTAAAGAGGGGCTATCGGTTCTCGAATACTTCAACTCATCGCACGGTGCGCGTAAAGGTCTCGCCGATACCGCGCTGAAAACCGCTAACTCCGGATACCTGACCCGCCGTCTGGTTGACGTGGCGCAGGACTGCATCATTACCGAGCGTGACTGCGGGACTACCCGCGGGGTGGTGGCGAAAGCCGTTATCGAAGGTGGCGATATCATTGTTCCGCTGGCTGACCAGATCCTTGGCCGCACCAGCGCGCGCGATGTGCATCATCCGGTTGCCGGTAACAAGATAATGTCAGCTGGTGACATGATCGATGAACAGACTGTGGATAAAATTGACGAAGCTGGTATCGAAGAGATCATGGTTCGTTCAGTGCTGACCTGTGAAACTGACATTGGTGTTTGCGCTCATTGTTATGGCCGTGACCTGGCACGCGGAACTGAGGTTAATATCGGGGAAGCGGTAGGTGTTATCGCGGCGCAGTCTATCGGTGAGCCGGGCACTCAGTTGACCATGCGTACCTTCCACATCGGTGGTGCGGCGCAGCGTGGCGCTGAGCAGTCAAGCGTTGAATCTTCGCATGATGCTGTTCTTACTCTCTCTAACAAGAACATTGTTACTGATTCTAAAGGGCGCCTTGTAGTAATGAGCCGTACCTGTGAGATCGTACTGCGTGACGAAAACAACCGCGAACGTGCGCGTTACAAAGTACCATACGGTGCGCGTCTGCTGGCCAAAGAGAACGAAAAAGTGAAAAAAGGCCAGAAGATAGCCGACTGGGATCCTTATACATTGCCAATTATCACCGAACGTGCTGGGTTCGCTCACTACCGCGACCTGGTGGAAGGTGTTTCACTGCGCGAGGTTATCGACGAAGCTACCGGTATATCTAACAAGATCGTGACCGACTGGCGTCAGCAAACCCGTGGTGCCGACCTGAAGCCTCGCATTGCGTTGCGCGATAAGAAAGGTGAGATAATTACCTTGGCCAATGGTCTGGAAGCGCGTTACTTCCTGCCGGTTGGGGCGATCCTTTCCATAGCTGACGGCCAGGAAGTACATGCTGGTGACGTGCTGGCGCGTATCCCGCGTGAATCGACCAAAACCCACGATATCACCGGTGGTCTGCCGCGTGTTGCCGAGCTGTTCGAAGCACGCAAACCGAAAGACCATGCTATCATCAGCGAAACTGAGGGTGTTGTTGAATTCGGCAAGGACTATAAGAACAAGCGCCGCGTGATCGTCCGCTCGAAAGATGAAGCGATCGAGCCAGTGGAATATATGATACCTAAGGGTAAGCATATCACTGTTCAGGAAGGTGATTATGTCCAGAAGGGTGACCTGCTGATGGATGGTAACCCGGTTCCGCATGACATTCTAAAAGTTATGGGTGTGGAAGCTCTGGCCCGTTACATGGTGAAAGAAGTGCAGCAGGTTTACCGCCTGCAAGGGGTGCTTATCAACGATAAGCATATCGAAGTTATCGTGCGCCAGATGTTGCAGAAAGTGGAGATCGACAACGCTAACGAAACCACTTTCCTCACCGGTGAACAGGTTGACCGCGAGGAATTTGACACGGTCAACAGAAAAACCCTTGCCGAAGGTTATAAGGCAGCTACCGCTTCGCCGGTGTTGCAAGGTATTACCAAAGCAAGCCTGCAGACGCACAGCTTCATCTCGGCTGCATCGTTCCAGGAAACCACCCGCGTGCTCACCGAAGCGGCCGTTGCTGGCAAGGTCGACCAGCTTACCGGCCTCAAGGAGAACGTTATAGTGGGCCGCCTGATACCAGCCGGTACCGGGGCAGCTGTGCAGCGCCTGCGCAAGGTTGCTACTGAGCGCGAGAAGGAAGCTATCTCCCAGGCTATGGCGGCTAATGCTGTAGAGGGTGATGGTGGCTCGCCGGATTTGCTTGCGAGCTAGTTAGATAACTTGAAAAAATACCCCGTAATTAATTTTACGGGGTATTTTTTTGTATATTTTTCAGAATTATAACAATTTTAACATAATTGTAATATTACATTTACCCAAAAAAAGGATATTATTGTTTATAAACAATATAAAACAGGTTTTTTTATGGGTGATATTGCTCCAACTGATATTAAGGAAGCACTCGCGCAAAAGGGTGCTAAAGATTTACCATGGAGCAGTTCCGGCGATTACTATGTTACTGGTGGTGGTGAGGAACTTAGTAGCGCGCAAAAGAAGCTTTTAAGCAGGTTAATGGGGCATGGATTGGTTTCCAGATCTAAATTTTCGGGTGATCCTACCCAATATATTGCTTGTGATACTATCGCAGAGAGAATCCCCCAAATACATGAAGAACGGCAAAGGCGTAATAGTGGGTTAGTTGCAAACGAATGCAAAGCCAATGCCAGAAGAGACGGATTTGATTCAATTAGTGCTTGGGTGGTAGGCAAGGTCCCTTACCATCTAATTGGTGACGAAGTTTGTATAAGCGATACAGAAGCAAATAAAAGCCCAAATAAGCAAATGCTTAATGCGCTTTGTTTAACGTCTGATGATTTCACACGTTGTGGGGGCAAATCTCAATTCGAAGGTATGAGATATTTAGCGACTGGCGATTTAGCAAAACAATTTATAGAAAAAGGAAAATCTGATCAGGCTTCAGTAAGTACAGGGGACCTAGTTACTGGCGTATTTCAAAATAGAGCTGGTAGTAGCACCAACATTGCACTATCTGAAGCTTTACAAGCTAATAATGTTGTCAGATTTTCTCCGCGGGGAAATGTAAGAGAGTAAAACTTTCCGATTTACGCTTATTGATTTTCCAGCTAGTTTCCCCGATATGAAAAACCAGCCTAACCTTATTTACGGAAAACATGCGGCCCTTGCCGCCACCTGCAACCCGATGCGTAAAATAAAGCGGGTGCTGGTGACCAAAAATAGCAAAGAGGAAATTGGTAACAAAGTTTTTGCTGGTATTAAAAATATCCAGATAATTGAAGGAAAAAAACTTGATGACATGCTCCCGCGCGAGGCGGTGCATCAGGGCATTGCCGTTGAGTGTGAGCCGCTTATCCAGCCGAGCTTGCAGGATGTGTTAAAAGAAGGTGCAAACAAACCGCTGCTGATATTAGATCAGGTCAGCGACCCACATAATGTCGGTGCTATACTCCGTTCCTGTGCGGCGTTTGATTGTGGCGCTGTCATCTGCACTGACCGTAATGCCCCCGCTGAAAGTGGGGTCATGGCCAAGGCAGCAAGCGGGGCGCTGGAGATGGTGCCGCTGGTTTCGGTCGGCAATCTGGTGCAGGCAATAGAACATCTTAAGAAGGCAGGATATTGGATATACGGGCTGGATGGTGAGGCAAAGAAAGCTATCCACGAAGTAAAATTTGATCGTAAAACAGCTCTGGTGCTAGGTGCAGAGGGCAGGGGACTGCGCCGTTTAACCGGCGAGCATTGCGATATGCTGATAAAACTTCCGATATCCCCAAAAATGGAAAGCCTGAACGTGTCAAACGCGGCGGCGGTAGCGCTTTATGAGTTGCGGCGTAATGTTATCTGAGCTTGACCAGCAGGTCGCAAGCCGTATAGGAGGGGAAGCTCATTGAATATTGTATCGGACCATTTGCCACGTTACCATTATCAAAGCAACCACCCGCAGCGGGTGGAAGGCCCCATCCTAAATTCAATGGGTAACTGCTTGAACTGTAAAGATAGGACCATAAGTAATTATTCTGGGCAATGGCACTATATCGATAGAGTGCAGTAACTACGCTGCCGCTGCCGGGTGCGCCATCATCAATCTTGGTGTCTATCGCATATGCTTGCTCCACAGTGAAGGCGGGTGTATTGGGCGTGATGAAGTAATCAATGCTTCCATTAAGGACGTTCTTAATTCCGGTCATCCCCAGATAATTTGAACCTTTGGCCCCGTTTACGTAGAGATATGCCTGGCCGTTCAGTTTGGTCTGCGGTAAGTACAGGGAAAGGGTTGAGGTTGTGCTGAAATTGGGAATTGCGGTTGCAGTTGCGGTGACAAAGGAATTGTCAATAAGATTGGCGGTGCTTAGATCCCGCCAGAAAAGCCCGGCTTCTCCTGAAAGGTTATGGTTTCCATCGGCGCTGCTGGCAGCATTTGCGAATATGCCCATGATCATGCCGTCGCCGTCTCCCTCGCCGGTGTAGGCGCCCCTTGCAGAAAAACCGGAACTGCTGGCATCAGGCTCTTTTATATCACCCGGCAAGTAACCATATTTTATTTTGAAGGTGTTAGCCGCGGTGTTATATTTTTCAAACTGGCTTATCTGCGCCCTTATCCCTGCGGCATTGATGAGGTCACGCCCTACAAGAACTCCACCTACCAGCAAACCGATAATGACCAGAACTATACTTAATTCCACGAGTGTGAACCCAGCCACAACTATAGCGGCCCGGTTTATGCGGGGGGGGCATAGATTTCCTGACGATGGCTTCATTCTATCAGTATATACAGGAATCATTAATAAAACCTTATCTATCAGTGTGGTCTTCTTTTGAAAAGGTCGTTATATCCGCCATTGTCACTTTCATCTTTTCCAGTTGCAGATTTATCAACCGCATCAGCGTAACCTATCTGATTTTCAATTTCTTTTTTGGTCTCTGCCGAGCCATCACGGTGCTGTATGTAATCATCAATTGCTTTTTTCCCGGCGGCAGCATCCTTGAAGCCCCATAGATTATTCATCGCTCCTTCCATTATAAGGGAATAGATTGCGGTTTCTATTGCCTGCCTTACGCCAAGCTGGGTTGGTTCATTCATAGTAAACCCGGCTTCTGATTGGAACAGGTTGCTAACTGCAAAATAGCGCAGGAAGTTAGCATCAGCAGATGATGAGTAAATAGTTTTTGAACTATTTACAGATACTAGAACTTTACCGGTTTGAATACTGATTGCGCGCAGATATACCGTGACCAGATCGCGCCTGTACTGTACTGCTCCACCTATACCGAGATATACTGCACCAAGACCACCAGTCAGGATATTTGAATCATATGATACAATACCACCTTCGATCATCATTCCACCATAAAGGAGAGGAGGTAGGTTTGGAAGTTTTTCACCTTTAGGCCCATGATATTGTTCGCGGGTAAGTTTTATTATCTGGCGCTCCTGTAGCAGATGTTTCAGGCTACCTCGTTCAGCCACGGTAAACCAGTTGCTTTTACCGGCACCCAATAATGCGTTTACTAATATTGAGTAGCCGCCCTTAGTTACTGCGCTTGAATAGTCGGTGTATTGGCCATTATTCCTGAATTGTCCGGTTTGATCTACAAAATCATACACTACAACAGGAACCGGTTGTGCCGGTAGCGGTAGGCTGGCAAGTAAAGCCCCGGCCCTTGTGGTTTCATTTACATGGCCTTCTTCTATCAATCCATTTTCAAACATCTCTTTATTAGAACAAGCGCCCACAAGACATAAAGATACAGCTATAAAAAAATAATTCCTCAGGGACATTGCATAAGCCTTTTTAATAATATTTTTGCCAATTCTTTAAAAAATTATAGAAATAAAATCCGGGTCTAAATGTCTGGTACTGTTATTTCACTGGTAGCACCAGAGGAGTCAATAATGGTAATTTCTATGTTGCCCCCACTACGGACAAACGAAATACTACCGCCCCCTGGAAGCTGGTAGCTGCCGGAAGCGTTATGGGTATCGAAGATATCATTATATATTTTGTTAGTTATCTGACTTTCAAGCCCCTGGATAATAAGCCTGTTTTGATCTATCGCTGTTGCAGGCTTGGGTTTTGGGGTTGGTTTCACCACTGTGTTCATAAGTGCGGCGGTAGCATTTGGATTCGCATCCGGGAAGAGGGCGGCGTTCTGGCCCCTGAAGGTTAGCGGACTTGCTTCTGCAACACTCACATTTAATGCCAGTAGTGAGCATAGACAGAGAAAAAGCGTAGTAGCAGAAAAACTAGAAAAATATTTATATACTAACATATAACTTCCTTAATATAAAAAATAACTATCAAAGGATGGCCAGAATTACTGCTGGTCATCCTGATTATCTATAATCGTTTCTTCACGTTTTTTACCATTCTGTATGATAACTTTATGGTTATAATTTCCGGTTTGTTTTTCTACAGAATTATTATTGCCACCGGTTTGCTGTAGATGAATATCGTTATTATTTCCCTTTTGTGTTTGCGATGCGAGGTTATTTTTACCGCTTTGGGTTATACGCGATTTATTGGATTTTCCACTTTGTACTATCGTAGCAACATTACCACCTGAATTTTTTTCTTGTGTTGGGGAAGATGCGGTGCGAGCCTGGTCATTAGTTTCTGGGTTGTTTAGAATTTCCTGCTGATAGTCAGCAACTCCTGATCCATCATCAATTTTTATGCTTGACTCACCGTTGGTTTCGGTCATTTTTGAACCGGGAGGTATCTGGGGTATATTTATATCACTACCGGCAAAAGCCAGATGCGGTATACCTGATAAAGCTAAACCCACAAGGATATATTTGCTTTTCATAGACCTTCCACCTCTGATAAAATCCCTCTAATAATGGGGGAAACCTTTATATGAGAATTATCCACATAAAACAAGAAAAACATGCTGCGTTAACCGCAGCATGTTTTTCTCATTAGGTCGAACAATTCTTAGTTCTGGATAATGGCAGTAGAGTTACCAAAGCCAGGCTGAGAAACTCCAGCAACGTTAGAATTTCCAGTTTGAGTAACTGAAGCATTGTTGAAGCTGCCAAGCTGGGTAATGGTAGATACGCCATTGTTACCAGATTGGTCAACGGTTGCAGAGTTCCAATCAGCAGTATCAGGAGTCTGGTATACTGATGAAAGGTTTGAGTTACCGCTCTGGCTTACGTTAGAAGTATCATTATCACCATTCTGGATGTTGGTAGCAAAGTTACCTTCACCAGTCTGGCTAACAACAGCGTAGTCATAGTCACCGTTCTGCACGATGCTGCTGGTCAGGTTGTGGTCGCCGTGATCGCTACCCTGGGTGATAAGAGCGTAGTCGCTCAGGCCTTGCTGCAGGATGGTGCCATCGTTACCAGAGTTAACCTGAGAGATGGAAGCGATACCAAGATCACCGGTCTGTCTGATACGAGCGATGCTTGGGTCGCCGTTAGCACCGAAAACGCCATCATCAGCATCCTGGTTGATTGTTGCAGAGTTGCCATCGGAAGTAGCGGTCTGAGTGATCTGGGCAGTCAGTTCGCCAGGTGCCGAGCCATCAACCTGAGTTACTGTAGCAGTGTTGTCTTCGCCATCCTGTGAAAGGTTGGTTACGCTACCGGTACCAGTCTGGCTTACTGTAGAAGTATTATTGCTACCGTTCTGGAAGCCAACAGTGCCAGCAGTAGAAACAGTGTTTAAATCACCAGTCTGGGTAACGGTCAGGTCATTGCTGCTTCCGCCTTGCACGAAAGAGTCGCCAGAAGCACCAACGGAGTTTCCGGAACCAGTCTGGGAAACAGCAGCAGTGCCGCCTGAACCGGTCTGATCAATATATACGCTGTTGCTGTCTGCAAATGCAGATTGAGCCAGCAGCGACAAAGCTATAGCAGAAGTAACGAGAAGTTTGTTTTTCATAGCAGTAATCCTTATGAAGTTGGTTAATTAAAATTAGAAAAGTAGTTTTTTAACGATAAAATTAAAACGGTAAATTTACCTAGATTAATAATATTTCAATGTCAATCATTAAAATATTTTTACGTCTAGAATTGATTGATACTGATTGCCCCCCCATTTCCGGTCTGAACAACAGAAACAAAGTTGGCATTACCGGCCTGAGTTATAACAGAGGTATTGCCATTACCGTTTTGTTCTACATTGGCAGTGCTATTATTGCCCGTTTGGGTAATAGTTGATTGGTTCCCATCACCATTTTGTGTAACATTGGCGCTATCGCTATCGCCATTCTGCACAAGGTAAGAGTGGTTATCAGAACCGCTCTGGTCTATTACAGCGATGTCGCTGTTGCCAGATTGCAGTATGGTGGAGATGTTATCATCACCATACTGAGTTACCCAAGCCTGATCAGAGTCACCAGTCTGGGTAATGTCAGAAGAATCATCAGTACCGTTTTGTACAAGGTAAGCCTCATCATTTTGGCCACTCTGTATAAAATTGGCGATTCCAGAGTCACCAGCTTGTGTTACGTAGACAGTTCCACTATTGCCAGTTTGTTGTATATCAGCATTGTTAAATGATCCGGCCTGTGTAATATAAACGCTGTTAACATCGGCAAGGGCGCTCTGGGACCCCATAACGATTGCAACAACACAAGCAACAAATTTACGATTAAAGATCATACCAACGGTACTTCCTTCAAATAAAAAGCAACAATATTAACAAATGTGATCGCCAACAAAGCTAAAAGAATGGAACGTACTGCTAACAGCACGTTCCATCACTTAAGCAATCTCTAGATTAGTTCTGGGTGATGGTAGCAGTATTACCATTTCCGGGCTGGTTAACGTTAGAAGCGTTAAAAGCGCCATTCTGGGTAACATTGGCTATGTTGGAGCTGCCATCTTGAGTAACTACAGCACTATCACCAATGCCGTTCTGAAGTACTGTGGCAGCGTTGTCATCACCGCTTTGAGCTATCAAAGAATAGTCATAATATGCGGTCTGGGTAATTGTACCTTCGTTGCTATTACCAGATTGTGATATAGCCGCATAATCAATATCACCGCTCTGGCTGGCTGTTCCGGTATTACCAGCGCCAGACTGTGAAAGTGCCATATAGTCCACAGCACCAGTTTGGGTGCCAGTAGCTGTATTGCTGCTTCCATCCTGTGCTAGATCGACAGTGTTAGAAGCACCGTTCTGGGTGATGTTTGCAGTATTATCGCTTCCGTTTTGAACCCCCCATCCACCAACTGTGCTCACAAGGTTTGAAGTTCCTGCCTGATCTACAGTCAGATCGTTGCTGCTTCCACCCTGATAGAAAGAAACAGAACTGCTGCCAACACCGTTGCTTGTACCAGTCTGAGTAACGCTGGCGGTGCCGCCCGAGCCAGCTTGTTCAATATACACGTTGTTGCTGTCTGCTAGCGCGCTTTGTGCGAAGAGTGACAGAGCTATAGCCGTTGTGGCCATAAAAGCGTTTTTGGTAAACATTTTTGTTATCCTTATTTTGATTTAATACTATGTTCAATTTAGCTGTTGGGTTGTAATTAACTGGCGTTAATAAATTTCTAAATAGAACGTGCTGTGGATACATCGTTCAACCTATAATGTCAATATGTAAGTTTTTTCTAAAAAATGTGTTTTATTATTTGAATTAATCAGCGATAATTACAATAACGTAATGTTTTATATGTATTTAATTATTTCTGGTCACAACGCGGTGGATAGCTCTACAAGGTAGATATGGTTAACAGGCAGCGGAATGTTAATCTTGTTTATTTTTTTGTATTCATTTACCAGCTCACCACTTCTTGCATCATATATTTTGACCGCAGTGAATTTTTCATCAAAAGTAATTGTTTGCGAGCCACCCGTAATTCCTTCTCTTTCTTCATAATACATCGCAATCCAGACCGAGCCATCTGATTTATACATAAGTACATTCTTGATACCAAGGGGAGCTTTTCCCTGTGCTTTAGGTTCAGTAAAAGAAATATTTATTTCTTTTGGAGGAAGATGTTTTCCATCCGGGTCAGAAAGAAGTGCTGTTGTATGGTGCCAGTAATCAGCAAAATTGCGTTTTGTTCCATCTGCGGTATAGAAACTCACCACGTTTGACATATCGTCATGCAGTGCATAAACGAATAACCCGCTATGCCCCATAAGATAGCTATCAAAAGGAGCTTCGTGCATAAATGCGCTGGTGGTTTCTTCACTTTGTTTTTTTGATTTATAGGTGCCGAATTCAGTAACATCCACAGTTTTGCCATTTACTGAATATTCTGCCAGCTTGCCGATACGTTCAAGAGCGAGGGCTGGTGGGACGTTTTGGTTCATATAAATATGAGCATTGCCAAAATCGGCAGGGGGGGTGCCAAATTTTTTATAGTTTCCTTCGTAGAATGGTGGATACCAGCCTCCACCGACGCTTAGTTGGGCAACACCTACGCCTGCTGCTTTCCCTACTTCATATACTTGTGACTGGAAAGTAGCTGAATCCTCCAGCGAGGCACCCCGAGATTTTGGATATGGTGTGTCAGGCTCGTTACTGCCCTCTATTACATCGATAAGGCCGGGATATTGTTTCAGCCAATTCTCAATGCGCAAAAGTGCTTTACGCTGGTTTTCCGGGGATGTTTCAGGAATGGAAACATGGAATTTAATACCAGTTTTTTCATGGATCATTAGCCATTTGTCGACCACCTCGTCAGTGGTCGCCCAATCACGTGCTCTTCTGGCACCTATATATTGGAGTTCGTTTATTACTTTATCAACATCGTTATAATTACCTTTGCAGCAATTATCCATGTGCAGGTTCACGCCAAACATTTTGTTTAATACAGTCTCTGTCCCTACGGCAGTCGCTGCGAGGGAAGGGGAAGTTATAGCTATGGATAATGCAAAGTAAAAACACAGCCCGGATACTTTTTTCATGTGCCGGAAAATAGCACCGCACAGAGCACTATGTCAACATAACCGCATTATTAATCGTTCGGCGCAATCATGGTCTCAGGTTTCACCCACTGGTCAAACTGTTCGCTGGTCAGCAGACCAAGGGCGATACCGGCTTCCTTAAGCGAGGTATGTTCCTTGTGGGCTTTTTTCGCTATCTTGGCGGCATTGTCATAACCGATATGCGGGTTAAGCGAGGTCACCAGCATCAGCGATTCATTCATCAGCTTGGTGATGCGGTCGCGGTTAGCGACAATGCCTACCACGCAATTATCAGTAAAGCTTACGGCACTGTCGGCGATGAGACGGATTGATTGCAACACATTATATATAATAACCGGCTTGAACACGTTCAGTTCAAAATGGCCATTTGAGCCTCCGACAGAAACAGAAACATGGTTGCCCATCACCTGCGCGCAGACCATTGTGAGGGCCTCGCACTGGGTTGGGTTCACTTTGCCCGGCATGATAGAACTTCCCGGTTCATTTTCCGGTAGAGATAATTCACCGAGCCCTGAACGTGGGCCTGACCCAAGGAAGCGGATATCATTGGCGATTTTCATCATCGATACGGCTATAGTATTCAGCACGCCGGAAGCTTCCACCAGCGCATCATTGGCGGCGAGGGCTTCAAATTTATTTGGTGCGGTTACGAATGGGAGTTTGGTTAAGTTCGCCACTTCTTTGGCAAAAGCTTCGGCAAACCCTTTTTTAGCATTGAGGCCGGTGCCTACAGCAGTGCCACCTTGTGCCAGCTCATAAAGGGCGGGGAGTGTGCCTTCCGCACGGCGAATCGCATTTTCAATTTGTTTGGCATAGCCTGAAAATTCCTGGCCTAGTGTTAGCGGTGTCGCATCCTGCGTGTGGGTGCGGCCGATTTTGATGATGTCCTTGAATTCATTTTGTTTGGCAACAAGTGCAGCATGCAGATGCTTTAGAGAAGGAATGAGGTGGTTTTTTATTTCATAGGCTGCGGCAATGTGCATGGCGGTAGGGAAAGAGTCATTGCTCGACTGGCCCATATTGACATGGTCATTAGGGTGTACCGGTTTTTTAGAACCCATAACTCCGCCCATCATTTCAATAGCGCGGTTGGAAATAACCTCGTTCACGTTCATGTTGGTCTGGGTACCGCTGCCGGTCTGCCATACAACGAGCGGAAAATGCGCGGCCATTTTGCCGTCAATAACTTCGCTAGCGGCGGCAACAATTTTTTCGCCGATGGTTTTATCGAGCACTCCAAGATTCATATTAACTTTAGCAGCAGATAATTTTAAAATACCAAAAGCACGGATAAGCGGTTCTGGCATGGTCTCGCCACCGATTTTAAAATTCTGCAAGCTGCGCTGGGTCTGTGCGCCCCAATAACGATCGGCAGCGACATCGATATTACCAAAGGAATCGGATTCTTGGCGAGTTACCAGTTGCGAGTTACCAGTTGCCAGTATTTTCATAGAATTCTCCTGCTTGTTGGAAAGCTTCTTCTTAAACTAGTAACTGGTAACTCGCAACTGGTAACTAGAAGCTAGAGAGCAGTTTATCAATATCAGCCTGGGAAGTGCCCTGGCCGGTAAGTTGCGGGCCGTTGAGAAGGTCTTTATCGTCCTTCGGTAGTACGATTTTTTTCGGATCAATATTGGCAGAAGCTGGAGCGTTTTCATTGGTTGCCGGCGGTTGTTCGGTACCAAACAGGTCGTTGAGTTTTCCCACACGCTCTTCAATATTTTCAAGAAGTGTTATAACTTTCCTGATGCGCTGCCCGGTTATATCCTGGAAGGTGCAGGCATCGTAAATAACAGTTGTAGCATCGACAATTTTCTGTCCCTGTTCGCCGGTAACTGAGCTTGCGAGTGACTGAATGGCATCGGCAGCATCCATGATGGTATTGGTTGCCTGTTCAGTTGCTTTCACTACTTCTTCAAGGTGCAACGAAGCGTCGTTGATAGCATCTTCAGCCTTGGCATTGGTCTGGATGGCGAATATTTCGCCCTTGGCTTCAGTGATATACTTGGCAAGTTTGGCGATTTCCTGATGCACGAAATTATCGACAGGGCTATTTGCTGGATTCAGAGATGACGCCATGTTGATAAAAATTCCACCAACATCTTCCAAAGTGATATCACCCTTGGTTTCACGGGTTTTTATCATGCTGGTGAGAAGCGTTCTGCCCAGTGTTGATTGCATATCAGCCATAGAATTGCTCCTGGATTATTTCTAAAATTCACCAATTACGCTGGTCATCTTTACTTTTAATGTTTCAGCGTTGAAAGGTTTCACTATATAGTTGCTAACACCAGCCTGTTTTGCAGCGATAACGTTTTCCGGTTTGCTTTCGGCAGTTACCATGATGAAGGGGGTGTTTTTCAAAGTCTCGTGGGCACGGACCATTTTCAGCAGTTCCATTCCGGTTACTGGCTCCATATTCCAGTCAGAAATTATGAGGCCAGCCGCTTTTTCCTGTAATTTCTTGAAGGCATCGCCACCATCGGATGCTTCTTCCACATTGTCAAAGCCCAGCTGTTTGAGGAGGTTTTTGATGATACGGCGCATGGTGCTGTAATCATCCACGACTAAAATGGGCATTGTTTTATCTACTGGCATAATGTGAACCTATTATAATTAAACGAAATTGAACTAAGAATAGCATAACTTTAGCGCAGATGTTTTAATGTAAGGTTAAGATAGGGCGAATTATTTTGCTTTTTGTGCAATGCCGAAAAAATGCTTTAATTCTATATGTTACGTCGATTAGGTATATTAAGTTAGTAAATTTTATGTTAGTATTAAAACGGGAGAAATTGTCGGTCATGTATGATTTTGTGACAAATTTTATGCCGAAATCGAATGTTATAAAAACTAAACCAGTTTTTGACCTCAGTTCCCTGTACCGAAAAATCATTCATGGCCTCACACTTTTTGTTTACCGCCCGCAATATACAGGACTGGAAAATATACCGCTGACTGGAGGTGCGGTTATAGTCAGCAACCATGTGTCCTATATGGATGGGCCGTTGCTTGATGCCGGGATATATGCCCATTGCGGGCGTAATGTGCGCTATGTTATTGATGAGGATATTTATAAAGTTCCCGGCGTGCACCAGTTGATGAAACGGGCACGGGCGATACCTATCGGTTCGCACCGCAAAGGCGTTACAGCCGCTTTCGATATGATATCGGAGGGGCTGCGTGCTGGTGATATAATCTGCATATTCCCCGAAGGCTACCTGACTTTCACTGGCGGCCTTGGCCGTTTCCGTCACGGGATAGAGGAAATCATCCGCCGTGACCCGGTGCCGGTGGTGCCGCTTTCTATTTCAGGGCTATGGGGCAGCGTGTTCTCGCGCAAGTTTAGGGGGTCGTGGAAACGCATACTCCCCCGCGACCCACGCCAGCAGGTTATTATAAAATGCGGCGAGCCCATCCCACCGGAAAAGGTGGACGTGAACTACCTGCAGGAAATAGTCCTTAAGCTTAAGTATTCGTGATAGTTGTAGGGACTTGCTATATTAATTTGTCATTCTGAGCGTAGCGAAGAATCTTTATATATCCTCAGGAGATCCTTCGTTGCACTCAGGATGACATTATTCGTGATTAGTAAAAACACTATGCGAGGCCGGTGCCAACAGCTTTTGAAGGGTCCGGCCTGCCGCCCGGAGTCTTAGATAAAGCCAAAACTTCTTTGGCATCTGCAAAACCATTCGTAATTTCGCCGGCGCTAGCAACAGTAACAGCGTCAGGGTCATTGGCACGCTGGGCAAGGGCTCTCATAAAACTGTCACCTGCCTGGGAGCTCTTTGCGTCTTTAGGTTTGCTATCCCCAGCACCGCTGGCACCAGCGGCAGCACCCGATGCAGCAGAAGCTGCTGGTGCCGCTGCCGTAGCGGCGGCGGCCTGCTCACGGGC
This sequence comes from uncultured Rickettsiales bacterium, assembly GCA_964624555.1. Taxonomy (GTDB): domain Bacteria; phylum Pseudomonadota; class Alphaproteobacteria; order Rickettsiales; family SXRF01; genus SXRF01. The sequence continues at coordinate 20,070 of CAZUXB010000022.1, read as the reverse complement.
CCTTTTCTCGTTTGCTTTGCGCGCAGCCTCCTGTTCAGGAGTTTCTGGAGTGGGGGTGGTGGTGGGGGCTGGAGCGTTAGGCTTAGTGCCGTCTTTTTCAAAATCTGTGTAACCTCTAATGTAACCTTTCAAAATATCTGGCGCATTACTTGCTGCTTTTAATATGGCCTTATTTGCTTCGCTAACCTCGGTTTCAAATAATTTCTTCTTTTCTGCTTTTTCTAAATATTCCTGCATTTCTTTAAAGCTTGTGATAGCAGCTTTATACCTTTCAGCTTTATCATTATTACTGATACCATCTAGTTCTTTTGAAAAATATTCCAAGCCTTCCTTGTTTATACTCTTTGCAGTTGCAAAATCGTTTTTATCAATGGCTTCAGTAACGGATTTTTTGATATAAGCTTCTCTAGCAGAATCAGATAACAACGGCGTTACCAATTTCCATTGTCTACGCCATAATGTCACAAGCCCTAACGTAGGAATATCACCTGCGTCAAACTCCAAGGGCTTTTTCTGTTCTCCAGCCAAAAAGTTATCAATAGATCCATTTGCTATCAGGGATTTAGAAAAATCAGGCTCATTAGTTTTATTTATCGATAAATTGAAATAGTTGTGCAACTTCTCATATTTTCCAAGAAAAGAAAGCGAATTCCAGTACTCCCTACCCGTGCTCTGGCCAATTCGATCTAGTTCTGCAGAAAGTTTAGGAATAACCATAGTAATTTCTGGTGCGGCAAGAGCGCTATCTCCATCTTTAAATTCTTTTCTGGCTTTATTCCATGATTCGATAGCTATACCTGTCCTGAGAATCATCGCTTGATCTTCAACTAAGCGGTCATTTTGGGCGAGTGCTTCTGGAGTTGGTAATGTAGTTTTACGGGGAGAAAGGGCATCTTTAGCTTTTGCTGTATCTGTCAGCAGATTGAAATCCCTCGGGCGTTCTGCCATTGCGTCAGCCGTTTTCACAACATTACTAGTAAAAGACTTTGTTGGTGTCAGAACTTTCGTACCTTTAATTTCTTTAACCTCTGCAACGTCTTTTGAAGTTGGAGGGGGGGAGGCAAATTCCTCCGCGGAACTTACTATGCTATTCCATTTGTTAACTATAGCAGAACCTATCCCGCCACGACCTTGTTCGTCTTTTGTCCAATTATCAAGGGTATTCCGCAATGAAGGAACGTGCTTCAGCAACAGCGCAATTCCAGTTGCAACCAATAACGCTGTCCCCACCCACTTAACGGCCGTCCAGAGGAAACTACCTACCGAGCCGAGGAAGGATTTCTTCGGTCTGCGGTCATATTCGTCTTCATCATCATCGCCAAATAAAGCCATAATATTTCCTGTTTTTACTACTGTACACTATTACTTACTCTGCATTATGCCATAAAACAGTAATTATTGTATGAAGATTTTGTTACTTCGATTGTTACAGTTTTGTGATGGTGGTAAGTTGTTGAAAAATAAGTATTCAGTGGCGAGTGGTGAGTGGTAAGAAGTAGCAAAATTATAGTTAACTTATCACTTACCACTGGCCACTTACCACTAAATTCAGGCCGCTTCCGTAACCAAAGTTGGGCCGACACGCTGTCCGATACGCTCGATATTAGCGCCTACAGCCGATAATTTCTCCTCCAGCCGCTCATAGCCACGGTCTAGGTGGTAGACGCGGTGGATGATGGTTTCGCCCTTAGCAGCGAGTGCGGCGATGACCAGCGAGAGGGAGGCGCGCAAATCGGTGGCCATGACCTCGGCGCCGGTGAGTTCATGCGAGTTACGAATCATTGCGCTGGAGCCATGCACCACAATTTTTGCGCCCATACGGGTGAGTTCGGGCACGTGCATGTAGCGGTTTTCGAAAATCGTTTCGGTTATCATCGAGGCACCGTCAGCGATGCACAGCATCGCCATCATCTGTGCCTGCATGTCGGTGGGGAAGCCGGGGAATGGTTGGGTTATAATGTCGATACAGTTAAGTTTGCTGTGGGCGGTAACGCGGATGCCACGCTCGGTTTCGACCATTGCCACCCCGGCGTCATGGAATTTTTCGACCACTGCCTGCATATGTTCCATGCGTGCGCCAATGAGTTCCACGTCGCCTCCGGTTATGGCAGCGGCAGCGGCGAAGGAACCAGCCTCGATGCGGTCAGGAATTATCGAATATTCGCAGCCATGCAGTTTATCAACCCCGGTTATGGTTATTTTGTCGGTGCCGATGCCTTCTATCTGCGCGCCCATAGCCTGCAGGCAGTGCGCGAGGTCGCAAACTTCCGGTTCGCGGGCGGCATTTTCGATGGTAGTTACGCCATCGGCGAGGCTGGCGGCCATTAATACATTGGCAGTTGCGCCGACTGAAACCTTTTCAAAAACTATCTTGGCACCATGGAGTTTTCCGTGCGTATGGGCATGGATGTAACCTTCGGCCAGTTCGATATGCGCGCCCATCTGTTCCAGAGCTTTAAGATGCAGGTCGATAGGGCGGGTACCGATAGCGCAGCCACCCGGCAGTGAAACTTTTGCAGCGCCGAAGCGAGCGAGCAGCGGCCCAAGAACCCACACTGAAGCGCGCATGGTGCGTACCAATTCATAGGGTGCTGTTAAGTTATGGATGTTATCGGCGGTCAGTGCCATAGTTCTGCCACCATTACCAGAAGCTGAGGAGAATGAAATATTAACACCATGCTGTGCCAGCAGGTTAGCCATGGTGACTATATCAGCAAGGTAGGGAATGTTGGACAGCGTCAGCTTGCCGGAAGTAAGAAGGCTTGCAGCCATCAGTGGCAAAGCAGCATTCTTTGCTCCAGAAATTGGAATGCTTCCGCGTAGTGGTGTTCCGCCTATAATTCTTATCTTGTCCATAGCTGACGCTTTTAGCGTTTACGGCAAAAAAATCAAAGGGAATAATTATAATTTTACTTATTACGAACAATAAACTAAGCTGGTAAACGAATTATTTTATAGTAAATGGATATTATGCATAAAAATCAATCGATTAAAATTTGTTTTATTGTTCTGGCATTATTTGCCACTGCTTGCTCCCCAAAAGTGGATAACAGGGGGTATATCAAGCAATTGAACTGGAAGGATGCCATCAAAGTTGGGCAGACCAACAAGCAGGAAGTATTGGAAAATTTTGGTTCGCCGTCAGCCAAGTCCAGTTTCGGTGATGAGACATGGTATTATGTTTCCAGCCGCAAAGAGGCGGTGGGCTTTATGAAACCGGAGGTGGTGGAGCAGGAGGTTGCGGATATCACTTTTGATTCTGCCGGTGTGGTTACCGCTGTTGAGCTTCATAATAAAGATGATGCCAAGGATTTTGATCTGGTGAAAAGAACCACTCCGACAGAAGGGCATTCCTTGAGCTTTATCGATCAGACGCTGGGCAACCTTGGTCGCTTTAATAAACCTGGTGGAGGTGATACTGCTGGTCACCGTCCAGCTGGTAAAGGGCCTTTGTAGTGCCTATCCGGCTTACAACTTCACAAGCTGATTTCGATAGCAGATTTGCTATTTTCCTTGGTGCGCGTGCGGAAGGTGAAAAAAATGTTTCCGGTGTGGTCGAGGGAATTATCACCAATGTGCGTGGGCAAGGCGATAATGCGCTCTTAGACTATACCAGAAAATTCGACAAGTTTGATGCGACAACTGCTAACATAAAGGTCGAAGCCAAAGAGATTGCCGAAGCAATTGCCATATGTTCTCCGGAGTTGATGAAATCACTGAAACTTTCTGCTTCGCGCATCCGTGATTACAGCGTAAAACAAATGCCGGAAGATCTCGATTATGTCGATGCGGAAGGTACCCGTCTGGGGCACCGCTGGACGCCAATTGACTCTGTTGGCTTATATGTTCCTGGTGGCCTCGCATCATACCCCAGCTCGGTACTTATGAATGCGATTCCGGCCAAGGTTGCCGGTGTAAAAAGATTGGTTGCGGTGGTTCCGGCTCCAGCGGGAAAATTAAATCCGTCGATACTTGCGGCTGCGTATGTGGCCGGGGTTGATGATATTTATAAAATAGGTGGCGCTCAGGCGGTTGCTGCATTGGCCTATGGTACTGGTACAATTGCGCCGGTTGATAAAATAGTGGGTCCCGGCAATGCCTATGTTGCCGAAGCGAAGCGGCAGGTGTTCGGTAAAGTGGGAATCGATATGATAGCCGGGCCATCGGAAATTCTGGTGATAGCTGACTCTACCAATAACCCGACCTGGATAGCCGCCGACCTGTTGTCGCAGGCCGAGCATGATGCCAGCGCGCAATCGATTCTCATAACTAACGATTCCGGCTTTGCCGATAAAGTTGTTGCGGAAGTGGAACGGATACTGATTGACCTTCCGCGCCGTGAAATAGCGCAAAGATCATGGCAGGATTATGGTACGGTGATAGTGGTGAAGGATTGGGCAGAAGCCTGCACCATTTCCGATAGAATAGCGCCGGAACATCTGGAGCTTTCCGTTGAAAAGCCGGAAATGGTGTTTTCGGTGCTGCGCCATGCCGGGGCGATTTTCCTTGGCCGCTACACACCGGAAGCGATAGGTGATTATATTGCCGGGCCTTCGCATGTATTGCCAACATCACGCACCGCGAAATTTTCTTCCGGCCTTTCCGTGTTCGATTTTTTAAAGCGCACTTCGATAATTGGTTGCAGCAAAGAGTCTTTGGCTGGTCTCAATCACTATGCGCAGACATTGGCGGAAAGCGAAGGTCTGCAGGCCCATAAACTCTCACTATCGGTTCGCTCGTGAATATTTATTTGAATGGGGGATGCTCCCCCAAACCCCCGCGCTGCGCGCCTCACGCTTGTTCGGTTGATATTCGCCCCATAATTATTATTACGAGGTGAATATGGATAAGCCAGAACGCATAGCGAGCATCACGCTTGATGAAAGCAGCATGAAAAAGCGCTCGAAAGAGGCCGAGCATGAGCGCAACGTTGCCATCGCTGACCTGCTTGATGATAATTGTTTCGAGCCGAAATGTATGAAAAGCGGCCCATACGATATAAAACTCGGCATTGAGGATGGCAAACTGGTCATGGATGTGCGCTCACCTCAGGAGGAACGGCACTCGAAAGTCATACTATCCGTTGCTCCCCTGCGCGGGATAATCCGCGATTATTTTATCATATTCGACAGCTACCAGCAGGCGATAAATTCAGGCAATCCCAGCAAGATAGAAGCTATTGATATGGGCCGCCGCGGAGTGCATAATGAAGGTTCGGAAATGTTGCAGGATATTCTGAAAGACCGCATCGTCGTCGATTTCCCGACAGCACGCAGGCTTTTTACTCTTATTTGTGTTTTACATATTAAATAAACTTGCGCTCAAGCGGCGCGCAGCCTGCGCGCGTCAACCGCGCTAGTCGTCGCAAGTGCTCCTCCGCTAATTAAACTGCCGCAGGGCGATAGCCACGTCCGCTGAGGATAACGAATCACAAACATGGCTATCGCTCTATAGCTATTACTTATACATCCGCTATCGCCAAAGCCTGTGCTGTGGCATTGATGACTGCGGCGATACGTATGGTTGATTGCACTCCCTGCTTGCTGATACCGGCTTTGGTTACTTCGTGCACATGCGCGTCCATGCACATGCCGCAGCCGTTTATTGCGGAGATAGCCAGGCAATATAACTCGAAGTCGACCTTCTCAATGCCCGGGTTACCGATCACATTCATGCGCAGTTTTGCTGGCATTTTACTGTAATCTTTATCGCTCACCAGATGGGTAAAGCGGTAATAGATATTATTCATGCCCATGATGGTCGCTGCCGATTTAGCGGCATTTACTTCCGCTTCCGAAAGCGTGGAAGTTGCTTCGCCGAGCACTGCTTTTATCAGGTTACTATTCTTGGTGGCATAGGCGGAAGCCAGAGCGATACCATATATCTGGTTCTGCTTCAGGTCGGGCGCACCTTCTTCGGTAAGCACCGTGCCAAGGTTGAGTTTAGTGTCCTTGGCGTAATCGCCAAGGGTCGATTTCAGTTGTTGTATACTCATGTAATCTCCATTGTGTTGGTGCGAGTGTGAGTGTTAGGAAAATTCACCCACACTCACACTTACACTCTCACGGTTAAGCGGCTTCTTTGGTTATTGCGTGCAGGTCGAGCGTATCGTCGCCTTTTTTCCAGTTGCATGGACACAGCTCGTCAGTCTGCAGCGCATCAAGCACGCGCAGCACTTCCTTCGGGTTGCGGCCTACGCTCAGGTCGGTAACCATCGTGAAACGGATGATACCATCCGGATCAACGATGTAGGTCGCACGTTGCGCTACACCTTCGTTCTTATCCAAGATACCCAGTGCCGAAGTCAGTTCGCGTTTCACGTCAGCGAGCAGCGGGAAGGGCAGGTCTTTCAGTTCCGCCTGGTCGCGACGCCACGCCCAGTGTACGAATTCACTGTCGGTGCTGCCACCCAGAATCTGCGTATCGCGGTCTTTGAATTCCTGATTCAGGTCGCCGAACGCAGCAATTTCAGTTGGGCATACGAAGGTAAAATCTTTCGGGTAGAAGAACACTACCAGCCATTTATCCTTGTATGTTTTGTTGTTTACATCGATGAACACATTATCGATGGTGATGTCCTTAAGCGGCAGTGATGCGGTCGCTTTTACGTTAAAATCGGGAAATTTATCGCCTACTCCTAGCATGTCATTACTCCTTTTGATAGTTGCTTAAATCATACTCATGTTGTTCATGCGCCTTTGCCTCCATGCGGCAGCAGCACTCTTTCTCTATCTCATTTGCCATTACACCTTCTTCAAGGGCATCCATGGCGCATTTGATAAAATCAGGGTCAGTGGTATCCACCAGCTTTTCCATATTAACCTCCATAATTCGTCAGTTAGTGGGGCTTACCTTACGCCTTAAACATTCATATGTACAATTGATTGATTTTATGATATTGATAGATATTATCTATAATAAGGCTATGTCATGAATATACGTGATCTGCATTACCTGGTGGCGGTATCCCAGCATCTGCATTTCGGCAAAGCGGCTGCCACGTGCAACACTACCCAGCCGACGCTCTCCATGCAGATAAAAAAGCTGGAGGATAGTCTCGGCGTGCAGATATTCGAGCGTACTAACAAAAAAGTCCTGATCACTCCGGTCGGAGAAATGATTCTCGCCAAGGCGCGGCGCATATTGCAGGATAGTAAGGACATTGCCGAGTTGGCCAAAAATGCGCAGGATCCGTTTGCCGGTGAGTTCCGCCTCGGCGCGTTTCCCACGCTGGCGCCATATTTTCTGCCGCTGGCGGTGCCTGCCATCCACAAAAAAATGCCAAAATTAAAACTACTGCTGGTCGAGGAAAAAACCGAGGTGTTGCTTGCGCGCCTGAAAGAGGGCACACTTGACGCGGCGTTTCTGGCGCTGCCGATACATGACGATGCGTTGGAGGAAGCAATATTGTTTGAAGATCCGTTCCTGCTGGCCGTATCGCCAAGCCACCGGCTGGCTGATAGGAAAAATGTCAGCACTAACGATATAAAATTGGAGCAGTTGTTACTTCTTGAAGATGGGCACTGCCTGCGCAACCAGGCTCTTGAAGTATGCAGTATGGTGGGAACCTCGGAAAGCAATGAATTTAGGGCCACCAGCCTTGAAACCCTGCGCCAGATGGTGGCCACCAATGTAGGTATAACCCTTATACCGCGGATCGCTGTAAAAAGCGATAAAACCATCAGATATCTGCCTTTTGAGGGGCTTTCCCCCTCACGCAGCATAGGTTTGGTATGGCGTAAATCCACTGCCCGTGAAAAATCAATAGAGGCTATCCGCAAAGTGATTGTTTCGCTTTACTTGGGTGGGGCTTTCTCCTAGTATTCTGGCCTAAGTTAACTTATTTCTAGGATTTTATGGCTAAAGAAGAACTATTGGAATTTTCCGGTCACGTCACCGAATTACTGCCCAACGCAACGTTCCGTGTGACTCTGGAAAACGGGCATGTGGTTATCGCCCACACCTCCGGTAAAATGCGCAAGAACCGCATCCGCGTTCTCGCCGGTGACAAGGTTATCGTTGAAATGACTCCCTATGATTTAACTAAGGGACGCATCAAATTCCGTGAAAAATAGTCTCATACTTGCATCTGCTTCGCCGCGCCGTCTGGCGTTGCTTGGGCAGGTTGGTATTATTCCAGCGCAAGTTGTCGCCGCTGATATTGATGAAACTCCACACAAAGCTGAACTCCCGGCGAAATATGCGCAGCGTGTGGCGCGTGAAAAAGCTGGTGTGGTTGCCACCAAATTTCCGAGCGATTTTGTCCTCGCTGCTGACACTGTGGTTGCTTGTGGAAGAAAAATTTTTCCTAAAGCTGAGGATTCCAAAACCGCGGTGATGTGTCTGCGCCACCTGGCTGGCCGCCGCCACCGTGTTTATACTGCCGTGTGTATCATGAAAGACGGTAAGGAATATTCCGACATCGTAATGACGCAGGTTAAAATGAACCATCTAAGTGACAAACAAATAGCTGATTATATTGCCGGTGGTGAATGGCAGGGCAAGGCCGGGGGCTATGCCATACAGGGCTATGCGGAAAGTTTTATTCCTTTTCTCTCCGGTTCGGTTTCCAATGTTATTGGCCTGCCGCTGCATGAAACCATGAAGTTACTGAAGAGGGCGGGATGGTAGCGCACGTAGCCACAGTCGCGTTTGATGGAATACAGGCCACCGCCATTGACGTGCAGGTGCAGATGGTCGCGGGTATGCCGACCTTTACCGTGGTTGGGCTTCCTGATAAAGCTGTTGCCGAATCGCGCGAGCGGGTACGTTCGGCGATACATGCACTGGGTTTGTCGCTGCCTCTAAAAAGAATCATCGTGAATTTGGCTCCTGCGGATATTTTGAAAGAAGGCAGCCATTATGACCTGCCCATTGCCATTGGTCTGCTCATCAGCATGGGGGTGTTGCCGCAGGAGGAACTTTCCGGTTACGTGGCACTTGGTGAATTATCGCTTGATGGCGGCCTGCTTCCGGTATCCGGTGCGCTGCCGGCGGCGATGCTGGCGCTGGCGAAAGACAAGGGGCTGATATGCCCAAAAATCTGTGGTTCGGAAGCGGCGTGGTCGGGACTTGCGGATATACTCGCACCATCGTCACTGCTTGCGCTCATCAACCATTTCAAAGGTTCGCAGGTGTTAAGCACGCCGGAATGTGAAACACAGCTTCTGCCATCACGTGGGCGGGACATGCGCGAGATTCGCGGCCAGCAGAGCGCACGGCGCGCGCTGGAAGTGGCGGCGGCTGGCGGACACAACCTGCTTATGCTGGGGCCGCCGGGCGCGGGTAAATCAATGCTGGCATCATGTCTGCCGAGTATATTGCCGCCGCTGGATGCGCTGGAAATTCTTGAAGTCAGTATGATAAATTCCATCGCTGGGAAATTGCAGGGCGGCAGGTTGTCGGCAGAAAGGCCGTTCCGTGACCCGCACCATAGCGCATCAATGGCAGCGATGGTGGGTGGCGGTAAGCGGGCGCTGCCGGGGGAAATTTCTCTGGCGCATAATGGTGTTCTGTTTCTGGACGAACTACCAGAATTTCCGCGTAGTGTATTAGAATCATTACGGCAACCTTTAGAATCAGGCAGCGTATCGGTGGCGCGGGTGCAATCACACGTGACTTATCCGGCGCGGTTCCAACTGGTAGCGGCGATGAATCCCTGCCGCTGCGGTTATCTGGCAGATCCAGCACGGGCATGTAATAAAGCGCCGCGCTGCGCCACTGAATATCAATCGAAAATTTCTGGTCCACTCTTTGATCGCTTCGATATGGCGATCGATGTTCCCGAAGTTCCCACGCTGGATATGCTGGGCAGCAGCGGTGGCGAGGCAAGTTCCGAAGTGGCAAAAAGGGTAAGTGCCGCCCGCCGTTTGCAGAAGGAACGTTTTGCTGATCTCAACATGAAAGAGCGCACCAACGCGGAATTGCAGGGTGAAACGCTGCATAATTTCGTAGTGCCCGATGACAAGGGCAAAAAATTGCTGGAGCAGGCGACCGAGACGTTTCGCCTGTCCATGCGCGGCTATACCAGGGTGCTTAGGGTGGCGCGCACTATCGCTGACCTTGAGCAAAGCAAGACTGTAAGCCACATTCATGTTAGTGAAGCATTGTCATACCGGCAGATGCAGTTTGGCAAACAGACGGAATTAGCATAATCCTAAAATAAAACACTATTACTGGTAGATTTTTTGCTATTTTTATGCTATGGCTATGTACGTCATTAATAATAGGAGATGGTTATGCAAAATCAAGCTCAGAAAATTGAAGAGCAGGTAAAGTTACAAATGGGTGCTCCGGCTACTGTGAGTGTAGGTGCTGCTGTTGTTGAAAATATTGTTGAAAATGTGGTTGAATTTGAATCACGCGATAGATTGATTGCCAAGCAGTCAGAGGAAGCGTGCAGGCTTTCTAAAAATCCTGACTTTGATGTATTTGAAGAAATATACGGTTTGAATAGTTTTGCTTAGTATTTTTAAACTTGCGCTCAAGCGCCGCATTCGACCAGCGGTCGATACTTTTTAATAAGTAGCATGTGCGAAGCACATGACCTGCGGTCGTCAACCGGCCTAGTCGCTTCGCTCCATGAACTACCCAATAGCTACGGTGCACGCAAAATAAAACCCCGCTTTGTTTTCACAAAGCGGGGAGTTAGTTAAGCAACTAATTGTCCTAGAGTAGGTTCTAGTGAACTGGTTTTTTCAGTAAAGTGGTATATGTCGTAAGCAACATATATATGCCTGAAAATCCAACCAGTGCATTGATGATGTGACTTAAGTCACCAAACACCACGCCAATCAGGTCAACATGCAGCAACGTCACTAGACCGATATTAACGGCTCCTAAAATGACGAGCAACAAAGTGATCTTGTTGAACATATGCTTCTTTAACCTCCTCCCGTGTGTTATGGGGTTAAAATTACTTCCAACCCTAGAATCATAGTACCATAATTTTCTGTGGATTAAAAGTATAATATATTGTTTTTAAAAGATATTTTTGCTGCGATGCACAATAAAAACAAGGAAAACTGCGCTTTTTGTGCGCAATATGTGCCTGTAATTGTTCTGAATATCGTAAAACCTAGGCTGAGCGCTGCTTTGCAGCAAGAAAGTGTCGGTGTCCAGTGCCAGTGTCGGTTAGAAAAAAACTGACACCGACAACCGGCACCGACACGCTTTTATGCCGTCGAAAGATCCTCATAAACCGAACAGAGGCCGCCAGCGATGATTGGCATGATGATAGGGATAGGTATAATCAGGGCGATGGATACCATGTATAATAATGTCAGTAATCCAAGTTTGAACATAGATATAAAATTAAGTTTTCCTAATACAGATAGGATAATCCTGATAGTTTTTGTTACGCTGTAATCATAATCCAGAATCAGCATTGGCATGTAGGCGCATATAATCATAATTATAATGCTGGGAATTATCAGGAGCAGCAAGCCTATGATAATCAGGAATGAAAATATTACCGAGACAAAAGCCACTTTTCCTAATATTGGAACGAGTGTGTGCTCAATAAAATCAAAATCAGATTTTTGTCCGCGGTAGAGTCGGAGCGACACGGCAAAAAAACAATTTTGCAACAGTAAAAACATTATCCAGCCTGCAGTTACCCCAGAATAAATATTATGCGTTATCTCATTTATTAACACACCGAACAGTGCTGATAGCAATAATATCGCACCGGCAAAAACAGGCAGGCTCTGGTGTTCTTGCGTAAAGCTCCAGCCTTTTTCAAGTACAGATGAAAACGAAAGCCTTACATTTCCAGACAGTTCCTGGCGGATATCTTCTATTGGCCTATTAAAAAACGGGGATAAATCATCAAGGCTGTAAGCCGGCACAAACTCTTCTTCTTTTTGATACACCATGGTATCAGGGACAATGATACCGGTACGGATACGCCGCATAATCGTTACCAGATCGTGCGGACCGTCTTTTTTACCTTTGGAATTTATATAGTAGTAATATTGCATGCTATATTTTAATTATTTTCCTTCGAGGTGGTAAGGATTATATCCGCAAACTCACTTAAATAAACTGAACCTTTTACTGTACGCTGTATCATAACGTTACGCTTATCCTGTTTGTCACGGGTCCTGCGTACCAGTTTAGCTTTTTCCAGTGCGTCAACGGCACGGCAGCCGGCTGGTTTAGATATCATAAGTTCATCGGCGAGAGATTTGATACTGTGTGGCGGCGGCATAATATACACGTTCATCAGCACAGCGGTCTGCCTTGCCGACAGGTCTACCGGCATCTTCTGTAATGCCGATGCGGTGACACCGTGCCAGAAAGCGAGTGCACGAATTGCTTTTGACGAAGCAATTTTTTCTTCTTTAGCTGCTACTGCCTTAGTTTGTGTGGCCATAATTTTCCTTTATTAATGTATATAATGCTCTTATTCCCATTGCCTCGCCACCTTGCGGGCGACCTGCTTTGTTTTGCAGATTCCATGCCATCATGTCAACATGAATCCACGCCGGAGTTTTAGAAACAAACTCCTGAAGATATAACGCCGCTGTTATTGCGCCTGCGTAACTACTGTCGGGGTCATTGGACAGGTCGGCATTAGGTGTGTCTAGCTGCGCGCGGTAATTTTTCCATAATGGCAGGCGCCATAGCGGGTCCACTTCGCGCTCACTAATTTCAGAAAGTTTGGTTGCGATCTTATTGTTATTAGTAAAGAACGCCGGAACTTCGGTGCCCAGTGCCACACGCGCAGCACCGGTGAGCGTTGCGCAGTCAATGAGCAGGTCGGGTTCTTCGCTATCCGCCTCAAACAGCGCGTCACACAATATCAGGCGGCCCTCGGCGTCAGTGTTGCCTATCTCGACATTGATACCTTTGCGGGTAGGTACAATATCAAGTGGGCGCATGGCATTGCCAGCTACCGCATTTTCCACGGCTGGAATGATCACGCGCAGTTGCACCGGCAGGCCGGTTTCCACGATAACGCGGGCCAGCGCCAGCACATTGGCCGCGCCGCCCATATCTTTTTTCATCAGCTTCATGCCGGATGTAGACTTGATATCCAGCCCGCCGGAATCAAACGTCACGCCTTTGCCGACCAGTGTAATCTTCGGCGCGCCTTTGCGTACGAATTTTATATCAATGAGGTGAGGGGGGATCGCCGCAGCCTTACCCACAGCATAGACCATCGGATAATTCTGTTTGAGCAGATCTTCACCTTTTATTACACTCACACTCGCCTTTTTGCTTTTTGCCCAGTTCACTGCTTCGCTGGCCAGTGCGGCGGGGTTCATGTCATTCGCCGGCGTGTTTATCATGTTGCGTGCCCACATAATGGCATCGGCAAATGACTGGGCCAGTTTCGCGTCACAATTTTTCGGTGCGCTAAGCTCAGGAAATTTTTTGCTGCTTTTTTTATAGCGGGTGAATTCATAGGTAGCGAGCGCCCAGCCAAGCATAAGGTTCGTGGCTTCATCTTTTTTAAAATCACCTTCAAGATGATAAATTGCCGCCGGGATTTTTGCGGGCAGGTGGGCAATGCTCCAGATATTGAGCGGGAACTCCGCGCCACACAGTATTTTATCCACCGCGCCAGTGGTGGTCGGCAAGGTAATACAGCTTCCGGCCTTGGCGGTGAAGCTGTTTATCTCCAGCCATTTTTTAAGCACAGCCGGTTGCTTTTTAAGCCAGGTAGGAAACGTTTTTTCTGAAAGCAGAACTATAGGAGTAGTTTTGTTTTTATGGGATGGACGGGTCATGATGAGGTTCCAATATTATTTAAAAAAGTTCGGAATGGCTGCCTGTTCTGGTTAATAATAAAACATCACCTTTAACGCAATAAATCAATAACCAATCAGGGGAAATATGGCATTCACGATAGCCCTTCCAGTTACCAGTCAAGATATGGTCGGAATATTTTGCTTCCAGTTTTTCTCCATTGGCTAATTTTACAACCACAGATTCTAGTTTTGATAAATCGAATCTACCACGTCTCAAGCGTTTCATATCGCGCTTAAAGCTTTTAACTTCTAATACCCTAAGCATTAAAGCTTACGCCAGCTGGCAAATAGGTCTTCTACATTTTCAAAATATTCTCCTTCGCCTCTTTCTGCTTCTTCCATAGCAGCGATTGTTTCGGCATTAGGAATTTTTGCATGAGGCTTGAAGGGAATACCACCTTCATTGATGCTTTGTTGCAGGAACATACGAATCGCGTCAGAAAGCCCCAGCCCCATCCCGGCGAACAACGCTTCTGCCTGCTGTTTCATTTCACCAGAAACCCGCGTTTGAATCGTCGAATTTGCCATAAAACCTCCATTATTTAATGTAATTGTATTACATTGTAATGTATTTATAGTTAAAATGCAATGATTTTTGCTGTGTACTTGTGTTTTTGTAAATGTCATAAAACCTTAATAATTTCCAATATATTAATATGTTATAATCTGATAGATTCTCAATTTATATAAGGGGAGATTATTATGGGTAAAGATAAAGGCAAAGACATCGAATGCACAATGGAAAGCGATGTCACAGTACGCGCAAATGAAAAAGGAACCTATGTATCTGTTAGTGGCCCAGATGGCTCAGGGACGCTCTCAAATGTAGCAGTATACAGTAACGGGATGGGGGACGTAGCTACTCCTTATAGAATGACTGGTACCGCCATAGATCATGTAGATACTAGAGGTAAAGGTGATAAGAAACTTACCATAGGAACTGGTAAACAGGGTAGCGTAGGAAGATTATCTTATGATGATTATGCTAATATTTATCCACTAACAAATTCAGCAGAGTCTGTAGCAATTGTTGCTAAAGCAATGCAGAATGTGGGTATAAAATGTGCAAAACATGACGGTACGATTGCTGTTCCGGTTCTTTCAGTAAACGATATTAAAAGTATGCAAAAAGGTGAAACTGTTAGAAAATAGTTTCCCCTAAACATCTAGTTCATCCGTTATCACACGGTCTCTGGTCTGTTCCTGAATAAAGGTGAAGCGGTGTTCCGGTTTGCGGCCCATGAGCTGTTCCACGCGCTCGCTGGTTTGCTCACTGTCATCTTCCTCGATAAGCACTTTCAGCAGCACGCGGTTGGCCGGGTTCATGGTGGTTTCTTTTAGTTGCGCCGGCGTCATTTCACCCAGACCTTTGAAACGGCCCACTTCCACCTTGGCATTACCCTTGGCGTGTTTCGCTATGATCTGGGTCTTTTCTTTTTCATCCTGCGCGTAATAGGTGTTGTTACTTATGGTAATGCGGAACAATGGCGGCCGCGCGAGGAATAAATGACCGCCACTTATAATTTGTGGCATTTCCTGATAGAAAAAGGTCATGAGCAGCGATGCGATATGGGCACCATCCACGTCCGCATCGGTCATGATGATGATCTTTTCGTAGCGCAGCGCATCGGCGCTGTAATGCGTGCCACTGCCCGAACCCATGGCCAGCACGAGGTCAGATAACTCCTGGTTGGCTTTGATTTTATCAATGGACGCGCTGGCGACGTTGAGGATCTTTCCGCGCAGTGGCAATATCGCCTGCGTTTCGCGGTTGCGGGCTTGTTTGGCGCTGCCGCCAGCCGAATCCCCTTCCACAATGAATAGTTCGGTGCCTTTATTCGTCGATCGCGAGCAATCAGCCAGTTTGCCGGGCAGGCGCAGGCGCGTGGTCACGGCCTTGCGGCTTACTTCTTTTTCCGATTTGCGGCGCAGGCGTTCTTCCATGCGCATGACGATCAAATTTATCAGGCGGGTGGAGTTTTCCGTGTCACCGCTTAGGTAATGGTCGAAATGGTCGCGCATGGCGTTTTCCACGAGGCGGGTGGCTTCGGCGCTCACCAACCTGTTTTTAGTTTGTCCCTGGAACTGTGGGTCTTTGATGAACAGGGAAAGCACGATCACCGCGCCACCCAGAATATCTTCGCCTTGTGCTGCGGCAATTTTTTTATTGCCGACCAACTCACCATAAGCGCGGATGCCTTTGTTGATGGCACTACGCAGGCCCGATTCATGGGTGCCGCCATCGGGCGTAGGAATCGTGTTACAATAGGTGCTTACGTAGGTTTCTTCATCCTGAGGCCAGTCGATAGCCCATTCGATGCGCCCCATCTTGCCCGCCAGATCCGCTTCGCCGCAGAATGGTTGTGAGGTCACTGTAGCGCGGCCCTCCAGCTGCTGGGCAAGGAAATCCTTAAGGCCATTGGGGAAGTGGATGGTATCCTCCGCCGGGGTTTCACTGCCTTCTGCTAGTAATGATTGATCACATTTCCAGCGTATCTCGACACCGCGGAAGAGGTAGGCCTTGGAGCGTGCCAGTTTATAGAGTCTTTCCGGGCGGAATTTAGCTTTGCCGAATATTTCGCTGTCGGGACGGAAGGCCACCGTAGTGCCGCGGCCTTTTGGATCCTGTCCTATATTATTGAGTTTGCTGGTGGGTTCGCCGCGGCTGTAAGACTGGCGGTAGATGGTTTTGTCGCGCACCACTTCCACTTCCATATAATCCGAAAGCGCGTTCACCACCGAAATACCCACACCGTGCAGACCGCCGGACGTATCATAGACCTTGCCGCCGAACTTGCCGCCGGAATGGAGCATGGTCATGATCACCTCAAGGGCGGATTTTTTAGGGAATTTAGGGTGCGGGTCGATCGGTATACCGCGGCCATTATCGCGCACCACGATGATATTATCAGGCTTTACCTCGAACTCGATGCGGTTGGCAAAGCCAGCCACCGCTTCGTCCATCGCGTTGTCGAATATTTCATTCACCAAATGGTGCATGGCGGTTTCGTCGGTGCCGCCAATATACATGCCGGGGCGCCTACGAACCGGCTCCAGCCCTTCAAGGACCTCGATATCACCGGCAGTATAGGAACCATTATTAAGTTGCGATTTGGATGTGAACAGGTCGGACATAAGGCGAGGACTCGCGGATTAGTGGATTCGAGGACTAGATTATTAAGAGGGTTCGGTTATTAAGTAAACTTTTTTCTTTGATTTCTCTAGCCCTCGTATGCTGCGCCGCAGCACAAAATCATTGAAAAACATTGCATTAAACACTTGCCAAGAATAGTGGTTTTGGGCTTTATAGCAGCTTGTTTATGTGTATTTAATTTGTCATCCCCGCGCAGGCGGGGATCTCTGTAGCGTTGGTGCAAGAACGCAGAGAGATTCCCACCTTCGTGGGAATGACAGCAAGAATTTGGGAGCACTCATGTCTAAAGCGGCAAAATCATCAGTCAGTGAAATTTCTATCGGGCACAATGCGCCCGTGACCAAAGAACTTCTCCTTTCCTTGTATCGTGAAATGTTGCTCATCCGCCGCTTTGAAGAAAAAGCCGGGCAGCTATATGGAATGGGGCTTATCGGAGGTTTCTGCCATTTATATATTGGTCAGGAAGCGGTGGTGGTCGGCATGCAGAATTGTATAACCAAAGACGATGCGGTGATCACCAGCTACCGCGATCACGGGCATATGATCGCCTGTGGCATGGACCCGAAAGGCATCATGGCTGAGCTTACCGGCCGTATCGATGGGTTTTCAAAAGGCAAGGGCGGCTCCATGCACATGTTCTCCACAGAAAAACATTTCTACGGTGGGCATGGCATAGTCGGTGCGCAGGTGCCGCTGGGAACTGGTATCGCTTTCGCCCATAAATACCGCAAGAATGGCAATTTAAGCCTCGTTTATTTCGGTGATGGTTCGGTGAATCAGGGGCAGGTCTATGAAGCCTTCAACATGGCGTCACTATGGAAACTGCCAGTAATTTATATTATCGAAAATAACGAATATGCGATGGGTACTTCCACCAAGCGCAGTCATGCCACCACCGAGCTGTATAAGCGTGGTGAAGGTTTTGGCATTCCCGGTAAACAGGTCAATGGTATGGATGTGGTGGCCGTGCGTGAAGCAGGGCAGGAAGCGGTGGCGCATGTTAAGGCCGGTAAAGGCCCGTTCCTGCTGGAAATGAAAACCTACCGTTATCGTGGCCACTCCATGTCGGACCCGGCGAAATACCGCAGCAAGGAAGAGGTTGAGGATTATAAGGAAAACCACGATCCTATCGAGGGACTGAAAAAGCGCCTTATCGCAGCGAAATATGCCAGTGAAGACTCACTAAAAGAAGTCGATAAGGAAATTAAGCAGATAGCGAATGATGCCGCAGATTTTGCGCAGAAATCGCCGGAGCCGCCAGAGGGTGAACTATGGACCGACGTGTTGGTTTAGTAATCATGCTGCTGCTTAGCGGGTGCGGTTGTGCTCGTGATCAGGTGGATGCGGACAAAGGTGTTCCGGAATATTTTTCAGGTTGCTGGGAGGTTTTTGAAAGCAAAAAGGTAAGGGAAGATGCAAAATACCGTAAGGAAAATAGTAAAATACAAAACGAAAAACAGGGTGTAGGGGATAAGTAAAATGGCAAATCAGACAGTACGTGTAGCACTCCGCGATGCAATGGCCGAAGAAATGCGCCGTGACAAAGAAGTGTTCGTGATGGGTGAAGAAGTGGCCGAGTATCAGGGCGCTTATAAAGTGACAGAGGGGCTGCTTGCTGAGTTCGGCGCGGATAGGGTTGTTGACACGCCTATCACTGAGCATGGTTTTGCTGGCCTTGGTGTTGGTGCGGCGATGATGGGGCTTAAACCAGTCGTGGAATTCATGACCTTCAACTTCGCGATGCAGGCGATGGACCAGATCATCAACTCTGCTGCTAAAACCAACTATATGTCGGGTGGGCAGATACGCTGCCCGATCGTGTTCCGTGGACCGAACGGTGCGGCTTCGCGCGTGGGTGCGCAGCACTCGCAGTGCTATGCCAGCTGGTATGCACATATTCCCGGCTTGAAAGTTGTTGCGCCGTGGGATGCAGCATCAGCTAAAGGTCTGCTCAAAGCTGCCATCCGCGATCCGAACCCGGTAATATTCCTCGAAAACGAAATTCTCTATGGCCAGAGTTTTGAGGTGCCGGAAGGGGACAATGTGCTGGAGATTGGCAAGGCCGCTATTGTGCGTGAAGGCACTGACGTAACTATAGTCGCTTTTTCGATAATGGTGGGCAAGGCATTAGATGCGGCTGAGAAACTCGCTGCCGAAGGCATAAGCGCGGAAGTTATCGACCTGCGCACTATCAGGCCGCTGGATACTGAAACCATAATTGAGTCAGTCAAGAAAACCAACCGCTGCGTAAGCGTGGAAGAGGGGTGGCCAGCCGCCGGTATCGGTTCAGAGATAGCGGCTATCATCATGGAGCATGCGTTCGACTATCTCGATGCACCGGTAAAGCGTGTGTGCGGTGTTGACGTGCCGCTGCCTTATGCTGCTAATCTGGAAAAGCTTGCCCTTCCTCAGGCGAGCCATATTATGGAAGCAGTAAAAGAAGTTTGCGCCCGCGACCTGATGGCGGCATAAATTTATACAAATTGGGGGAGGGTAAAAAATGAAATATTTTGGAGCTATTATTTTAAGTGTTATTGTGTGGTTTTCTGCCGGTGTCAGGCCAGTTCATGCTGAAGCTGTTGCCAAAATTGCGGGGACATCACCACAATGTATGAAGGAACAGGTTAGTATAAACGTAAATTATAACCTGAAAGGCAAAAGTTTTGATGACATCAAAAAACTGATTGATGAGCAGAATGCAAAGATTGAAGAATATGCCAGGCAGCAGAAATTGACTAAGTTTGATTTGCAAAATAAAAACTATAATATAAGTGCATCTCCATCTTCTTATGATGAAAATAATAACCCTCAGTCTTTCCAGTATAATGGTAATGGTAATGTTTCTTACAGTCTGGAAAATATTGATGTCGCATTTAAGTTTTCTCAGTTTCTAGTAGGCCATAAAATGATAGTGTCATTGAATTCAAATACATATAATGACGGTAATTGTGGAATGACTCAAAGGCTTGAGTAGAGTTTTATTATCTGATCGAATTGTTTTTAAGGAATAAAAAATGCCAATTGAAATTTTAATGCCCGCACTTTCGCCAACCATGACCGAAGGCAACCTTGCCAAGTGGGTGGTGAAGGAAGGCGACAAGATAAAATCCGGCCAGGTGATTGCCGAGATTGAAACCGACAAAGCCACCATGGAAGTGG
>CAZUXB010000021.1:39024-41679 GCA_964624555.1 uncultured Rickettsiales bacterium | reverse complement strand
TTTGACGATTTTGTGCAGCATACCGGCGAAACTGTGCAGGATTCCGAAGAAGTTGTGCATGAGAACGACCCATACGGCGAACATGACTTCGGGAAAGTGGTAATCGATGGCCAAGATTTCTTTTGGAAAATCGACTATTACGATCACACACTTTGTTTCGGGTCAGAAAACCCAGCCGACCCAAATGTTACCACCCGCGTACTCACCATCATGATGGCGAGTGAGTATTAACACCTGACATTTACCAAATTAGAAAGGGGCAAGCAGAGTTCTTGCCCCTTATTCTTTCATGCCGCTGTTACCAGCGGCTCCCACTGGAAGCTATTTCCGTCCAGTTTTGGCGCGGCTTCTATGGCCTTGCCTAACCCGTTAATGGAGTCTATAAACTGGCAAAAGCGGTTCGAGGTTATTCCACTACGGACCACCAGCCTACGCTCTGCGAGCTACGGCTCGGCAAGCCGAGACGAGCAAGCAGCAAAGCGTTGGCTGTCGCGCCGTGGTGCGAAGCACGAAGGAGGACATGTGCTAGCAGGTCATTTGTCAGTCCTCTACCGCCATGCTCACAGCCGCCGCGCCAACCCTGTTCGCATGGCGTAAATTAAGCACTCTTAGCTCTTTATTAGTAATCATCATGTATGATGAAATTATGATATAATTTGTCATCTCGACCCCGCACATGTTGCGGGGGAGATATCTTTGCACTATTAAATTGTTTATTTTGCAAAGATTCCTCTGTCGCTGCGCTCAATCGGAATGACATAAAACATGAAGATGAGGGGTTTTTATGAGTGTCGTGATAAATTTTGGGAAGGCCA
This sequence comes from uncultured Rickettsiales bacterium, assembly GCA_964624555.1. Lineage (GTDB taxonomy): Bacteria > Pseudomonadota > Alphaproteobacteria > Rickettsiales > SXRF01 > SXRF01. Next base: position 40,864 of record CAZUXB010000021.1, on the reverse strand, counting down.
GAAAAGCCACCCAGAAGATGAAAAAAGAGAAAAAGGCCGCGCAGAACCGCGCCAAATTCGGCCAGACCAAAGAGCAGAAACAAAAAGAAAAAGCGCGCAAGGAAAAGGCCAAAAAACTACTCGAAGGCCATGAGCTGGATAAGGATGAGGAGTAGGGTTTTAGAGGTTAAAGTCCGCCTTCGTGCTTGCGCACTACGGCGCGACAGCCTCCGCTTAGCTGCTCCTACGTCTCATCAAGCCTGAAGAAGGCTTGCCGAGCCGTAGCTCGCAGAGCGTAGGCTGGTGCGGATAGAGGGACTTGAACCCCCACGCCTCGCGGCGTCAGAACCTAAATCTGATGCGTCTACCAATTTCGCCACATCCGCATGCGCTCCCGAAGGGAGCAGTGGTGAGTATTTAGTGGTAAGAGAGAAGAGTATTTTATTTATTAAATACAATATATTAACCTTACTGCTTACCACTTACCACTAAATACTTCCAACTCCCCCTAGTAAAAGCCCAATAGTTCTATTATATTAGAGCTGAGAAGCAAATGAATTCTTAAGCTAACAGCTAAAAATTTATCAAAACAGAATAGGTATTATACATAATATGCTACAAAATCAACAGCCTTCTAACATTTATCCAATTCTTCCTTTACGTGACATCGTGGTGTTTCCGTCAATGGTGGTGCCATTGTTTGTAGGTCGCGAAAAGTCTGTACGTGCACTGGAAGAAGTTGTAAAACGCGAGGGGAAAATACTGCTTGTAACCCAGAAAAATGGCGGTGTTGATGACCCGCGCGAGGGTGATGTATACCGCATGGGTACGATTGGCAACATATTACAACTGTTACGTCTGCCTGATGGCACGGTAAAAGTGCTGGTGGAAGGTTCGGCGCGGGCAAGGATTACTGAGTTCCTGAATAACCAAGACTATTTTCAGGTTGTTGCTGAGCCGGCGCTTGAAGAAGTTGGCAACAAAGAAGAAGCCGAAGCTATGTTCCGCACGGTTCTAGGCCAGTTTGAACAATATGTAAAACTGAATAAAAAGATCCAGCCGGAAACGCTGGGCACGGTCAGCAAAATAACCAGCCCGAGCCTGCTTGCTGATACTATCGCCGCGCATATGTCGGTGGATATCTCTGAAAAGCAGAAAATTCTGGAGATGCTTACTGTCACCAGTCGCCTTGAACATATTTTCTCGCTGATGGAAAATGAAATTTCCGTGCTCAATACTGAGCGCCGCATTCGTTCTCGCGTAAAGCGCCAGATGGAAAAAACCCAGCGCGAATATTACCTGAATGAGCAGATGAAAGCCATCCAGAAAGAACTGGGCGAGGGCGAGGACGGCAAGGATGAGATCGGCGAACTGGAAGCCAAACTCGCCAAAATAAAACTCTCCAAGGAAGCCAGGGAAAAAGTTGCTTCGGAAGTGAAAAAACTGCGCTCAATGAGCGCGATGTCGGCGGAAGCGTCGGTTATCCGCAACTATCTGGAGTGGATACTGTCGATACCCTGGAAAAAACCTACGCGTATCATCAGCGACCTGAAGAACGCGCAGAAGATTCTCGACCAGGATCATTACGGCCTCGAAAAGGTCAAAGAACGCACGCTGGAATATCTGGCGGTGCAGCAGCGCACTAAACAGGTGAAAGGGCAGGTTCTGTGTATTGTTGGCCCTCCGGGTGTGGGTAAAACCTCGCTGGCGAAATCCATAGCCCGCGCTACTGGCCGCAATTTCGTGCGCATATCGCTTGGCGGCGTGCGTGATGCGGCGGAGATTCGCGGTCACCGCCGTACCTATATTGGTTCGATGCCGGGCAAGCTTATCCAGTCGCTGACAGAAGTAAAATCCAGCC
>CAZUXB010000021.1:15930-39014 GCA_964624555.1 uncultured Rickettsiales bacterium | reverse complement strand
GCAGCTTTGCTGGAGGTGCTCGATCCGGAACAGAACAAGGCGTTCAACGACCATTATCTCGAACTCGATTATGACCTGTCGGATGTGATGTTTGTGGCCACTGCTAATTCGCTGAACATGCCGCGTCCTCTGCTCGACCGTTTGGAAATTATCCGTATTCCGGGCTATACCGAGGATGAGAAGGTAAATATCGCCAAGCAATATCTTATTCCCAAGCAGATCAAGAATCACGGGATTAAGAAGGGCGAATGGTCGGTTTCTGATGAGGCGCTACGCGAAACGATTCGTTATTACACCCGCGAATCAGGTGTGCGTAACTTGGAGCGCGAAATATCCAACATGACGCGCAAAGCGGTGAAGGATATCCTGCTTAAAGGCAAGAATTCGGTGAAGGTTACTTCCAGCAACCTCGGCAAATTCGCTGGCGTTCGCCGCTTTACCTATGGCGAGGCGGAGAAAGAGGATCTGGTGGGAATGGTTACTGGCTTGGCCTGGACCGAAGTCGGCGGCGACCTGCTGGTCATCGAAGCTGTGACCATGCCGGGCAAGGGCAAAACTTCCATCACCGGTAAACTTGGCGATGTGATGCAGGAATCGGTGCAGGCCGCGATATCTTACGTGCGTTCGCGCTCGCTGGATTTCGGCATTATTCCGCCGACCTTCCAGACCCGCGATATCCACGTGCACGTTCCCGAAGGCGCAACCCCGAAGGATGGTCCGTCTGCTGGTATCGGTATGACCACGGCCATTGTTTCAGCTCTTACCGGTATTCCGGTGAAGAAGAACGTGGCGATGACCGGGGAAGTGACCCTGCGCGGCCGCGTTCTCGGCATTGGTGGGCTTAAGGAAAAGCTTCTGGCGGCACTGCGTGGCGGCATCACCACGGTGCTCATTCCGCAGGAGAACGTCAAAGACCTCGAGGAGATACCGGATAACGTGAAAAAAGAACTCACCATTATCCCTGTTTCAACAGTTGATGAAGTTCTTTCACATGCTTTGGTTCGCCAGCCAGTGGCCGTTGAATGGACCGAGCCTAAGGCAGCCGGACCAGTCCTTATCAAACCTGATGGCGAAGCTGGGGTAGTTACGCATTAGCAATATTTTAATAAAATTCTTTTAATCCCTATATGTTACAGCAGTACCATATAGGGATTTTCTTTCTTTATGGTTATACAACGATATAATTTTATGCTATAATCCCCAGATATGACGCAAAATACTAAAATAAAAAATAACCAGACCAGCGGACTTCATCACCGTTGCCATGATGAGCTGCTTACTTACTGGCAAAAGCTGGCAGCAGGGCGTAATTTCCCCAGCGAGAGTGAAATCGAACCTGATGATATAGCACATATCTGGGATTATTGCTTCCTTATCAGCCTTGATGATGTGGTAAAGCGCATAGGCTACCGTTACAGCTATATGGGTTCAGCTCTCGTTGGTGCGTTTGGAGATAATCCTAATAGTCCTGATATGGCTTTGCGTCTGCTTTCGACTACAAAGGTTCCGAACATAAAAAAAATTGAAGAAGTTGTTAAAGAAAAACATCCGGTTATTGATGAAGGTGAGTTTGTTAATACCCACCATATGAAAGTTCGGTACAGAACTTGCATTGTTCCTCTTGGTAATGAAGACGGACAGGTTACTCACTTGTTTGGGGTTATGCGTTGGAAGGCGTATTGATTCTGGTTTGTGGGTATTTGTCGTAAATTAGTTACCTGTTATCAGTTACCTGTTACCGGATGTTAGTTACTGGTAACTCGTAACAGTTAACTGGTAACTTCCAGAAAGAGGAAATATGAAACAGACCACAGAACCATTTGAAGAATTATTTATCCCCCGCAAGGAGATGGGTTCTTCCGATACGACCGTATACCGTGTGTATAGTGATTATAATAATTTTGAGCTGGTAGAAGCTACTTCTGCGCTTGATGCGCTTTCACAATGCAAAATCAAGAAAATTTATAAAGTCGAACGCCATGACCCGCTGGGCTACAATGTAATCCATTTCAATAATGTGATGCAAATGGCGGCTAAAACTGATGTGAAAGATAATTTAGCGCCATCTAAGCAGGATGCTGTTGTTTCTCAGGCAATAGAGCAGTCCCCACCGCCAGCAGCAACAGAAGCAGCTCCACTAAGCAATGATGATGTTGATAAGCTGCTTAACAGCTAGGTTCTGTCGACATTTACGCTAGCCGTTAGCGTGAATGTCGATAGAACCTAGTTTTGTTCGGAGATTGCAGTGTCTCCACTGCTTTCGGGATGGTAGAACGGCCATATTATCTGTTTGCTAAACGATTCCGGCATATCAACACCGGTTATGCCGTATTGTTCCGGTAATTTGCCTTTGGGCATGTAATAGGTTCCAAACATAATGTCCAGCAAAGGAAAGGTAGGGGCAAAATTCTTATCCAGCCCCTCTTTTTGTGTTGTATGGTGCCAGCGGTGGAAAACCGGGCTGGCAAACAGGTAGCAGAACGGCCCGAATGTCCAGTTTAAATTAGCATGCACCATATAAGAATATGCAACGTTGAAGCTCCCCATCATGGAAATTGATTGTGGTGAAAATCCGATAATTATCATCAGCGCATTCACCAGGGTGAAAGAAAGCCAGCTGTTAATAGGGTGGAAGCGCTGGGAAGAAAGAAAATCAATGACCTTTGATGAGTGATGGACTGCATGGAATTTCCACATTTTCGGGCCATGAAAAAGCCGGTGCAGCCAGTATAACAAGATATCCGACAGTATAAAAACTATAGCCGCCTGAATCCATATCGGTAGTGTTGAGAGATAGCCGTGACCATTAGCCAGATAGTTACTTAACTCATCTTGTGAGGCACTATAGAAAAATATCCCAAATCCTATTGCCAGGTAAAATATAAATACATATTGGGACAATACCGGAATCACCAGCCCATATAGCAAATCAACGATTAGTCCTTTGCGGATTAAAGGCTGGTCTTTATTGCATGGCATCAGCTTGGCAAGCAGGGAAAAAACTATGAAAAAAAACGCTATATGCCAAGCATACTGAAATACTGGATCCAGTATATTTTCTATAATATTTTCCTGCATGGTTAAAGCTTACAACCCTACTTTTTTGCCCCGAATGAAGACCACATAGTTCCAAAGGCGCCTTCTACACCGGCAGAAAGGTTAGTGGTTGCTTGCGATATTTGCGAAGAAATCTGTATAACAACCGTATTAAAGCGGCTGGCTATTTCCGAGATGGTGAAGAATGTAAGAACAGAAACTATGCTAAGCGGAAACTGTTTGTCTAAACTCCACTCTTTTGTATTAACTTTCCATTCTCCGGTGCTGAAATCCATGAACCTCCAGAAGGAAACGTCAAAAGGCGAACCGCGCTGACCATCCGGCAACTGACTGAAGCATATAGGCGTCTGCAGGATACTATCTAAAGATCCCTCCAGTAATTTTACAAAGAATATGAAGAATATAAATAATAGTATCGGCTGCAATGTAGCGTTCACCAACTGGGCAACCCAGCCATCAAATATATGCTTGGTGCGCTGGAATAAAATTGTTGGTATAAAAATCGGGGCCAGCCCATATAGCAAGGTTTTCATAACCAGCGACATTATGTAAACCCACATTGCTGTCATCAACGATTTTAAGAAAGCTAAAATACTGAGCAACAGCAGAAGGAAGTAGAATGGGCCATAGGCATTAGTGAGAGCAGCGGCTAATAACGCAGCAAACATTTTTGAGGATATAACCTTTGAAACCACGCTATCGAGCACACTAAGGGAATTTAACCCGGATATTGTTGAATTAATAATAGGAACGCTGGTGGCCTTTGCGTTGGTTATATATAAAATAGTATTATCGGTTAAACTATCGAAGAAAGTAATCACATAGCCGTTAAAGAATGTCCATGAACTTGGCGAAGTAAGCATGACTATGATGCCGATTTTAATTAAACGGTTTATAAAGTCATACAATTTCATCGGAACCATCCCGGTGGTGAACAGGATACCGTAAATTACAATATAGAGGGTTAATACTCCCTGAAGTGCAGCCAGAAACGATATATTTGCTATTACTATACCGTAAGTTTTTGAGGTAATCCCGGTCAGCCTCTGTTTTATTTTAGCGACTATATCGGAAACTATAGTTGATTTGGTAATCTTAAATTGTGGGTTATCAATCATTTTCCCACTACCACCTGGATCCTTTATCATAGTGCATAGCGCCTCAGTTGCAGCATGTGCATTATTTGGGGTTAGGCTGCCAAACAGCAGGCAACCTATAAGCATAAGAGCCAAAAATAATTTGTTGTTGGTCTTTTTGAGGTTGTTTCCGATAAATATTTTTGTCATAAAATTACCATTTAAATTATTTTTATACACTCATTGTCTCATACTCTTAATAGCTCTGGTCAGCGGTGATGCAAGGCCCTCAAGCCCAGCGGTTGCCCCGCCAGCAATATCCTTGGAAATTGATGGGATAAGTTTTACTCCAAGATTCAATATTATAGCGAACATAAGAAGTTCCAGTAAACTCTTAAGCAATGATTTTTTGATTTCATCATCTTTTTTGCCGAAATCCAGTTTGTTAATTCTAAGAATATTGCTGTTCATCCCCTTGGAAACGTTAGGATTGATGTTGTATTGGGTTGAGCTGTTGAACTTGTACCGATCAGGGCACGTACCTAAGCTTTGTCCTATACAGGCCAGAAAGTTATACTGTTCCGAATCTGAAGGATATAATATTGCCCTGTTTAACGGCATACTTCTATGTAATGAAGCATCAAGGTAATCTGGTGGAAGGGTAGCGAAGATATCATCAACAATACTGATGAATATACCTTTCCTTTCTGGATCAGAACCAGATGCTGGAATGGTTACCATAAACAGGGCAAGGAAAAAGAACATAAGCGTAGGTGTTAACAGGCTTGAAAGAAGAATGTTAAACCATTTGGCCAGATAGGTTTCTGTATAGGTAAAAACTATGAATGGAATAAAAATCGGTAAAGTTATGATAAGAAATCCGATTAATATAACCGACGACAGGTATACATATAATATCTGAACGGCAAGCATCAACAGGCTGAATATAGCAAAACACCCAACTACCGAGAGCATTATCCCAAAATTTTTGGAAAAGAATGAGCCATCAATAAGACCAATCAACCCATCCTTTATGCTGCTCGATTGATCAGCAAAACCAAGTATTCTGCTTATAACCTTATCAACTTCCAACCACGGGTTCAATTTGCCTATAAATGAACCATCTAAAGTTTGAAAAAGGATTGGGCTATATTTATCTGTATAGAACGCAGGTATAAATTTTTCTATCAAGTAAAATGATGCAGTTACAATCCCTACACGCAATGCTAAACCCATGGCTCTTGGGAAAACGCTGCTTTCCCCGGTAGCGGCTCTGACGCCAAGCCAGATAAGTGCAACTGCAAATAGCGGCGACAGGAAACTTACCATATATTTAGACATCATAGCTAGCAGGCCGTCATTGGGTTTTAGTACAGCATTTCGTACAGGAGTCTGGATACATTTTACAATTGCCTGGGTGTATTCCCCTGGTTCTGCGGCGCAAATGTAGGTTTGTGGAGAAAATTGGGTAATGTCAGCGGATGTCGCGTCAGCTGCCACAGCCTCTCCCTGGTAGAAAAATACTGTAGTGGATAACATTAATAACATTATGATATAACGAAACATAAACATCATCCCCCCACACCAGCAAATAAATTAGAGCCCGGCATCCCTAAATTATTCACGCCTAAAGGTATTCCACCAGTTCCCAGCGCAGCATTACCTATATACGGTATATATGACAGCAAGGAGTAGAACAGGTACATAAACACTGCAACCATAATAAAACTTATGAAAACAGTCATTTTATAATCAAGGTAAAACTTCTGTTTTTCCTCGTTAGTGCTAAGTTTGCTGAATGCATCAGGTTTTGCTGCTATTGCCAGAGGTTCCCAGTTTACGGCAAGTACCTCTACACCAGTTTCAAAGAAGTTTAATACATGTGTGGCACTGGATGCGGAATCAACATCATAGTCCATGTTTCTGTTTGGTCTCTGGGCTTGTATATCCATTGTGCCAGTGATAGCCGGATTGAAGTTTTTATTACTACCGCCAATTTCTTTCAGTCCTCCTCTTATGTTAATTTTCGTATCTCCTTTACCTACTATTGTATCATAATAGCCGCCTTTACTACTTATCCATTCTCCAAGCTTGAAATCAGCTTTTTGTGAATCTGCCCCAGCTATTGCGTAATACAAGGAATGTTTTCCGTCAAAGACAGTGCTATTGAACGCCACCAGGAACATAACCAGATAGCCAAGAAGGAATATTGGTTGAACAAAGAAGCTTACGGTAAGTTGCAACCAGCCATCAAAGTATTTTTTGGTATTATGGAATAATATGCACGGTATAAACAGAAACGATATCAGTACCATGAATGAAAAGGCTATATAGGAGGTAATAAAAATATATACTGCACGGGCCAGAGTAAATAACGCCATCATCAGCATATAGATACCGGCTATTGCAATGAACATTCCCACTGATGTAGAAAATGCGGCACCGACAATGAAACCTATGATACCGGCGCTCAGGTTAGCTTTAGAGAAAATTCCACCAATAAACATATCAAGGTAACAATCCACAACATTCCACAGATACATAAACACATAATTTGCTGAATTATTAGGATCGATTGTACAGAGTGCGGATGAGCCGGAGCTATGGTTTACTGTGATAACATTACCATTAATGACCGGCATTATCATCATATTCAATATATTTGCCAGTGAATCAAGTAATATAGGGTAATATCCACCAAAACTATTAGTGAAATATATTACAAATCCAATCTTAAGGGCCAGGATAAGACCATTCTGCATTATTGCTCTGGGGTGACCAGTTACGACTAATATTCCCCATATTATTACCGCTAATGTAAATAAAGCTGCAACCAGCACAGAAAAATACTTAGAAAGCGGAACTATCAACTCTGAGGTTGCGTAGATAATAGTATTTCTCAGGCACGGTACAAGGCGTTTTGTAAAACCCTTATCAGCAGTAGCCGGATCGTTTGTATGGTCGCCTGCCGGGCATACATGGATAGTTCCGTCCGGTGCTTCCCATGTGATTTCTGGTAGTGCTGAGGGTACAGAAGAAGATGTAGCGGCTGAAGCATAAGATGGTGAAAAGACCGCGCTCAGCCAGATGCCGCACATTATCAAATATATAAATATGTTTCTATTTTTTTGCATCTTTATTTGCCGTTTTATCTTTGAGAGCTTTAACTTGTTGTTGGAATGGTGGTATCCAGGCATCTGGAGCATCACCGTATTTTGCACGTACCTCATCGGCTATGGCAATAGTTTCTGCGCGGGCAGAAAGGATGTTTATACACTCATCCATCCCTGATAGGTCGATTCGTGCCACTACCACGTCATTGCTTTGTTTAACCAGGAAGAAGCGGCTGCCAGGGTCAGTGGTTTTCAGCAGGTTCAATTCACGCTCTGTAACCATAAATGCAGTACGGTATGCTTCCGTTGCTTTCGGGTTGGGGAGGAATATCTGGGTTGCAGTCTGTTGTATGAGTGTTTCGCTGATCGCGCTGTTTGCGGCGTCTTCCACGCTTTGGGTAGCGAATACAACCATCCCGTTCAGTTTACGTAAGGTCTTAAGCCAATCACGAATGCGGCTGGCGAACACTTTATTGTCAATCAGCGCCCAGGCTTCATCAAGTACGATAATGGTTGGTGTGCCATCAAGTGCTAGATTTATCCTGTGGAATAAATACAGCAGGACAGGGCCAATGCTGGCCCGTTCACGGAGAACTTCGCCCATTTCAAAACCGAAAGAGCTTCCGAGGCCGAAATCTATTATATCTACTTCATTATCAAACAAACCACTGTAAGGACCGCCGGAATGCCACATTTTCAGGCGGCCGGCAATACTGCCAGGGCCTTCCATGCCAAAAAATGGTGCAATATTACGGAGTATGCGGTCTTTTTTAGCGAGTTTATAGTTACCATTTACGGCATCGGTAATGATATCCATGTCACTGGCTGTCATCTTCTCATCGTTGGTGGTAACAAGTGTAACTAACCATTCTGTAATGAATGTACGGTTTTCCGGGGTATCAGGGAGTTGCAGTGGATTGAAGCCGCAGCTATTGGCTGGCTCGATTATACTATATTTTCCGCCAATAGCACGTATGAACAATTCCGCACCCCGGTCTTTATCAAAAAAGAAAATACGGCAATTGAATTTCTGGGCCTGTGCGCATAAGAAATTAAGCAGAACTGTTTTACCGGCACCGGTTGGGCCAATGATAGTGGAGTGGCCAACATCGCGTGAGTGGAAATTGAAGAAATAAGGAGTACCTGAAGTGGTCTCGAATACGGTTACAGCGTTACCCCAGTGATTTCCACTTATCCTGCCGGTCGGGTAATTATGCATTGAAGCAAAACCAGCTAAATTCATTGTGGTTATATCAGAGCCACGGGCAATATACTCAAAGTTGCCAGGCAATTGCGCCCAGAAGGTCTGTTCCATTATAAATTTTTCGCGTACCGGGTTGATACCCATATTGACCAGTTCTGCCAGAACCATACCAGCAGCACGCTCCAGAAGTTGCGGTGTTTCTTCAAAACACATAATACTCATCTGGTGTTTTCCGAACGCAACATGACCGCTGGTAGCCATATCAAGGGCATCGCTTATTTCTGCAATTTGTGAAACCGCTTTATCCTGGGCGTTAATCATCCTGTTCTGTCTGCGTTGCATGGCACCAATCTTGGCGCTCCTGTCGGCGAACTGGTAAGATTGTGAAACAATAAACTCAAAAGGCAATTGCAAGAACCCATCCATGATGCCGGCGGCAGTTGATGGCCCATATTCACGCACGGCAAGAATAGCTCCTAAACGTTTCTTAGGGCCACCGGTGATCTCTACTGTATTATTACCAAAATACAGGCGATTGGTTGGCAGATAATGCGACAGATCTGCCGGGTTGCAACGCATCGGTGCACTGTTTATTCCATTGATAAGTTTGTTTAGAAACTCCATCGGTTGTGAAAAAGTGCCATATTCATTTTCATAAGTAGTAAGCAGGCGGGCACCATAATCTTTTAGGGTAGAAGTGATTCGTGAAGTTGCCTCAACCAGTTCCTTATGCGCTTCGCGCATTTTGCGTATCTGAATGTACTTCTCAGTACCTTCTTTCTTTTTTTTGCCTACAGATTTTTTCAAAGCAGTTACAGCTTTTGGTAATTTCAATACAACAGTTATATACAGCTCATTAACATAAGAGTCTTTGCTATTGTGTTTGTTTTTCCATTGCTGATCAAGCTGGGCTGCAAAACCTGGGGGTTGTTTGCCTCCCGGGTACTCGCTTTCGCGGCGGCGGATTATATGAAACCATACAGAAATTGTGCCACCTGCCATACTTTTAAGGAGCGAGTTACGGACCATCTTCTTCATGTCGATGTCTTCGTCGTCAGCAGTTTCAAAAGAAAATCCATCGACTTTTATAACCTGCAGGAATTCCTGTTTCTTGGTAAAAATAGTGCTTCTATCCCAATGATACTGGTAAGGGATGAACTCAGCCTCTGAGGTTTCAAGGGCCGCGCGGGAAGCATTTGCTGTTTTACGACGAGAAATTTGAAATTTCATAAACTTTCTATACTTCTCCTAGTAAGGGTCATAAGAATTTTTTTGGCCATAGAATGAGCTATTAAGGCATTTATAACCTTTTCCCATTTTTAAAAAGATCATTTCCACCATTCGCGGCTCCTTAAGGCATAAATAATACCCAATCATGTGCACTGTTGGCGCGCAGACAAGCAAAAAGGTAAAATCCTGTGAGTTAATAAACGCTATAAAATTAATTAATGCATTGACTACGAAATATAAAAAACTCACCCCCATAATCATGGTTGGGCGGGTAAGACCTTGAAATAAAGGATCGGTTTGGAGACGACCAGCACCTGACATAAAAGAACCCCTAATTAACAATATCTTTTATTTTACAATTATTTACTTAATAAATAATGAACTAATACTAATTCACCTAATTTAAGACAAGTATAGCATAGATTTATGTCAGTTTTATGTCAGTTTAGTTAAATTATCGCTTTATGCCTATTTCCATAACTTATTCAGAATATCGAGCCCTTCCTTGATTTTCCTAATGTTTTGGTCGGTAAAACCGTATTTTTTTTGTAAACCATTATGTAAAAAATTTAAAAATTTTGGTTTTTCATTATAAATACAGATATTCATTATTAAAATAGCATGCCCAGTCTTATTAAGCAGTCCGATTGCTTCGTTATATTCTTTTTCACGGGCGATGCGCCATAGGGGATCATCGCTTTCCGTGGCTCTATATTCATAACTACTTATATCGGATAAATCGGTGGAGCGGACGCTGGGAACCCCATAACGCAGTGTATACAGCCAGCGCAGGTGTATTCCGCACCAGTGTTGCCTTGTATTGATAATCCCGTGCTCCAGGCATAAATCCAGGACTTCGGTAGTAACACCAAGCAGGCGTTTCATTACAGTTTCTGGAGTTCCGGTGTCGATCATGGGGCGGTTGCTTTTGGGGCGCCCGCGTTTGCGGGAAAATGATATTATTTTGCCTGAATCAGTCATAAATTTCCATTGGTTATATTGGGTTTTAGAAGATAGAAATGACTTTGGGCTGATCATCATCAACTGCCTGTTGTTCCTGTTGCTTGAGGTTCTGTTTTCTCCGGTATTCCTTGCGTTCCAGGTAACGCTTGCCTTTTCCGGCCTCGGCTCGCCATGGTCTGGGGGCAGCCATAACCTGCTTTGCTTTGCGCCGTACATAATCTGGATTCATACCTGCTGCCAGGCATACGTCGGCGAAGTCCCTGCTATTTCCGGTTAGCCAGCAGATAGCCTCATGTTTATGGTAAACGGCTTCCGATTTTTTACTGCGGCTCAGCGCATCCATCATCGCCTGGGTGATAACCGCAACCCATAAAGAAGTTTCCCCGCGCGCGCTGTTAAATGCTTCCTGCAACCAGGTTATGGAGTTTTTATTACTGTTGTTTTTTTTATTGGGAGGAGAATTAGGGGCGGGAGGCAATTTTATTTTATTAACCTTGGAATTTACTTTTGGAGATGCTGTTGTGCTCAGGAAGCGATTTTTTTTAGGCATTTTATAAATCCTTAGTTATGGGTTTTAACAAATAAAAAAATCTGTATATAAATGACACAAAATAGGAAATAACACAATATAAATCTGGATATATCCTAATAATATGTATCAAAAAGAGATAATATAATTTTATGATGAAATAAAAATTGTATTACTAAGATTATTTATGAAAAGCAGTTCAGGAAGTAGAAATTTTTATACATTAATTTTGCGCAAATATTTTTATTTATAAGCTACTGGCTTTTCCATCCCACTGACTCTATATAGTACCCATGAATGTTATAACCCTACAGAGTGACCTGATAAAATTTTGCAAACAGGTGGAGCATGGTGCCTATATCACTGTGGACACCGAGTTTATACGTGATAAAACCTATTTTCCTAAATTGTGTTTAGTACAGATTGCTGGCGGTAAACATGCTGCCATTATTGATCCTTTGGCGGCAGGTATAAATCTGGAGCCATTATTTGCGTTGTTGCAAAAACCAGACCTAATAAAGGTTTTCCATGCTTGCAGGCAGGATATAGAAATTTTCCACCTGCTTTCGGGAGAGGTTCCGGTGAATATTTTTGATACCCAGATTGCGGCCTCGGTATGTGGTTATGGGGAGTCGGTTTCCTATGAAACGCTGGTCAATAAAATAGTAGGGCAGGACCTCGATAAAAGTTCGCGTTTCACTGACTGGTCAGCACGCCCACTTTCGGAAAAACAACTTGCTTATGCCCTGTCTGATGTAACCCACCTGCAAACAATCTATGAACATTTGCGTGATAAAATCGAGCAGGCCGGGCGAGCTTCCTGGATAATAGAAGAGCATGCCCAGCTATCCGATCCAGCGCTCTACCGTGTGGATCCTGATAATGCCTGGAAGAGATTAAAATATGGAACCATGCGTCCGAAACATCTGGCGGTTTTGCACGAACTGGCGAAGTGGCGGGAAATTGAAGCCCGCAAGAATGATGTACCGCGTGGGCGCATATTAAAAGATGAGGCGCTGGTGGAACTGGCTTCGGCAATTCCACGCAAAACAGCAGATTTAGCAAGAATGAGAAACGTTGATAAATCTTTGTCAAAAGGCAAGGCCGAAGAAATTTTTGCCTGTGTGGAGCGTGCTCTGGCTTTGCCGCAAACCGAGTGGCCGCAAGTTGGAAAATCTAAAAAAACGCCGGCTAATATTTCCAGTCTTGTTGCCATGCTGCAGTTGCTCCTGAAAGTGAAAGCTGATATTCACGGTATCGCCGCTTCAATGATTGCTGATAAAGATGATCTGGAGGCCATAGCATTGGGCAAGGCCGATATTGCGGTACTGCAGGGCTGGCGTAATGATGTATTTGGCCACAATGCCCAGTTGCTAATTGCTGGAAAACTGAAACTCTCACTCAACCCCAAGACCAAGCAAGTGGTTTTTGAAGAGGTGAGCCTTACAAAAGAGCAGCTTGCTTATTAATATACTGTTAATAATATTGTCTTATAACAAAATTGATATAAATAATATTGACATGTAAACAATAATGCAAAGACTTCACTTATCACTCGCCACTCGTCAAAATGGTGGTTTCACTCTGGTTGAAATATCAGTTGTCGTGGTAATTATTGGCTTGATTATCGGTGGTGTGTTGGTAGGGCGCGATTTGATAAAATCATCTGAGATACGTGCGCAGATAAGTCAATTCGATGAGGTAATGTCTGCACTCAATGCCTTTAAAGCAAAATACGGTTATTTGCCTGGTGATATGCCACCATCCGAAGCATCTCAATTAGGATTTTTTACCTTTACTGGTACTTACGCAGGAAAAACTTGTTCATCTGGTTTCCCAAAAGCTTATGGGAATAATGATGGTAGATTATCTTATTATGGGGAAACGGTCCCATTCTGGTCACATCTTTCTGACGCAAATTTGATAAAAGGAAATTTGGGAGGAACAGCGGGAAGCCTGATAAACAGTGTGGCAGCAGCTTGTTCAGTTTTTGTGGGAATGCCAAATATATCTGTTTCAACATATGAGAATAGTATAAAAATTTTTCCGGCAGGGAGATTATCCTCGGTTTCCATACTTACAGTTATAGCCAACCAGTATTGGTGGCCTGATCCTGAAATTTATTTTAGCAAAATTAATAAAATTAATATGTTCTTCTTGCAGCATTACTCTGGTTCACAGAATTTTGCAACTCCCCGTCAGTTTTATCAGATTGATAGTAAAATAGATGACGGACTGCCTGCAACTGGGATTGTAAGGGATGCTAACACTGCTGATGCTGGTACGGGGGTACCAAATGAGAGTACCTGCACTACAACAGGTGTTACGCCAATACAATATAATTTATCGGCGACAGCCGGAGAGGCGCTTAACTGCGCTTTCATGGCTTATTTATTTTAAGTGCGTTATTTGATGGTACGCATTTTTTCCAGCATAGTGTTTAAGGCTATTTCAATTTGCCTGCACACCACTTCCTGAGAGTATTTGGTTCTGGCCTTGGCAAAGGCGTTAGCCGCCAGCTTATCTGCTTCTGCCGGGTTTTTTATCAGCTTTTCCAAGGCATCGGCCAGCTGTTCGGGGCTGCCTTTTTCTACGATTATAGCATCGTAATTAGGTGTTATTATGTCGTGCGGGCCTTCGGTATTGCTGGAAATTACCGGTGCCCCATATTTAAATGCTTCCAGTAATACAATACCGAAAGGTTCATGCAGGGAAGGGAGGCAGAAAATATCAATGCTGGTATAAAATTTTTTTTTATTTAATACCCAGCCCAGGAAATGCAGCTGATCGCTTATCCCGGCAGATTGTGCGCGTGCTTTCAGGGCATCGCTTTCTACCCCTTCGCCGCCAAGTACGGCCTTGAAAGCTATCCCGCGGGTTTTCAGAATTTTTAGTGCGTCAATGTAAACGTCAAAACCTTTTTTGGCGACAAAGCGTCCCATTGTACCAATTACCGGAGGGTCATTACGCAGGCCGCGATGCGGTAGTTCAAGGCATTTCACCATGTTGGGAATGTGGAATATCCGGTCCTCGTCTATTCCCTGCCCAGCTAATACGCTGATTAAATCGTGGGTAGTGGTGAATACGGCGTCTGCTGCATTATATCTGCTGGTGCTGTAATTCTGCACCACACCGACCAATGGTATAAGTCCTTTTATTGCTTTCCGGGATAAGCCGAAGGCGCGGTTGGCATGGGCGATTACCACATCAATTTTTAATTCCAGCAACAATTTGCGCAGGCGGCGGACTGCCAGAAAATCCCATTCCCCCATGTTGCCTATGCTGTGGGTTTCTATCTCGATACCGGACAACTCAGAATTGACCATAGCTTCCGGCGCGCTAATGGCTATGGATTGATGCCCTAGATCACGCAGCCCTTCACAATAGTCGACGAAGGCTTTTTCAATACCGCCGCCGCCTTTGCTGAACATGATATTTGCTATACGCATAACGGAACTCCGTAGATGATTAGATGACTTGATGATTAGATGATTAAGTAATATAAACTATAAATCTTCTTAGTCATCCAATAATCTGATCATCCAGTTATCTCTATGCCCCTTCCTATTTCCGTATTTATAATCACCAAAAACGAGTCTGACCGCATAGCGACAGCTATAAACAGTGTTTCTGACTGGGTCGATGAAGTGGTGGTGGTTGATAGCGGCAGCAGCGATGACACTGTATCAGTGGCAACATTCCTTGGTGCAAAAGTTCTATATAACGAGTGGAATGGTTATGGGCCGCAAAAGCGTTTTGCTGAGGATATATGCCGCAATGAGTGGCTTTTAAATATTGATGCTGATGAGGAAATTACCGTAGAGCTGGCCAACGAAATAAAGGGTTTGTTTGTAAGCGGTGAGCCGCCACATGCCGGGTATATTTTAAAGGTTCGCGACCTTTTGCCAGGTGAAAAAAAACTGGCATTGCTGGCCCATACCAACCATTGCCTGCGTCTTTATAACCGCAGTAAAGGCCGTTTTTCCGATAGTCCGGTGCATGATTCAGTTATCATGGAGGAGGGGGAGGTTGCTAATTTGCGCTCACCTGTATTGCACCGCTCGTTCCGCAACATTTCCCACGCGCTGGAAAAAATGAACAGCTACACCAGTGTGCAGGCGGAGAATTTACAGCCAAAAGGCCTGGCATTTGCCCATAAACGTTTAATGCTTGAATATGGAATAGCTTTCTTCAAGGCCTACTTCCTGCGGCTATATATCCTGCGTGGTTGGAATGGCTACATCTATGCCAATATCTATGCTTTCGGGCGGGTAATGCGAATAGCGAAGTACATTGAGCTACGTGGTAAGGTCATCCTGCGGGACGTGCAAGCGTCAGCGCAGGATCTCGTATAATTATGCCAATATATTCCTCTCCCTCTGGGAGAGTTTAGGTGAGGGCTTTGTCATCCTGAACAAAGTGAAGGATCTCGTCATTATAAAGCAGAGATTCTTCCCCCGCAACAAGTGCGGGGTCAGAATGACAGTATTAGCCCTCACCCCGGCCCTCTCCCAGAGGGAGAGGGAGAAGTAAGTTTTTCCGTATCCATAGTTGGGGTTATAATTACATTCAGATCCTGTGCTGCGACTGCATCGCCCACAGGATGACTAAGCCTCAACCATACCTGCCGGTTATATAATCCTGCGTCTGTTGGTGTACAGGAGCGGTGAATATCTGGCTGGTAGCGCCTGATTCAATAACTTTGCCCATATGGAAGAAACAGGTTTGTTTGGATACCCGCGCCGCCTGTTGCATTGAGTGGGTGACAATAACAATGGTAAAATGTTCTTTAAGTTCGTCGATAAGTTCTTCGATGCGGGCGGTTGCGATAGGGTCCAGGGCGGAACAAGGTTCATCCATCAATATGATTTCCGGGTTTACGGCAATAGTGCGGGCGATGCACAATCTTTGCTGCTGGCCACCGGACAGGCTGGTTCCCGAATCATGCAGCCGGTCTTTTACCTCATCAAATAATCCGGCGCGCTGCAAGCTGGTTTCCACTAAAGCATCAAGGTCGCTTTTATTTTTGCACAAATTATGGATGCGTGGGCCATAGGCCACATTATCGTAAATAGATTTGGGGAAAGGGTTAGGTTTCTGGAACACCATGCCGATCCACGCGCGCAGTTGCACCACATCCTGCTCCGGTGCATTTATGTTGCGGCCATCGACCATTATCTCGCCTTTTACCGTACAGCCATCAATAGTATCATTCATGCGGTTGATGCAGCGCAGGAAAGTTGATTTGCCGCAGCCGCTCGGTCCGATCAGGGCGGTAACGCTGTTTTCCTGCATGGAGATGTTTATATCAAACAAAGCCTGTTTGGCGCCGTAAAATACATTCAGGTTTTTGGATATTATTTTCATGCGCGACTTCTAGCACCATTTTTGCTGCAATGCAACTATTTGAACAATCGCCAAAATATACCCTACCACCGTACCTCGAGCTTTTTACGCAGGATTATTGCCAGCATATTCATAGCCACCAGCAGTACCAGCAGCACTAAAATTCCGGCGGCAGTTTTCTCGGCAAACCCAGATTCCGGGCTGCTTGCCCACAGATATATCTGTACCGGCATAACGGTTGCCGGGGAGGTGAAACCGCTGGGAATATCTGCAACAAAAGCTACCATCCCGATCATCAGCAAAGGCGCGGTTTCCCCTATGGCCCTGGCCATCCCCAGTATCGTTCCGGTCATAATTCCCGGCATGGCCAGTGGCAGGGTATGGTGCCACACCATCTGGACCGGGGTTGCACCCATGGCGCGGGCGGCATCGCGTATGGAATTAGGTATGGATTTAAGCGCTGTACGGGTGCTAATGATAATGACCGGCAGGATCATGAGGGCCAGGGTCATGCCGCCAACTAACGATGATGAGCGTGGCATACCCAGCATATTTATATATATTGCAAGCCCCAGCAAACCAAAAACAATTGAAGGGACGGCGGCAAGATTATTGATATTTACCTCTATAAAATCGACCAGCAGGCTTTTCTTGGCAAATTCTTCAAGGAACACTGCGGTTGCTACTCCAAACGGGAATACCACCGCCAGGCATATAAGCAGCGTACAGGCTGAGCCAACCATCGCCCCAAAAAAACCGGCACTTTCCGGGTTGCGGGAGTCACCCTGGGTAAAAAACCTGCGGTTAAACACTTTGTGCAAATTTCCTTTTTCTGCAAAATTGCGCAGCCATGCGGCTTGCTCTTCGTTTATTTTCTGGTCTGCGCCCGGCCCATACTTACTGTATAAATCAGCATTGCTGGAAAGTGGCAGCCATACTTCCTGTGATTGCCCAAGAAAAACAGATGTTGTTTCTATAATTTGCCTTAATACAACCCCGGCATTGTTGCCAATCAGGGAGTATAAATCGCGTAGGTTTTTGTTATCAGTAACTTCAGGGAATTGCTTTTTTAGCGCATCACGTATAAGCAGGTTATAATTTGAGGTTGGCAGGGAATCTATTGGATTATCTTTATCAATCCCCAGCACGGTTGGATCAAAATTTATGTTGAGTCTGGCCTGGGTTTGTACGAAACCAAACATTCCGCGCTGGATAAGGCTGCCAATAAGCAATACCAGCATTAAAACGGCAATACACAGTGCCAGCCTGCCATAAAATTTGAAGCGCGCCTCTGCCCGCAGACGTTTTTTGTGCCAAAGATATTTTGCATCAATTTCACGCATATTTTTTCCGGTAATTATTTACGATTTTAAGCGCGATTATATTTAGCGTAAGGGTCACGCAAAACAGCGCCAGCCCCAGGGCAAATGCCGCCATTGTCTTGGGGCTGTCAAACTCCTGGTCGCCCACCAGGAGGGACACGATCTGTACGGTAACGGTGGTAACGGCTTGTAATGGATTAGCGGTCAGGTTGGCGGACATGCCCGCGGCCATCACCACGATCATCGTTTCGCCAATGGCCCGTGATATCGCCAGCAATACTGCCCCGGCTATTCCCGGCATTGCTGCGGGAAGTATGATTTGTTTTATGGTTTCCGATTTAGTGGCGCCCAGCGCATAGGCTCCATCGCGCAATGCCAGCGGAACTGCGGTTATAATGTCATCGGAGAGGGAGGAGATAAAAGGAATAATCATAATACCCATCACCAGCCCGGCGGCCATGGCACTTTCTGAAGCCACATTAAGCCCTATGGCGCCCCCGATGGCCTGCAAATAAGGCGATATGAACATAATGGCAAAGTAGCCATAAACCACCGTGGGGATGCCAGCGAGTATCTCCAGAGCTGGTTTGAGTAAATTCCGGGTGTTACGTTTGGCATATTCGGCAAGGTAGATAGCGGAGAATAAACCAGTTGGTATAGCAACCAGCATGGCGATTATGGTTATAAGCAAAGTCCCGACAAATAAAGGCACTGCACCGAAAGCACCACTGCTTCCGGCCTGATCGGCTCTAAGGGCCATTTGCGGGCTCCATTGCAGGCCAAACAGGAAATCACTTACGGGAATTACCTTGAAAAAACGCAGGGCTTCCAGCAATACCGAAGAAACAATGGCGATAGTTATAACTATCGAAGTGGCAGCGGCAATACGCAAAGCGATAACCACCCCTTTATCCAGCATCTTGGCACGGGCGGAAATAGGGCGTTCTTTAAGAGATGTTATTAATTTTTCGCTCATAAGCCAGCTTTATACCAGCTATGGTAACTATAACAATTCTTTTTTATCAAACTGTATAGGGGTAATATCGTCGTAGATCGGCAAATATACTGAGAATATGCTGCCTTTGCCAACTTCGCTTTCAATGGCCAAAGCACCGTGGTGGCGGTTCAGCACGTGTTTTACAATAGCCAGCCCAAGGCCAGTGCCGCCGACTTTCCTGGTACGTGCGGTATCGACCCGGTAAAAACGCTCTGTCAGGCGGGGTATATGTTCCTTGGGTATTCCTTCGCCCTGGTCCTGCACCGAAAAACATATTGCCCTGGTCAAGTTACGGAAATTGGGGTCGTCAGGTAATTGTGAGGTAAGTTTAACGGTCACCAGTATTTCTGTATCCGGATTAGTGGATTTAATAGCATTGCCAAGGAGGTTACGCACAACCTGTGCCAGTTCATCATCATCGCCCTTGGTTGGTGGAAGGTTATCATTAAGCTTCATGTTAAGCGTTACATGTTTTTGTTTACACGACCATTCGAAGTGTTGTTTTTCGGTACGGACAATTTTCAGGAAATCAACTTTGGAAATAGGCGTGCTGTGGGCATTCATCTCAATTTTAGATAGTGAGAGCAGGTCATTTATCAGTTTTGACATTCTTTCGGCCTGTTCACCCATTACCCGCAAAAATTCATCACGGGCATTGGCATCATCTTTGGCGGGGCCGCGCAGTGTTTCAATAAACCCGATGATACTGGCCAGTGGGGTGCGTATCTCGTGGCTGGCATTGGCCACAAAATCGGCACGCATTCTCTGTACCCGCTTTTGCTGGGTAATATCGGTCATGGTAATTATTATGGTTATCCCGCCTTCGGAAGGAATCGGGAAGCGTTCAATAATAGCCTGAAAATCGCGGGGCAATGGTTCCGGCAGGTGAAACTCTATCTCCTGTCCGCGCAGATCCTCAATTACCGTGGTGATAGCATTGAGCAATTTATTGTTGGGTATAATATCGCGCAGGGGGCGGTGGGCCAGGTTTTGTCCAAAAATATTGCGGGCGGCGCGGTTGGTGCGGACAATTTCCTTGTCATCATTGGTCATGATCAAAATATCGGGCAGTGTATCGACCAGGATTTCACGTTCCGTGATAACTGTTTCCATCTCGTGACGCTTGTTTTCCCATGAATTCTGCAGGCGGCCCAACGCACCTGAAAGTTGACCGATATTACTTAAAAAACTCAGGTCAGGAGCACGTACACGTTTATCCTCTGCCAGATCAGTTACATAATCAGTGAGGGCCGAGATATTGGCCAGGAATGGAATAACAAACACTGCCGATGTCAGTATGATGGCCATATAACCATATATACAATAGGTAAAATCCAGCTCACCAAGAAATACAAATAATGAAAGCAATAAAAGGGTAGGCGAAGACACTACCATAATTGTTTTAAGGATAGTGCTGAATGAAATAGCATTTTTTGATTGTGAACGTTTGGATTTCATGAGGAATTTTACCACGCTAAACTTCCTGAGGCAATTTTTCTCTTTAGATAAATTAAGGCTACGTTCATATTGATAAATATGCGGAAATTTTGTAGCTATGCTATAAGCAGGCTTAAAAAAAGGGAACCACAATTATAATGCTTAATAAATATACTATTAAACGAATAATGGATGTTTGCGGGGCGGTGGCCGGTATTATTATCTTAAGCCCGGTTATGCTTGTGGTTGCTGTAATGGTGCGTTTGACCATGGGCAGCCCGGTTATATTTAAGCAGGTCCGCCCCGGGCTTAACCAGAAACCATTTAATATAATGAAATTCCGCAGCATGAGGAATGCTGTAGACGCCGGTGGGAAACCGCTAAGTGATGCCGAACGCCTGACCAAATTCGGCAGTATAATGCGTAATCTAAGCCTTGATGAACTACCCCAGCTTTTCAATATATTAAAAGGCGATATGAGTATTGTCGGCCCGCGCCCGCTGCTTTTTGATTTTTTTCCTTATTACAGCGCAAGCGAAATGCGCCGCCATGAGGTAAAGCCGGGAATAACCGGCCTTGCCCAGGTAAATGGCCGCAACAACCTTAACTGGGACGAACGCCTGAAAATGGATATTGAATATGTTGATAACTGGACAGTGTGGCTGGATATAAAGATTATCTTCAAAACAGTTCTGGTGGTTTTAAAACGCGATGGTGTAAAAACCGATGGTTATGCCACTTTCCTGCGGCTGGACGATTACAGGAAAAACCTTACCAAATAGGTGGGTTCTTTTTATATTCAGCAAATGACCGCAGCCCTTTGTCGCGTTCAGAAATTAGGGGATTGGCAATTGGCCAGTTGATTCCCAGTTCCGGGTCATTATAGCTGATTCCACCCTCGCCAGCGGCGTTATATAGGCCACTTACTTTATAGAGCATGTCGGCTGGTTCGTCACCCATTACACAAAAACCATGCGCGAAACCTGCCGGTATCCAGAACAGGATACCATTATCGCCGGAAAGCTCAACTGCGTGGTATTGACCATAGGTCTTAGAAGCAGGGCGGATATCAACTGCTACATCCCATACTTTGCCGCTGGTAACCCCCACCAGTTTTCCTTGCGCCGGATTGTTCTGGTAGTGCAGGCCGCGCAGAATGTTAGGTGCTGAGCGTGAATGGTTATCCTGCACAAAATTTTCGCTTATTCCTAGCGCAAGCATTTTGTCGCGGTGGTAACGTTCTACAAAAAAGCCGCGTGAGTCGCCGCGTATATCAAGCTGTATAACTTTTAAACCTTCAATCGGGCAATTCAGCAGTTTCATTATGCTTTCTCCTTTATTGCCATTTCTACTCCAACTTTCCAATCAGGCAAGGAAACGCCAAGAATTTCTTTTGCCTTGCTGCAATCCAGCCGTGAATTATATGGTCGTGGGGTAGGGAGTGGATATTGGGTGGCTGGTATCGGTGTCAGTTTTTGTAGTTTTAATACGATTCCGGCCTTGCGTGCCTGTTTAAAAATCTCCTCGGCAAAACCATACCACGAGGTTTCGCCAGCCGCGCATAAATGATAAATACCGGTGGGAAAAGTTGTTTGCGCCATAGCGTTTTCTATCGCGCTGATGGTTGCCTGTGCCAGATGAGGGGCGTAGGTTGGTGCGCCGTACTGGTCACCAACCACATTGAGCTGTTCACGCTCACCGCCCAGCCTCAGCATGGAATTGAGGAAGTTTTTGCCATAGGCGTCATAAACCCAGCTGGTGCGGAAAATAAGATATTTGCCGCCGATGCCTACAATAGCTTCGTCGCCTTGTTTTTTACTTTTGCCATAGACATTTAATGGCGCGGTTGCATCACTCTCAACCCAGGGTTTTTCACCACTGCCATCAAACACATAGTCGGTGGAATAGTGGATAAAAGGTATATTCATTTCGGCGGCAGTTCTGGCCAGTATCTCCGGCGCGGCGGCATTAACTGCAAAGGCAAGATCCGCTTCGCTTTCGGCTTTATCAACCTGGGTGTAGGCCGCTGCATTTATCAAAATATCGGGGCGGATTGATTTTACAATTTCCGGCAGTGTTTCCGGCTTTGCTAAATCGATATCCTCCTGGTCAAGGCATATTACATTTTCCAGTAAAACATTCAGTGCGCTGCCAACCTGCCCATTGGCACCAAATATCAGGAATTTAGGTTTTTCATTTATTGCCATAAGAACGCCATTGTGCCGTATTTTTCTTTTTCAATTAACAACCCGTGCAAATATACTCCATAATCATTACCCTTGCTGAAGCCAGCAGCAATTGAGGCAAGCTGTTTATCGTCAATAAAGCCTTTGCGCCAGGCTATTTCCTCTATGCAGGCAATTTTCTGTCCTTGCCTGGCCTCAATGGTTTGCACGAATTGCCCGGCATCCAGCAATGAGCTGAAGGTTCCGGTGTCGAGCCACGCCACGCCCCGTCCCAGCAGTTCAACATTAAGTTCCCCACGTTGTAAATACTTGGCATTGACATCGGTTATTTCCAGCTCACCGCGTGCGGAAGGTTTCAGGTTTTTGGCGATTTCCACAACGCGGTTATCATAAAAATAAAGCCCGGTCACTGCCCACGAGGATTTAGGCTGTTTGGGTTTTTCTTCAATGGATAGTGCTTTGTGCTGTTCATCAAAGGTTACCACCCCATAACGCTCCGGATCGCTGACATGGTAACCAAAAACGGTTGCCCCGCCTTTGCTGGAATTTGCCACCTGAACCAGTTTTTCGGCAAGGTTGTGCCCATAGAAAATATTGTCCCCCAGCACCAGGCACACACTGTCA
>CAZUXB010000021.1:0-15920 GCA_964624555.1 uncultured Rickettsiales bacterium | reverse complement strand
TGCTATACCCTCCGGGCGCTCCTGAATTTTGTAAGACAATTTTATTCCCAGATTCTGGCCGCTGCCAAGCAATGCCTCGATCATCGGTAAGTCGCGCGGGCTGGAAATAATAAGAATATCTTTGATTCCTGCCAGCATGAGCAATGATAGCGGGTAATAGATCATCGGTTTATCATATACCGGCAGTATCTGCTTGCTTATTACAGAGGTTAGAGGGGCAAGGCGTGTTCCAGAACCACCAGCTAGTACGATACCACGCATATTATGCCGCCTTCTTCATAACTGCGTTGCACCAGCTGTTATTTGCCAGATACCACTCAACCGTTGCCTTTATCCCGCTGGCGAAATTGTGTTTACGGGTGAAGCCAAGTTCACTTACCGCTTTGCTGTCATCAATAGCGTAGCGTCTATCATGTCCTAAGCGGTCAGTTACAAATTGTTTTTGTTCCTTATAGGATTTTCCGTCATTGCGCGGCTGTAGTTTATCCAGTATCTCACAGATTGTATCAACCACTTTTATATTATTACATTCTGCATCGCCCCCGAAAGCGTAGGTCTCACCAGCCCTGCCTTTAGCAAGGGCGAGGGCAACTCCGTGGCAGTGATCTTCAACATGGATCCAGTCGCGGATATTTTTACCGTCGCCATAAATCGGCAATTTTTTACCGGAGAGGGCGTTGGTGATGGTCAGTGGGATAAGTTTCTCAGGAAATTGGCGGGGGCCATAATTATTGGTGCAGTTGGTGATGATAACCGGCAGGCCATAAGTATGGAACCAGGCCCGGCACAACATATCACCAGCGGCTTTGGAAGCTGAATAAGGCGAATTGGGGCGCATCGGCCATTCTTCAGTAAATTTTCCTTCATCGCCCAGCGAGCCATATACCTCGTCAGTGGAAATATGCAGGAAGCGGAATTTATCGCGTGCTGGTGTGGGCAATGTTTCATAGTAGGCGCGGGCGGATTCCAAAAGCGTATAACAGCCAATAACATTAGTTTCTATAAAAGTGGAAGGGCGTAGAATTGAATTATCGACATGCGATTCTGCAGCAAAATCGACAATAGCGGCCGGATTATATTTTTTTAACAGCTGTGAAACCAGTGCTCCGTCCCGGATATCGCCATGTACCAGTTCCCAGTTTCCACCATTATCTGAGGGAATAATCCAATCGAGATTTTCCCGGTGCCCGGAATAGGTCAGAGCATCCAGGACAATCACATGTTTGCCTGCTGCAACCTGTTGGTAGGCGAAACAGCTTCCAATAAAACCTGCCGCCCCGGTAACCAATAATGTTTCTGTCATGTTGTAATTATCCGCTATAGACTGTTATAAAGACAACTATACAATTATTTAATTTTGCACAAGTATTTATGAATCAACGAATCTGCGCTGTTGTTGTTACCTATAAAACCGGCCCACAAATCGGCGCTTTGCTTGATGCCTTGCTTGCCCAGGTTGCGCATGTTTATATTGTTGATAATGGCTCTGATACCGACATTATCGCTTTGCTTAAGGAATATAGCGCCAGCAACAAAAATACTACCCTGATCTGTAACGCTACCAATATGGGTGTAGCCGTAGCCCAGAACCAGGCCATCAGGCTGGCAATTGGTGCTGGTTTTGACTGGCTGTTGCTGATGGATGATGATAGCAGGCCACAGGCGGATATGGTGCAGAAAATGCTTTCGGCATTTAAGCAGCAGGACGATAGTAAAATTGGTATTATTGCCCCGCGTTTAGTGGAGCAGAATATCTCGGTGGCAAGCCGCCACCTTGTACCATGTTGTGGTATAGGATTCAGGCGTCAGGTAGTTGATGCTGGCCACAACCTGCTGGAGGCGGTTACTGTTATTGCCTCCGGGAGCTTAGTAAAAATGGAGGTTTTCCAGAATATCGGGTTGATGCGCGAAGGTTTTTTTATTGATTATGTGGACCATGAATTTTGCCTGCGTGCGCGGAGTTGTGGTTATAAAATAATGGTAGTGGGGGATGCGGTACTCAACCACCGCCAGGGTAATAAACGCTACGAAAACATTGCCGGGGTTATGCTCAAAACCCTGAACTATAATCCAACGCGCTATTATTATATTTTCCGTAACCGAATGTTTTTCCTCCGGTTGTATGCAAAAGGATTTCCTTTTCTGATAATCCATGATGGGCTTGCCTGTAGCCTGGATATTTTCCGTATTATAGTCCGTGAAAAAAACAAAAAAGAAAAACTATCGGCTATGTTTAGGGGATTGAAAGATGGTATTACAAAAGAAATCCCTGTTGTTAACCGCTAAAACCACTTCCAGCCCCATTTCTGGAAATATTTGTAGGCCGATTGCAGTGATAGGATTGTTGCCTGTAGTTTTTTATGCGAATGTCGTGCCCAGAGGTGGGTAATTACCGCATCGGGGCAATATTGCACCTTACTTACAGCGCAGGTACGGCGGCTGATGTCGGCATCTTCAAAATACATGAAGAAATTTTCGTCAAAGCCACCAATTTTATTCAGTATGCTGCGCCGGAAGAACATGAAGCAGCCTGATGCAAACGGCACTTCATAGCTGCTGTCATATCCTTTGTCCTTACTTACGTAGTTATCCAGGTATCTGCGCACTATTGGGATTTCCTGAACTCGCTTGGGAACGAAGCGGCGGATAAATAAATCCAGTACATTGGGATTGTGTTTGTTAAGTAGCTGTAATGTCCCGTCCTTATTTAATATCCTGACGGTACCAAG
Source organism: uncultured Rickettsiales bacterium (assembly GCA_964624555.1). Lineage (GTDB taxonomy): Bacteria > Pseudomonadota > Alphaproteobacteria > Rickettsiales > SXRF01 > SXRF01. Next base: position 13,191 of record CAZUXB010000021.1, on the reverse strand, counting down.
GCCAATTTCCGGGGATTTTTCCATCATCTCCAGTATTTTTTCGAGGCAGCCCTGATGAATAATAACATCCGGATTAAGTACAAGATGGTAGGGGGCCGCCGGCAAATATTGTAATGCCAGGTTATGCCCGAAGCCGTAACCTTTATTGGCCGGGCTTTGTACGCAGTGTTCACCGGTTTGTTTTTTCAGTAACTTAAAATATCCGATATCCTGGGTGTTATCAATAATCACAAGCTCAACAGGTAATGTGCTTGCCCGCAAAGATGCAATTGTATCCTTAAGCATTTTTAATTCGGTCTGGTAGGTAACGATACTAACTGTGATTAGCGGTGTGGTTGTCTGTTCGGTGTTCATTACAATAAAAATTTATTAAGTTGCTGAAAAAAGCTAGATAGCTATAATTGCGGGCTTATGTCAAAATCTAAAATTTTTTCTTCTCTAAGCTATTCAAAATACAACTTTATTATATTGTTGTTTGTGACGTTAATTGCCTTGGCGCCTGTCGTTTATTATGGGCCAATAGACCACGAGGAGTATTTGAACACCACTATTTCTGCATTGCTAAATGCAAGATCGCTGCATGATAATAGGAGTTTTTTGCTATGGTCGGATAATCTTGGTTTTGGCAGCCCAATGCCAATCGGCCATGATAATAGTTTTAACCCGCTATTCTGGCTCTGGCCTGTTTTATCACTTAGCAGCATCATGGGTATATTCTGGCTGTTATTTACATGGCTGGGCAGTATCTACTTTGCACGGTTGCTTAGGAGTTTTTCTATTTCCGGAGCGATGTTTTATGCTGCGGTGGTATCCTATATTTTTTCTATGCCCTACCTTACTTTTGTCTATAAAAACGACTGGCCGACTTTATTTTTCAATTGGGCGATGTTTCCGGTCTGGTTTTATTATGCTTTTATGCTGGTGGAAAAACACCATATAACCAAGCCGGCATTTGCTACGGTTCGCCTGGGTTTGGTGGTTGGGATATGTTTTATAAATGCCCATTTTGGCTATCTGTCAGTTTTGCTTACCTCCGCTGGACTGGTTATTTTCCTGCTGGCGTTAAAGAAACCAAAATCTTTGCTGTATCTTTCTGGGGCAGGGATTCTTGCGGTTGTAATAGGTGCTGCAAACATGGGTTATGTTATGTCAGAGGTGGCACTTTTTCCCAAGGGAATACTTCGTTTTGCCGAGAATGGCTATAGTTTGCGGCAAATATTATCAGCTTTTGTACAACCGTTCTCCCTTGAGTGGTTATTACATCCAAAATTACATGCAGATATCGATTATATTTGGAATAGTTTTCTGGCGGTAAACGATAATGTACGGGTGTTGGCATTTGGTGCAGTATTCATGGCAGCGGCGGTAGTTTCTAGTTTTTCCGCTATTGTGCATCAAGATTGGAAGAAAATATCGCTTGCGGTTGGTTTTGCCTTTGCCATTACCATGTCATTGCTGAATCCTGATGACCTGTATGGGATACCATCTGGCACCTGGCTTTTTCGTGATATGGCGGTGTTCTTTGGTATAATTCTGGCGGCAAATTTTTTACAGCTTCTACCCAAACGTAATTTACTGGCGGTGTTGCAGGTGGTGACGGTATTTTTACTGGCTGTTCCCAGTTTATATTACAGTTCTGGGGCGCGCTCATATTACCGGGATGCTGAAACCCCAACGCCGCTTATGCAGGAAATGATTGAGAAAGCCGCAGGGCAGGAGCAGCGCATATATTTTGCACCGCATATTGAAAAATATTTATCACGTGGCAGGAATGGCATTTTGAACGATCCGTTGGAGCTGGCACTTTTCGGGTTTTCCCCGGTGAATGGCTGGTTCAAGGGTGTTTCCCAGGATATATTTTTCCCTTCTGCGAGCCTGATGCACGGATTCATCAGGGGCAATAAAGCCACTCTGGAAAACCAGCCTTTACTCGATTTACTGGGTATAGAGTTGATAGTTGCCGATGATGACGATTTGCCTGCAAACCAGAATCTTGGCGAATTATGGAATAAAAAACTGGAAGATGGCACTATTATCCACTTGTTGCGAAATAAAACAGCGTGGAAACGTGCATGGCTTATGGATATAGCGGCGCAAAACATCAAGGTGAAACAAATGGAAGGTTGTAGTATAAAGGGGTTTCTCTGCGCCGATGTTGGTGAACTGGCAGCCACAAAACTACCATATGATGTAACTATTTCAGGTGGTAATGGTAATATGCAGGCAACATTCCTTCCAGATAAAATCGAAATGTTATTAGTATTTTCCAGCCTTTACCGCAAGGACTGGCAGGCTTATTCAGGCAGCAGGAAATTAGATGTTATTGCGCTGGCTGATGCCTTGCTTGCGGTAAAAATTCCGGCGGATGTTGCGGAGGTATCCCTTAAATACCAGCCTGAGCTGCGTGCTACCTTGCGTATTGTCAGCATGGTATGTTTCTGCGCCTGCCTTGCTTTTCTGTTCATCAGTGCTATAGTTCGCCGTAAACCGATTGAGAATGCTGCATGAATATTGATTTACCGCCAGTTACAGTAATAGTGCCCCCGGTTGTTTGCCATAACCTTGACCCGCATACTGGCATACCATTTATGCCGCATATGGCCGCGCATCTTGCCGGGTCCTTGAAGCATACGGCAAAGCGCCATGTGCAGGTAATAGATTGTTTTGGCCTGCAACCCAACAACCGTCAGGTTATCGGTGAATTCATGCTAATGGGGGTAGATGAGGACTGGGTAGTTTCCCACTTGTTGCCGGGTGTAAGTAACTGTTTTATATATTGCCGGACCATTGCTGAATTTATTGCGGTGGAGCGCCTTATTGCTGCGATAAAAAGCAAACGTCCGGAAATTAAAATCACCCTGTTTGAGAATGTTCAGGCGGTGACGTCTTATTCACTGCGCCATGTTGCCGGTGACTTTCTAAAAAAAGGTGCGGATTGTGTTATCATGGGTGAGCCGGAAGACCGCGCACCGGAGCTGGCAAGGCGTCTGGAAACCGGTAGCGACCTTAATGATATACCGGGTATTGTCTATCCTGATGGTGAAAATATTACTTTTACTGCACCAACAACATTACCGGATAACCTTGATGCCCTGCCGATGCCGGCGTGGGAGAACTTTCCATTGAATGGCTATTGGAAGGCAGGTTTTGCCCATGCTCCGGTTAAAAAGAACAGTAAATTTTTACCTATACTAACTTCGCGTGGTTGTCCTTACCGCTGTACTTTTTGTATTGCTCCTGAGGTTAACCCTAAATGGCGCGGGCGTTCAGCAAAGCATGTGGTCGATGAGATGGAACATTTTTACCGGACCCTAGGGGTTACCGATTACCATATATCCGACCTTGACCCCACAGTCAGCGACAAGCGCACACGTGAGATATGCAACGAGCTGATTGCCCGGAAATTGCCGATAACATGGAAACTGGCGCAGGGTACCAAAATTGAAACCATCAAATCCGAAGAAACTCTGGAATTGATGGCAAAGGCTGGCTGTGTTTTTGTTTCTTTTTCTCCTGAAAGCGGTTCAACAAAACTTCTTAAAATAATGAACAAGCCCTTTGACCATGAACACGCACTACGCATGGCTAAAAAAATGAATGAACTGGGCATTGCCATGCAGGCGGTGTTTATTGGCGGTGTGCCCGGGGAAGAGCCGGATGACCGCGATATGAGCCTGGAATATGCAACTAAACTTCTCAAAGTCGGGGTTGATGAAATTTCCCTGGTGGTGTTTACCCCGCTTCCCGGTGCCAAACTTTCTTCTGCCATTAATGATTTTAAGCATTATTCGCAATGCACCCCGTCACCGGCATGGCGCAAGGATTATAGTTTGCTGATGCAATACCGCTGGCGGATGTACCGTAATTTATTCCTGTGCAAGGCCCGCTACCAGACCATGAAATCATTTTTTGCTGGTATAAATATTCTAACCATGAATTTCCGAACCAAGCTGGAAATGTCTATCTTCAAGCAGTTGAAACTTTATGCCCTGCGCTATGTTCCCTGTATTTTCTCCAGCCTTGATGCTGATGCCGAGCTCCGCAATGTCAGCTAGTAATACAGAACGTCATCCCCGCGTAGGCGTGGATCTTAAGTTTGTGAAAGTGGGAGATTCCCGCCTTCGCGGGAATGACAACTCAGAGACTATTAAAGATGCGCGTAGATTAAAGCACTATATTGCCATTGCCCGTCCCGACCATTGGGTGAAACATATTTTTATAGTTCCCGGTATTATAGCGGCGATGGTGCTTGCCCCGGCTGTTTACACTAATGATATTGATGCTGCCATATCCAAAACCGTATATAATATATTCGTTGGCCTTATCAGTGCTTGCCTTATTGCTTCGGCTAATTATGTGATTAATGAATGGTTGGATGCAGAAACTGACCGCAACCACCCGGAGAAAATGCATCGGCCGGCAGCTATGGGCTTGCTCAAAGCAAAATACGTCTATCTGGAATATGCAATTTTATCCGGGCTTGGTATTGCGCTTGCATGGCAGGTTGATTTACTGTTTTTCATAGGAGCGGTTGCCCTTTTCATCAGCGGCATAACCTATAATGTAAAACCTTTCCGTACTAAGGATAAAGCCTATCTGGATGTTCTTTCCGAGGCGATTAACAATCCGATCCGCCTGATTATGGGCTGGGCGATGATTTCCAGCAATACGGTACCTCCGCTCAGCCTGGTTATTGCCTATTGGGCCGGGGGAGCTTTCCTGATGGCGGCGAAAAGATTATCGGAATACCGTTATATAGAAAAGGAAAACGGTCATAAATGGGCCGGGGCATATCGCCGTTCTTTCCGTTTTTATTCGGTGGAATCTCTGGTTATATCCTGTTTTATATACGCCCTTGCCTCCACCTTCGGGGCGGCAGTTTTCCTGATAAAATACCGTACCGAGTTTATTTTCACCTTCCCGATAATTATATTACTCTTTGCCTATTACCTGCACCTTGGGTTGCAGCCGACCTCGGTTGCCCAGAAGCCGGAAAAATTGCATAAGGACTGGAGATTATTGCTAATAATCGCCCTGTTGGTGGCCACCACCATCTTTACTGCTTTTATCGATATTCCTTTAATGGAACGCATAACCCGCAGTAACTTTGTGGAAATTCATTTATGAATTATACCCGGCCGGTAATAGAATGGGGCAATATACGTGGCGTCATTTTTGATATGGATGGTACCTTGTACCGTCAGTTCCTGGTACGTTTTTGCATGTCGGTCAAACTTATTGCCAACGTCCTGGCCAGTAAAAATGGCTGGCGTGATCTGCGGGTTGTTTTGCATTATCGCAAGAACCGTGAAAAGCTGGCCGAGGAACGGGCGCTCAATATTGCAGAGATAGAATTCAGAGAAACATCCCAAAAATTTAACCTTACAGAGCAGGAAGTCGCAGCAATAATAAAAGAGTGGATAGATATAAAAGCCTTGAAATATCTCCGTCCGGCCCGTTTCTACAATATCGATAAAGTTTTTGACTTTCTGAATTCGCGTGGGATAAAGATCGGGGTATTTTCCGATTATCCGGTGGAGAAAAAACTAGCTGTCCTTGGGCTTGCTGCCGATGTGGTATGTTATTCCTCGGAACCGGAAGTAAACCGCCTGAAACCGCAGCCACAAGGCTTGCTCAAAACTATTGAAAGGATGGGGCTGGAGCGCGGGGATTGTGTGATGATTGGTGACCGCATGGAGCGTGATGGAATATGTGCGCGGGAGGCCGGTGTTGCTTTTCTCCTGTGTGATAAACCGCAATTTTATACCAGCCTGCTTAAGGATATCGCATGAAAGAGCAATTCAAAGTACTCTCCAGTGAGGAAACCCGTAATTTTTATGACGGGTTGGTGGAAGGCAAAAACAAGCGTGGTATCTGGGGTATGGAAAAACGCTTTTCGCCGGAAGCCATAGCCAGCAAACGTTCGGTATTGCAACATTTTGTGCCGCAGGTCGCCCGCTATGTAACGAAGGATGATAAGGTACTGGATCTTGGTTGCGGCCCGGGTGGTTTCATGTCGCTGGTGGCGCCGCTTTGCAAAAACATTGTGGCGGCTGATATTGTACCCAGTTTTATTGCCGAATGTTCGGCCTTCATTGTTAAACACAATATTCCCAATGCCCGTGCGGTTTTATTGGAGAAAGGCGTGCTTCCTTTTGCCGACAATGAATTTGATGTCCTTATTATGGTTGATGTAATCCACCATCTGGAGGCCGCGGCTGAAACGCTTGCCGAAGTGGCACGGGTATTAAAGCCGGGTGGACGTTTGCTGGTCTTTGAACCGAACAAGCTGAACCCGTTGCTGGCTTTACTGTGCGCACTGGATAAAAATGAACATGGATTGTTAAAGCTGGGGACTTTTGCTACTTACCGGAGATTGCTCGGCAATGATTTTACTATTGATGAACAGTTATACAGCGGTTTACTGGTGGGGCCGGATGGAGATAAAACCATTGCCATTGCCAATTTCCTGAGCAACCCCAAAAATAAATTATTGGGCTGGCTGTGCCCGAAATTATTTATTGCTGCCCGCAAGGAAAAACATGTGGGTAAATGCCGTGCCTGTTCTTCTCCTAATCTTTATTTGCTCCGCAATTCTACCATTACCAGCGATTTGCAGAGCAATAATTTTGCGATTACCGATGCTAATTATGGTTCCACGGCGGCGATATATAAATGTTCCTGTTGTGGTTTGTTGCAATGCCTGAATGATACCAGCGTTCTTCATTATTATGAAGGGCTGGAAGATCACGAATATGAGAAGGGGCGCAGTGAGCGTGTGTTGCAGGCGGAAAAACTGGTAGCGCAACTTTTAAGCTCACTGCACCGGGAAAACGGTAAGGGGCTTACATTGCTTGATGTTGGTGCCGGTAGCGGGATATTGGTAGAGGTTGCGAACAGGCTTGGTTTTTCTGCAATAGGGATCGAGCCGTCGGCATGGTTGGCAAAAACTGCGCGGGATAATGGGTTACAGGTTTATGAGGGGGTACTTCCCCACCCGGAGATTACGGAAAAATTTTCTGCCGCTACTTTCATTGATGTTATAGAGCATGTGAATGATCCGCTAGGGGTATTAAAATCTATCCATGCGCAATTGCAGCCGGGTGGTATTCTGCTGGTGGTAACACCTGATGTATCATCATTCTGTGCAAGGGTATTAGGATTCAAATGGTGGCATTACCGTATTGCCCATATCAGCTATTACAACAAAAGGACATTGGAGATTTCCTTGAACCGGGCCGGGTTCCGCGTAGAAAAATTTACCAGGCCCTGCTGGTATTTTTCCTATCCTTACCTGCGTGAGAGGTTACGGAAATATTTACCGGGTTTCTTGCTGCCTAAAGCGTCCGGCAGTATGGCAAAGCTAGTTGTACCTCTTAACCTGTTTGATTCACTTCTTGCGGTTTGTGTAAAAAATGATGGATAATCCCTGTAAAAAATGCGTGGTTTGCGGTTCTGTTGACATGCGGGCTTTATACAAGGTGTGCGATACCAATCAGGGCGTGCCGGGCGAGTGGGATATTGTTTCCTGTGCTGTTTGCGGGAATGGTGTTCTTGCACCGTTTCCTGAAGTTGCCGAGATTGAGGCCTTTTACCGTGACGTATTTTATACCGATGATGGTAAGCGTTTCCGTGGCTGGATGGAGGTATTACGGGCAAAAGTTGCAAGTTGGCGTGGGCTGCGCCTGAACCAGCTTTGCCGGGGGCGTGGGAAATTGATGGATTTTGGTTCCGGTGCCGGGCATTTCGCCGCGTCGCAGGTTAAGGAGGGCTGGGAGGTGGCAAGTGTTGATCCCTACAGCGCAGCTTCCAACAATGCTGACAAAGTAAAACTGGTGGGTGATTCTTTTGCGCTTTCCTATCCTGATAATTATTTTGATGCTATAACATTGTGGTATGTGCTTGAGCATCTGCGTAACCCGCATGCTGCTATCGCTGAATTCCAGCGGGTGCTAAAGCCGGGTGGGGTACTTATTCTGGCGCAGCAGGATTTTGCCAGCCTGCAGGCGCAGTTTTTTAAATCTAACTGGCTTTTTTTAGATCCGCCGCGCCACCTCTGGCAGTTCACCGCGCAGGGGGTAGAAAAAATGGCGGAAGCACATGGCTTTGAAACTATCGAAAAACGTTGGGCGAGCCTTGAAATGTCGCCGTTCTGTATGTTGCAGAGTGCACTCAATATGATAGTTGGTAATGAAAATGATTTGTTCCGCTTCCTTAAGAACGGCAAATTATCCGAGCAGGGCAACAACCGCCTGTTGCCGACTATTATAAGTATCATGCTGTTACCGGTGGTTGGGCCGGTTATATTACTTTCCTATTTTGCCCTGCTGGCTTTTAACTCGGGCGATGTCGTAGAGGTTTACCTGCGCAAAAAACCATTATAATTTAGTGTGTTATTGGCCGTAATAAAACATTAACATAAAATTAATATGCAAAAATAGCACTTAGATATAATATGGCGGAAGTAAACAATATTTTAATATTTACAGATGGTTGTAATATATGTCCGATATAGGAACAAATTGTGACGGAACCGCACATGATTCAGGAGCAGGGTCTAGCACTAAATATGCTCAGGAAACACCTCTGGGTAACAGGTTTAGAGCACAAAGTAAAGTTTTAAGAGAATTTTTTACAAAAAATGATGGAACGTATTTAGGTTTTTCCGTTATTGCGCGCGGGGCAGGTGTTTCTGATCAGGTTGTTTATTCAGTTTTGGGCACTGGAAAAATTCCAAGTACAAGAGGAAAGCTTGGCTTATCAGATAATGCAAAATATAGACTGAGTGAATATTTACACACGTTAGGTAAACCTCAGGCTGAAATAGATAGATTCCAGCAGGAATTTGATAATTTACGCGCAATCGCAGGCTGGACAGGTATGGTTAAAAAAGACCATGATAATGGTGCGGGTAATGGTTCTGGTGTTAAACCTGAGGATAATAAGTCATCTTCACGTGCTCGGGGTGTTCCTTTCAAGCCTCGTAAGCCAGTATTAAGGTATGGAAGGGATATTAACGAATCTCCTAGAATGGAACCAGTTAGTTATGCTTCTGATTCTGGGTATAATTCTGACTTAAAACAAGCGCGTGCGCAGCTAAGGGCATTTTTTACGGATGCAGGCGGGGAAGTAATTCCTGCTGCTGGAATTATCGAGAGTACTGGTATTGAACAAAAGGCTTTATATGCCCTTATCGGAAGGGGTAACGTAAATCCTGCGGAGTGTGATGCCCTGTCCGATGCTAACCGGGAAAGTCTATCCAGCTTTTTAGCAGGTTCAGGTAAAAAGAATGAGGTGGTTGCTGAATTCCAGAAACAATTTGATTCAATGCGGGCCCTGGTAGCAGGCGAACACGATTTGGAAAGAAGTCGTGGTACGGTTAGTGCTGCCCGCTGGTAATGATAAGCCTTGCTGAATATTTTTATTTCAGCTAGTTGTTTTCCCCTATGCCTGAATTGAAAATTATTGCTCTTATTCCAGCCCGTTCCGGCTCCAAAAGAGTTTTGGACAAAAATATCCGTGTGCTTGGCGGGCACCCACTGCTGGCCTATAGCATTGCGGCGGCGAGGGATAGCGGCGTATTTGACGCGGTAGTGGTTTCTACCGATAACGAAAAATATGCTGATATTGCCAGAAGCTATGGTGCCGAGGTACCGTTCCTGCGCCCGCCGGAATTTGCCGGTTCCACCTCGCCGGATATTGAATGGATAGAGCACGCTATTGCTATGCTTGCAAAGGCGGGCAGGGAGTTTGACTGTTTCAGTATATTGCGCCCGACCAGCCCTTTCCGCACGGCTGACACCATCCGGCGGGCATGGGATTTATTCAGTTCCGATAAAGACGCCGATTCCCTGCGCGCGGTGGAAAAATGCAGCCAGCACCCGGGAAAAATGTGGAGGATTTCCGGGGGTAGGATGCAGCCTTTGTTACAGGGCAACATAAATGGTGTTCCTTACCATTCCTGCCAGATGGCGGCGTTACCTGAAATATATGTTCAGAATGCCAGCCTTGAAATTGCGTGGACGCGGGTTGTCCAGCAATACCGTACCATTGCCGGGGAGAAGATAATCCCTTTTATCAGCGAAGGGGTAGAAGGTTTTGATATAAATATGCCGGAAGACTGGTGGCTTGCCGAGCATATGCTTTCTTCGGGGCAGGCGGTTCTGCCTGATATTGCAATAACCAGGCGGGCGGCTAATGGATAGTTTGTTTACTAATAAACTGGTTGCTGTGAAGGCGGAACAGAGGGTTACTTATGTTTTGTCACGCCTGCCGCATTTTTTCTATCATGATAGTATTATCACAGCCCTTTGTGAGCGTGGTATCCATGTTGAGCTTTTATTTATAAAGCGTGCGCAGATCGGCAAGGATGATCAGGAAGAGCTGAAGCAGGGGGTTATGGAGCGGGTTGATACTCTTGCGGATTTCCAGAAGCGTTTTCCTAATCTTACTGTGGTTGAAATTGACAAAGAGCAGCGTTCTGTCAGCGATTTTTGTACCAATTTGCGTTTTATCCGCAGCTATGCTTCCTATCTCCAGCGCATCAGCAGGGATAATTATTACCTGAAACGCTGGTTCAGCTGGATGCCGGAAAAGGCGCAACGTTTATGTTCCATGCCATTTTTGCAAGAATTGCTTAAACTTCCATTTATAATTGGACTGATGGAGAAAATAGACCTTTGTATTCCTGCTAATAAAAATATTGTCCGTTACTTGTCTATCCATAAACCTGATTGGGTAGTGGTTTCCCCGGCCAACACACGTACTATATCCGACGCTGAGTGGATAAAAGCAGCGAAAAAACTGGGTATTAAAAATGCGGTGGTGATTTTATCGTGGGATAACCTTACCACCAAGGGGCTTATCCATATCCGCCCGGATTATGTGTTTGCATGGAATAAAATTCAGGCCAGGGATGCGGTGGAAATTCACCATATTGATAAAAAAAGAGCCAGAATTGTTGGTTCGCCATTTTTTGATAAATGGCGTGATGTTGACTGTCTGATACAACCGCGGGCAGAGTCTATGCGCAGCCAGGGTTTAAACCCGGATTTCCCCTATATAGTTTACCTTGGTTCATCCGGTAATATCGCCGAGGATGAGACATGGTTGATACGCGAGCTGGTTAGCGCATTAAAAAACTCTGGTAACAAGCAGCTTGAAAACCTTCAGGTGTTGGTTCGCCCGCATTCGTCCAGCCAGGAAACATTAAAGAGCCTTGCGGGGCTTCCGGTGGTGCTTACTGACAGCGCGTTTGTAGGGGTGCCTTTTTCCAAGGCGCGGCAGTCCAATATGTTTAATGCTATCTATCATAGCGTTGTTACCATTAGCATTAATACCTCGGCAATTATTGATGCTTTGCTGATGGGCAAATCCTGTATCAGCATCCAGACTGATAAATATAAGGATACCCACACTGGCTCAGCCCATTTTAAGAACCTGCTGGATTATAATGCTGTGCTGCTGGTTAAAGATATGGCAGAATGTCTGGCCACTATAAAACGTTACTTAAATGGCGAAGATTTGCTGGTTGCTCAAAGGGAAGCTTTTGCCCGGGAGTTTGTGAATTCTCCGGAAGCTGGCAAATCAGCGGGTGAAACCATTGCTGGTTTTTTGTTTCCATAATCCTGCACAAATTCCGAGCCGGTAATAATCCCGTCACACACCACATCCAGCCCGTGGCATTTTCCCGGCAACAGCTCATTCTGTGATTTAATATTAAGCTCGAAAGGTGGTTGTTTATTGGTTGCGGTAAAAATATCAATATCGAGCATCCGGCGGAAGAAAAAATGATAGGCATAGCGGCGGGCGAGGTTGACCTGCTGGTCATTCAAGCGCTGTTTTAGCGGCAATTTGCCCAATATATTCCTGTATTCTTCTGGGCTTGAGGCATCAATGGTAAAGCCTTTGCCGCGCACCCATGCCTCACCGGCAACTATTACCGGCATCCCTCCGGCGGCCAGCTCTATTCCGGTTTTGGTACTGTAAATAAGAGCGCAATCGCAAAGCGCCATCAGGCTGTAGGTGCTTATCTCGCTGAGTGGCGGGATAATTTTTATTGATTCCGGGAGTGCTTTATAACGCTTTTTGATTTCATCGATAACTGTTTGTGTCGATTTAACATTGCCATAAATTTCGGCGGGGTGGATACGGATCGCCAGTTGGACATCGCTACGCTCTTTAAAATGGTCGATGGTATCAAAAATCCATGACATCATATCCGGGTAGGCATTATTGGGGTAGTGCAGGTGCGCATCCCATACCACGTTGGTAAGCAGGCCTATTATTGGCTTGTCTGCCTCTATATTTAATTGCTGGCGGATTGCATTCCTGTCGAACATCGGGTTTTCATGGAACCATATCCAGTCACTGCTGCCGGTATGTCGGGAGGTGAGATATTCCATTATATCCTTTTCTTTGCTGGCATCCCACGGCATATTGCGCCAGCTGGCAGTTGCTTCATCGATCATGGTGCGGTGATAAGTGTCACCGTGGCTGAAAATAAAGGTGCCTTTGCGGTATGAAGGATGCCATGTGACCACACGTATACCAGATTTCTTTGCCACCTCTGCAATAACACCTTGCGGCACATAAATACCGTGGTGGAGTACCACAATGTCAGGTCTGTCAGTATCAAACAGTTTCTGGCTGACCCGCATGGTAAACCAGGCGGCAACCAGGTAGCGCCGCAAAACCTCTTCACCTTTTGCTGCCGAAAAAATATCGCTGGTGCCGAAAAAACGGCAGGCTGCGGCAACAGCATGTTCACCAAGCGCTATTCCATCCTGCGAGAAACCCATAAGTTCATTTTTGGGAATTTTGGCAACAACTGCCTCGATAACATTTTTTTCTGATTCTTCCAGAAAATCCCCATAACGGTGGAGTTTTATTCCAAGGGGTGCAATGGCGGCTTCTGCTGGTGCAAAGCATGTATCGCACAGTAATTTTTTGCCACCGGATTTTAGGAATTCATTGGTATTGGCGATAAGCGTACTCTCACACATCATGCAGGCGGGCAGGGAGGCATCGCACAGCAGGAAAGAACTATTGGCATTCCTTAAGTTAAGCGCAACGCCAAGTGTTTGTTCCACCCGTGAAGCTCCCAGATGCGCTCCTGTGCTGGTGGCCAGCAGGATTTTTTGTCGGCTTGGCAAGTATTCCTTCCCCCCTTGCGGGGGAAGGTTAGGATGG
>CAZUXB010000020.1:28973-42739 GCA_964624555.1 uncultured Rickettsiales bacterium | reverse complement strand
AAAATTGCGGATATTGGATAAGTCAGTCATGCGCTTTTCCTAGAGTAATTGCGGAAAACTGGCAAGTTTTTATTTAATTCTGTCACCCCGCATTTATTGCGGGGTCTGGGGCGTAAATCTCCGTCTTTGGACTTGTCCCCAGATCCCGCATCAAGTGCGGGAATAGGTTGCTGCTATTTCAAGGTGCGGGGCTCCACACTCCACACGAGCTTGTTCCGGCAATCACCCTCAGTCTTCAGAGAACTGATTGGCAATATCCTGTTTGCCATGCAGAACCCGTAGCAAGACAAAGCTGTTTCCATCAATGCGGAAGTAAAAGCAGCGTTCGCGGTAGGGAAATGCACGGAGCCCTTGGCTTATCCAATCCCGGGATGAGCCGGTAATTCCAAGAAAAGCAATTTTTTCTATCTCGCTTGCAAGATTTTGTATGAAGGCTACAGCCGCCTGCGGATTATCTCTGGCAATTTCCAAATAGATATTTTCCAAATCTTCGCGGGCTTGCGGAGAAATGGTTAATTGTCGCGATTTAATCTCTTTTCTCCTTGTGCAATAACATCTTGCGCTAATGCTGTCCCGTTATCATAGCTGATGCCTTTGCCTTCGGCGATAGCAACTGATGCTTCCTCAATTTTTACGCGCAGACGGCGGAGTTTCATGTTATTTTCATAATCCTCCAACAAGCGTAGGCCTGCCCGTACAACCTCCGTGCGATTGCCAAAACGACCACGGGCAACCATATCTGATATAAACTCTATTTCATTCTGATTAAGTGAAAAACTTGGGGTGTTTTTACGCTCATGGCTTGATATTTCTGTCACGGTAAATCCCTACATCAATGCTATGTAATATAGATATATACGAACTATTATATAATAGTTACTAATTTGTGACAAGGGATATTATTATCTTACAAAGCTCGCCGCTATTTCAAGGTGGGGGCTCCACACGAATTGGTCGATAGTTAGCGTATCTTTGAGGCTAAATCCAGCGTTCCCCAGAATTTTGGCGTCGCGGGCGAAGGTGGCCGGGTTGCAGGAGATCATGACCACCTGCTTTATGGCGGAAAGCGCTATCTGCTCGCACTGGGCCTTGGCTCCCAGCCGCGGCGGATTTATTACTGCCGCGTCAAATTTATCCAGCTCTGCTGGCTTTAGTGGCTCCGTGAAAAGGTTACGCTTTTCTGCACTAAGGCCGGATATTTTAGCGGCTTTGAGGTTGTTTATCATTACTGCGTGGTCGTCTATGGCGTGAACCATAGCATTTCTCGCCAGCGGGACGCTATAGGTGCCAATGCCGCAGAACATATCCACAACCCGTTTTTGCCCTTCCATGTTTTTTATGGCAAATTCGGTGAGCAGCCTTTGCCCTTCGCTGGTGGCCTGCAGGAAAGCATCGTGCGGCAGCTTCATATCAATATTGCCGAGGCGCATGGTAATTGCTCCCTTTTCAACAGTTGCCAGCGGCAGCATATTGCTATCGGTTATGCTGGTGCGGGCAAGTTTGATGGTATCTGCAATATGCTTCAGTTCGGTTTCAACAATCTTAGGCTGGCCTGGCAATTTTGCATTCTTGTTTAAGGAGAATATAACTTCAATTCCACAATCGGCGGATGTGATGCTGACTGTTTCGATATTACTGATAAAGGTCATGGAACCCAGCATTTCCTGCACTAAGGGCAGTATTTTCTGGAGGGATGGTTCCAGTATCAGGCAGGTGCTTATCGCCACTTTATTGTGGCTGCGTATGCCCATATAGGCCAGTGACCATTTCTTGTTTTCTTCCAGCAATTTAAATTCGGCGCGGCGGCGCGAGGCGGCGGGCAGGAAAGCCATAAATTCCCTCTCCCTTTGGGAGAGGGGTAGGGTGAGGGCCCTTTCTTTATTGTGATAGCCCTCACCCCGGCCCTCTCCCAAAGGGAGAGGGGGAAGAATATAAAACCCAGCTTGCTTTATTGCATTTTCTGCTATGCGTTTTTTGAATTGCTGATACGGTTGTTCCTGCATTTGTTGCAAGGTGCAGCCGCCGCATGCAGAAAAATGGGGGCAGGGAGCGGGTTGGCGATTTTGTCCCGGGGCTATTATATTAACTATTTCGGCCCGTTTTGCTTCTTTGGTTTCATGGATGATGCGAACTTTTAAAATGTCGCCGACTACTGCTTTGGGCACAAAAACCGGCTTGCCGTTATAGCTTGCGATGCCATCGCCCAGCCCGCCGAGCGATTCAATTTTAACTTCTATGGTTTCAGGGATAAGGTTACCTATGCGATTATGTCGGGGTAAACCAGCCGTTCCAGCATGGTTATCTTGTCGCGCAGGGCCAGCTTGTTCTGTTTACAGCGGCGGAGGGTAAATTCGTCGAGGTTACCATCGTTTATCATGTTATCGAGATCGCGGTGTTGGGCCCTTAGGGTTTCCAGTTCTTTGATTTGAAGGAGATATTCATCCATAATTCTTTGTCGCCTGTCATTATCTTTATGTTTTATGGGCAGAAAAACCCCTTATGTACGGTAGGCATAATGGCGGGGCAGTTCGCAAAATAAGTGCCAGTATAGCAAAAAATTACAGCAAAAACCACAGGATTTATATGAAATTAAGCGTTTTTTAGTAGAGTTTATTTATTATACTGATATTGGTGTGTATATTTATCTTAGCAAATGAATAATAGAAATTTTATGTAAAAAATGATAAAGCCCCCCCCTCTCTCTCTCAACTATAGGTTGCAATACCAATAACGTCATTGCGAGGCGTAGCCGAAGCAATCCAGTACCAGAATGTGGCAACAACTGGATTGCCACGCCTTCGGCTCGCAATGACGGGAGCCGGGGATTTACCCTTGTTGAACTGGCGATTGTTCTGGTTATCATCGGCCTGATAGTTGGTGGTGTGCTGGTGGGGCGGGATCTTATCAAAGCGTCAGCTATCCGTGCGCAAATATCACAGATTGAAAAATTTCAAACAGCAACGAACACATTCCGGAGTAAATATGGTTATTTTCCGGGTGATATTCCCAGCAGTGAGGCAACTTCTCTTGGCCTTACCGCCAGGGGCACTAAAAGGGGGCAGGGGGATGGCAATGGCTTTATCGAAGGGGATTGCTTTAACACTAGTGCAGGTTGTACAAATCCTGCAATTGCCATGGCTGGCTTCCAGGGCTCCGGTGAATCCACTGTTTTCTGGGTGGATCTCAGTTTCACGAATATGATCGGTGAAAAATTAAGCACTGCTGCCTGTTGTAATGCAACATCACTTGGCATCGTTGACTACACCACAACTCCGGCCACTAAAGATTTTTTCCCCAAGGCAAAATTGGGAGATGGCTATTATATTCTGGTCACGAACGGGCAAAAACTCGGGGGCACTGCATCGATTTACGAGAGGGTGAATTTTTTTACTCTTGCAGGTGAAATATCATTTTACAATAGCAGGGAAACAACTGCCTTGCCTGACGTTCCGGTAATGGATGCTTTTCAGATGGATACCAAGATCGATGATGGCCTTCCCCAGTCTGGCAGTGTTCTGGCTCTGAAACTAACTACTAGCAACGTTAATAACGGATATATGACGTGGGTAGGGACAACAAGTACCGCAGCCACCGCAGCATCCAGTTCCACCTGCTATGATAATGGCAATGTTGCCGGAACCCAGAAATATTCTGTCGGGGTCGATGAAGGAAATAACAAAACTTGTTCCCTGGCATTTAAGTTTCAGTAAAATATAGTCGTTTGGTTGATGATTTACCCATCCCTCGTCATTGCGAGCCGAAGGCGCGGCAATCCAGATTCACCAACTCCTGGATTGCTTCTCTGCGCTCGCAATGACGGGAGGTGGAGATTGTTGGATTCAATCCACCAGATGTTTCATGCCGGTTTTGAGGTAGGCATAGCCGGTGACCAGAGTCAGGATAGCGGATATCCACAGGAGCAGGCGGCCAAAATAGATCCACCATTCATGCCCGACGCCGAGCAGGAGTATGAAAATGGCTAGCATCTGGGCGGTGGTTTTTATTTTGGCGAGTTTGGAGACGGGGACGCTAACCCTGATTTCAGCCAGATATTCGCGTAGTCCCGAGACCAGTATCTCGCGGCAGACTATGGCGATTGCCGGCAGGATATCGGCGCGTCCGGCATGGACCATAAGCAGTAGGCAGGTAGCGACCAGCAGCTTGTCGGCGATGGGGTCAAGGAACCTTCCGATATTGGACTGTGCCTGCCAGATGCGGGCGACATAGCCATCGAGCCAGTCGGTGAAGCCGGCGAGGAAGAACAGGAAACTGCAGATATAATAGCTCCAGTCGCCCAGTGCTTCCGGTAGCAGGTAGACCAGCGTGAAAACGGGGATTATCGCGATCCGGAAGTAGGTCAGGTAATTGGGGATATCTTTTTTGCGGAGATTCATAACATCACTCAAAGACCCTGATGTTTTTCGGGCGCACCAGCAGCGTATCGCCCTTACTTATTGCCAGATGGTCAACGATTGTTTTAGGTATCTCTACTTGCAGGATACTGCCATTTTTACGCTCCATTTCAATTTTTGCCAGCGACCCGGCGGGGTTTATGTGGATAACTTCGGCGGGAATATATTCATGGTCTCCTTCGGCGGTACGGGCTACGAACATTTCATGCGGGCGGGCGAATATGCGCACTGGTGTTCCCCTCTGGGCGAGGCGGGCGCGCAACTGTTGGCGGCTGGTTTTTTGGCTTATCTGGGGCTCGGTTTCAGGATGGTTTTCGTGCGGCAACACCATGTTTGGCATAATTTTGCGGATGGCTCCCACCAGCTCCGGGTAGCGTGCCAGCCAGTGGTTAGGGGTTGAAATTGAAGTAGCCACAGACTCTGCAATTGAAGGTTCCTCCCAGACATCGTCTTCGGCGAGATGGACAGCGCCTTTTTCGTCTTTCCAGCCGGCAAATTCATTGTAATTGCCCAGGAAGTCGTAAACAAAGCCATTGGCTGGTTTATGGTATACATCTTCCGGTGTGCCGACCTGTTCGCTCTTGCCGTGATTCATCACCACCACCCGGTCGGAAACTTCCATCGCCTCTTCCTGATCATGGGTTACGAAAATACTGGTGATATGGATATCATCATGCAGGCGGCGCAGCCAGCGGCGCAGTTCTTTGCGGACTTTGGCATCGAGCGCTCCGAACGGCTCATCAAGGAGCAGCAGTTTAGGCTCAACTGCCAGCGAACGGGCGAGGGCAACGCGCTGGCGCTGGCCACCGGAAAGCCGCGAGGGGTAGCGGTTATGGAATTTATCGAGATGCACCAGCGACAACAACTCCATCACCCGGCGGCGGATCTGGAAATCAGTGGGGCGGCTATCGCGCGGGCGCACCCGCAGGCCGAAGGCGACATTTTCAAAAACTGTCATGTGCCGGAATAGGGCGTAATGCTGGAATACGAAACCAACGCGGCGTTCTTTGACGTGCATATCCGCGGTTTCCTGGCCATCGATAAATACCTGTCCGGAATCAGCGAATTCCAGCCCGGCGATGATGCGCAGCAGAGTAGTTTTTCCAGAACCTGACGGCCCCAGCAATGCGACCAGCTGGCCATCCGGCACGGTCAGGTTAATATTCCCCAGCGCGACAAAATCGCCGAAGTTCTTCTGGATGTTTTTTACTTCAATGCCCATTTTATTCCTTATAATTACAGGGTCTTGTGAATAATGCGGAATTTTCTAGTATATTGGTGATTGTCATCCAAATTTACAATACATTCGAATTCACCAAAAATATGTGTTAAAAAAGGAGACATTCTAACAAGTAAATTTTGTGCTTCACCACGCTTCTTATTCATTGTTTGAGATATAACTTCAATAATAGTCCCATCTGGATATTTGATAGATGCTGTTACGTCAAAATCGCCTTCACCATCAGTAAAAACCCAAAGAAAGCAGAATGATGGAAACACCATAGGCTGGTTTTTACTTATTTTGGGGGTCTCGGGATAGGAAGAAATTATGCTGCCATCAGAGTAATAACCTATAATAATAGCCTTTCCTGATACTTCTCGGCGGACATCATCAGCCACTAAGAAATTAATTTTTTTGTCTGTAGGAAATATTTTTTTCATTTTTATCCTCAAATTTGTGCTGCTCTATGGGTACCTTCAGACCATTGAACTTCAGCTTCGGTTTCATATGGTGACTGCCAATTTCTTTTTGGCAATTTTTCATCGTACGGTTCAAAAGCTATTATCAAACGGCATTTCATAGCAGTCGCCATATTGCTCAAAGTTTTTAGGGTTAAATTGGCAGATCCATTTAACCATCTAGAGACAACACCTTTGCTAACACCTAAAAGAGATACTAAAGTCCCCTGAGTAAACCCGTCTTTTTGAGAGCGGTACTCGAAGGCATCTATCATTGAGCCATAGGCATCATACTTATTTGCGTAATATTCACTTAATAATATTTTTTCTGATATAGGCTCTATCTTATCTTTTACGCGGGTCATAACAAACTCCATTTGTAATTAAATCATTTATATTACTTGATAACAACATCTCGGTATCTTTGAATATAAGCGCCCATTGGTTTTTTACTGAATCAAGAAAATTAGAAAAATCCGGATTAAAACTTTTTCCTGCAACATCATCTCTTTTTTTCATCCAGAAGGCTATGAACACGTCATACTCTGCAAAAGCTCCAAATATACGGGTTTGAGGTTCTTCTATGATTTTAATTTCCCATACACCGTTACCAAATGGCTTTAGCTCTTTTATATCTATACCGCTCCTAATTTTGCTTCCATTTATAAATCTTGCTAATGCTTGTTCTACTTTTACCTGATATTTTAATCCATATTTTTTATGAACATCCATAGAGTCAATATGGTGCCAGAGAGTTGGAGTCATAAAAATTTCTCTTATATGAGTCTGTCCAGCACGTAGATGTGGTTCAAAACGCTTTAATTTACCCTCCTTAACTAACTTCTTCAGTATAAGTTCAGTTGTCATATAAAGCAACACTATAAATGGTTAATAAATGTACTGGAAGTGGCTAATTGTGTAGTGTTTTACACAATAACTTACTGTTATATATAATTTATATTCAACGCCTTACACCTTTTCCTGCTGGCTATACTTACATTCAATTGCGGTTTTTAACAACAGGGTAAATAGGGCGAGGATAGAGAGGATGGAAGCCACTGCGAATGCGGCCATAAAATTATATTCGTTATAGAGTATTTCGACATGCAGCGGTATGGTGTTGGTATAGCCTTTGATATGGCCGGAGACAACGGCCACCGCCCCGAATTCGCCCATTGCCCGCGCATTGCACAGCAGCACCCCATATAACAGGCCCCATTTTATATTAGGCAGGGTAACTGAAAGGAAGGTGCGCAGGCCGCTGGCGCCGAGCATTATGGCGGCTTCTTCTTCCTGTGTTCCCTGCTCTTCCATAAGGGGGATAAGTTCGCGGGCGACGAAGGGGAAGGTTACAAAAATGGTGGCAATAACCAGCCCGGGCACGGCGAAGATAATCTGGATATCATGATCATTAAGCCATGCTCCCAGCCAGCCATTAGCTCCGAACAGCAGGACATAGATCAGGCCGGAAATAACCGGGGCGACGGAAAAGGGCAGGTCGATAAAGGTAATGAGCAGGTGCTTGCCGATAAAATCAAACTTGGTGATTGCCCACGATGCGACCACGCCAAACACCAGGTTACACGGCACTGCAATAGCGGCTACCAGCAGGGTCAGGCGGATTGCCGACAGCGCATTGGGATCGGCGAGGGCGGAGAGATAAGCGGCAAAACCATTACGGAAAGCTTCAACAAATACCGCGATAAGCGGCAGCAGAACCAATATGCCGATAAAGGCAAAGGCGCTGGCAAGCAGAATTGTGCGCATCCATAACGGCTCGGCGGTTGGGAGGGGATGGTTTCTGCGCTGGTTCATGTTGCTGCCGCCGCCCATTTTTGCAATAGATTGATAATGAACAGCAGGATGAAAGAAGCGACCAGCATTACCACAGCTATGGCGGTTGCGCCGGCATAATCATATTGTTCCAGCTTCATAACGATTAGCAGCGGCACTATTTCTGACACTTTGGGAATGTTCCCGGCTATAAAGATCACCGAGCCATATTCTCCCAGCCCGCGGGCAAAGGACATGGCAAAACCGGTGAGCAAGGCCGGGGTGATGCTGGGGAAAATGATTTTATAGAACGTCTGCCAGCGGCTGGCTCCAAGGCTGGCTGCGGCTTCTTCCAGCTCTTTTTCCATATCCTGCAAGATAGGCTCGACCGTGCGTACCACAAAGGGGAGGCCGACAAACACCAGTGCGATTAAGATACCCAGCGGGGTAAAGGCCACTTTTATGCCTAATGGCTCAAGGTATTGGCCGATCCAGCCTTGCGGGGCGTAGAGGGCGGTAAGGGCGATACCGGCAACTGCCGTAGGCAATGCGAAGGGCAGGTCGACCAGCGCATCAATCGCCCGTTTCCCAAAGAACTTATAGCGTGCCAGCACCCAGGCCAGAATTAACCCGAAAAATGTATTTATCAATGCTGCCAGCAGGGAGATGCCAAAGCTTATTTTATAGGAATGGAGGACGCGGGGGGAAGTTATTGTGCCAAAAAACTCCCCGAAAGAAACCGTTGCCGCCTTGAAAAAGAGGCCGGAGAGGGGAATGACCACGATGAGCAATAGATACAGGATAGTGAAGCCCAGCGTAACGCCGAATCCGGGGATGATGCTGGGCGACTTAAACCGCCGTAAACTCCAGCTTTGTGCAGCTAATGTTTTTGATGACATTGTTTTTGTTTAACTCAATCCGCCAGTTAAATCAAGCAAACAGGGGTTAAGAAATAAATTGCGCCTTACTGAATGTTTCACTAGGTTACACCTATTCTCCCTCTCCCTCTGGGAGATGGCGGGGTGAGGGCTAAGTACCCACGAGTGATAGCCCTCATCCTAACCTTCTCCCAGAGGGAGAAGGGATAAATTATTTAATAGCCAGAGTGTTGTTTATGTCATTTTTCACTTCGCGCCGGTTTTTCCCGCTTTTTGTGACGCAGTTCCTTGGGGCGCTTAATGACAACTTATTGAAGAATGCGCTGGTAATACTGATAACTTATAAGCTTGCCTCCAGTGAAGGCGGCAATGCCCAGTTGCTGGTTACTGCGGCGGCGGCGTTATTTATTTTTCCTTATTTTATATTTTCGGCAACGGCCGGGCAGTTCTCGGATAAGATCGACCGTGCCAGATTGACGCGGATAATAAAACTGGTTGAGATATTTATCATGCTGGCCGCTGCCATAGGTTTTTACACCGGCAGCGTTGGCTTCCTTTTGTTTGTACTGTTTGCTATGGGCGTTCATTCCACCTTTTTCGGGCCGATAAAATTTGCCCTGCTTCCCCAGCATTTGCGCGATGATGAATTGCTCCGCGGCAATGCCTATATCGAGGCCGGTTCGTTCCTTGCGATATTATTGGGAACCATACTGGGCGGGGTGCTGATTTTGCTGCCGGAGGGTGTGACCATGGTATCTTCCGCTTTGCTGCTGGTGGCTGCCGGTGGCTATATTTCCAGCCGTTATATCCCGCTTTCCCCGGCGCCGGAACCGGAACTGGTGATAAGTAAAAATATCTGGCGGGAAACCTGGCACATCGTTGGTTTTGCGCGGGAAAACAAAAGGGTGTTTCTGTGTATCATAGGTATATCGTGGTTCTGGCTGGTGGGGGCGACCTACCTGTCGCAATTCCCGACTTATGCCAAGGATATCCTGCATGCGCAGGGGGATGTCGTCACTTTGTTCCTGACCATGTTCTCGGTTGGCATCGGCATTGGTTCGCTGTTATGCAACAAGCTGCTTAGGGGTGAGATAAAAAGCACTTATGTGCCGATTGCGATGGCAGGCATGACCTTATTTGGCATCGACCTGTATTTTGCCAGTGCCAGCGAACTGCCGGCAACTTCTGAACTCATGGGGGTCAGGGAATTTGTTGCGTCATTTGTCCACCAGCGCATTTTATTTGATTTGTTGCTTGTTTCCATCTGCGCGGGGCTGTATATCGTGCCGCTATACGCAATAATGCAGCACGATAGCGATATCCACCACCGCGCCCGCATAATTGCTGCCAATAATGTGATGAATGCGATTTTCATGGTCGCCTCGGCATTGGTAACTTTTGCCATGCTTTCGGCGGGGTTCACCATACCGCATGTATTCCTGCTGATGGCAATTGGCAATGGCCTAGTGGGAATTTATATCTGGAAACTTCTTCCGCGTGTTAGAAGTGTTTAATTGATAGGATGGGATATGGAATATTTAAATCTGGAAGTAAGTAATTCGGTTGCCGGTGGGAAAAGTAAGAGAGTTACTTCGCTGTATGCTGGCGGTGCTACCAAAAAAATAGAAATATTTTATGAATTTGACCGGATAATTCCGTGGTCGGAAGATACGCTGCTCGATGGGCATGTGCTGGCGGTATTATTATATGCTTCTTCTCAGGGCAAGGACCTCAAGGTGCATGGTACTCTTTCCCGCACGGCAATGCGTAACATAGAAGAACTGTTGATGGCATGGGGGCGCTGGAAACCGGATATTTATAAAAAGATATCCATACTCCCGGACCGGGTTGTAGATACGCGCAAACAGCACGCTGAGGAACGGGCGATATCTGCTTTTTCCGGCGGGGTTGATGCGATGTTTACGGCCCTCAGCCATACCAGCCTGTTGCCGGAAGCGGTACGCTATCCACTTGGCAGTGTGCTGATGGTGCATGGTTTTGATGTTGATATTTATAATAGCACGGCCTTTGAACAACTGACCAAACGGGTGCGCCCGGCATTGGATTCGCTGAGTCTTGAATTGCGTACTCTGCGCACCAACAGCCGGGAATTGAAATTACAGGATTGGGACTATTCGCACGGTCTGGAGCTTGCCGCCTGCCTGCATATGTATAGCGATGAATTTGCCTTTGGGCTGATTGGCAGTACCGACCCTTATGAGGCTTTGGTATTGCCGTGGGGTTCCAACCCGGTGACTGATCATTTGATGTCGGGTGGAAATTTTTCTATTGTCCATGATGGGGCGGGTTTTTCCCGCACTGAAAAAGTGGCAAAGATAAGTGCTTATCCATTTGCCTGTAAAGCCCTGAAAGTTTGCTGGGCTGGTTCTGACCAGAGCGGCAATTGCGGAAAATGTGAGAAGTGTGTGCGTACCCAGCTTAATTTCCTGGCTGTCGGGGTGCAGGGCGCAGTTCCTTGTTTCCCGGGCGAGTTTGATATTAACAACATCAACACCATACAGTTGAACAATTTGGTACAGATTGGTGAGATGGTGAGTATTGCCGAATATGCCAAAGCCCACAACGTAAGTGGTGAATGGCTTACCGTTTTGAACGCAAGGATTGCTAAGTGGCAGCCACCGGATCCCAAACTGCTGGCCCGGCAAAAAAATGGTGGGTTTTTAAAGAGGGCGGGGGTAAAGTTGCTCACGGATATTGGCCTTGCTGAACCGGTCAAGAAATTATGGCGGCGTATCAAGCGGGCGATGGCGTAATAAACATTGTAGAATTGTGATGGCAAAAAATTTAAATTTTTTCATCTCCCGCATCCGGGCCAAGCTTAAGCATGGAAGTTTTATCCATAATGTTGTTATCATGTTCATGGGTACGGCGCTTGGGCAACTCAGCACGGTTCTGCTATCCCCGGTCCTCACCCGTATTTACCTGCCTGACCTGTTTGGTATCCTTGGATTTTTCACTGCTTTTATAACTATCCTCTCAGTAATTGCTTCCCTGCGCTATGACATGGCACTGCCTCTGGCAAAAAGCAAGGAAGAGGCGGCCAATATGCTTGGCGTATGTTTTGTTTCCCTTGTTGCCACCACTATGTTTTTTTTAGTCTGCACCTTGCTCCTTCCGTCTTCGCTGTTTGGTGTGCTTGCTCCATATCGCTTTTTGTTGCCGCTGGGTTTTTTCTGCATTGGGGCCTATCAGGTGATGATTGGTTATGCCACCTGGCACGGCTCGTTTGCGGCGATTGCCCGCACTAAAATTTATCAGGGTGTGAGTTCGCCATTGACCCAGATCGGGTTGGGGCTGATGGGCAGCGGGGCATGGGGGCTGATAATTGGTTATATTGTCGGGCAGTCGGCGGGCGTCAGCAATATGCTCTACCGCTTGGTGCTTAAACCAACCGATGTTATAAGCAATATCAAGCGTGACGATATGCTGGCACTGGCCAAACGTTATTCGCGCTTTCCCTTGATCTCCACCTGGTCGGCACTGGTCAACGCGATAAGTTCCAGCAGCCTGATGCTGGTTGTTCTGCCAATCCTTTATTCCAATACCGTTGCCGGGTTTGTATTCCTTACCGACCGGATAATTGGCCGCCCGTTGCTGCTTATCAGCACTTCCATCCTCCAGGTATATATTGGCGAAGCGGCCAAGACCCAGAGCAGTGACCCGCGGGCGATGCGCAAACGCTTCCTCCAGGTTTTGAAAACGCAGTTTGTGATTGTGGCGAGCTGGCTGGCCCTTATCAATTCCACCGCTTTTTATTTTGTGCCGCTGGTATTCGGCAGGGAGTGGGCGGGGGCGGTAGTCTATATCAATATCCTCAGCATTTCCTACTTGCCGCACATGACCATGATAGCAGTCGCCAACACTTTGCAGATACTGGAAAAGCAGGGGCTGGTGTCGATGTGGGAGTTTAGCCGTTTTATTCTGGTTATAGGTGGTTTTCTGTTAAGCTACCTGCTTGCCCTTTCTCCGGAACAAGCCATGCTGATCTATAGCTGCAGCCAGGGGGCAATGCAGGTTATACTGTTTTGCTTAATGTACCACCAGATCCAGAAGATACAGCCGAACTAGGCACTTTATACTTATACAAATTACCCTCCCCCCTTGTGGGGGAGGGGCAGGGAGGGGGGGGTAAAGACAAAACCATACCCCCCACCTGGTTTTTCTATGGTTTGCTTACAGCAAATCCATGAAAAACCTTCCTCCCCCGCAAGGGGGGAGGAAAATTTATGCCAAAAATTATGAATATTAAGTGTCCGGTTAATTGACTATAGTTTATTGCGATAATCACCAACCGATTACCATAGGACAGAGATAACACACGTTGGGTTTAGGGTATTTGCGGTTGTCGGGGTCATGTCATAGGCCATTGGGGATGTTGCGGTTACACAAGGTGCCCATCCAGTATTTCCCCGCATTGTTCCTATATCTCTTACTATTCCTTTGTCGGGAAGCCCATCATCAATTTTGCTGTCAATATTGTATTCCTGAAAAGGTGTGGCATTAGTATAAAAATAATCAGGTATAGGGGCAGTGCTGACAAAATTGTACACTAACGTATAATAGCGATTAGGATAAATACCAACATGATTATCGGTTGCTTCAAATTTTGATTTTGGGAGCATCAGGTCGTAGCACCCATTTGCATTGGTGCAGGCATTAACGGGCTGACCACTATTTATCCGGATAGTAGTATCTGGCTGTAGGTAATTTGCTCCGCCAACCGTGCCACCATATCGCCCGGCTATCAGTTTCGCTTCCGTAAGATGCTGCCAGAAAACATAAGTTTCTCCCGTTTGAATATCACCGCTGGCATCGCCGAATCCCCATCTAATATAGCCTTGTGCTCCACCCACAAATACATTATTCGTAGTTCCGGCATAAGGTCCAGTAAAGGTAAAAAAACCGAGTTGGGTAGTTTCGGTTGGTGGAATATCTCCGGGCAAGTAGCCATACTTTACCTTAAAAGCGTTGGCTGCGGTTTTGAATTCTTCAAACTGCTTTA
>CAZUXB010000020.1:11104-28894 GCA_964624555.1 uncultured Rickettsiales bacterium | reverse complement strand
CCAGTATCCCGCCTACCAGCAGGCCAATAATAACCAGTACTATACTTCATTCGATGAGGGTGAATCCCCCTGTCACCCCGCATTTATTGCGCGGATTCGGAGAATTGTCATTCCGGCGTAGGCCGGAATCCAGCGGAGCCGCGTCTGCGGCGATATAGTTTTTATTCCTCGCTACCGCGAGTAAAGCTGGATACCAGCCTGCGCTGGTATGACAAATAGATAGCTTACGTTTATATGTGACAATGCGGCTACGCCCCGCAATGACGCTCCTGATATTGCAACCTATAGTTGAGGGGTGGGGGGTAATGTTCATGCATTTTTAGTTATAATTTCTGGTTATGGTAAGCCGACCTTACCATCTTAACCTTATACTCTTAAAAAACAATTAATTATCTTCAAGGTTTAAATTCCTCGCAGCTTACTGGTTTTTTCTTCTCCCTCTCCCCTTGGGAGAGGGCGGGGTGAGGGCTAAGTACCCACGAGTGATAGCCCTCATCCTAACCTTCTCCCAGAGGGAGAAGGGATATTTATTTGACAAGGCTATAAACCAGTAATGTTTAGAGTCTTACTGTATCTTTCCCAGGAAATCCATTTTGCCAACATCAACTCCGTTATGGCGGAGGATTGAATAGGCAACGGTGGCGTGGAAATACAAATTAGGGAGCACAAAATTAAACAAATAATCCTGACCTTTGAAAGTAAGCTCATTTCCGCCGACCTTAAGGTTAATGGTTTTGCCTTCGCTGCCATCTATCTGTGCTGGTTTGATGGTTTTCATGAAGTCGATAGTTTTAGTTATCCGGGCCTGTAGTTCAGGGAAGGTTGCTTCGGTGTCGGGGAAGCTGGGGACATCGACTCCGGCGAGGCGGGCGCTGCCGCCTTTAACTATATCAGTGGCGATCTGCACCTGACGTGCCAGCGCAAACATATCTGGCGCCAGACGCGCATTTACCAGTACTGAAGGATCAAATTTTTTAGCTTCGGCATAGGCCGCACCCTTGGCGAGGACAGCAGACAGGTTACTCAAAGCATGGATGAAATTGGGAACAGAAGCCTGATACATGGAGATGGTCATAATAATTTCCTTGTTTGGGGTTGCTATCAGCACAGAGGAGATAGGATTCCCGGCGGCATTGTCAAGATGTGGTTATCAATTTGTGTAACTCTTTAGTGGCAAATACCCTGCACTATGCTACATATCCGCGTATGAGAACCCGTAATTTTTTAATATCCTGCCTTTGTTCGGTTTTTTTCCTGGTGCCATGTTCCTTTCCTGCCGTTGCGCTGACGCAGGAAGAATCCGAACATGCCAAAAGCGCGTTCTTTTTTTCTGGCCGTAAGTTGTGGAGCGATGCTCTTTCCCATGCGGCGAACAGCAATGAGGTGGTGCTGCAAACGCTGATAAAATGGCAATATTTATTGGCTCCTGATTCCGGTGCGGATTTTTCTGAGATACAGGAATTTATCCTTAAGCATCCTGACTGGCCGGAACAGAAAACATTGCGCATCCGCGCCGAGATGCTCTTTCCGGACAGTGGTTTGCAGTCAGGTGAAATAATCAAATGGTTTGCTGGCAAGGAGCCAATAACAGGTGTTGGCAAAATAGCATTGGCCGGAGCCTTGAAGCAGGATGGGGCACCATCAATAGAAAAAATAAAATCGCTGGTCCGGGACGCATGGCGCAATGGTGATTTCACGGAGGCGCAGGAAAAATCATTGCTGGAATCCTACTCTGACTTATTGAGCAAGGAGGACGATATTGCTCGCACCGACCGCCTGCTCTGGGAAAACAAAACTACTCCTGCGTTGCGGATGTTTTCCCGCCTTGATGAGGAACACAAGGATCTCTACCAGGCGCGCATTGCTTTGCAGGCGGATAAGAAAAATGCTGCCGCGCTGGTTGCAAAACTTTCTGCGGAAATGAAAAAGGATGCTGGCCTGATTTTTGACCGCATGGTGTACAGGCAGAAACGCGATGATGATTCCGGTGTCCGCGAAATGCTGCTTGCTGCGCCGAAGAAGGTTCCCTATTCTGAGAAATGGTGGAAATACCGGGAAATGCAGATACGTGAGGCAATGGCTGATGGCAATATTAAACTTGCCGGGCGCCTGCTTGCTAATCATGGGCAGGAGGCGGGTCAGGACTTCACTCAGGGTTATTCTGATGCCAATTGGCTCAAGGGCAGGCTGTTGCTGGAATATAGCAAGCGGCCCAAAGATGCTTACCAGATTTTTTACAAAATGTTTTCAGAGGTGAAGTACCCGGTAAGCAAGTCGCGCGCGGCCTATTGGGCGGCGCGGGCGGCGAAGCAGGCGGGGGACATTGAATCGGCAAAACACTGGTACAATACAGCCACCGCCTATCCCACTACTTTTTACGGCCAGCTTGCTTCCCTTGTTTATAACGGTACGGCGCCGTTGCGGATTCCCCCGTCACCAGTTATTGATCCTGATGTGCGCGAAGAATTCAATTCGCGCAATATTGTGCATGCCGTTAATTTGTGCATAGAGCTTGGCGAGTTTAACGTTGCGGAGAAACTGATAAACCATCTGGTGGCGGATGCCGAGGATGAAAACGATGCGATGCTTGCCAGTGAGTTGGGGGCAAAGGCGGGTAAGGATTATTTGAGTGTACGCGGCGCGAAAAAGGCATTGCGCAAGAATGTGGTGCTGGTCGATATAGGTTATCCGCTACCTAAAATACCGGATAATCTTGCGCTTCCCGCAGAGGTTGCGCTGGCCATTTCCCGTCAGGAGAGTGAGTTTGATAATTTTGCGAAAAGCCCGTCGGGGGCGCTTGGACTTATGCAGTTGCTACCTTCTACTGCTAAGGAAACGGCCCGCAAGAATGACATTGAGTTTGACGGCAGCAAGCTATACGACCCCGAATATAACATGACGCTGGGCAGCCTCTACCTTAAGCGCATGATTGATAATTACGATGGTGCGCTGGTTATGGCGGTAGCCGCTTATAATGCCGGGCCGGGCAATGTTTACAAATGGGTTCAGAAATTTGGCAAACCAGCCAATAATATTGATAGCGTAGTGGATTGGATTGAAAATATTCCCTTTGCCGAAACCCGCAATTATGTGCAGCGCGTGCTGGAAAATTTGCAGGTATACCGTTATGTGCGGGCCAAAAAATCCACCGATTCTGAAGCGATCAAACTCCAGCTGGGCAAGGATTTATTGCGCTGACAGCTTCCCGCTACTGTTATATTTCTCTTTCGGGCGGTGCGCCACCTTTTTGAACTTCCTCAGTCCATGAGGTTTGAACTTTTTCAATCCGTTTGTGTTCTAGTGGATTTTTAGGATGTAAATTATTACTGCGTATTTGTGCTGCTTGTCTTTTGACTTTTTCAGTCCCCACCCATTCTCCAGCGACATCAGCGCCTCCTACTACAGCGGCAAGGCCAGCTCCTTCCAGCAGGGTACGGCGAGTAAGCCCATTAGATACGCTGTTGACCAGCTCTGGTGCTGTAGCCATTGCTCCCATTCCAATCATAGCTTTTGTCATATCCAGTGTAATTTTATTATCTCCCGATCCAGCAGAAAATTTGTTGATAGGTGGAGGAATGCTTACATAAACATCGCTGGTATTAAGCGCGGCATTTGCTCCTCCCTCATTCATGCCGTGGGATACAGCCCCGAAACCTGCTATGCCAACGCCTGCCGCATAGGCTCCAACATCAGCTGCACGCTTAGCCATTTTTAGGCCAAATTCGCGGCGGGTTAATTTAGGCTTGTCTGGATTTTCTGCATCTTCTGCCATAGCCTGTGTAGGTTAACATATTTTATTAAATTTTAATATTAAGATTTTGTGAAAGTTATGTTGAACATAAATACTTAATCAACTATTAGTTGTTATATAAATTAATAACACAATCCATATTGCAATAATTGCTGCAGTCAGTATGCAGGAGCAAATACTATGAATACAGCGCTTGCCAGAATAGCTGAAGACTCCATCAATATACTGGTTATCGAGGATAACATTGGTGATGTTGTACTGATACAGGAGATGTTGGAGAAGGCCTCGTCCATAGGCTTTTCAGTTTTCCATGCCCCGACTGTTGAAATGGCGGAGCCGCAGTACCGGGCGCATCTGTTCAACGTATTGCTTCTTGATTTCAACCTGCCGGGTTTATCTGGGGTTGAAGCGGTTGAAAAATTGCGTGCCGATCTTCCGGGCATACCTATTATCGTTATGACCGGGCTTGCCGATGAGAAAAAGGCGCTGAACACTATCAAGCAGGGGGTGCAGGATTATATTATCAAGGGTGAGTATGGTAATAATATATTGCCGCGTGCGATACGCTACGCCATCGAACGCAAACAGTTTGAGAACCGGGTTATTGAGCTGGTGCATTTTGACCAGATAACCGGGCTTATAAACCGCGAGGTGTTTCTGGAGCGCCTTGAAGGTGCTATCGCGCTTTCCAACCAGAACGGTATGCCGCTGGCGGTATTGCTCATAAGCCTGCGGCATTTTAAGGAGGTGACGGCGACACTTGGCCATGAAGTAAGCAACAAATTGCTAAAAGCAGCGGCGGTGCGTTTGAAGGAATGTTTGATGAAACAGGATGCCCTGGCGCGCTTGGAAGGTGCCGAGTTTGTTTTGTTCATTGCCGGCAACCTGGCCCAGCCGGAAAATCTGGAGTATTTTTCCAAAGGGATTATAGATACTCTGGAACGTTCTTTTGATATTGATGGGAATTCTATTACTATTGGGTGCAGTATTGGGATCGCTCCATTCCCCGGCGGCAGCGTGGAAGATGTGGATTTGTTCAAACAGGCGAACATTGCCCTGCACCGTGCCAAGCAAAATCCGGAGAGTGAATTCCAGTTTTACAGCCAGGAATTGAACGAGGAACTTTCCGGACGTATCCGGTTAGCAAGGGAACTGCGCGATGCTTTGGACAATAAGGAACTGGTGGTCTGGTACCAGCCAATTGTTGATCTGAAAACCGACAAGGTATGCGGGGTGGAAACTCTGGTGCGCTGGAACCATCCAGAAAAAGGTATGGTACTTCCCGGGGAATTTGTTCCTTTTGCTGAGAAGTCCGATTTAATTGTGGAAATAACCGAAACTGTTATGCAGCAGGCATGCAGGGATTTTAAGACATGGAAACATCTTGTCTCTGAACCTTTTTATGTTGCTATAAATATTTCGGCGCGGGATTTCCAGAAAAAAGATTTTACCTCCCGCTTTGAAAGGGTGTTAAAACTCACCGGGCTGAATCCCAAAGATGTGGCGCTGGAAGTTACGGAGGGCATAATTATGGATGACCCGGAACAGGCGGCCCTTGCGCTCACTGCTTGCCGTAAAGCCGGGGCATCTGTTTTTGTTGATGATTTTGGCACCGGCTATTCGTCATTGGGTTATTTAAGCAAGTTGCCGCTTGATGTGCTGAAAATCGATTATTCTTTTGTTGCGGACATTACTACCAACGGCAACAACCTCATGATCGCCACCGCCATCATAAATCTTGCCCATGCCCTGAACCTGAAAGTAGTGGCGGAGGGGATTGAAACCAAGGAACAAAAAGATTTGCTTGCGATACTGGGTTGTGACAAAGCACAGGGGTTTTATTTCGCCAGCCCCATGCCTCTGGAAGAATTGACCAGGTGGTTGCAGCAGCGTGAAGAGCAGGCATAAGACTGGATAGCTACGGTGTGCTAAAATATAGTTACCCCATATTTTGTATTTACTGATTAATAAAAATCTATTAGATGTTAGGCAGTATTTATTTTTAAAATTATGGAGTAGTTAATATGAAGATGTCGCAAACAGCCAAACAATCACTTATCGCACTTGCGGCTATTGCCTGCCTTGCGGCTCCGGCAGCGCAGGCGGTGGATGATGGAAAGGGTTATATAACAGGCTATATTGGTTATTTCGACGTTATTGGCGCAGATAATTCTTCGACTCAGTTCGGTGTAGAGTACCGTGCCAAACCTTTGCAGTATGCAATCCGCCCGGTTATTGGTGTGAATGTTACCACTGACAGTTCAGTTTACGGCTATATCGGTCTTAACTGGGATGCAGAGCTGGTAAAAGACCAGCTCTATCTTATCCCTAATTTTGTTGCCGGTGCTTACAAGAATGGTGATGGCAAAGATCTTGGTGGTGCTATCGAATTCCGCTCAGGTATTGAACTGGCTTATCAGTTTCCTAACTCACACCGTTTAGGTGTTGCGTTTAACCATATATCTAATGCCAGCATCTATCGTAAAAATCCTGGCGCAGAAACTGCTATGGTTACTTACTCGGCGCCGTTTAGTTTCTAATGTCATCACCGCGTAGTCTGGCATCCAGTTACAATAAAAAACCCCGCATTTGCGGGGTTTTTTATTGTATGTTTGGAGCCAGTACCTAGCCTATTTTCATGGCTGTTGCTATTTGTGCCTGTGCAGCTAAGTTAGGAATCGTAGTGCCTGCTGGCACGCCATTTTTTCTCATCTCATCAACCGCAGCTATGGCAGCTTTCATTCTGTGGGCCTTTGGCAAATTTTCCTTTAAATGAGCTTCGGTAATAGCATTAACACGAGCGACTGTTTCAGGGTCTTTTGCCATAAGCGCTTTACCATCACCGGAATAACCTCCGCCAACAAGATTGCCATCATTATCTATTTTTCCAGTTAGTCGGTTATAGGCATTGGCTTTGTAAGCTTCAACGTCACCATTTGGGTTTGCCTTGAGAAAGGTTGCAGCTTTTTCTTCGACACGTGCGGCAATCGCATTTCTTTGATCTTCGCTCATTATCTGGTAATCATTGTGGTTATAGCGTACAGCGCCCATAATTATTCCCCTTAAGAATGGTTAATAAATATC
Source organism: uncultured Rickettsiales bacterium (assembly GCA_964624555.1). Classification (GTDB taxonomy): domain Bacteria; phylum Pseudomonadota; class Alphaproteobacteria; order Rickettsiales; family SXRF01; genus SXRF01. The sequence continues at coordinate 22,059 of CAZUXB010000020.1, read as the reverse complement.
AAGTTAATCTTTAGCCAGTATAGCATAACTGATAAAAATATTTATTACGGTTGTGTTAAGATTGTTTTTTCGAATAATAAATATTATATTTCAGCAGATTAGCTTAACTGCTCATAGCCCGGAAGGGTCAGGAATAGTGCTGGTCACTTACTCAGTGCCGTTCTCTTTTTAATGTCATCCCCGCGTAGGCGGGGATCTCTCTATCAGCTAGTGCAAGATTGGATAGAGATTCCCGCCTTCGCAGGAATGACGATATTTATGTAGGCAGAACAAAAAACCCCAGATTTTTATCTGGGGTTTTTGTTTAGCGGTTTTTTACTTCTTGTCGAGTTTCTATTTTACCACCAGCTGGAACTTGGCCTTCATATTTAACGCCATCCATGCGTAGTCCGTGTTGTGCCAATTCACCAAGAACCTGAGCCTTGGCTACATCCATGCTGCTTATTTGTTCTCCAAAGGCGCGTTTTGCAGCATCTCCGTCAACACCACCAAAATTTTCTCTTCCCATACGTTATTCTCCTCAGTTTTTATTATAACCAGTATGATAATAGCATAAATTGGCAAAATTCAGTGTTACAGTTTTATGAATATTGCTCGGTATGGCGCACATCTCAATAATTATTTGAATTATAATAGTTTTACTAAAGTCTTAAGCCCACAGCCTAAAGTCTGAAGCCTGAAGTCCGAAGCCTAGGAGAGCTGCTCATAACCCGGGAGGGTCAGGAATTCGATGAATTCCGGCTTATATACCAGTTCCGAAAGCAGTTTTGCCGCCTTATCGTAGGGCAGGTTCGAGGCTGGTAATTTGGCCAATTCTTCGCTTAGGAACTCATCGAACAAGGTGGTGGTCACGTTGCGGCCATCGGCGAGCACGCCTTTATCATGGTGTATCCACTGCCAGATCTGCGAGCGGGCGATTTCCGCTGTCGCCGCATCTTCCATCAGGTTGAATATCGGCACGCAGCCATTACCGGTCAGCCAGTTGGCGAGATACTGCACCGAGACGCTTATGTTATTACGCAGCCCGCCTTCGGTAATTTGTCCTTCCGGTATCGCCAGCAGGTCAGCGGCTTTCATGTCCACATTGGGCAATTGTTTGTCGAGCTGGTTGGCCTTCGGCATCAGGCGGTTGAATACCTCCATCGCCACCGGAACCAGGCCCGGATGCGCCACCCACGTGCCATCATGCCCGTCACCGGCTTCGCGTTCCTTATCGGCGCGGACCATGGCGAAGGCTTTTTCGTTGGCCGCTTCGTCATTCTTCACCGGAATGAACGCGCTCATGCCGCCCATCGCGAAGGCGCCGCGCTTATGGGTGGTTTTGATCAGCAGCAGCGAATAGCTGCGCAGGAAGTGGGTGGTCATCAGCACCTGCGCGCGGTCGGGCAGCACGAAATCCTTGCGCTTGGAGAATTTCTTGATGAAGCTGAAAATATAATCCCAGCGCCCACAATTTAAGCCCACGCAATAATCTTTCAGCGCGTAGAGTATCTCTTCCATTTCGAACGCGGCCACGATGGTTTCGATGAGAACGGTAGCCTTAATGGTGCCTTTATTCAGCCCCAGTTTTTCTTCGGAGAAGGCAAAAATATCGGCCCACAGTTTGGCTTCCTCATGGCTTTCGAGCTTCGGCAGGTAGAAATAGGGGCCAAGGCCGCGTGCGAGAAGTTTTTTGGCGTTCAGGTAGAAATACACACCGAAATCGAGGAAGGCACCGGCGATGGGCTTGCCATCCACCAGCACATGTTTTTCCACCAGATGCCAGCCGCGCGGACGCACGATGAGGGTGGCGATGCTATCATTCAGTTTGTAATCTTTTCCTTCCGGGCTTTTATAGGTGATGGTGCCATCGACATAGTCACGCAAATTGATTTGCCCATCCATGATGGACGCCCAGGTTGGGGTCAGCGAATCTTCAAAATCGGCCATGAATACTTTCGCGCCGGAATTCAGCGCATTTATGATCATCTTGCGTTCTACGGGGCCGGTAATTTCCACACGGCGGTCGAGCAGCGGCTTGGGAATGGGCGCTACTTTCCAGCTATCATCATCACGTATGGATTTTGTTTCGGCGAGGAAATCGGGGAGGTTCCCGGCATCAAGCCATTGCTGTTTCTTCACGCGTTTTGCCAGCAACTCATCCTTGCGCCCGGTGAATTTTATGGCGAGGCTTTCCACAAAGGCCAGCACTTCCGGGGTTAATATCTTCTGGTATTCAGGGGTAACTGTTGCGGCGATGGAAAGGGTCATGGGTGGGTTCCTTATATTTTGTCATCCCGCACTCGTTGCGGGATCTGGGTACAAAACCAGTGACGGAATTTATGACTCCAGATCCCCGCTCGGAGGCGGGGATGACAAAAATTATTGGGTTGAAATTAAAACGCCAAAATATTCTAAGGCCCATGCCGAAGAGTTTCAACTATAAATTACCCTATGTCATCTGCGTTTGCTGCGCCGCTTTTTTAGCAGGAGATGCTGCTTGAGTACTTTCACCCCGCGCAACATTCTGGGCAAGTACTTGCTCAACAGTGGACTTTATGGGTGCATCTTTACCCTTTACAATAAAACCAGAAGCGTCTTTCTCTATGGCTGTTTTCTCAAGAGAATTGTCTGAGGATATCATGATTGATTTTACTCCGGCAGATTTCGCCGCGGTAATAACATCCATCCCGTTTTTTGAACTTTGCGTATCATTATCTGTGAGAATGAGATCAGGGCGACGGACACCATCCCCCCCTAACTTTACAATAGCTTCGTCAGCAGTTTTGAACTCCACAACGTCATGATGGCTCAAAGCCAGCTTTACAGCATATCTTGCTGTTCCACTATCATCAACCACCCAAATAAGTTTTTTGTTATCCGCCATAACAAACCCCTTACCTACAACTTGTTATAGTTTTGCCTTTTTACCTTTGGCAATGGGAGTTACTTTAGATTGCTTTTCTTCGATAGCTTCCATTGCGGCTATAGCGCAGAGGTTCAGGATTTCCGACAAGGTTGCATTCATCTGGATGATCTGCGCCGGACGTTCCAGCCCCATTACTATAGGGCCTATTGTAACACCATCGCTTAGTTCCTGCAACATGTTGGAGGCGATGTGCGCCGAGTGCAAAGCCGGCATGATAAGCACGTTCGCCGGGCCGGAGAGGCGGCAGAAGGGGTACAGGCTCATCATTTCCTTGTTCAGGGCCACGCTGGCGGACATTTCGCCGTCATATTCGAAATCCACTTTCATGCTGTCAAGTACCTTCACCGCATCGCGGATACGCACTGATTTTTCACGTTTCGGGTTGCCGAAAGTAGAGAAGGAAAGAAGAGCAGCGCGTGGTACATGCCCCATCTTTTTCGCTTTTTCGGCGGTTTTAACAGTGATGTGGGCGAGCTGTTCCGGAGTTGGCAGTTCCTGCACGGTGGTGTCGGAGAAGAAAATGGTTTTACCCTTGGCAACAACGAGCGAGATACCAAAGAGGAACTCATCCTGCTTGGTGTCTATGACCTTGTGCACATTTTCCAGCGACATGCTGTAGTTGCGGGTGAGGCCGGTTACCAGCGCGTCACCGTGGCCGAGGGCGAGCATGCACGATGCGAATATGTCGCGGTCGTTTTTCACCATGCGCGCCACGTCACGGTACAGGTAACCGTTACGTTGCAGGCGTTGGTAAAGATAGTCGATATAAGCATCAACATTAGGGCTTACTGCGGCGTTAGCTATCTCGATATTTTCATAATCGATGATGCTCATTTTTTGCATCAGTTCGCGGATGCGGTCAACGCGGCCAACCAGTACCGGTGTGCCATAACCATTATCACGCCACTGCACGGCGGCGCGGATAATTTTTTCTTCTTCACCTTCGGCAAAGATCATGCGCTGCGGGTTCTCGCGAACTTTTTCGAAGATATGCTGCATGGCGTTGGCGGTTGGGTCGCGTCTTGCGGCGAGTTCTTTCCGGTAGGCGGCGAAATCGGCTATTGGTTTATGGGCGATGCCAGTTTTCATAGCTGCCTGTGCCACGGCCACAGGTACGGTGGTCATCAGGCGCGGGTCGAACGGTGACGGGATGATATACTCCTTGCCATATTCCATTTTGCGGCCGGCGTAAGCAGCGGAAACTTCTTCCGGCACATCCTCACGCGCCAGAGCTGCGATAGCTTCGGCAGCGGCTACTTTCATTTCTTCGTTTATCTGCGACGCGCGCACATCAAGCGCGCCACGGAAAATATAAGGGAAGCCCATCACATTGTTGACCTGATTCGGATAGTCGGAGCGACCGGTAGCCATGATGGCATCAGGGCGTACGGACTTAACATCTTCCGGCGTGATTTCCGGGTCGGGGTTGGCCATAGCGAAGATGATAGGATTCCTGGCCATGCTTTTTACCATCTCTTTAGAAACGGCGTTCTTACCGGCCAGACCCATGAACATGTCAGCACCTTCCATAGCTTCGGCCAAGGTGCGTTTGCTGGTTTTTACCGCGTGGGCTGATTTCCACTGGTTCATGCCTTCGGTGCGGCCTTCATAAATAACGCCTGTTCTATCAACGAGCAGCGCACTCTCATGTTTGATACCCATGCGCTTTATGAGTTCGAGGCAGGCGATACCGGCAGCGCCAGCACCAAGCACTACGACTTTTATATCCTTTAATTTGCGCCCGGTTAGATGGGCGGCGTTGATGAGACCTGCGGCAACGATTATCGCGGTGCCATGCTGGTCGTCGTGGAATACGGGTATATCCATGGTTTCGCGCAGCTTCTGCTCGATAACGAAACATTCCGGGGCCGCAATGTCCTCAAGGTTTATGCCACCCCATGACGGGCCAAGGATCTTGACGCAATTTACGAATTCCTCGGTGTTGGTGGTGTCAACTTCAATATCAATACAATCAATGTCAGCGAAACGTTTGAAGAGAATGGCCTTGCCTTCCATAACCGGTTTGGAAGCCAGCGCGCCAAGATTGCCGAGGCCGAGTACCGCAGTGCCATTGGAAATAACTGCAACAAAATTCCCGCGTGAAGTATAGTCATAGGCCTTGCTCGGGTCCTTCTGGATTTCGAGGCACGGAATCGCCACACCCGGCGAATAGCCAAGAGAGAGGTCACGCTGGGTCATTAGTGGTTTGGTTGGTAGTATGGAGATTTTTCCCGGTTTGCCGTCGGCGTGGTAGGCTAGTGCTTCTGCGTCAGTGATAGGTTCTTTTTCGTAGGCCATGATCTTTTCCAGTTGTCGTTACAAATAATTACAATAAATTGCTGCAATGCAGCATAAGTATATGATATTAAAAGCGAAGTCATGTAATTTGCATATCAGGCGGAAGATTGCAAGGGCAAAATGGGGCTTTGCCATAATTTATAGCTGATTATGTAAATACTTTTACATAATCAGCTATGAAAATCGAGTTCGAAAGACCGATTTTCCGCCGCGTAGCGAGCGTAACTACTTTTTATGTATGTATACATAAAAAGTAAAACAAATATAGTTTGCAACCTGATCTGTTTATTTTTAATGTACGCTGGATTACCATTATTCAGAATATTGTGAAAAACAACTATGCAAAACAATATATTCGTCATTGCGAGCCGAAGGCGTGGCAATCCAGGTCTTTCCTCATACGCCGGCTCCTGGATTGCTTCGACTGCGTCTCGCAATGACGGGGAGCTAATCCTGTGTACGCATTCGCAGATCAGGATTAGTGGGTTTACGCTTGTTGAGCTTTCTATAGTAATGGTTATTATAGGACTGCTTATTGGAGGGATTATAGTTGGGCAGGACCTTATTGTTCAGTCCAGTACCCGCGCCCAAATGGCTCAGATTGAGACTATAGAAACGGAAGTAAATACTTTCAAGGTCAAGTATAATTGCCTGCCTGGTGATTGCGCCACCGCAACTGATATTTTTGGCACAACCGATCCTTCAGGAAATGCCATAAATAACGGCAATGGCGATGGGATTATAAAAGCAACATATTATGCCGGAGCTGATGTCGGGGCTGGAGAATGTCTTGCCCCTCAGATTTCCGGTGAAGTATCGCAGCTTTTTCTCCACCTTTATCTTGCCGGGTTTGGCGACCGTACCAAAGGTTCCCTTATGGCTGTTCCAGGGCGGATAGGCATTGAGTATCCCTATGCTAAATTTAATAATACAGGAGTTATTGTAAGCTGTACGACGAACAGCCAAGGCTTGTGGACAAAAATTACCCCCATATTCCTTCGGAGAGGTAATATTATAATTGTAGGAGTGTCAGGCTCGGTTGCTTCAGGTGATGGTTCAAGGATTGGCTATGCTACTGGACAATTTGGGGTGGCGTGGTATGGCGGTTTTGGCAATACGCCTACTGTTAGTTTAAGTCCTATAGGTATTCCAGCGACTGCTGCCCGCATGATTGATGAAAAAATAGATGCTGGCAAGCCCAGCAGCGGTAAGTTCGGCATAATTGCCGGGCAGACCGGTTGTGATAATGTACTGTCATCACAAGCTGGTTCTGCGCTACTTGCTGCTTACCCCAGCCCATCGGTTGCCTGTAATACCTCTGTTGGTAAAAGGATTGATTGAAAAGGCAAAACTGGAAAAATTACTATTACACTATATTTTTGCTGGCATTAGAAAAACACATTTGCTATAAGACACGCCTTCTTAGTTAAAATAACTATGAATTTGTTCAGGTATTCCGCGATAGCTCAGCGGTAGAGCTCTCGACTGTTAATCGAGTGGTCGCTGGTTCGAATCCAGCTCGCGGAGCCATAAAAAAAGGAAAGCAGCCTTTGGCTGTTTTCCTTTTTTTATATCTTTATGTTAGCTGGATGAGAACGTGTTCGACAATTTTGCAGCAAGCAAAATTGGACGGCGAGGCCTATATAATATGCGCTATCGCTTTGCTACATGAGCGCCGAGCCGCCCGCAGGGTGAGTGGCCAGAAGGCCACGAATCAATCCAGCTCGCGGAGCCATCCGCCTTCGCTTACGCTACGGCGCGATTGGTCTTCCAATCGCAGAGTAGTGTTAGAGAAGCGTGATGCCACGCCGAAGTGTAACGAAGGCGGGCTAATAGGATGGCATTATGTATTATATCTATATCCTACGAAGCATACCATTCCCGGATCGTTATTACATAGGTTTTACAGAAGACTTAAAGCTACGAATGACTGAGCATAATTCTGGCAAATCTATTCACACCAATAAGTATATGCCATGGAAGCTCAAAAATTATTGAGCTTTCGATGATAAAGAGAAAGCAGAAAAATTCGAAAAATATTTAAAAAGTGGTTCGGGCAGAAGTTTTATAAAGAAGCATTTTTAGACGCCCCGAAGGGCGCGAAGCCAGCAGGCGAAGCTCAGGTCCAGCTCGCCTTCAGTAAACATCATCCTTTTATTCTTGACAGTTTTGCGGGGCGGGCTTAGGACGTTTGTCTGGCGCGGCCAGACTGCTGTCTCCCTGTGGTGTTTAAGGAGTTGTTTATGAGTGAAACCGTCCGTAAGCAGGACTATAGCAAGGCGGTTAAGCGTAAACCGGCAGTGAACTTGCCGGAATTTGCCATGTGCTCACCGGAAGAGGCATTGGACAGGCTGGGCAGTAACCGTGGTGGCCTGAGCGTGGAGCAGGTGGAGCGGCGGCTGGAAGAAAACGGCCTGAACGAAATTACCCATGAAAAACCGCCGACCTGGTATGCGCAGCTGTTCCATGCTTTTCTGACCCCTTTTAACGGCGTTCTTTTTGCGGTGTGCGTAGTATCGCTGTTTACCGATGTAATCTTTGCGGCTCCGGGCGATAGCTCATTCCGGACAATTATCATACTTACCGTTATGGTTCTGCTTTCCACGTTGATGCGTTTCTGGCAGGAATACCGTTCCGGCAAGGCGGCAGAAGAATTGAAGGCGATGGTGCGTTCCACCGCTGCCGTGCTGCGTGCGGATATGGCGAAGGCGGAGGAAATACTGATATCGCAGATTGTGCCGGGGGATATCATTACCCTTTCCGCCGGCGACATGGTGCCTGCCGATGTGCGGGTGCTCGCCGCCAAGGATTTGTTCGTGAGCCAGGCGATGCTCACCGGTGAATCGCTGCCCGTTGAAAAATACCCAACCGTTGTGAATAATTCCGGGGACGCAAAGAAAAACCCGCTGGAGCTGGAAACTATATGTTTCATGGGAACCAACGTGGTCAGCGGTACGGCAAGTGCTGTGGCGGTAGCTACTGGTGATGCCACCTATTTTGGTGCGATGGCGCAGGACATAGTAGGTGCCCGCCCGCTTACCAGCTTTGATAGAGGTATCAGCCGCGTAAGCTGGATTCTGGTCCGTTTCGTTTTTATCATGGCACCGCTGGTGTTTATAATCAATGGCTTCACCAAGGGCAACTGGATGGAGTCATTGCTGTTTGCCGTTTCGGTAGCTGTTGGCCTGACGCCGGAAATGCTGCCGATGATCGTGACCGCCAACCTTGCCAGGGGCGCGGTAGTAATGGCCCGGCACAAGACCATTGTAAAACGCCTCAACGCTATCCAGAATTTCGGGGCGATGGATATTCTCTGCACCGATAAAACCGGAACCCTGACCCAGAACAAAGTGATATTGGAGCGGCACCTTGATATCCACGGCAACGAGGACCATCAGGTGCTGGAATATGCCTGGCTTAACAGCTTCCACCAGACCGGCCTTAAAAACCTTCTTGATGTTGCGGTGCTGGAACATGCCGAGCGCCATGACCTGATCCAGGCATTGCAGCACTACCGCAAGATCGATGAGATACCTTTTGACTTTGTGCGCCGGCGCATGTCGGTGGTGGTGCGCAGCGGTGATAACCGCAACCTGCTTATCTGTAAAGGCGCGGTGGAGGAAATATTGCCGCTGTGCACAATGGCTGATGATAATGGTTCGGAAGATGGTGGGAGTGTGGAATTCACCAAAGAGCGGCGCGAGGAAGTGCGCAAGATAACCAAGAGCCTGAACGAGGATGGGTTGCGGGCCCTAGCGGTGTCCTATAAGTGGTTGCCTGCCGAAGACCGTACCTACAGTATTGCCGATGAACAGGAAATGGTGCTGGCCGGTTATGTTGCTTTTCTCGACCCGCCGAAAGAAACCGCGCATGAAGCGATATCCGCCCTCAAGGATCATGGTGTTGGCATAAAAATCATCACTGGCGACAATGAAATAGTGACCCGCAAGATCTGCCATGAAGTTGGCCTGCAGATAGAAAATATCCTGTTAGGCAAGGACATGGATGCCATGACCGATGCCGCGCTCGCGCAAACGGCGGAGCATACCACCATTTTTGCCAAGGTTTCGCCGTTGCAGAAATCGCGCATCATCCGCGCTTTGCAGAGCAACGGGCATACGGTTGGGTATATGGGGGACGGCATCAATGATGCCTCGGCCCTGAAGGATGCGGATGTGGGAATATCGGTGGATACGGCGGTGGATATCGCCAAGGAATCTGCTGACATCATCCTGCTCGAAAAAAGCCTGATGGTGTTGGAAGAAGGTGTGGTCGAAGGACGCAGGACTTTTGCCAATATCCTTAAATATATAAAGATGACTTCGAGTTCTAATTTCGGCAATGTCTTCAGCGTGTTGGTGGCCAGTGTTTTCCTTCCTTTCCTGCCGATGCTGCCGATACAGATGCTGATCCAGAACCTGCTTTATGATATTTCGCAGGTCTCGATTCCGTGGGATGATGTCGATGCCGAATATCTGAAAAAACCGCGTAAATGGGATGCCAGCGGAATTGCCCGTTTCATGGTGTGCATCGGACCGATAAGCTCCATATTTGATGTCGTTACCTTTATTGTCATGTGGCATGTGTTTGGCGCCAGCAGCGCAGAGCATCAGGCTTTGTTCCAGTCCGGCTGGTTTGTGGTCGGCCTGCTGACGCAGACGCTTATCGTCCATATGATCCGCACCCAGCAGATACCGTTCATCCAGAGCCGTGCTTCCACTCCGGTGATATTGCTTACGTTAGCGGTGATGGCGGTGGGCATCTACCTGCCGTTCTCGCAGATTGGCGGGCATGTGGGAATGGTAGCTCTGCCGCCCTCCTATTTCGTATGGCTGGTTGCTATATTACTCAGCTATTGCACGCTTACGCAGGTCGTAAAACGGATTTACATAAAACGCTTCAACCAGTGGCTGTGATAGAGTCGCCTCAACTATAGCGTTTTTGAAAATCTACTATTACTTCGTCATTGCGACCCCGCACTTGTTGCGGGGGAAGCAATCCAGGTTTTTCCCCTATGTTGATAATACTGGATTGCCGCGTCGCCCGCTTTAGCTAAAGCTACAGCGCGGCTCCTCGCAATGACGGTGAAGTAATTTTATCAGCAATCACCCAGGCGTTTGTTTTCGGTTTTTGTTACCGTGGTGCCTTCTTTATCCGTCACGGTTACCGTGCTGGTAATGCTGGTGTCGGTTATGGTGGTAACGGAGTTGGTTTTCTCGCCGGATTTGCACACCGAATCCATCGTATATACGTTGTCCTTGCTCTCTGCCTTAACATGGCAATCGCCATCATCAGTTTCCATTGCCGAATTACCCATGCCAAAAGTCGCTTGTGTTTTCATCTGGGCATCATCCATGCACTGCGTCATTTTCATGGTGCTGGGCTGCTGGCCGGGGGCGGTGGTGGTGATGTTCATTTCCCATTTCCCCATGCCCGCTGCGAAAGCCGGTTGGATAAAGCAAAGCGCGCCGGTAACAAGCAGTAATTGTTTCATAAAATCCTCCCCTGTTGATGGTGGCTTCACGCTAACCGCAAACTGATAAGATTTGGTTAAACCCGCCTGTTTTTTTATAATACGTTTAGTAAAGGCTGATTACGCTGCCCGCAGCAGTTCGTTTATATTATCATGGCTGTGCAGGCGGAGGTGGGGGACATGCTTGAGCAGGGGTTGGAACTGCTCGAATGATGGCGGTTTTACGATATAGCCAGCAGCACCAAGTGTTTTGGCGCGGCGGCGATCCGGTTCATA
>CAZUXB010000020.1:6293-11094 GCA_964624555.1 uncultured Rickettsiales bacterium | reverse complement strand
TATTGCGAGCAGGCCGCGCACGGTACCGCGGTGTTCGCCTCCTGGGGCCTGCCGCTGCACATCATCACGCTTATATTTTTAAGTTCCGGGTGCTGCCTGGTTTTTTCAAGAAGTTCAAAACCGTTCATGCCCGGCATGTTGATATCGAGCAGGACCAGATCTATCATGTTTCCATTCTGGAGGCCATCCTGTAATATTTTATAGGCCTCATTACCGTCATGTGCGATTATGATATTGCATTTTATATTGTGTTTTTCAAAGAGCAGTATCCTGGTAATTTCGATATCGGGGGCGCGGTCATCGACCAGCAACACATTAGCAAGGGTATTGCCGCCGGCAGATGCCTTAGTTTTTGGCAGGTTGAAATAGAAGGTAGAGCCTTTTCCGGGAGAGGATTCGCAACCGATATCGCCTCCATAAGAGGTAATTATTTTATGGCAGATGGCAAGTCCAAGGCCGGAGCATCCTTCCTTATGGGTCAGGCGGGTGAAGGGCTGGAATATTTTAGTAAGTTGTTCGGGAGTTATACCATTGCCATTATCGTGCACGGTGAACAGCCAGTCATCTGTACGTTCCTGTGCGGAAATTTCTATGCTCACGCCCTTATCATTATGCAGGATGGAGTTTGTCACCAGGTTCTGCATCAGTTGCATCATATGTGCAGGAGAAGCCTGTATTTCCGGCAGTGGCGAGATATTGACGGTGGCTTCCCGTTCTTTGATAAGTTGGGAAAGATTTTCCAATACACCATCCATAATTCCAGACATGGGGCAAGGGGTGCTGGTTACGTTGTCGGGATTATCAAGCTGGGTATATTGGAACACGCTATCGATCAGCATGGACATGCGTTCAGAGGCATTCCGGATATAATGCATATATTCTTCTTGCTTTTTCGGTGCGATATTGCCCTCGTTTATCAGGTGTGAAAAGGAGGTCATGGTGCGTACCGGTTCTTTAAGGTCATGCGCCAGTGCGTGCGTGAATATCTCCAGCGATTCATGTTGTTTGCCTATGCGCTCGCTCTGTTCCCGCAGCGTTTCCACCTGCTTTTGCAACTGGTTGTAAAGTTCTGAATTCTCAAGGGCAACAGATGTGGTATCGGCAAGCGCCTGAAGGATGGCGACTTCCTTCTCGGTAGGGGAATGGTTGGTGGCCCAGTAATTACCAATCGCCCCGATCGGGTTGTTGCGCCTGATCGGCACCATCGCCAGGCTTTTTACAAAGGTCGGGCGGTAGGCCTCGGTGGGTACGCGCGGGTCTTTGTAAATATCGCTGATAAGGGCTGGTTCGCTATTGAGCATAACCCAGCCGCTTACGCACATGCTCACGGGAAAACGTTTGCCTTTCCACAAAGGAGCAATGGCATTTTCCTCAGCATAATAGCATTGGTTGTTGTCACGCAGTATGAAGGTCGCACCGTCAGCGCCGGTGAGTTCACGCGCCGCTATGCGTACAATGCTGGTAACTGTCTCGACATCGCGGGCTTGTGAAAGCTCCCGCACTACATCCACAAGCCGTTCCATGGCTGATAAATACCACGAAGATAAAACTTTGGTGTGTGCCATTTTATGCTCAAATGTCGAGAGAACGATTAAACAGGTGTATTATAGCACAAAACCCGGAGAAATATTTGTCCCAATATGAGGCGTATTTCTGGCATTATGCATTGTTTTTTAACCAAAATCAGGTTTTTTGGCTTGACACGCAGTTTTAATCACCCTTTCTAAACAGGTTACAAATTCTCAATTCGAAACTCGCTATAACCTTCGTAATAATAGCTTATATCAATACCTTTCATAAAAATTTCGCGGTCATCTATTTTGTTTGTCAGGGCATCCTTGAGAAGCTGCTTTATCTCAACGTCTTTTATAACGCTGCGCTCCATTGCAGAAAGATAATCGGATTTGCTAACTTCATTCCAATCAATAACCTGTGCTATTTCTTTTTTCAGAATTAAATCCAGCCATATTCTTGTTGCGCGCCCATTCCCCTCACGAAATGGATGGGCGATATTCATCTCAACATATTTTTCAATTATCTGGTTGAAATTGCCTTGCGGCATTTTATCAATATTTTCCAGAGATTGCTGAAGATACATCAGCGGCGCAAAGCGAAAAGTTCCTTTGGCAATGTTAACGTTGCGTAACTCGCCAGCAAAATCATAAATATCGCAAAATAGATAATGGTGAATTTGTGACAGACCTTTGAAGCTTCCGATTTCTATTTTATTTATTTCTCCAGTTTCAAAAAAATCCTTAGCTTTTTTTTTGCTGATTTTTTCTTCTGCTTTGTTTAGTTCAAGCTGATTTGTGATATTTAATTTATTAGGTAAAATCATTTTACACCCCACACTAAATTATCCATAATGCTATAATAATTCGCAGAATTCATCTTCAAAGTAAATATTTACCCCCGCCAATTCGCAATTCCCAGTAGTTTGGCCAGTTGGTCATAGCCTTCGTTTAAGGTGGTTTTTTCGTCCTTGCGCTGGCGCAGGAAATTTTCCAGTTCGGGGTAATATTTTATCGCCTGGTCCACTTCCGGGTCGGAGCCTTTGCGGTATGCGCCGAGGCGAATCATCTCCGCCATATCATCATAAGTAGAAAGCAACCTGCGCGCGACTTGTACGAGTGCGTTCTCCTGGTCGGTATTGCAATCGGGCATGGTGCGCGACACGCTTTTTAAAATATTTATCGCCGGGAAACGCCCGCGCTGCGCTATCGCACGGTCAAGAATAATATGACCATCCAATATCCCGCGCACGGTGTCGGAAACCGGTTCATTGGTATCATCGCCTTCGACCAGTACGGTGAATAAACCGGTAATGCTGCCTTGCCCCACTTTCCCGGGGCCGGCGCGTTCGAGCAGTTTGGGCAGTTCGGCGAATACTGTCGGGGTGTAGCCTTTGCTGGTTGGTGGTTCGCCAGCCGATAAGCCAATTTCCCGCTGGGCCATGGCAAAGCGGGTGACAGAATCCATCAGGCATAACACATCCTTGCCTTCATCGCGGAAATATTCGGCCACCGCCATAGTAAGATAGGCCGACTGGCGGCGCAGCAGTGCGTATTCGCTGGAGGTGGCAACGATTATCACCGAGCGTTTCAAACCCTCCTCGCCAAGGTCGTCCTCAATGAATTCCTGCAACTCGCGCGAACGTTCACCAATTAACCCAATTACGTTGATATCGGCCTGCGAGTTGCGCGCCAGCATTGACATTAAAATCGACTTTCCAACTCCGGAACCGGCAAAAATGCCCATACGCTGGCCACGACAGCAGGAAAGGAAGGTATTCATGGCGCGCACCCCCATGTTCAGCTTGCCTTTTACCCGCACCCGGTCATGCGCTGAGGGCGGTTCGCCGCGCAAGGGGTAAGGCTTTATGCCCCGCGGCAGCGGCCCCTTGCCATCCACCGGCTCGCCCATCGCATTCACCACCCGCCCCAGCCAGCCTGCGCTGGGGTAGCAGACATTGGCGTTCTCCTCGATAATTACCTTGGCGCCGGGGCCGATACCCTCAATGCTGCCAAAAGCCATGAGCAGGGCACTTTTTTCCCGGAACCCTATAACTTCGGCTGCAATTACCGGTTGTTTCCCGCTTAGGCTGCGCACCCCCACGATACTGCACCGTGCGCCAACGCTTAACAACCTCTCAATGCCGGAGCATTCTATCAGCATCCCAAGAACGGACACTACCGTCCCTGTGACGGTAACCTCCTGTATGTTATTTATTTCTTCGAGCTGCACGGCACTACCTTAATCTTTACTAATTGACATCTGGCAATGATTAACCTACAAGGTTTATAGTGTTTTTTAGTACAAGAAAAGTTTTATTGAAAATATTAAGAATAAATATTGTTATAACAAATTTTTTGTGCTTAACTTAAAATTAATGATTTAACGAATTATTAATAAAATAAAAATGAACTTATTTTTCTGGGGGATTCCACAATGCGTGTATTATTGGTAGAAGACGACTCCTCAACCGCCAAAGCGATTGAATTATCATTAGCTTCTGAAGGTATCATCTGCGATACCACCCAGCTTGGTGAAGAAGGTCTGGAAATTGGTAAATTATATGATTATGACATCATCATCCTCGACCTGATGCTGCCGGATATTGACGGTTACGAAGTGCTCCGCCGTTTCCGCGCCGCCCGCGTTACCACTCCGATACTCATTCTCTCCGGCCTCTCCGGCCCCGACCAGAAGATCAAGGGTCTTGGCTATGGCGCTGACGACTATCTCACCAAACCTTTCAACAAAGGTGAACTTATCGCCCGCATCCAGGCGATTGTCCGCCGCTCGAAAGGCCACTCTGAATCTATCATCCGCACCGGCAAACTTTCCGTCAACCTCGATACCCGTTCTATCGAAGTCGATGGCAAACCGCTGCACCTTACCAGCAAGGAATACTCAATTCTCGAATTGCTCTCCCTGCGTAAAGGCACCACCCTTACCAAGGAAATGTTCCTCAACCATCTCTATGGTGGTATTGATGAGCCGGAACTGAAAATTATCGACGTGTTCGTATGCAAGCTGCGTAAGAAACTAGCAACTGCCGCTGGTGGTGAAAACTACATCGAAACCGTGTGGGGCCGTGGCTATGTTCTGAAAGATCCGGAACAGATGAGTGACAGCCAGTTGCATGCCAACGAAATGGCTTAATTAGGCTTTAGGCTCCAGGCTTCAGGCTTTAGTGAAAATAAAAATCCCGCCTTTTTTAAGGGCGGGATTTTTTATTTCCAGTCACAGAAATCTCTCAATGGACCTAGTCGCTACGCTCCAACTTTATCTACTATAG
>CAZUXB010000020.1:0-6283 GCA_964624555.1 uncultured Rickettsiales bacterium | reverse complement strand
CCGCTGATGATTCAGTGCGGCGTGCATTGCATCAAAGCCAGCCTTCATAGCTTCAGGTGGGATCTGACTGCGCATTTCCGGAGGAACATTTTGTTCAAAGCTTTTTTGCAGATTCTCCAGTGTAATGCTCATGCTTGGCCCCCTTTATTTTTCTTCCTGGTTTTTGACAATGGTCTGCGCCATGTTCAGGGCAATGCCACGTACATGCGCCTGCTGCACCAGCATGCCATGCTCGTCACGCACACCTTCAAACATTTTAAGCAGGTAAGGGCGGATTTTGTCGGCGATGGCCATGATCATGTTGCCACGCATCTGTGATTCGGAACGCTTAACTACCTGAATAGCGGCGTTGCCAACAGCAGGCGGAATAGTGTTCTTCGCCTTATCAACCCAGTTGTTTATAGCATCGTGCGACATAGCACTTCCCCAATTTTTTTATTAACTATTTAAGTTCTTATATGGTCATAATAGGTTAAAATGCTTAATGCTTGGTTAACAGGGAGAAAGTTTTTAGTGTCGGTGTCGGTGGACGGTGTCGGAAGCATTATTTTACCGACACTGACACCGATAACTGGCACTATAACCTTCTGATATTTAATTGTTCCCAACTTTTCTGCCGTTTCCAATCAAGATACTGGGTCAGGGCATCGACCTGGTCATCATGCACGCCGCCCGGAAAAGCCAGTAATTCCGCCTCGAAATCAGACAGCCACGGCGCATGCCGGGGCAGCGCCAGCTTGCCTGCTTCGATCATCGCTGAGATGGCGGCAAAGCGGCTGATTTTGTCAGCTTTGGGGCGAACGGCGATGAGCGGCAGGTGGCTTTCACGTTTGATATCCTGCAACAATTGCTGGCCGCTAGCCTTGTCTTCAAGTAATATCGCGCCGGGTTTATATTCTTCGGCCAATTCATAAAAAATCTTCTTGAGGTCGGGATATTCAAGGCGCATTACGCGCACGTCACGCAGGTAACTGCGGCCTTCATATTCGCAGAAAGTCAGGCAGACGCTGGCGTCATTCTGCGCGCCGCTTTTTATTGCCGTATCCCAGCTTTGTACTGTTTTTTCACCGGCCGGCGGCAGGATATCATAACGCACCAGCCAGTTTTTTTTTATCATGCCGCCTTCCTCAGGCAGCGGGTTCTGCTGGTATTGCGCGGCGAAGGCAGAGCTGCCTAAATCAATTTTCGCACGCTCGATAAGCTGCAAATTTTCGCGCTCAGGATGGAGAAGTTCGCCGGCCTTGCGGATTTTTGTTACGCTACCGAAACTATATTTTTTGCTGCGTTCGGCAATAGCTGGCAGCGATAAATGTTCCCAGCCGCCTTTGGCAAGCAGGTAGCCGCTTAAATCCTGCGCGTGCAGGCGTTGCATCACCAGCACGATTACCCCGCTTTTTTTGTTGTTGAGGCGGGTGGAAAAAGTGTGGTCGAACCAGCTATTCACATTATCGCGGAAATTTTCTGACAGCGCCTGCGCCGGGCTTATCGGATCGTCGATTATCAGGAAATTCCCGCCTTCGCCAATAACGCTGGCACCAACGGAACTGGCCATGCGGAAGCCTTGTTGGGTGGTTGCGAATTTATGTTTTTCGTTCTGGTCATGCGCCAGTTTTACGCGCGGAAAAATACGCTTGTACCACGGCGCGGAAATTATCAGGCGCGTATCAAGCGAATGTTTTATGCTAAGTGATGCTGCGTAGCTGGCGGTGATGATGCGCGCTGTTGGATCATGCCCCAAGAGCCACGCCGGCCACGCCACGCTCACGCAGATTGATTTGAGGTAACGCGGCGGCAGATTGATTATCAGACGCTTTATTTTGCCCCTCCGTGCCGCCTCCAGATATTCGGCAATGAGCTCGATATGCCAGTTGGGCAGGAACGTGACCGAGGGGTCGGTGCTTTCCAGAACCTTGCCAATGAATGTCGCGAAGTCGGCCTTGAGCAGGCGGTCGTAATATACAGGCATGGCTAACTATCGGCTTGTTGCATCCGGTTCAAAAATGCCTCTATCAGCCCTATGTCATATTCCGAAAGGGCAGGGGAAGATGTTGTGTTACTTTCTGTGTCAGGCGGTTTTTCGATCGTTTCATAAATTTTAAAAATTAATTCCGCTAGTGTTATTAAGCTGCTGGCCAGCGAGTTTTTAGTACCAAATAATAAATTACACCTCTTTTCCAGCACCGCCAGCTCATCGCCGGTGGCTTTTGGTAAGAGTTCAGTAAGCTTGCGATGGTTTGCCAGTAACTGGCGCGCCGTCAGAAGCATCTGTCGAGTATCCCGGGGAAGTGCAGACTCGTCCTGCAAAGTGCTACGTTTTATGGCCATAGAGCCAATGATAAGTTTAACAGAAATGTCCCGGAAGTAGGTTTTTTGAAAAAAATTGCGTTCAGGCGCCACGCGGGCTGCGCGCCTCAATGGCGCTAGTCGTCGCAAGTGCTCCTCCGGCTTTAAATAGCATTCAGATTGTGGGGCTTACGGCCAGTAAGCCACAGCAGCCCGGCGGGGATGCTGATGACGATGGAAATAAGGCCGAGTTGTACGGAAAGGGCGAGGGCGGCGGCTTGTGGAACACCCACAAGACCAAGCATAAATACCATCGCCGCCTCGCGCAGGCCCCAGCCGCCAATGGAAATGGGAATAATGGAAATCAGCAACACCCACGGCACCAAAGTCAGCGAATCTAAAACCGATATCGGGCTGCCCAGACTTCCGGCCAGAGTGTAAGCGGCAAGGCAATAGGTGATATGTGATACCACCCCGTAGGAAAGGGAACATAAGGCCGGTTTAGGCAGGGTCAGTATCAGGCGGATGTTTTTCAGTAAATGTTCCAGCCAGTGCAGGGTTTTGAGGAAGGGAATCTTAGGAATTATCCGGTCGAGGTTAAATAATACCCAGAAAGCAAAAGACGCCAATGCAAGAAAAGTTGGTATCAGCAGCCAGCCGCTGATGCCTATTTCCGGCGCTAAAAATGGCAGGGTCAGCCCGCCCATAACCCCCAGCGCAAGGAGTGCCACCATCCGGTCAATAACCACCGAGCTGATGGCCAGCGGCAGGGGAGTATGCTCCGATTTTACCAGCCAGATGCGCACCACATCGCCACCAACCGTACCGGGCAGGCAGCAGTTGAAAAATACGCTGATATAATAGGTTTTCAGGCCGGAGAGGCGCGAAATCATGCTTCCGCTGCCTACCAGTCCTGCCAGTATATAGCGCCAGCGCACCGCCCCCAGAAGGACTTGCAGCAACAGGAAAAGTCCGGCTTCCACAAATGCCGTGCGCTTCTGCGCTTTCAGCATATCTTTAAGCTCGTCCATGTTTATACCGCGCAGCACGAACCAGAAGGCAAGCAGCATCAGCACGATTTTGGCAAGCAGCGACAGGTGTTTGGAGTGTTTGGCGAGTGACATAATTAAGTTACTGGTTACTAGTTACTAGTTGCTAGTCGAGTGAATAATTCGTAATAAAAGGTAACAAACAGTGATTTAACATAGTTTGCAATTGAGAATATAGGTTTTTTGAATAATTTTTTACCCCCTCCCTAACCCTCCCCCGCAAGCGGGAGAGGGAATAAAGACAAGTTCCCTCTCCACGCAGTGGGGAGGGTTAGGGAGGGGAAGAGAGAGATAAAAATGTGCGGAATTATTGGCATTATCGGTAAAAAACAGGCCGCGCCGCTGATACTGGGCGGGCTTAAGCAGCTGGAATATCGTGGTTATGACTCGGCGGGTATCGCAACCATCAGCGGTGGGAAAATAACCTGCGTGCGTGCCAGCGGTAAGCTTATAAACCTTGAGGGCGAACTGAACAAGAAACCGCTGGAAGGAACTATCGGCATTGGCCATACACGCTGGGCGACGCATGGCGCACCCAACGAAACCAACGCCCACCCGCACCGCACCGAAAAAGTCGCAGTGGTGCATAACGGCATTATCGAAAATTTCCGTGAACTGCGCGAGGAACTTACCGCGCTCGGTTATAAGTTCGTAAGCCAGACCGATACCGAAGTAGTGCCGGTGCTGGTCACCCATTTTCTGGATAAGGGACTCACGCCGGAAGATGCGGTGTCGGCAACGCTGAAAAGATTGCAGGGAGCCTATGCCCTGGCTTTTGTTTTTGCCGAAAATCCAGGGTTGCTTATTGCCGCGCGCAACGGCCCGCCGCTGGCTGTTGGCTATGGCGAGGGGGAAATGTTCATCGGCTCCGATGCCATCGCGCTGGCGCAGCTTACCTCACAAATTTCCTATCTCGAAGATGGCGATTGGGCGGTTATCAGTGAAAATAAGGTCAGTATTTTTGATAAAAACGATCATCCGGCGCTGCGCAAAATTATCAAGTCCGGCTATAATGTCGGCGTGGTGGGCAAGGATAATTATTCGCACTATATGCAGAAGGAAATTCACGATCAGCCGGCCGTGGTCGGCGAGACGCTGAAGATGTTCGTAAATCCTATGGAGCTCGATGTGGCGCTGCCGCAGCTGGCTTTTGATCTGGCGGCTATCGAGCGCATCCAGCTTATCGCCTGCGGCACTTCCTACTACGCTGCGCAGGTGGCAAAATACTGGCTGGAATCTATCGCACGGATCCCGGTGGAGGTGGATATCGCTTCGGAATACCGCTACCGCAACCCAGTGGTGGATAAAAAGGGTTTGAGTATTGTTATTTCGCAGTCGGGTGAAACGGCAGATACGCTGGCGGTGTTGCGTTTTGTGAAGCAAACCCACCCGGTGCTGGCCATCGTGAATGTGCCCGAAAGCAGCGTGGCGCGCGAAGCGAGTTCGGTGCTATATACCTACGCCGGGCCGGAAATCGGTGTTGCTTCGACCAAAGCCTTTACCACGCAGCTCGCTACTCTTGCGTGTTTTACCATCGCTCTTGCCAAGGCGCGCAAAACTATCGACAAGGCACGCGTAAAAGAACTATGCCAACTGCTGCTGGAAGTGCCAACACAGATGGCGAATATTTTAGCACTCGACCCGCAGATCAATGCGTTGGCGAACAACCTGACCAGCGCCCGCGATATGCTTTATATCGGACGCGGAACGAGTTACGCCATCGCCATGGAAGGCGCGCTGAAGATGAAAGAAATTTCCTACATCCACGCCGAAGCCTACGCGGCAGGGGAACTCAAGCACGGCCCGATCGCGCTTATTGATGAAAAAATGCCGGTGATCGTACTCGCCCCGTCCGATGCGCTGTTCGAAAAAACCACCTCCAACCTGCAGGAAGCAGCCGCGCGTGGCGGAAAAATAATTCTGGTAAGCGATGAAAAAGGGATTGACGCAATGGGCGATATCGTCAGCGCCAATATCAAAATGCCTACCGCCGACCCCTTCGTTACGCCGCTATTATACAGCTTGCCGGTGCAGATACTGGCTTACCACGTGGCCGTACAAAAAGGCACGGACGTCGATCAGCCGAGAAATCTTGCAAAATCGGTTACAGTTGAATGATAAATATCAGCGGACTATAATCTTTATCTCCTGATTCTGCACGGAATCAGAGGTTATGGTGCTAAAAGTAATGTTGCTGACCGGAACCCCAAGGCGGGTCATGACATTTACAACGCTACGCAGGTTTTCGTCAAAATCCTTGTCATTGCCAGGGTTCCTGGTGCTGCCAGATGGAACAACCGATTGTAATTCGTACGAGGAAGCCGGTTTGGCATCGTCAACCTTGCCGATAACTTTTCTTAAAGCATTCTGAAAATAAACGTTTTTCTGGTTAAAGCGAATGATCATCACCGGCTCACTCTGGCCAGGAACCATTTCTGGCCATTTAAAGCCCCCGCTGGACTGCGCCATTGCAGGTGTGCCTAAGCCCAAAGCCGGAACCAGCAATAAAATTGCCGCAGAAAGCCGCAGCTTGCTATTTCCCTCGTTTCCACCAGCCATTTTCATTCTCCTACATAATAACAACCGAATATGATAATGAATCTAAAATAGCAGCAAAAGCAAGTCAATATACGAATATATAGTTGTTACAAATAAGAAATTTCCATTTCTTATTTGCAGATACGCTCGCTACGCGGCGGAAAATCGGACTTTCGGTCTCGATTTTCATAATCGTTCCGTATAATTCTTATACGAAACGATTATAAATAGATATATATATACAGAAATGACTTGTATTCTCTATCAGATTGGTTACATTTCCGCCTCTTTACGAAAAATCAGTCGGTTTTCGTATTAGCTTAATAAATAACAAAATCACATATATGTATTTTGTAATGCACCCGTAGCTCAGCTGGATAGAGCATCAGACTACGAATCTGGAGGTCGGGCGT
>CAZUXB010000019.1:2994-42975 GCA_964624555.1 uncultured Rickettsiales bacterium | reverse complement strand
CTCAAACAATGGGTTGGAGAGTGTTTAACTGATTAGCTGGTACAGCCCCTAAAATTTATTACTGTAATAAGCTTTGTTGCACATTAGCAATCTTAAAATTCCTATGGATATATAATGAAAACTTCTACCACTAAACAATTAAAAGCTATACTTCCAAACCATGTTCTTGAAGCCATTAACGATATTAAACGGGATGGCTTTCCACCATCGCATATTTCAAAAACATACCATTTAATTCATGAAGGAATTTCGTACCCCCAAAAGTACGTTGCATCATTAGCCACTCTTTATGCAACCGGAACGCAGCTTATGCCTGACCAATTCAATGCTGGGCAGAGCCGACTCATTTTAGAAGACCTAGGATTTACAATACATGCAACAGAAAAAAATGATAATATTGAAGATAATACAGCCCTTAAAGGCGAATTAATTGGTGAAATATATTACTATGCCAAAGCTGTACATGAAAAAGAAATTTTACGAGAAGACGCATTCAAAGCCTTGGGTATTAAATCTTCTTCGGCAGGAATGTACTTTGATGCTTTCAAGCTAATGCTTAATGGTAAAAAATATCAACGTTATATAAACGCTGATGCCACAGATTATTTTCTAGAACATATACTGCAAGATTATGGCAGAGAAGGTTTGCAACTGGCTTTAAAGGCTGTAGATGGCCACATAAAATATTTTAATTCATTAGGCAAAGGTCATTTACGCTCTATACGAGAAATATTTGAAAAATATTCAAATATTATAAGCGAGGGAAATAATCATATAACTGGAGGTACTTATAGCGGTGCATCTCCTTCTTTTCGTCCAAATCCTACAAAAACTCCGATAGACCTTACCCGTGCCAATACTATGCCAGATGCTCCTTTAACTGAACGTGATAAAGCATTTATATCAGATATTTGGCAAACCTATGGTATGGCAGATTTTAGCCGCAATAATATGGATGCAGGAAATATACGCCGCGCTCTTGAACGGGGTTTTATGGAATATGTATCCGGTGATAATGCGAGTCCACAATGTTTGTTTCGGCTAACTATGAAGACACGTGAAATGTTGTTACCTGAATCAGAGGAAAGTCTGCTTTTTAATGAAATCGGAGGACAAGGCGGACATATAGAAGGTGGAACTAGTGAGGCTATGCGACAGCACTATAAACGCAATCCAAAAGCTCGTGCCGCATGTGTAATGCACTATGGTTACAGGTGCTTCGTATGTAATTTCAATTTTGAAGATATTTATGGCTCTATAGGTCGTCAATATATTCATGTACACCATGAGAATGAGCTAGGATTGAATGGCGGGCAGCAATATTTTATAGATCCCATTAAGGATTTAAAACCGGTCTGTCCTAATTGCCATGCTATGTTGCATCAGAGAACACCAGCATATGAAATTGAGGAATTGCGGGAAATGTTAGAAAACACCAAAATAAAGCCCGCCTCTTAACAAGATAAGTATTTTTATAACCAGTAGAATAGCAAACATGATCTGGCCGTTAATAGTAACAAGATAAGTTAAAAAATCCTGGCTATTAAAAATATAAGCTATAAAATACCGTAATGACATTTACATTTATTGATCTTTTCGCTGGTATTGGCGGCATTCGTAAAGGCTTTGAAAGCCATGGTGGAGTATGTGTCTTTACTTCTGAATGGGACAAATATGCCAGACAAACTTATGATGCTAATTTTCGGGATAACCGGGAAGTAGCAGGCGATATAACCGAGATTCATACAAGCCAAATTCCAGACCATGATGTTCTCTTGGCAGGTTTTCCTTGCCAGCCCTTTTCAATTGCCGGAGTTTCAAAAAAGAATTCGCTGGGACGTGTCCATGGGTTTGCCTGCGAAACTCAAGGGACATTATTTTTTGACGTTGCTCGTATTATTGAGGAAAAACAACCTATTGCATTTATGCTGGAGAACGTAAAAAATCTTACCAGCCATGACAAAGGAAGAACTTTTGAAATCATTAAAAAGACATTGGAAGAAGAACTGGGCTATACAATATCCTACAAAGTAATTGATGCAAGGCATTTTGTTCCCCAGCACCGTGAGCGTATTATTATAGTAGGATTTCGCGGAAAAACTGACTTTACTTGGAATGACCTCAGTCTTCCTCAAAAAAAACCTACACTTAAAAATATTCTGCATCCTGAAGACGGCAGCGAAAAGCCAGAAAAAGATTTTACTATCGGATCTAAAGCTTTGGTAAATGATAAATACACTCTTTCAAATCACCTCTGGCAATATCTCCAGGATTATGCTGCTAAACATAAAGCTAAAGGGAATGGCTTTGGCTTTGGATTATTCGGCCCCCATGACGTGGCTAGGACACTCTCTGCACGCTATTATAAGGATGGCTCTGAAATTTTAATTTCAAGAGGAAAAAATAAAAATCCACGCCGCCTTACACCACGCGAATGCGCGCGTCTTATGGGGTATGGGAACAAATTTCTTATTCCTGTATCAGACACGCAAGCGTATAAGCAATTTGGGAATTCTGTAGCAGTACCCGTTATAACAGAAGTTGCTCGTATTATGCTTCCACATATTGAATTGCTTAAGAATCCTCCAGTCAGAAGCTCTAAAAAAGTTAAAGAGTTGGCATGTGCCTGATGTCCATGACAAAGCTACACGTAGCCGCAATATGGCGGCAATCAAAGGCAAAGATACTAAGCCTGAATTAATTATAAGAAAACTCCTCCATAGTCAGGGTTTTCGGTATAGAATTCATGATAAATCTCTGCCCGGCCACCCTGATTTAGTCCTACCGCGCTATAAAGCTGTCATTTTTATCCACGGATGCTTCTGGCATATGCATGAATGCCATTTATTTAAATGGCCTCAATCAAGACAAGAGTTCTGGAGAACCAAAATTAGCCACAACGCGCAGAATGACTGTGAAATTATCCATGCCCTTCAGCAGTTAGGGTGGCGAGTCCTTACAGTATGGGAATGCAGTATAAAGGGGGAAAACAGGCTTTCACCTGAAGAAATTACCGGAAAGATTGCATTATGGCTAAAAAGCTGCAATAAGATTGCTGAATTAGGGGGAAAACAAGCTGCATGAAAAAAGGATTACTTTCTCAGTATTTTACAGGATTTGGCTACAAAGTACTTGCAGCAACGGAAGTTGATCCCTCAACCTCCCGTGGTCATGAATTTCAAGGGATAAAACCTTTCCAGAATATCTTTGGAACAGAAAAACAGATATTTAACTGCACCTTTATTCATTTATCTGACAGACACGAAACAGGCATTCTCTCACAAACCGGCACACTCACTTGGTATGACTCTCGGGAAGACCAGCCTCACCGCTCGGCGGAATATCGTCTATATTATCCCTCAGAAGCTACAATCGTACAGGAATATGCACGTGCTGGTGACCTTGTAGTTATTGCACGAAAGAATGAAGGCGACCTGTTTGTAATTATTGCAGATGCTGGCAGCACCTATGAACAGCAGCTATTCTATCTTTTTGATATCCATCCTGAATCTCTTACAGGAAAATTTGCTGTAGAGGTTACTCCTGAAAGAGGTTTGGAATATGCGTCCCGTATAATTCTGGAAAATATAGGGATTGAAATTCAGGACGAAGCTCCTGATTATCTGGAATTATTACTGAAAAAATTTAATGGAAGATTTCCAACCACCACTATTTTTTCAGCTTTTGCCAGAGATACCTTAAAGGACATTTCGCCTCAGGATGATCCTGATTCTGCCCTTATCAGATGGATTGAACATGAAGAAATCCTTTTCAGAACTCTGGAACGGCATATTGTTTCTGAAACACTTAAATCAGGCTTCGGAAATGGTGACCAAGGTGTTGATAACTTTATTAGCTTCTCACTGAGTGTACATAACCGCAGGAAATCAAGGGCTGGGCATTCTCTTGAGAACCATTTGCAATATCTTTTTGATCAACTTCATATACGTTATTCAAAGGGTCAGACAACAGAAAACAAGTCTCGCCCCGACTTTATCTTCCCAACTATCGAACAATACAGGGATCCTAATTTCCCTGTCGCAAAACTGACTATGTTGGGCGCAAAGACTACCTGCAAAGATCGTTGGAGGCAGGTACTATCTGAAGCACAGAAAATTCAGAACAAACACCTTTTAACTTTAGAACCTTCTATAACCGAAGATCAAACCTCTGAAATGCAGGCCAGAGAACTGCAGTTGGTAGTACCTGCATCTATACAAGCTACGTACAAACAAACTCAACAGAAGTGGCTGATGGACGTATCATCTCTGGTAAAATTACTCAGAGAACGTCAAGGTTAAAGAAATCGTCAGGCTACTGCCACCATCTTTTCTTCTACAAGATCGGGTATCCATTTATCAAATTCAGGTGGTAAAAGACCTATAATCTGCTCAGATCCCATAGAATGCAGATCATAATTCATAGATAGTTGTTTTGAAATAATTGTAGCTAATCGTACCGCGCTCCCAGCACTGTTTCCCAATACTTTTGGCTTTAACAGTTGTTGATCTTCATCATAGTACATACGGAGAGCAAGCTCTACCAAACCCGGATTAGTAATAAAATCTTTTTCCTGAGTATAAAGCTGTTCTACAGCATCCGTACCTTTATATGGCTTATCAGAAAAAAGTAATTTAGCCACATTCAAATCACCTTTGCGCAATACCGATACCGGAGCTTGTATAAGGTTTCTGTAATATCTCCACTTGTTCTGATCCGGAATGTAGCGATACAAACTCCACAACTTGTAACTGCCATTTTTTGCCTTCTCACAGAGCTGGTCGATGTAAAATGCAGAAAGCCAGCTCCACATATTAATATTACTTATATCGGCTATAGAGTTGTCAGAAGGAAGTTGCTCATTAATATAGCTGCCCATTTCATAACGTGAGCTAAATATACGTTTACTATCTATATCTCCAGAGTTATCAACTGGTACAATCATAGCAGAATTAATTGCCAGTTTATGTACTTCATCAATAAATGATTGAGATACCAAAGCAGCCTGAGAATGCCCCGGTGCAGACTGTCGTGCAGCTTCCATCATACTTTTAAACTGATTAAAACCATCTTCAGTAAATTTTGATATCTGCATATCTATTCTCCTGTCAGCTCATCCAGAAGGGTTTTTCCGTGGCCCCATTTTTGTTGGGAAAAGGCTTTTACTACATCATCAATAAAATTTAGACTGGATTGCGGGTCGTTTTCCGGAACATCCACAAAATCCACTCCAAGGCGTTGTTCAAAAAACATCTTCCATTTAATCATTCCAGAGCCTTCAGGAAGATCGTTCAGATCCTCAACACGAAACAATAATCCACACATAATTTCCCGTATAATAGAAGGGAAAATAAAGGCTCTCATTTCCTTATTCTGGTCAGTATAGCCTTTGTCAATAATACGGCCATTAAGGTTTATTCTTGGATTATTTATATCATTCCAATCTACGCTCCAAGCAGCCCCCTCCAAAGAATCAGAACGCTCAATATTAAAGAATGCATTGTCTTTACTGCCACTCTGACCATTTCCTGTATTCTCTGTGGCACCAAAAAAAGTAGTTGCGGCAAGTATTTTTCCTCGATGATCATTATCATCTGAAATAACCATCAAACGGAAAGTGGGATTTACTTGGTCGGTACAATCCGGAATCGTTTCTTTCTGACGCATTGCATGTTTAGGAATTTCAATTCTATGAATATTTCCTCGATAAAAGGCATCAACAACTAGCCGTACAGGCCGTTCCTTACTAATACGCGCTCTCTCCAGAATTGCTTCAGGTTTAGTATCTACAGCAATTGTCAAAGCTTCCGGGCGACGATCACTAACCTCAATACTAACAGTCTCAGAACCCAGAGGAATTTTCTTTCTGCCGGTATAATTAAACTTAGCGGTGACAGATGTTTTGACAGCCATTTTATGCAGCCTCCTCCATCTCGGTTATAACCATTTTGCACTTTAACTTGAGATCACGCACACCATCAAACCCCCTTACAGTTATTCTGAAGTCTTCTCCTGTAACTTCAAACGCCAAAACGTTCTTGTCATTTTCAGTGATATTAACATCCCCTTCAGCATTAATTTTCATGCTTTTTGAGTTAGAAAAGTCAAAATCAAATGGAGTGTACACAGTAAATGGATTTTTTACTGGTATCATATAAGCAACCTTAAGCTTCCAGCTCACAGGCAAAGACATATTCTCATCTTTTAAAATATCAGTAAAATCATTAACCGCTTTTATGGTAAAACCTTTTCCATCGATATCTTTATCAATTGAAATTAATGACTTGCTCCTGTTTTCTACACCCTCACCACCGGGAGTCTTATCACGCCCTTTTTTATTTCCCTCTTCACTTTTATCACCACTACCTGTCAGTTCACTAATCCAGAAAATATCTGCTCCAAAGCTTTTGATCTCTTTTTCGCTTTCATCAATCCCTAAAAGAACATTAGTAAGCTGTTTAAGACCACCTTTCACTAACCGTAGTTGCCAGTCATTCTTATATTGCCCTTCTTTCTTAAATCGCCCTATATACCATCTTGTATGAGATGGCTCCTCGGCAAGGCGGAGATAAGACGAAATATCTTCATGATCAGCAATAACCATAGCAAAGCTATATGGAGAGAGCAGACCTGGATTTTCTTCACTCACAATAATATTATTTCTTACATATTGTGAGATTTTTAGATTTTCTGTTTCTTTATCGGCTTTTAGAAAAACATCTATATGAGTATTTTTTGCAGGACCTTCTGAAGGTTCAACAGTAAAAGGGATACGGATACCTACCATTTCGCCGTTAGCATATAAATTTCGTATTATCACTAGATTTTCCGTTGAAAAACTATCTGCAGTCAGTCGAAAGCCATCTTTATCTTTCTTAGGCTCTATCCCGTTAAAAAAACGCTTTTCCCCAGATGTTCTCCGCAATTTAAGAGCTTCGGCAGCAAACTGTACTTTATGAGCAGTTTTTGTATCCTGCCCTGAAAGACCTAAAGCAATTGCTTTAAGATTATCCGCCGAAATAATCACAGGACCATTACCGCTGATATTGTCTATAATTTCAACCCTAAGCATATTACTGAGAATAGCCATGTAGTAATCGTCAATTACAGCCTTACGAATTGAATCTACAGTAATATCTTTAAGAACTTTTGGTATAAACACTGATAAGCCAGAGGAACCTCTCTCGATAGCAAAATCCTTTTTAAATTCCTCTATCTTCTTTTGATCAGAAATCGGTTCAAAATGATCTTTTTGCTCATCACCAAATCTGCCACAGCCTTTGTATTGCTGTCCCCCTACCATATGGTAGGGAAGATGGGAAAACCCAATCAGAAACTCACGATTATCCGTATGCCGTTTGGTCAGGGCTAAAAAAGTGTGCGCCTCTGAGGAACCAGAAAGTGTAGTTTTACCCACACCATGACTCCCGCCACTGCCTTTTTTCTTATCTGATATACCTTCCTGCCACCAAAATCCGATAAAAGGACTTTTAGCTACTCCGCTAAGATGGTTAGTTTCTCCAGTCAGACCAGTAGTATTAAAATCTGCCACTAAAAGACAGCGAGCGTCTTCTTCAAAATTGCTAACTTTAAATTTACCCAGTTCGTTACTACACAAATGCTTTGTAAGAGTAATACTATCATATGCTGCGGTATACTTCTTAAGCACATTACCTGAAGCCTTGCTAAACTCATAACGTACCACTACCGGCCCAGCTCCACCCTCGACTCTTGCATCGAGCGAGTTCTGAATAGACTCTCTTACTAATGATGTAGAAGCACTTTGTGAATTGAAAAATTCATCCAGCTTGGATTGCTGCCTGGAATCATGAGCACCGAGTTTCTGAAAGCTCCACATTCTTCCCTCCCTGATCCATTTTTTAGCAACACTTCATATAAAGCAAAATATTGCTGGCAATTTATTTTTTTACTATCAATAATTGCTTTTTTATTTTTGCCATACAAATTAATGAATTAAAATAAAAAAGATTTATAATGGTCAGTTAACACATTCTAATTATCGTTAAAGAACTCTCCAAAGATGCTAAAATAAGACATAGTGATATGATCTTCTAAGATGATTTAGCCACATCCAACATACTTAGTGGGCAAATCTGCGGGTGAAACAAATTAGCTATTTTAGCAATTCAAGATAACTTCAATAGGTTACGGGCTCAAAATGGTTGCTGTCGCCACCAGAACCCCATCCGACAAAGTCCGAAAAACTCCAAATATACTAAGAAAAACAGCCCTTTTCAAGGAATTTATGTCCATTGGAATGCGATTAACTTTGTTGACATCTGTGGGTGAAAGTGGGTGAAACCTCCATCGATCAATTGATTGCTACGTATGAAAATTATTTGGGTTGACTATAACGAGCAAGATTGTACCTTTAAAAGGAATCGAACTCTTATCTAACTCCTGAAATTTAGCTTCCACGCTCGTTTTTGAGAGATTTAGTCTTTTTGAATGATTTTTTCCTAGAACTGCAACGAAAGCCTGAGCGGCTCTGTGTTCCAAGGCTATTTCATCGATGATAGGAAAGTGGTGGAGAATAGGAGAGTGACTCGGGTCTGCTGACCCTCGCCCTACGGGCGGCTTACGCCGTCCAAATCGTACTGCTGACGATTTGTCGAACGCTCATTCTATCTGGGACTATATTCCACCAATAAAAAAGCCGCGCAAGGCGGCTGTTTTTAGTGGTGGAGAATAGGAGAGTCGAACTCCTGACCTCTACAATGCCATCGTAGCGCTCTACCAGCTGAGCTAATTCCCCACAATTCGTTTAACTCAATAAAACGAGGAGGGTATTCATAAAGAAAAACTCCACATTGTCAATATGCTGTTATTTTTCGCAATGCAGCGATTTTTTAACCCAATAGTAACTAATTTCCGCTAGGATTGAGCATCACGGTGATTAATAACACTATTCTGTAAGCAGGCCATGAATATTTCAGCCCAAAGAGCGTTTAATTTTCCCTATTTACAGCATGATAGCTATTATCTGAGCCTGTTTGCCACGTCCGGTAGCCTGGCTCCTAATGTTTCCGAGGAACTGCGGGGCATAGGCTATAACAAAGGCGCGGATGGCCGGATGTTTGCCCAAACCCAGAAGCAATGGGCTGGTCTCTGGGCCAAAACCTACCTGATATTGCAGAATGCCCAGCTTGCCGATAGCGTGGAAGTGGCGCTGACCACCGATAGCGACCTGCCAACCCCGGATAGTGGTGAGCGCAAGAAAGTGGTAGCTATCCAGACCATAGCTGAGAATCTGTGGCTCGGTGAAGCACTGCGTGATGAGCGGATCATGTGCTATTTCCAGCCTATCATTGGTGAAAAACAGAAAATTTTTGGCTTTGAATCATTTGTCCGTGCCCGTGCCGTTGACGGTACTGTTATTGGTGGCGATAAGGTTATAAAAGCCAGCAAGGCCCTTAATATCGAGCATATGATCGACCGCCACCTCCATGTGCAGGCAATAAAAACCTTCGCTGCCAGCGATTGCTCCGGCTTCCTGTTCGTAAATTTCTTCCCCGGTTTTATCCATCGCCCGTCAGTGTATCTGGAAGGGCTAGGCGAGGCGGTGAAAATGTTCAGCATAGTACCTAAGCATCTGGTACTGGAATTTACCCGCAGCGAAGTAGCGCGTGATATGAAACACCTAAAAAGCGTGTGCGAATATGCGCGGGCGCAGGGCTACTCCATCTGCCTTGATGATATCACCACTGTTGAGAGTGCCAAAAAACTGGTCGGCGAGATACGCCCCGATTTCGTGAAACTCGACAGCAAGGAACTCGGCTCGCTGGAACTGGCACCCACCCGCAGCGCGATCAGCCAGATAGTGGAAATGGTGCATGCCATCGGCGCTACGGCAATCGCTGAAGCAGTAGAAACCGAAGATGCTTACGAGAAGCTCAAAGCACTGGGAATAGACCTGTTCCAGGGCTATTATTTTTCACCACCAGCACCGCTTACGAAGGGTTAGAGGGTACTCGGTGAACGGTACTCGGATTTTTTACCGAGTACGCATCACAGAGTACCGAGTACGATTTACGAGCTATAACAACCTCGCCCCCGCCGGCATATTCTCCAGATAATATTCTATGGTTTTGCGTATGGCGGTTTTAAGGTCGGTGCGTGGCTGCCAGCCCAAAATATTTTTTGCATTGTCTATTTTAGGGACGCGCGCGACCAGATCCTGATAACCGGCCCCGAAATGCTCCTCGCCGGATTTTATAATTATTTTTACCTTGTCACGAACTTTTTCATAACCTTTGAATCCGCTCATCACATCAATCATTACTTCAGCAAGCTGGGCGATGGAAACATCGTTGCCGGGGTGGCCAATATTGAATATCTGGCCGCCCACTTTGCTGTCTTTATTCTCGATTATTTTTATCAGGGCTTCGATAGCATCGTCGATATAGAGGAAGCAGCGGCGCTGGGTACCACCGCCAACCAAAATGATCTCCTTGCCGTGGAAAATATTGCTCAGGAACTGGGTGGCAACACGGCTGGAACCTTCCTTGCTTTCCCAGACATTATCGAGCTTGGGGCCGAACCAGTTGAAGGGGCGGAACAATGTAAAATCAAGACCGCGATGCGCGCCATATGCGTATATCACACGGTCCATGAGCTGCTTGCTGCTGGAATATATCCAGCGTTCTTTTTTGATGGGGCCGGTGACGAGCACGCTCTCTTCCTCATCATAGGGATTGTCGATACTCATGCCATATACTTCCGAGGTCGATGGAAATATCAGGCGTTTTTTGTAGCGCACACAATGACGGACAATTTCCAAATTCGCCTCAAAATCAAGTTCGAACACCGAAAGCGGGTCGCGCACATAAGTGGCCGGGTTGGCGATGGCGACGAGCGGCAGCACCACATCGCATTTTTTTACATGGTATTCGACCCATTCCTTGTTGATGGTGATGTCGCCCTCTACGAAATGGAAGCGCGGGTTTTTAAGGCACCCTTCGATCTTGTCGGAGCCGATATCCATGGCGTAGACATCCCAGTCGCGGTTGGCGATGATGGTTTCGCTTAAATGGCTTCCGATAAAACCGTTGGCACCTAAAATTAAAATCTTCATTTTTTTCTTCTTATAAGGGTTCAGGATTCGGGTTTCAGGGGAAGCAAGGTATCGCCTGCATCTGTGCCACGAAAAGCCATTATCTGTCAAGAAAACCTTGTGATTTGGCTGTTTTACACATAATTTGTATATCAACTTCTTCTATAAAGTAGAAAAGGTGTTTTTATTGTACAAATTTATACAACCCTGTTAATAGATTGATAATTATAATACTAATACCAAGATACTTGCCTGTGTCACCTGATGTATAAACGACAGTCCAGCGCATAATGAATGATCGAAGAAATTAAAAACAATCATTGGGATATCATTATATTTGGCACTGGAATAGGTGGCAGCACGTTGGGTAATGTCCTGGCTAAGGAGGGGAAAAAAGTCCTGTTCATTGAGAAAGGCAGATCGCATTTAGGCCTGCCGGATACAGCGCTGGCCGGGGATTATGCAGAACATTTCGCGGTTGACGAAGAGCTGCTGCGCCGGGCCGGACGTTACAGCGAAAAGATTTCCTTTCCCGGATACGAGGCGATACCTTTTATCGGCTGCGGTACTGGCGGTTCATCGGCCATTTATGGAATGCTACTGGAAAGATTCTCGCCGGTAGATTTTATAAACTGGCCAATAACCTATGAGGAACTTGCGGACTATTACGCGCAGGCGGAAACTCTCTACAAAGTAAAAAAGGAAGGCCGTGAATCTTTCCCTCCCCCACCATTCTGCCCGGCAGCACAGGAGTTGTTCGATTTTTTTAGCGGCAAGGGGCTTCATCCCTACCACTGTCCGATGGCTTGCGATTATGTACCGGGCTGCAAGGAATGTAGCGGTTTCATCTGCCCAAAAAACTGCAAAAACGACAGTGTAAAAATCTGCCTGCAACCTTCCATCGACGAATATTCGGCACAATTGCTTACTGAATGTGAAGTATTGTCGCTTGCCGCAGATGGACATAAAGTAACGGGAGTGAAATGCCGTAAAGACAACGAGGAGTTTACTTTGTCTGGTGAATTGGTAGTGCTCGCGGCCGGGGCAATCCATACGCCTATAATTTTACTACGCTCCGGGCTGGCAAATGGTTCTGGCATGGTAGGAAAAAATTTAATGCGCCACTTTGTTGATCTGTATAGTGTAAAAACCAGGGCGGAAGTTAAGGGCGGCGAATTCACCAAACAGGTAGCATTTAATGATTTTTATATCTGCGACAATATTAAGCTGGGCAATGTGCAGGCACTGGGCAACCTGCCTAATCCGCAAGCACTTGCCAATGACCTGCTGATAACGATACGGCGTTCAATACCAGTAATTGGTTCACTGCTTGGATATATCGCTTTCCCTTTTATCAAAATATTTGCACAGAAGAATATACAAAACAGGATTATCATGGCCGGGATAATGGAAGATTTTCCTTATTATGGGAACTCTGTATCGCTTGCTGATAACGGAACAGTATCTGTTAATTATAAACTACATAAAGAAGCTAAGGAACGCCTGGCTATCTTCCGTAAAAAAATCAGGCAGGCTCTATCTCCCTATAAATTCACTTTTGTTGCCAACGCCCACAATAATGAGCAATTGGCCCATGCTTGCGGCACATGCAAGGCGGGTACAAATCCTATGACCAGTGTCGTGGACAAATATAATAAAGCCCATGAGCTGGATAATTTATATATTGTTGATTCATCATTTTTTCCCAGCAGTGCTGGCACCAATCCATCACTTACCATTGCCGCCAACTCCCTGCGGGTAGCTTCCCACCTGTTAGAAAAGGACAAAAAATGAAACACTCCATCCATACCGAAATTATAATTGATGCCCCATTAAACGCTGTGTGGGCGGCGCTGGTAAATTTTCCCGAATATAGTAACTGGAACCCCTTTATAACTTATGCAGAAGGCCAGGCAGCGGAAGGCTCAGTTCTGAATATACGGATAAAACGCCAGGGAAAAAAAGAACAGGGTTATAAGGTCACCATATTAGAGGTTAAGGAAAACAAGAAATTTCGCTGGCTTGGACATTTCCTGGTTCCCGGCCTTTGTGACGGCGACCACAGTTTCGAGCTTGAAGCACTTGGTGAAGACAAAACCAGAGTGCTGCACTATGAACATTTCAGCGGCTTATTTGTTCCCTGGGTGCTTAAGAATTTCGATGCCAATTTCATTGCGCTGAATAATGCTTTAAAAAAACATCTGGAAAAAAACAGGTAATCGTTTATTATAGCAAACTAACTTAATATTGACGTATTCATTTATCTCCTCTCCCCATGCGGGAGAGGAAGGTTTTTCATGGATTTGCTGTAAGCAAGTCCTTGAAAAACCAGGTGAGGGGTATGCTTATTCCTCTACCCCCCACCCTGGCCCTCCCCCGCAAGGGGGGAGGGAATAATAGGACAATACAAAATTAATTTGCTATAGGTAATTCTATAAGCGCATTTTCAAGGATACTGGCGACCCGGTTGAAGAATACGGCAGCCTTGGCACCGGCCATTATCCGCCGGTCAAATGACATTATAAGGTTAAACATTGGCCGGACCACTATTTTACCATCAACTACCACCGGCCGTTCTTCAGCATACCCAAAAGTAACTACCAGCGGGTAAATCCATGTCGCTGAAATATTGTCGATACCGTATTTTGCCGGGGAGTTGACCATCACCGCTGCGCCACGGTATTTTTCCCACATACTGGGAAACCAGTATGGCATACGCAGAATCCGTGACGATATGAAGTAGGGCAAGGATGTTGATATATTGCTGAAATTACACCACTGCTTATTAGCAGCGATATCGCCGTTGGCCAATTCTTTAAGCCACGAATATATTTCCGGCAATGTGAGCTGGTCGGCATTACGAATTATATCAAAAAACGCGACACTTTCCTGATTGGGAATATCGCACTCGGCCGCAACGGAAATATCGGCGGCATGGAAACTCTGGAGCCTCGGCCCGAAAAATGAAAGGCCGGGCCAGTTAAAGACCCTACGGTTAGCGTAGGGATGCTCCTTAAGAGCGGTTGCCACCGCTTTTATCACTAATGTAGTATAGGAAAATTTATACCCAAGCTCCGCTTTCGCCTTGGCGCGGAGTTGCTCTACCTGCGTAAGATCCACCTGCGAGCTGAAGATGAAGGCTGGCGCTGGCTTTATTTCGTGGTCAGGAAAACTGCAAATCACCTGGAACAGTCGGTTTTTAGGTTCGATAGTGAATGACATATTTGTTATTCTACGATACGCTGTTAATTGTTTCTTGTTATATTATGAGTAAAAAATTTATACTGCTACAACAAATCTTACAATGATGTAAAATGGACAAGAGGCGAATATTGCTGTTTGCAGAGGGCGTCACTCTGACGCATGTAAGCAGGCCACTTATAATTGCTGATGAGTTGACAAAACTTGGGTATGAAGTGCATCTGGCTGCAGATCCGCGTTATGCTAGATTTACCAAAAGCAGCAAAGCAATATTGCACCACATACATTCCCTGCCGACAGAATTATTTCTCTCCCGGATTAGGAATGGCAAGCCTCTTTTCACCTTTGCCGAACTTAATGAGGATTTGGAAGAGGACCTGAGATTAATCGACAGTATAAAACCTGATTTGATAATAGGCGATATGCGCTTATCGCTTACTGTCAGCGCCCGCCTGCGCAAGATCCCGCTGGCGATGCTAACCAACTCCTACTGGAGTCCGTATGGAAAACCGAAAATTGTTCTCCCTGATTATCCATCGGCGAAAATACTCGGTTTTCACCTGACCCAAATTATTTTTAACATATTCTACAAACAATTAATGGCAACTCTCAACCGCCCAATCAATAAACTACGTAAACAACGTGGTTTTCCGCCGTTAGGAGATGATTACCTGAAATCTCATACTGATGCCGATATTGTCCTGTATGCCGATATGCGCGAATTACACCCGGTGCATAATGCCCCCGACAGCCACCATTATATTGGCCCTATTTCCTGGTCGCCCGATGTTCCATTACCGGACTGGTGGGCTAACCTGCCAACAGATAGGCCCGTGGTTTATGTAAGTATGGGCAGTTCCGGCGCGGTAGAACTGCTGCCAAAGATTTTCGCAGCACTTTCCGAACTGCCAGTAACAGTAATAGCCACCACTGCCAGTCGTGCCACGGAAATTGCTATACCGGATAATTGTTACATAGCAGATTATCTTCCGGGCACAGCCTGCGCTAATCGCGCTTCGTTGGTGATATGCAACGGCGGCAGTACAACATCATACCAAAGTCTTTGTGCAGGTGTGCCGGTGCTGGGGATAGTGTCGCTTGCTGACCAGCATTTATTCATGCAGGGCGTTGAAAAATCCCATGCTGGTATTCTTATCTGCTCACCGCATGTGACCGTAAAAAGACTTAGAAATTTAGTAAATGAAATCCTGTCTGATGAAAGTTATAGCAAGTCAGCAAAGGTTATAGCTGAAAAGGCAAAGCCATATGATTTAGCGGCAATACTTGATCCAATAGTGAATCGCTGTTTAGAAAATAGAGCCTAGTATTTCCGGCAGCAGATCCGGCAGGTCTTCGGCAATAAGCCCGGGACCGAATTTGGCAGCGGCCGCACCATGTATCCACACGGCGGCGGCGGCGGCTAGGAACGGCTCCATACCCTGCGCCAGCAAACCAACGATAATACCGCTTAGCACATCACCAGAACCAGCAGTTGCCAGTGTAGGCGGTGCATTGTTATTTATGATGGCTTTGCCACCCGGCTCAACGATAAGCGTGTTATGCCCCTTAAGAACGATAACCGCACCGCTACGCATGGCCGCTTTTTTTGCACGTTCAAGACGGTCGCCGCCAGAATCAAAGATGCGGGCAAACTCCCCCTCATGCGGAGTTAAAACACATGGTCCGGTAATGCCCCAGTCGAGTGACCCAGTATCATCATGGAATATTGTTATGGCATCAGCATCAAGCACCGTTGGTTTGCCTGTTTCCAGCATGGCAAGCGCGTGGCGGCGCGTATTGTTATTCACGCCGGCACCGGGGCCAACCAGGAACGCGGTGATACGCTCGTCACTAACAAGGCCGGTCAAATCTTCCGCAGGGGCAAGAGGATGAACTATAATACTGGCAAGGGACGCCGCATAAATGGGAAACGCCACTTCCGGCACCGCCACCGTAACCAGGCCAGCACCGGCCCGCGCCGCTGCCCGCGCAGCCATACGGCCCGCCCCGGTCATGGGGTAGCCGCCATAAATAAGGGCGTGGCCGCGGGTATATTTATTATCACCGGCCTGTGCTTTGGGCATGGCAAAAAGCCAGAGTTTTGGGCTATTGGTTTCCATTTTGCCAATCTATTATGCCACACGCATTGAGTCAATGGTGATTAGTCACCCCCACCCCAAATAAGTGCTGCATTTCTTATTTTATTCATCTTATAATGCCAGTACATATGAACAAATTATCGCTGGCGAAATATTATGAACTACTCAAAACTCTTTCTTATAAAACCGGATTCAAAAGTTAAGCTGGCTGATATTGATCCCAACTTCACCGATAAGGATATTGAAAAGAAGGATGCGTTTAATACAATCCAGCAGAACAGCCTGCGGATACGCGAGTTGCAGGAATTGCTTTATGCTGAACACAAGCGTGCGCTCCTGATCTGTTTACAGGCCACTGACACCGGGGGCAAGGATGGTACGATCCGGCATGTCATAAGCACCATGAACCCGCAGGGCTGCAAGGTCGCTTCCTTCAAACAACCTACCAAGCTTGAACTTGACCATGATTTCCTGTGGCGCGCCCACCGTGACGCCCCGGCCAAAGGTGAGGTCACTGTATTCAACCGTTCCCATTATGAGGATGTACTGGCAGTGCGGATCCACGATCTGGTGCCGAAACATGTATGGACAAAATATTATGACCAGATAAATTCCATGGAAAAATACCTTTCGGAAAACAACACCCATATCATAAAATTTTTCCTGCATATCAGCAAGGATGAGCAGTTAAAGCGCTTCAGGGAACGGCTTGACGACCCTTCGAAGAACTGGAAGATCAGCGCAAGCGACTACACCGAGCGCGAACGCTGGGACGATTACCAGGTTGCGTTTGGCGATATGCTATCAAAATGCAGCACTGAATATGCGCCGTGGTTTGTTATCCCGGCCAACCACAAATGGTTCCGCGATTTAGCGGTATCGCAAATATTGGTGGAGTATATGGAAGGGTTGCACATGGAATTTCCCAAGCCTTCCGTAAATATAGATGAAATCCGCAAACTCTACCATAATGCTTAATCTACTATAAAATAAAATCGGGCAAATATTTGGTTTGAAAATAATATTGGGTAATGTAATATTATTTTTATTTCCAACCAATAATTGCGCAACGGTAATGCCAGATGTTTGAGATTTTATGATTGAACCTGACATAAGCAAGCCCGCCCTGAATACAGAAAATGAAGTTCCATTTTCGTTTGATGAGATATTTTTTTCGCGCACGGATCCGCGCGGTATCATACTCGCCGGCAATACTGTTTTCCAGCGTATCAGCCAATATAGCTGGGAGGAGCTGATTAAAAGGCCGCATAATATCATCCGCCATCCGGATATGCCGAAAGGTGTATTTTACCTGTTGTGGCATGTCATAAAACAGGGAAAGCCCATCGGGGCTTATGTAAAGAACCGGGCCAAAGACGGCAGGTATTACTGGGTATTTGCTCTGGTAACACCGGTTCAGGACGGATATCTGTCGGTGCGGATAAAACCCAGCAGCGAATTTTTCCCGATTGTTGAAGATGCTTATAAAGCCTTGCTGGCATATGAGCGGGCCAACAAACCGACACCGGAAGAAAGCATGGTGTATTTGCTTGGCATGCTCAAAACATTAGGGTTCGATAGCTATGACTCATTCATGTCCGTAGCCATTCGCAAGGAAATCGCCTCGCGCGATAAGAATTTGGGTTTACAGGACAGAAATTTTTTAGCGCGTTTTGAAGAAATAACGGAATGCACCAGCGCACTGATAACTGAAACCGCTTCTATTTTTTCCGCGTACGAAGAAAACCAGTATGTTCCTATGAACCTGCAAATCCAGTCGGCACGTCTGGGTGAGGAGGGCAAAACCATAGGGGTAATTTCCGGTAATTTCAGCGTTGTTTCATCAGAAATCCAGAACGAGCTTAATTTGTTCAATCAATCAGCGCAGGATGTTTTTACTAAGATCTATGCTGGCCAGTTCCTCCTCTGCACCGCCTGTATCCAGAAAGAGGTTGTTGAATTCTGGCAGAAAGAATCTGCTGATTCCGGCACCGATAACTCACAGGAAATGGCTATGCTGTTACGCCAGATGGAGGAATACCAGCAGCGTGCAAGTGATGGCCTGAAAGAAATAATCTGCAAGATAGACCAGTTTCAGGAAGATTGCCGCCGCCTGAAAAAATGCGCTGCCAGCCTTGAAGTTATCCGGGTCATGGGCAAGATTGATGCTGCGCGCCTGCACTCTGCCCCCAGCGGCCTTAACGAACTGATAGACGAACTGGGCAAATTCCAGCTCTCCATTTCCCAGAGCCTGTCGAAAATTGAACAGCACAACGCCAGCATGCGTTTTGATGCTGATAGCGTGATCACCTCACTGGCCAGTTAACAGCTATAATCCAGAATAATACTGGCAAAAACTGCAATTTATGGTATTTTCGGGAAACATTTAAACTTACCGCTTATAACTGATCATACTTATGCGCTTTTTGCCCGCACTCATATCATGGTTTTTATGTGCAGCTCCTGCATATGCCGCGTATGATTCTGCCGCTGCCGCTACGTCAGGGAACCTCGAAGTCATCAGGGTAACGCCGGACGGGGAAGATGTCCCTGCCGGTAAGCAGGTAGTTATCCAGTTCAACCGCCCGGTAGTGCCTATCGGGAAGATGGAGCGGGACTCAGCGGAAATACCGGTAATTATTTATCCTGCCCTGCCCTGCGAATGGCGGTGGATAAACACCTCGGCGCTGGCCTGCAATCTGCCGGACAAGGAACCACTTACGGAAGCAACACACTATACTGTGGATATCAAACCCGGTATTAAAGCGGAAGATGGGGCGACAATCGCCAACACCTACCGCCATAGTTTCATCACCACGCGCCCGGATATACGCTATAAAGAATTCCGCCAGTGGACAGCTCCCGGGCACCCCATTATGCGTCTGGTATTCAACCAGCCGGTGGATAAGGAATCGGTTGCACAGCATGTATTCCTGAATGTCGGGGAATATAACAGGCGGATTGCGCTTAAGGTAAAACCGGATCCTTCCGACCATGAACAACCGCAATTCCTTCCTGTTCCGGGTGAGAGTTACGCGCTGGTCTTTAAAAAATCCCCCGCCCAGAAAAGTGATGATGACCTGCACAAAAATTCCGGGCATGAAGCCCGCAGGGTATGGCTGGTAGAGCCAGAAGATGAATTACCGCTGGATACGCATATAGTGCTGAAAACCGAGCCGGGTCTGGCCTCTGCGCTTGGCCCGGAAGCCAGCGCCAACTCCAGCGATGTTGTGCAGTTTGATACTTACCCGGAATTTGCCTTTGTCGGCATAAAATGCAACACCAATGACAACAAAGAATTGCTGGTTCCGGCTGGTACATCACCTGCCGGGAAATGCAACCCGATGCAGGGTGTAAGGCTTTCTTTCACCACTCCGGTCGAGCGTGGGAAAATGGCAAAGGTGGTAAAATTCACTCCTGTGATTGGAGGCTGGAAGGAAGATGCCGCAGATACAGAAGAAAGCTCAGATAACTCTGAAGATGGCGTAGAAATTGGCTACCAGTTCCGCCAACCGCACAGCAAAGGGAGGACCTATGAGGTATGGCTGCCCGGCGGCCTGAAAGCGGCACAGGAATATACGGTGCAGTCGCTATCGCAGACGATGAATATTTTTGAGCGGTTGTGGCACTGGATAAAATCATGGTTTATCCATCAGGATCCCATAGAGGTGCAGGATATGTTTGGCCGGGAGCTGCGGCATCCTGTTGCTGCGGCCTTTACCACCGATCACCGCAATCCTAACTTTGTGTTGGACTACAGCGATGTGGTACTGGAAAAGGGCGTTGAAAGCGAACTTCCTTTCTTCGTCAACAACCTGAATAATTACACCTTCAGCTACCGGCGCATAACTCCACAAAACAGTTCCGACGGGCTGGTTTTCAATAAGGATGTTCCCGGAGTGAAGGATGTGCAGTTTGCCGTTCCCTTCGGTGTGCGCGAGATGCTGGACGGGAAAACGGGTGCGGTATTTGGTTTCCTGCAAACTGATCCGATTATAAACAAACATCCCCATCGCATGTTTGCGCAGGTGACGCCCTATCAGGTACATCTTAAACTTGGTCACTTCAATACTATCGCCTGGGTTACCGACATGGCTAGTGGTGCGCCGGTAACGGGAGCCAAAGTAAGTATCTATCAGGATGCTTTTACAACGCTACATGCAGTTAAAGATAATACAGCGCAGGCGAGCACTGACGAGTCGGGCATTGCCGTATTGCCGGGGACGGATACGCTTGATCCCGACCTGTCAATTACCACCCGATACCGCGATGAAGATACACGCTATTTCCTGCGCGTGGAAAAAGATGGGGACATGGCG
This sequence comes from uncultured Rickettsiales bacterium, assembly GCA_964624555.1. GTDB lineage: Bacteria > Pseudomonadota > Alphaproteobacteria > Rickettsiales > SXRF01 > SXRF01. The sequence continues at coordinate 22,282 of CAZUXB010000019.1, read as the reverse complement.
CTATTGCCGGTAGCGCAATCATTTATCATTGATGCTTACCGCGCTTCGGGCAGTGAATCGGTCTATCCTTCCAACAAGGAACGCTACGGGCATATGCGGGCCTGGGGAACTACAGCGCAGGGTATTTACCGCGCCGGGGACACCATCCAGTATAAAATCTATGTCCGTAACCAGGATAATAACAGCTTTATTCCGGCGCCGGATAATGGTTACCGGCTTAAGATCATCGATCCGATGGGCAAGGTGGTGGAGGACATCAAGGATATAGAACTATCGCCATTTGGAGGAACCAGCGGGGAATTTACTGTGCCAAAAGAAGGTGCGGTGGGCTGGTATCAGTTCAAACTCATCTCTGATTTCGCAAAAAAATCAGAAAACGTCAGCGATGAAGATGAAGCCGAGGAGCAACCCGATAGCGGAGCCGATGGCAGGAACAATGAAGAGGAAGACAGGGACAGCCTTACTAAAAAATCATGGGTTCCCATGCGCGTATTGGTTAGCGATTTTACACCATCTCCTTTCAAAGTCAGCAACCAGTTGAATGGTGATCTGTTCCATGCCGGGGAACAGGTGGATGTAACCACCCGTGCTGAATTACACTCGGGTGGCGCTTATACAGATGCTGCAACGCGGATTACCGCTATACTTGATAGTGCTCCGTTCATGTCCAAGCACCCTCTGGCAAAAAATTTCCGGTTCGATAGTTACCAGTATGAAACGCCCACGCAGCAGCTTTTCCAGAAGATCGACAAGGTCAATGACAAAGGCGAGCTGGCACTGAATTTTTCCACCGGCACTCCCAAAATTGTGTATGGGAAACTTCTGGTGGAAAGCGCGGTGGCCGATGATCGCGGCAAGTATATCAGCGGGCAGTCACGCGCTGATTATGTTGGGGTCGACCGTCTGGTCGGGTTGCATTCGACCGAGTGGCTTTACAATGTGGGCAAGCCCGCCAATATCCAGTATATCGTGGTGGATGATCACGGCAACCCGGTAAAAGGCACGCCCGTTGATATCAAGCTTGAGCATGAGGTAAAAAAAGCAGCGCGGGTAAAGGGCGCGGGTAATGCTTATCTCACCGAATACCATAGTGAATGGGAAGCTGCGGGAAGTTGTCAGGGTACTTCCGAAGAGGCACCGCTCACCTGCACTTTCACACCGGGCAAAGCCGGAAGTTACCGCGCCATAGCAAAAATAAAAGATACCAAGGGCAATGATCACTCCACAACCATCAGTACCTATGCAGTTGGGCATGATTTTGTAATGTGGGATAATGGCAGCGACTCCAGCCTCACCATTGTACCGGAGCGCACGGATTATAAAGTAGGTGATACGGCGCGCTATCTGGTGAAGAATCCCTACCCGGGCGCGAAGGCGCTCATTAGCGTTGAGCGTTACGGTGTACTTGATCATTTCGTGCAGACATTCGACAGCTCAACTCCGCTGGTGGAATTAAAAATAAAACCGGAATACCTGCCCGGCTTCTACCTTTCCGTTGTTATCGTTTCACCGCGCGTTGACAAGCCGCTGGGAGAGGGTCAGGTTGACCTTGGCAAACCCACCTACCGCATGGGCTATATCACCGTACCGGTGAAAGACCCTTACAAGGAAATGGACATTACCGCCAAAACTGACAAAGAAGTATATAAACCGCGGGACAAGGTGACGGTTACACTGCACGCCGAAGCGCATGTGAAGGACAAGAAAGAACCTATTGAACTCACGGTTGCGGTGCTTGATGAAGCGGTGTTCGACCTGATTGCCGGCGGCAAAAATTATTTTGATCCATATGCTGGTTTTTATAAACTTGATAGTCTTGATTTGCGCAATTACAGCCTGCTTACCCGCTTAGTCGGTCGCCAGAGGTTTGAGAAAAAAGGCGCGAATCCCGGCGGCGATGGCGGCGCGGATTTAAGCATGCGCTCGCTGTTCAAATTTGTGAGCTACTGGAACGCTGAACTGAAAACCGATAAGGATGGTAATGCCACCGTAACCTTTGACGCGCCGGACAATCTCACCGGCTGGCGGATTCTGGCCATTGCCACCACCCCGACCGACCGTTTTGGTCTGGGCGATGCCAATTTCAAAGTCAACCGCCCTACGGAAGTACGTCCGGTGATGCCCAATCAGGTTATGGAGGGCGATATCTTCGGTGCCGGGTTCAGCGTAATGAACCGCACTGACAAGGAGCGCACGCTTAATATCAGCATTAAGGCCGAGGGCAATATTGACGCAGAAAAAACTCCCGCCAGTTTGGCCAAAACAGTTTCGCTGGCCCCCTATAAACGCACAACTGTACTGATGCCAATACAGACAACGGCGGTAGCACAGACCCGTGATGTAAAAGCCGGCAATGTGCATTTCAACGTCACCGCCGGTGATGATACCGACCGTGACGGCATGGTGCAGGACGTGCCAGTAAATAAGAGCCGCAGCCTTGAAGTCGCTGCCAATTATGGCACCACCACGCAGGATAAAATCGAGGAGCCAATCCAGTTCCCGAAAGAGATGCTGCCGGATATCGGCGGTGTCAGCTTCGTTGCTTCGCCAACTGTAATCGGCAATGTTTCCGGCGCATTTAAGTATATGCGCGATTACCCGTATATCTGTTGGGAGCAGAAACTCAGCAAAGGTATCATGGCTGCGCATTATAAAAACCTGAAATCCTATTTACCCGATAGTTTGCAATGGGAAGGAAGCGCTGCCTTGCCGCAGGAAACTCTGGACCAGGCAGCATCTTTCCAGGCACCGAACGGCGGCATGACTTATTTCGTTGCACAGGATCAATATGTCGATCCCTATTTGAGCGCCTATACCGCCATTGCTTTCAATTGGCTGCGGGTGAGCGGCTATAAAATTCCTGAGCAGGTAGAAAATAAATTACAGGCCTATTTGAGCAACCTTCTTAAAAATGATGCGGTACCGGATTTTTATTCCGAGGGCATGACCTCCACGGTGCGGGCAGTAGCACTTGCTGCACTGGCGGAACGCGGGAAAGCAGATATAGCCGATCTGGAACGCTACCAGCCGCATGTCAAAAAAATGTCCCTGTTTGGCAAGAGCTATTTCCTGCAGGCGGCGCTGGCAATTAAAGACGGTGAAAAATACGCGCCCGATGTGGCGAAGATGATATTAGCCACCTCCAATGAAACTGGCGGCAAGTTTGTATTCAGCGAAACCTGGGACGATAGCTATACCCGCATCCTTGCCTCGCCGCTGCGCGAAAACTGCGCGGTGCTTGATGCTTTCACCGCTTATGGCGAGCGTGAAGGTGGCAAAATTCTCGTCGGCGATGTGCCGTTCAAATTGGTCCGTGCCATTACACAGGATCGCAAAAACCGCGACCATTGGGAGAACACGCAAGAAAATATGTTCTGCATGAATGCGCTGATCGATTTCGCACGCATCTATGAAAAAGACAAGCCGGATATGAAAGTTTCAGCAGCTATGGACGGCGAAACTTTCGGCAAAGCATCATTTAAAGATGTGCGTGACCCGGCGGCAAGTTTCGAGCAGGCGATTAAAGAAGGTGATGCTGGACGTAAAGCTACAGTGCAAATCGAACGCAGCGGAACGGGCCGCCTGTATTATGCCACACGGTTGAGTTATGCCCTGCCTATGGAAATGAGCAAGCCCGCTAACGCAGGCATTGAAATACACCGCGAATATAGCGTGGAACGGGGTGGAAAGTGGGAATTGCTTAAATCACAGGCGCAGATAAAACGCGGCGAATTAGTGCGGGTGGATTTGTATATTTCTGTTCCTGCCGCCCGTAATTTTGTAGTAGTTGACGATTCGGTTCCGGGTGGGCTGGAGCCGGTAAACCGTGATCTGGCAACCGCATCTGAAGTTGATGCGCGCAAAGGTGACTTTAAGGCAGCGGGTGGTTCGTTCTGGTTCAAGTTTTCCGACTGGATAGATTTTGGGATCAGCCGCTGGAACTTCTACCATCAGGAGATAAGACACGATTCGGTGCGCTTCTATTCAGATTACCTGCCCGCTGGAAATTACCATCTTTCTTACGCAGCGCAGGCCATTGCCACCGGGACCTTCAGCGCCTTACCGACAATGGCGCAGGAAATGTACGATCCTGATGTCTATGGCAAGACCGAGGGGGCAAATGTAGAAGTTGGTGAGCAGGAAACAGCACCTAAATAAAATCCCCTCCCCATTAGGGGGAGGGTTAGGGTGGGGGTACAATATGGTAAAAAATCAGCAATTGAGCAAGAATGCCCCCCTCCTGACCTCCCCCCTACAGGGGGAGGGAAATATCCGGTGGTATTGGAAAACAGGGTTGCGCGCAGTGGCCGCACTTGTTGCTGCCCTTGCCTTCGCAACCGCATGGGATACCCAAACCCCGACTCTTTCTTTGAATGAGGCCGCCAACGATACCCAGCGCTTCCAGGTGTTAGACCGCCGTGGCCAGCCTCTTGGTATCTCCTACCAGAACCGCTTCAACACCGTTAATATTATTCCGCTGCATGAAATACCTGAACTGCTGCGTCAGGCATTTGTCACATCGGAAGACCGGAATTTTTTCGAGCATCACGGCGTAGACTGGAAAGCCCGCGCCAGTGCGCTGTGGCAAAATATCCATGCCGGTAAAGCAGTGCGCGGGGCCAGTACCATTACCGAGCAGGTAGTGCGCATCATCCATCCACGCCCGCGCAATTTATGGTCACGCTGGATCGAAGGATTTGAGGCGATGTTACTGGAAAATCATGCCAGCAAGGGGGAGATACTGGAATTCTACCTCAACCAGGTTCCTTACGCTGCAAACCGTAGGGGAATTGCGCAGGCGGCACGTTATTATTTCAACCGTGATTTGGATACGTTGACGCATAAAGAGATGCTGGCACTGGCGGTTCTTCCCCGTGCACCATCAGCGCTTGACCTGTATAAAAAAACGGGTGCCGTAGAAGCCGCTGTTGGCCGCCTTGCCCAGAATATGGTGGCGCGCAGGGAATTATCGGAACAGGAAAACCAACAACTGCTTTCTGCAACTATCAACCTTGAAGCACCGCCGGCACCACTAAGCACCGCGCACTTCATTAATTACATCCGCGAAACGATTCCCTACCGCTTAAGTGAAAATGGCGCACTAAAAACCACGCTCGATAGCGACCTGCAACATAAGGTACAGGGGCTGCTTGATGAACGCATCAGCGCACTGCAACGTAAACAAGTGCATAATGGGGCAGCGATGGTAGTCGATCACACTACTGGAGAAATACTTGTCTGGGCGGTTGCCGGCGAAGGTGATACCCAAACACCGGGCAACGCCATTGATGCCGTGCGTGCCCCGCGCCAGCCCGGTTCTTCCATGAAACCATTCCTTTATGCTCTGGCGCTTGATTCCGGTTGGTCACCAGCAACGCAGCTTGACGATGCGCCAATGGCGGAAGCGATCGGTTCCGGTTTGCATGATTTCCATAATTACAGCCACACATTCTACGGAAAAATATCGCTGCGCGAAGCGTTAGGTAATTCGCTGAATATCCCGGCTCTTGAAACGATAACCTTCATAACCCCAGCCCGTTATCTGGACACGTTGCACACACTTGGGTTTTCGAGCCTCACCCAGCCCGCTGAATTTTATAAGGATGGCCTTGCGCTGGGCAATGGTGAAGTTAGCCTGTACGAGATGGTACAGGGATATAGTGCGCTGGCCAACCACGGCATATTCCGGCCGCTGACGCCTTTACCGCAACCGCCATTCACCCGCGAAAACATCCCGGTTTATTCGCCGGAAGCGGCATCACTGATTGCTAATATACTTTCCGACCCCTATGCGCGCAGGCGTGAATTCGGCAGCGGCAGCGTCCTCAACCTGCCGGTACAGACCGCGGTCAAGACCGGAACTTCTACAGATTACCGCGATGCCTGGGTACTGGGCTTTAATTCACGCTACACGGTTGGCGTGTGGCTGGGTAACCTTGACCAGACGCCGATGGATGGCATCACCGGATCGGTTGGGCCAGCCCTTATATTGCGTGGTATCTTTGCGGAACTTTCCGGACGGGAAAAATTCAAGACTCTCTATTTAAGCCCCAAACTCGCGCGGGAGGAGATATGCACTGATTCCGATCAGGAAGTGGCAAAAAATTGTTTCCCACGCACGGAATATTTCATACCCGGAACTGAGCCCAAAAATTCCGAGCCTCCCAGGGAACCTGGCGGTATCACCTTGGTGCGTCCAACGGAAGGTTTGCAGATTGCCTACGACCCGCGCATCCCGCAGGATGTTCAGGCGTTCGAGTTTGTTGCTGATGGTGTTACCGCTGAGGGTAAGGTAGAGTGGGTACTTAACGGCAAGCCTGTTACCACTACGGCGGGAGGGCGCTTCCTCTGGCCGGTAGAGCGCGGGCATTATACCTTGCTGGCTAAAGAAATTAACGATGGAGACAAGGTCATCTCATCTGATTTGGTTCATTTTAATGTAAAATAAATCAATTGGTTAGGTATATAATCATATTTATTTACCATCCCGTAATAAAAACTTCACATATCTGGCTTTGTAGGGGCACACATAAATTATTATAATGTGTTAATAAATTTGCAAAAGAGGAAGTCTCGCATGGCAAAAATTGAAGCTGGCAAAGAAGGCTCTAATGGTTCTGTTGGTGTCCAATATGGCGATGGCCCCAATTTTGTCAGGTTTGGGGCAGCTGGCGATTCAAGGGTCAAACTTAGTGGTGGTGTAGGGGTAAACGGACAAAACGGAAACTGGCTTGGTGCTGCTGGTGCACAGGCCAGTGCTTCGCTAAAACTAAATGGTAATTACGTTGCCCCAGTATCTGTTCCACCATCTTCGCCTTCTTCTATCAACCTGAAGCAGGCAGATACACTCGGCGGTGATATAATGAGCATGACGGGTGGCACTGGTGATCTAAACCGGCTTACCGTTGGCGAGTTTAACCAGTTGCGCGAAAAATATCCTATTGTCTTCAAAGAAAACCAGCATGAGCGGTTCGACAATTTTATGGCTAATGCGAACACTGTCGCTGCCACGCCTGCCCAACTTCTGCAGAAGGCTCAGGTTCAGGTGTCAGGATCATTCTCGCCGGAACTGGGGCGTTCTGGTGTTACTCCAGAGCTGATGAACGCCCTCCTTAAGGGGACTTCTTTACCAGATACTGATATTACCAAACAAACCATAGGCTCTATTGGCGACAACATAAACCAGATTTATTCCGACTGGCACAATAAATATGGCGGTGCGAAGAAGATAGCGGATGCCATCGCCAACCCTGATGCAAGTTCCGGGAATAAAGAGCTTGATGCGCTGGTGGCGAAGCACGTAGCGAAGCAGAATTTGTCTGCTGCACAAAAGCAGGAATTGCTGGCCAGACTAAAAAGTGTCGAGGCTGAAATTGATAGGAGCAAATCTTATGTTAACCAAGTTCCGACAGCGCAAAAGGTTAATGAAACCTATGATAAGATCGAAAAGATACTGAGGCTGGAACCGGAAGTTTCCGCCAGCGTTTTTGCAACCGGAGCCTATGCTGCCAAAAATGGCGTTGTGCTGGCTGGTGATGTTAGCAAAGGTGTCAAGGTTGATGTTAACAACGTATTAGCCACACGTGCAACACCTGATGCCCCTATTAAATACCATGTTTACCCTACACACTTTACCCGCAGTACGGTAAGTTTTGGTGGTGCTACAGGTGGCGATACCTATGCGGCTCTGCCACCGGAACTGGCGACCAAACTTGGCGTAACCCCAAGCGGTGGTGTTGGCGGGTATATTTCTGCCGCACAGGAAAGTGACCGGATGAACGGTGTGGGTAGCAAAGAACAAAAACTGGCACTAGGATTCAATGCCAGCACCAAGCTCGACCCGGCAACTTTCGGCAGCAACACTTATGGTTATGTCAATGCCGAGGTAGCATCGGTTAAAAACCCGAATATAGCACCAAAACCGGAAACAAAATTTTCCCTCACAACCGGGATAAAGTGGTAAAATCCCAGTATTACAACAACGAAAGCTGTCCCTCCGGCGCGCGGCGGAAATGGGCGGTGGAAAGCCCCCTGCCACTTTTGTTCAGTCCATATTTATCGCGGAAAGTGGCGAACATTTTTTCGATATTTTCGGCGTACACACCTTCGCCGCTCATGCGTCTGGAAAAATCGGCATTATTTAATTTCCCGCCGCGCACCTCGCGGATATGGTTCAGCACTTTTTGTTTTTTGAGCGGGTAATTTTCCTCCAGCCACGCCGGGAATAATTCCTTCACGCCGTAAGGCAGGCGCAGCATGATGTAGGATGCCGACAGCGCCCCCGCATCTGCCGCGGCTTTTAATAATGTCGGTATCTCATGGTCGGTAAGGCCCGGTATCAGCGGCGCCATGTTGACATGTACCTGTATCCCTGCTTTGCTCAGTTCCTCCACCGTTTTTAAGCGCATATGCGGCGCGGATGTGCGCGGCTCCATCCTGCGCGCCAGTTCCTTATCCAGCGTGGTGATCGAAACCAGTACCTGCACACAGTCATACTTCGCTAGTTCTGCGAGCACATCAATATCGCGGGTGATGAGGTAATTTTTGGTGATGATGAAAACCGGGTTGCGGAATTCGGCGAGCACCTGCAGGCAGCGGCGGGTTATTTCCAGCTTGCGTTCGCTGGGCTGGTAGCAGTCGGTAACACCGCTCATATTGATGGTCGTGGGCTTCCATGATTTTTTCATCAACTCAGCTCGCAGCAACTCCGGCGCGTCATATTTTACGAATATCTTTGTCTCAAAATCCAAGCCTGCGGAGAGCCCCAAATATTCATGCGTTGGCCGCGCATAGCAATAAATGCAGCCATGCTCGCAACCGCGGTATGGATTGAGCGAGGCACTGAAGCCGACATCGGGGCTGTCGTTGAACGAAAGGATACTGCGCGATGAATCCCTGAACAGTTCCGTGCGTGTTTGCATGGCTTCTTCTTCCTGCACAAACACCGCCCCCTGCCGCTCGAAACGCCCCACCGGCACCGCGCCGGTGCCGCGGCCACGCACGGCCTTGCGCGCAAGCAACTCACTGTCATCAAAATCCATATGATTTCCTGACCATAACATTACCTAATTGGGAGTGGTTATTTTATAGCAGAAACGGGGTGGGAGGTAAAGCGGGTGGAAAATTTAAAACAGCGAATTCATACGAGGAAACATTTTAACAGAACCTACTGTAAATAAAGCATAATAAACCAAGACCTTTCAGCGCCTTGCCTGTTTTGAGAAAATAAGATATAATGAAACAGTGGCGTCGTTTTACCATTTCAACAGGAGAATGATAAAAGCGGAATATTCCGCTTTTATCATTCTCCTGTTGCGGGGTCAAGTAAAAAATGTTATCAATGTTGTATGGGCACGGCCCGGGGGTTCGCGCTACGCGAGCCGCACTGATAAAGGCTCGGATTTCTCCGAGCCTTTATTTTTGCTTTCAAAGCAACTATATTTTATACCCAGCTTTTCCAGTTCTTCAATTTTTAATAAAGAATCTATTAAACGACCATTTTCTAATAAAGTTCTATACGGAGGGTAAGTTGGATCATACCCACCTTTAACTATTGGATAAAGCATTAGATCAGCTATTTGAATTGGAGGAAACTTTTTAGTTCTCTCTCTAGGCTCCCCTTTTATTATATTCCTAAAATCTTCTGACGAAAGGGCTGAGTAGTTATTGGAACTTTCTTTATTAAAAGGCTGCCCTTCTTTTTTTAGAATTTTCATATAGTTTTTAGTATCAGTGTCTTCGGCCTTTCCAGCCTGTTCAAAAAATATTTCCAAGGTTCCATCTTGGCTTTGCACGTATTTAGCCGCTCTTTCTACAAGAATGGAAAATGCCGTTTTACACATTAACCATGGTTTTCCACCATATTTTTCGTCATAACGTTCTTTATAACCTTTACGATCAATTACACAAGCAAATCCTATTGTAGGAAGCGCAAGTAACATATTTTCCAACTCTAATAAAAATTGTTTTTCACGTTCTAAGTCAGTTGCAAGCCAGGCAAAAGATTGGCGACGCCCCCTGATATTTCTAGAGTGAAGAGGGTATGTGATTTGCCATTTTTTACAAAAGGTCTTATGCAGGCTTATAAGGTAGTCTATATCTAATTCATGAATTAGAATTCCGCCTAGAGCAAAATAATCCATTCCATCGCGGCGTATAGGATTTGCTATATGATCAGGTCTACGACTTCCTGAATCATCAATATACAAATGGAAATTTGGTTTTATTTTATTCATCACGTATCTATATGTTTTTGCACCTAGTTATTCGCTCTTGATATTAGCGCAAAAATATATAACTTCGAGGATTTTCTGTAAAATTAAGTAAATACTTTACGTGGTAAAAATTGGTGGAGGAGACTGGAATTGCCATAATTCTCCCCCTCTTTTTCGCCTCATCTGCACGCAAGCAACTTACTGCCTTCAAAATCCATTTTTACCAATAGCTGCCACCTATAAAAACCACTTTTTTATTTAGCGGCATAGTGTATTTTGGGATTCCTGACACTTAAACCAGTTTTAGTATATTCGGTTAGGCAGAGGCTAATGGTTACACCTGCTGGTAAATATTCTGAAATAACCGCCCTGTTTTGTGCAGGGGTGGCTGGCGACCAGTATTCCTATGCGAAATTCCTGCAATCTATAACACCGCTTATAACCCGGATAGTGGCCAAAAAAATACCTGCGGCTGATGTTGAGGATGTGGTTCAGGAAATCCTTATTTCTATTCATAAGGCGAGGCATACTTATGATGGGCAGCGCCCGGTAATGCCGTGGATAACCTCGATTACCTTATTCCGTATCACCGACCATTTGCGCAAATATTACCTCCAGATGCGCAATAAAACCGTTGATATCAGCGATTTAGAAGAAATCCTGCCCGATGTAACCCAGGAGGGCGGGGCCAACGAATATATAGATGAGTTACTGGAAGACGTCCCGGAAAACCATAAACGCATACTGACCCTGATGCATATGGAGGGCTACACGGCCAAAGAAATAGGAAAACAGATGGATATGAACGAATCCGCAGTAAAAGTAGCCGCCCACCGTGCTATTAAGAGGATAAAGAAAAAATTCAGCGCATGAGTGATACCCAGACCTTAATAACCCGCTTGAGCAGCGAGGTAAATGCGAAAAAGCCGATGCAGTCTGCCACTTACCAGACCTTCCGGCTGATGGCCGTGCTCGCGCTTTACGCTGTTGCCACCCAGTCAGTTATAGGGATCAGGACTGACCTCTCCCTGCAATTCACCAGAATTTATTTCACTGCCGAAATAATATTGCTCGCCGCTTTGGCAGTGAGCAGTGTCATTGCCAGCGTCATTGCCATGTATCCCGACTCATACCAGAAACCGAAGTTACTGTTATTGCCTTATGCAATTTTTATATTGCTAACTTTTCTGATTGGCTTCCAGCTATTCCTGCCTCCTGATGCAAACATGGTTATGCCACTGCCCGACTCACACACAGTTGAATGTGCTTTGTGCATCGGGGTGGTGGCTATTGTCCCGTCCGCTATAATATTCGCCATCATCCGTAAGGGAGCAAGTGTACATCCCCTGCAGGCCGGTAGTTTCGCGGTGCTTTCTGCCAGTGCCATTGGCTGCCTGACCCTGCGCCTGGCTGAAGCGATTGATTCGATACCGCACCTCGTAATATGGCATTACTTACCGACGATTATTTTCGCCTGCATCGGCGCGCTTATAGGTAAGTGTCTGTTAAAATGGTAATAAAAAAAATATCGGGCATGTAACTATCCGTAAAAATCATACGAATACCAAGCGTATAGTTTTTATACGCCCGGCTACAGTAGGTTCTGTATCCGGTTTAAACAAAACCATAATTGGAGATTATCATGACTACTTCTAAAAAACTTGCTACCGCTGCACTTACCGGTCTTCTTGCTATGGGCGTTATGGGCGCTGGTATTGCCCACGCCAATGAATCTGGTGATAAAATGGAAAAATCAGCTGCTACCGAAAAGAAGGTAGAAAAGCACGCTTGCAAAGGTAAGAACTCTTGCAAAGGTCAAGGTGCTGACGGCAAAAACGAATGCAAAGGCAAAGGCTCTTGCGCAACTGACGGCAGCAAGCCAGCAGCTGAGTAGTATTTGGTAATTATGGAAGCGGGGGTTTTGTGCCCCCGCTTTTTTTTGGGGTCTTTACATGAATAAAGATAATCCTTACTTTCCAGATTTAGGCTTTGGGCTTGGGCTGCGTATCCCGCATTACTCGCATGTTTTCCAGAACTCACCGGCGGTTGACTGGTTCGAGGTTATATCGGAAAATTTCATGGATACTGATGGCAAGGCCCGGCGCAATTTAGCCCGTATCCGTGAGAAATACCCGGTGGTGCTGCATGGCATCGCCCTCTCCATAGGCACGGTTGACCCGCTAAATTCTGAGTACCTGCGCAAACTGAAAGAGCTGATGGATTTTGTGAAACCGGCATGGGTTTCCGATCATCTGTGCTGGACTGGTATCGCCCACAGGAACTCCCACGACCTGCTGCCGGTTCCCTATACTGAAGAAGCGCTGAAACATGTCATAGACCGCATTAAAAAGGTGCAGGATTACCTTGGCCGCCCGATAGCGCTGGAAAATCCTTCTACCTACCTTGAATTCAAATCGTCATACATTCCCGAAGCCGAATTTATCACAGAAATGGCTAAGGAATCCGGCTGCCACCTGCTGCTCGACGTGAATAATGTTTATGTCACCTGCTACAACCACCGCCTCGATGCCAGGGCTTATATTGACACCCTGCCGCTGGATAAGGTTGCGCAGATACACCTGTCCGGCCACAGCAATTACGGCACCCACATAATCGACACGCATGACAACCATGTGGTAGACGAGGTCTGGGCGCTGTATAAATATGTTATCCATAAGGCGGGCCGCACCATCAACACCATGATCGAGTGGGACGACAGTATCCCGGCCTGGGATGTGCTCTATGCTGAACTTGGCAAGGCCAAACTCGCGGCTGCTGATGCTGCCAATTACGCTCCCCTGCCTGACCTTGCGCGGGTGCAAACTCCCTATGCCGCCAATATACAAACCCCGCTGAAGGAATCGCAAACCTTGATGCAGGATGCTATTTTGCTTGGTGCTAAGCTCAACAGCAATCCCGACAGTTGGATCCGCGCCAAGGAAAAATTTGCCCCGGCAGAACAATTGGCCGTATATGTGAATGCCTATCGTTACCGCCTTTATGATGTAACCGCAGAGGACTATCCCGTACTGCAATATTATCTTGGCAACAAGGCCTTCGCAAAACTTATAAATGATTTTGTAAACGAGGCGCAGTCCGACCATTACAATATCGGCAGGTATCCGGCAAAGCTTCCCGATATGTTAAAAGATGATGCGATAGGCTTCGAGCTGGCGACACTGGAAAACGCCATTGTCCAGCTCGGCGACCCGGAAGAAACAATAGCGTTGGAGCCACCCCACCTCGCGGGTATGACTCCGGAAAAACTCATGGAGCATATTCTTTATCCGCGCACAGCCCTTAAGCTTTTTGCCTTCAGTCATGACATAAATAATTATTACATCGCGGTGAAGGAAGAAACCTCCCCGCCCCCGCCGGCCGTAAAAGAAACTTTTGTCGCCGTTTTCCGCCATGATGACGTGGTCTGGCGCATGGAGCTTGAAGAAAACGAATACCGTCTGTTGCAAAAACTTTTTGCTGGTTTGCCCATAGGCGAAGCGCTGGCTGAGTTGCAAAAGGAGCTGGCTTTGCCGGAAGATGAACTAAGCGGCCAGATATCCAACTGGTTTTCCCGCTGGATGCGCAACGGCCTGCTGGCTTACCACGAACAACCAAAACAGAAAAAAAGGAAAATAGCATGAAAGGCGCCCAACCATTCCCGGTAAAACTTCTTATAGGCTGGCCGGAGCAGATAGCCTCATACTTCCTGTGGGCTGGCCCGCTGCTCGCCCGCGTGGTGGTGGGTTATGTATTCATGCTGACGGGTTGGGGCAAGCTCGAAAACCTGCCGCAGATGATAGAAAATTTCCGGGGCTGGGGCATACCCTACCCGGAAATACTCACGCCATTTGTTTCGGGTGTGGAATGTTTCGGCGGTATAGCCCTCATGCTCGGCCTTTGCACCCGTGTGGCGGGCGGCATGCTTTCGGGCGTAATGATAGTAGCGATAATCTCCGCGAAGCTGGAAGATATAGATTCCCTGGAAACATTGTTCGGCTTCGAAGAGACCTCTTATCTGGTGATATTCTTCTGGCTGGCGGTGACTGGTGCTGGCAAAGCCTCGCTGGATTACCTGATTACGAAAAAAACTTCTGGCACAAACCAGCAATAAAGAAGAAAATGGTGCCGCTTGCAGGACTCGAACCCGCCACCTGATGATTACAAATCAACTGCTCTACCAGATGAGCTAAAGCGGCACTAAAATAATGAGATGCCATTTATAGTTATTTTGAAGGGGCTGTAAATATAAATATTCACTGACTTTTTAACGCGCGCGGCCAAGGCCGTCCTCGGCCAGTTTGCGCAGCAGGAACTCTTTGAAAACATTGATTCTTTTCGAGTTGCGCAGTTCCATGGGGTAGATCATGTAAATATCGGTTTTGGGGCCATCGAGATCGGGCAGGACCTTGGAGAGGTTAGGGTTCCCCTTTACCATATAGTCGGGCAGGCCGCAGACGCCTACCCCGCTTTCCACGGCCTTCAGCATACCGATAAGGCTGTTTATTTTAAAACGTGGCTTAAGCGGGTTTTCCTTCAGCGGAAAAGTTTTAAGTATCCAGTTCACCTCGGCGAAGGGATGTTTCTGTTCCTCATCGAACAGTACCAGACGGTGCTCCTGCAAACTCTGGGGTTTTTTGGGAACCCGGTGCAGGCGCAGATATTCGTTAGAAGCATAAATGGAGTTATTGAGAACAGTCAGTTTTTTCTGGATAAGGTCGGGATGTTTGGCGGGGAAAGAGCGTATCGCGACATCGGCTTCGCGCTTGGTCAGGTCCAGCTCGCGGTCATCGGCCAGGAGGGTCAGGATTATTTCCGGGTAGGCATCGGAAAATTCACGTAGGCGCGGTGTCAGCCACATTGTACCAAAACCGACCGGTGTGGTAATTTTCAGCGGGCCGCGCGGACGTTCCTTGCTTTCGAGCAAAGCATTTTCAGCGCTAGAAAGTTGCGCGAGCACTTCACTCGCTGTACGAAACAATATATCGCCCTGTTCGGTAAGCGTAAGGCCGCGCGAATGGCGGGAAAATAACGATACCTGCAACCCTTCTTCGAGGGCGCTGATCTGGCGGCTTACCGCCGACTGGCTGAGGTTGAGGATCTCACCTGCACGCGTAAAACTCAGCGCGGTGGCAACGCAGTGAAAAACACGGAGCTTATCAAGGTCGATCATAGGTTCTTACTACCACAACCAGCAAAAATCTGCTATAGGCAACTAACTTTATATTGTCCTATAATTTCTTCTCCTCCCCCCCCTTGCGGGGGAGGAAGGTTTTTCATGGATTTGCTGTAAGCAAACCATAGAAAAACCAGGTGGGGGGTATGATTGTTTTTATCCCCCCTCCCTACCCCTCCCCCGCAATGGGGTAGGGAATAATTAGGGCGTAATAAAGTTAGTTACTTATATTAATTATTTCCCCAGCACCGCCATAAGCTCGCGCCATTCTCCTTTGCTCATACCGCTTTGCTCCTGCGTTACCTGTTCACCTTCTATCATCTTTTTGACCACGGCCAGCCCCTTTGCGGAAAGGCTTGTACCACCAACGCGGTAATCCATGAAGGCGGCATAGGTTATCGGCACCCAGGCTTTGAGGACATCAAGCATAGCCTCGGCATAAACCCGGATTTCGTACTGGGCATGGCTATCGGCACGCAGGGACAGGAAGTGCAGTAAATTATGCAGGTCTATTTTCCAGTACCACTGGGTGTAGAAATTCAGGGACAGGTTCATCCGCGCCAGTTCACGCGCCAGACCATCCTTACTTTCATCAAGTATATTTTCGCTGGCATCTTCATTGAGCATTTCTTCATAATGGCTGTAGGCATTGACCGCGTCCTCACGCAGCAATTGCAGCACGCGCTGGGCTTCTGCCCCCTGCAACACCTCGCCCCTGCCCTGGCGGTTGGAGCGTGACTGCGCAGCAAGCTGCTCTGGTGCCGGGATATAAAACTCCTTATCCATGATTGAATAGCGCCCGGAATATTCATTGACATTGGCGGTGCGGTGCCTGATCCACTGGCGGGCGATAAATATCGGCAGTTTGATATGGAATTTTATTTCGCACATTTCAAACGGTGTGGTGTGGCGGTGGCGCAGGAGATAATTTATAAGCCCGGCATCCTCATTGATTTTTTTAGTACCTTTGCCGTAAGAAACCCGCGCCGCCTGCACGATCGCGCTGTCGGTTCCCATATAATCAATCACCCGCACGAAGCCGTGATCCAGCACCGGGATCGGTGTATAAAGCATTGCTTCTACACCGGGCGACACATCGCGTAGAGTCGTCCGTTCTTCACTACGGATTGTGTCAATTTCGGTCTGTTGTTCGGGGGTCAGGAGCATAAAAATAAATAATGTAAAATAAGTGTTTTGAATTTTACGAAAACTAAACTAAGGAGTGGCTTTGGTCTATAAAATTTTTAACCGAAATCGCTCATCAATGAAAAAACTCAAAGAATCATACTTTCTGGTTGCCGCGCAATACCTGACCCTGCTGCTGCCACTGGCGACCACCATAGAGAAAGTCCCCCCTGAGATCGCTGGTTCAGCCGTTACCATTTTATTTTTATTGCGCAGCATCATATTCCGCAAATGGGATTTCCTTAAAAACGATTGGGTAAGACTTGGCCTTGGTTTCTGGCTGTTCCAGATGGCTTCCTGCCTGTGGGCTTACGATGCCCGCACCGCCATCGTAACGGGTTTTATCTGGGGTAGGTTTCTGTTTTTTGGCGCGGCCATGGCTTACTGGGTTTTAGATGATGAAAAAATGCATATGAAACTGCTATACTCCATCATGCTGGCTCTCGCTTACCTGAGCGTGGACTCAATATACCAATATTATTCGGGGTTTGATCTTTTGGGCAAACCTAAATTCAGTGACCGTCTTACCGGGCCATTTGATATGCCGCGGGTCGGCTCGGCAGTTTTATTCCTGATCTTCCCTCTTATTTCGTATGCCATATGTGCCCCTATACAGTGGCAAAAAAGGCTTCCTTATATGCTAATGTCAATGCTGGCTGTCATGACCGTTATAATGAGCGGCGACCGTTCCCCGGCAGTTTTGCTCCTGCTGGAATTCGTACTGTTATTCCTGATATTTATCCGGAATAAGAAAATAATTCCGTATATCGCCCTCATCGTGATGATTGCGTTTGCTATAGTGTTGCAACTCCAGATACTTGACCGCTTCAGCGTATCACAGCACAACTATATTGCTGACAGGCAGGTAGGATCGACCATTGACCTAATAAAAAATTTCTCCCATAGCCCATACGGATTATTGACGCAGGATACTATTGAGTTAATCGAAAAACACTGGCTGCTTGGTGTTGGGGCTGGTAATTTCCGCATTTATTTGTGCAAAATGGGCAATATGAAATATTTTGATGAGGGGTGCCTGATACATCCGCACAATACTTACCTTGATGTACTATCCAGCGTTGGGTTGGTGGGGCTGGCGATTTACCTGTTGTTGATATTTTCCGTTCTCCGGCGGTTATATCAGAAACTCTCAGTTTGGAGCAGCGATGCCCTTACTTCCGGCATAGCAACCGGATTCATGGTCCGGGTCTGGCCTATTATATTCGCCACCGCCTACACCCGTTCCTATAGCGGTTTTACAATGTGGCTGATGGCGGGCTGGGCACTTAACAGGATAGATAGGAAGCAAAAGCTGCTATAGAGAATTATTTTACTCTATGCCCTCTATTTTGCTCAGGTTGTTCTGGTGATTCACTCTGCACCGACCTTCCGCGAACCGTAGCTATAAGATCGTCTATGCCCATATGGAAGCCATTCTCAATTTCTCTCTTATATAGCCTTCTTACGTTCTGGTCTGGTGATATTTTCTTATAACCACCTATCTTATCCAGCATCTCGACTGTACGATTAGAATCATACTCCGCAATGGCATCAAGCAAGGCAAAGCGGTCTTGTATAAGAGACGCCTTCCCCCCATTAGTCGCTGGAGGAAGCACACCTTCCTTACCCATTATCAGATTCATAGTCTCATCGTCTTTGAATATCCGTGCACTATGCAGAGGAGAGTTGCTATAAGTTCCGGAAAACAACTGCTCAACGGAAAGTTCCGAAATCAACCTACTGATCGCGGCACAGTGAGTATGGACTGGTTTGCCCTCCTGCAGGCCAACGTATTTATCGGTTATTGCTTCATTAAGTTCAATGAGCTTGGCCATAGTTCCATTCTGTTCACTGTCCATAAAAACTTCCTGTTGCTTACCAACTGCCCACTGCATCGTATCCAGCATAGCAGATGCAACCAAATGCTGGGCTAAATGGAAAACGCGCTAATTGGCCTGACGGCGGAGGAAGGCTGGAATATCCAGATACTGGTCCTGTGATTTATTGACACGCTCAACAGCATCCTGCGCACGCGCTACCGGCTTTTCTACCACCTGTATGCGCGGCTCATTGGCTTCCTTGCCATTTGCATCGCGTGCTGAAGAAAGCGCACGCCCCGCCTCCGCTATACGCTTAAAGAAACCTTTAGTTGATGCGGATTCATCACGCACAGGCTCTTCGGAAGGAGCTTTGCTGGCGACATTTGTTACTGGAGCACTACGAGCCGCTGCCGGTTGATTATGCAAAAACTTGTTTTCCTGTACGGCAGAAGTCTGGGAAGCTGATTCCCGCAAAACTGCGCTAACATCAAACACAGGCGCAACGGGTGCGCTATATTCCGGCTGGCCTGGATTTTCATCGGCCTGGGAATATGTTTCCGCTGGTTTTTCAAAACGCACCGCACCACCCAGACGTTGTTCAACTGGCTGCCTTACCACCGGGCTGTGGACATAATCACGCACTGGTTCCTTGACATTATCAACTGGCGCAAAACGCGGCGACGCCTTTATCGGCTCCGGCTTGTTCACTGCGCCAAAACTATAGGGTTTTTTTACTTCAGTGGACTGTGGTGTGCCTTTATTGCTGCTGTTGGGTACATGCCCTTCGATACCGGTAGCAACCACAGAAACGCGCATCTTGCCTTCCATAGCATCACTGAAGGTCGAACCGAAAATAATATTGGCATCAGGGTCAACTTCTTCGCGGATACGGTTCA
>CAZUXB010000019.1:2612-2984 GCA_964624555.1 uncultured Rickettsiales bacterium | reverse complement strand
AGGCACAGTGGCGCCGCATTGAACAGGTATTTGTCTTCGCGGATACGGTTCAGCGCTTCATCAACTTCGAACAGGGTCATATCAAAACCGCCGGTAACGTTGATAAGCAATGCCCGCGCCCCTTTCAGTGACACATCGTCAAGCAGCGGGTTGGAAATTGCTGACTCGGCGGCCTCAACTGCCCTGCGTTCGCCGGAAGATTCACCGGTACCCATCATGGCTTTGCCCATCTCGCGCATCACGGTGCGGATATCAGAAAAATCGAGGTTGATAAGGCCGGGTTTGACCATCAGGTCGGTAACGCCGCGCACACCGGAATGGAGAACTTCATCGGCCATTTTAAAGGCATCGGCGAAGGTAGTTTTTTCATTG
>CAZUXB010000019.1:0-2602 GCA_964624555.1 uncultured Rickettsiales bacterium | reverse complement strand
TAAATTCTGGTTCGGAATAACGATCAGCGTATCAACATATTCCTGCAATTCCTTGAGCCCTTCTTCGGCCAGGCACATACGGTGCTTGCCTTCAAACTGGAACGGCTTGGTCACCACCGCAACTGTAAGCACGCCCTGCTCCTTGGCCACCCGCGCCACTACCGAGGCAGCGCCGGTACCGGTACCACCACCCATACCAGCGGTTATGAATACCATGTTACTGCCTTCAATATAGGCTGATATCTCATCCTTCGCTTCTTCAGCCGCTTCGCGCCCGACACTGGGGTTGGCACCAGCGCCAAGCCCCTTGGTAATGCCCGCGCCAAGCTGGATGGTACGTTCGGTAAGGGAGTGGTCAAGGGCCTGCGCATCCGTATTTGCTACCACGAAATTCACACCTTCAAGGTTCGAAGCGATCATGTTGTTGACCGCGTTACCACCAGCGCCACCAACACCAATAACAGTGATAGTTGGGCGCAAATGCTCGATTTTTGTTGGGATGTGAAGGTTTATGGTCATTAGTCAGTCTCCTGAATTATTTTTTAACTGTACACATATTGAACAATTTTTCAACATTTACCACTATATTTTGTATTAAATTTAAAAAATATTCTCTTTACATCGCAAATTATAGAAGTGATTATGGATGCCTTAACTTAAAGTGGACCGTTAGCTCAGTTGGTAGAGCGGTTGACTCTTGATATATTGGGAGCCCTTTCAGGAAACTGGCAGGTGATAAAGGTGTCAAATTCGGGGAACTCGTCCGGGTCATGCTGACGACAATCCCGAGCCAAGCCGTAGGCTGCGAGCCTGCGGAAGGTGTAGAGACTAGACGGCACCCGTCTGACGGCTGTTACAAGCGCAAGGCGATGGGATAGTCCGGGCTGCAAACCCTGCTCTGGCAGGGGCGGTGAAAACCGTAGCAGTGGAGTAATCAATAGGTCGCTGGTTCGATCCCAGCACGGTCCACCACCGCTTTTGCCCGCGCCAAAGGCGCGGTCTTGCAAAAGCGAGTGCCGCGTCGTAGTTGCGTAGCAACGAAGGCGGGCTTTTACAGATTTATAAAAAAATCACCAAAAAATTGCTTTCCTACTCTATTAAGTTATTGCACTATCAGATAATAAATAATATAAATGACCGCTGACGTAATTTTGAAATTATGCTCTATTACGCTACCCGTTGTAATGACTTAACCAATCTAAACCAAATAAAGGACGAAACATGAAAAACCTACATAATACGCTTATATTAAGCGCAAGCTTAGCCTCTTTAGTATTTGCCTCTGCTGCCTTTGCTAAAAAAACTGGCCCGGAAGGCATTGATGCAACCGCAACCCTTGGCGGTGCAGTTGCTGCCGAAGTTGCCCCGGCTGCAGAAAAAACCGGCGCTGTTGATTTAAAAGGCGAAGGCAAGCACGCTCGTAAAGCAGAGCACAAAGGTAAGCATCATGGCAAAGCCCACCATGCTAAAAAAGATGCAAAAGCTGAAGAAAAGCATGATGCAAAAAAAGCCAAAGCTGATGACAAAAAATCTCAGCCAGCAAAATAAATTTTATTTTGTTTGAACTGCGGGAAGCCTGCCACCGAAAATGGCAGGCTTCTTTTTTTTGCGTAAAAACAAAAACATCAAACAAAACCTGAATTGCAAATATGTTGTATTATTTGCAATTCATCATAAAATAACACCCCTAAGAATTACATACATAAACAAATAACCATACTGGGCCCAATGGTAATATCAGCTTATAATAATAAAGACATCAAAGGGTTTACCCTCATAGAATTAAGCATTGTATTGGTAGTAATAGGCCTGGTCATAGGCGGTATTTTAGTTGGGAAAGCTTTGATACGTTCTGCGGAAATTAACGCTGCGGTTACTGATGCCGAAAAAATAAAAACAGCAATTTACGCCTTTAAAAATAAATATGATGAGTTTCCCGGCGATATGAGTAAAGCAACCTCGATATGGGGAAATGTGGGTGATTGCACCGTGGCTGAAACCAGTACCGCTACCTGTGACGGAGATGGCGACGGGTTCATAGAAGGCAACCCTGCACCAAGCCCAACTTCTGGTTCTGAATCATTTCTTATGTGGAAACATCTTACTAATGCGGCGCTGTTTCCTGGTAATTACATAGGCATACCGGATGGGACAAATTATTACTCAGTAACATCCCGTAATGCTCCGCCCGGCAGGATATCTAATAGCATGTACTATATTTCTTATTTTAGGTATAATTCTGGCGCTTGGACTTTTAATGGGACATGGAATCACACAATGACATTTGGTAAATATTTAGCCAATGACCTGCCGCACGCACCAATAGTTTCCCCTGCTGAAGCGCAAGCCCTGGATAGCAAATATGATGATGGCAAGCCCGGAACCGGTAAAATAAGGGTTCGCTATGATATGCCATTATGCACAGTTAAAGCAGACGGGTTTACACCGGCTACCGGCACCGACACAGAAACAGCGCTTTATATTTCACCCAGCACTACTGTAGAAAGATGTGCGCTGCTTTTTCCCACTTTATTCTAACCAACCGCTCCAGTTATACCCTCCAGGAAATGGCGCACCCGGAGCTATTCTCGCACGCTGACGT
>CAZUXB010000018.1:0-44308 GCA_964624555.1 uncultured Rickettsiales bacterium | reverse complement strand
CGCAGCACAGTACGTTTTTCATCATTCGCGCGGCTCACATCCTCACCACAGATTTTCACTTCCCCGGAAGTTGGGTTATCGAGCAGCCCGGCTATCTGCAACAAGGTGGTTTTACCACTACCACTTTGGCCGACAAGTGCTACCACCTCGCCGGCTTTCACTTCGAGATTTAAGTTATTCAGCACGGTGAGCTTGTTCCCGCCCTGTTCGTAAGTGCGTGTGATATTTTTTAGAATCAGTGCGGAATTACTCATACCTAAGCGCCTCCGCCGGGTTCAGTTTTGCCGCTCTGCGCGCCGGGTAGATAGTGGCAAGGAAGGAAAGCGCAAGTGAGAAAACCAGCACACTGACCACTTCGCCAAAATCAACTTTCGATGGCAGATGCGAAAGGAAATACAGTTCCGCGGAGAATAATTTATGGCCCATCATGCCCTCCAGCCACAATTGTATATTTTCGGTATTAAAGGCAATGAGCAGCCCGAGCAGGAAGCCGATAAAAGTTCCCGCCACACCCACGCTTGCGCCGCACATGAAAAATATACGCATGATCGAGGCCTTGCTCGCGCCCATGGTGCGGAGTATGGCAATATCCTGCCCTTTTTCACGCACCAGCATGATCAGGCTGGAGATGATGTTGAACGATGCGACTAAAATTATCAGCATCAGTATCAGGAACATCACGTTACGCTGCACCAGCACCGCTTCAAAAATATGGTTGTTGGAACTTTTCCAATCATAAACCCGGTAACCACCACCGAGCTGCTGGGAAACCTTGCTTGCGGCCTGCTGCGCCTTGTCGGGATCGTTGGTAGTTATTTCAATTGACGAAGCGTTATCAGCCCCATTTTCGTGCAGCTTGAAGTATATCTGCGCCTCGCTAAACGGCATGAGTATCAGGCTGGAATCATAGGCGAACATGCCGACCTCGAAAGTACCCACCACTTTATAGGCTTTCACCCGCGGCACCATTCCGGCGATCGTCGCCCGTCCTTCTGGTGAAATCAGGGTCAGGTCATCGCCGATACGCACACCCATTTTTTCAGCCATGCGCGAACCGATGATAATGCCCTCTCCCTGCTTGAATTCCTCAAGTCCGCCTGTGGATATTTTTTTTGTTAGGAGCGTCTTTTTATCAATATCGTCAGCCCGGAAACCGGAAACCATCGCCCCGCTGGCAACACCATTATGGCTGGCCATTATCTGCCCTTCGACCTTCGGCAGAGCTAGAGTTACACCGGGAATATTCACAAGTTCTTTGCTGATTTTATCATAGTCGGCAATACCACGTTCATTGGCATAAACCGTAACGTGGCCTTCCAGGCCAATAATGCTGTTTATCAGCTCTCCGCGCACGCCATTCATAACTGCCAGCACCACAATCAGCGTGGCCACGCCCAGCGCGATACCAACCAGCGAAAACAGGGCGATAACCGATATAAAACCCTCCTCGCGGCGCGCGCGCAGGTAACGCAGGGCAATCATGCTTTCAAATTTCTGGCACATTCTTATATAATAACTACCCGCAAAACAAAACCAACCATAAAAAACAAAAGCCGCGCTAAAAAGCGCGGCTTTTTTTCACTTATCCAAGAGAAAACTTAAGAAGCTTTTTTATCTTCTTTTTTCTTTTCTTCTTTTTTGCCACCAGCAGTTGCCGCACCAAAGCTTGCAAAGCGGTTCTGGAATTTTTCCATCTGGCCGGTTTTGCGCAGGTTCACGCCACCAACCCAGGCTGGATGCGTAAGCGGATCCACGTCCAGCTGCAATACGTCACCTTCCTTACCCCATGTGGAGTAGGTTTCATATTTAGAGCCGTTGGTCATAACAACAGTTATTTTGTGATATTCCGGGTGGATTCCTGATTTCATGGCATTACTCTTCATCTATGGTTTTTTGGGTGGTGATATTTAGCGGAAGCACAGCACTATTGCAATAAAAATAATAGTTTTACCGGGATATTTTGTGTATTTGGCATAATATTCAACATATTCAGTATATTATAAAAACAATTCCCGAATTGCGAATAAAAATCATTAGCGTTGACTATAGTTGTAAAAAAAAGTTAATAATGTTCTGGTAAATTGTTTCTGGTATTTAATATCTACAAATAAACTGGTGATAATTTAAAATGTCAGCAAACGATAAAAATTACCTGCATCTGGAAGCATCAAACAGCGTAACCGACGGGAAAAGCCGGAGAAGCACCCTACTCTACCAAGACGGCAGCACAAAAAAGGCTGAAATATTCTACGAGTTCGACCGCATCGTGCCGTGGTCGGAAGACAGCCTGCTTGATGGTCATGTATTCGCCGTGCTGTTCTATGCGTCAAACCTCGGCAAGCCCCTGCGGGTACACGGCAAACTCTCCCACCTCTCCCTGCGCAATATGTATGAAATACTCACCGCCTGGCGCATGTGGAAGCCGGATATATATAAAGTTATCGAGATAATCCCCGATGAGATAATCAGAACCCGGAAGGCAAAGACTGAAGAAAAAGCCATCTGCGCTTTTTCCGGCGGCGTCGATTCCCTGTTCACCGCCTTGAGCCATTGTTGCCTGCTCCCGGAAAATACCCGCTACCCGCTGAAGGCCGGGCTGATGGTGCATGGCTTCGATGTCGAGATGTATAATTATGACGATTTCAACGGTCTGGCCAACAGGGTCGCGCCTTTCCTCAAGGAAATGGGGTTGGATCTCTACACCGTCCGCACCAACAGCCGCGAACTAAAGTTACAGGACTGGGAGGATTCGCACGCCATGCAGTTGGCTGGTTGCATGCACATGTTCGGCGAGGAATTCTCCTTCGGGCTGGTCGGAAGCTCGGGTCCTTATGATGGTTTCGTGATACCGTGGGGCTCCAACCCGGTGACCGACCGCCTGATATCGGGCAACGACTTCGCCATCATCTATGACGGTGCCGGAAGCTACCGCAGCGACAAGGTCAAGGCTCTGCTTACCTCCCCAATTGCCTGCGCGGTCCTCAAAGTCTGCCACGAGGCCAGGGACCAGAGTGGGAACTGCGGCAAATGCGAAAAATGCGTACGCACCATGCTCAATTTCCTCGCCACTGGAGCAAAAACCCCGCCCCCGTGTTTCCCGAACGGATTCCATCCCGAACAGATAAACGTGATAAATATCCACACCTTGGGGCAGTACCGGGAGATGAACCGTATCGTCGGTTACGCCCGCCGCAACGGCATAAACGACCCCTGGGTGGAGATGGTTGCCGCCCGTGTCACAGCCTGGCAGCCACAGGCACCGGAAGCAGCTAAATCTGCCAAAGACGGTTGCTCGCCAAAAAAAATACTGATAAAGTGCTGCGTCCTGCTGGGGATTGAAGAACCGGCAAAAAAGATCTGGCGCAGGTTGCGCCGTAAATTTTAATGGCGCAAGGGTATCTAAAAAATGGCATGGTCACCGCTAAAAAGAAAAACTGATTTCGAAACACGGCACAAGGAATATGCCGAGATATTCGACGCGCGCGGACGTGACTACCACGAGGCGATGCTGCGTTTCCCGCATGCACGTGACGCTGAGTTTGAAAATATCATAGCACTTGCCGATTTACAGGACGGGCAGGTTGTCTGCGATTACCCATCGGGCGGTGGTTACCTTAAAGATTATCTTACCAATGATATTGACCTTATCCTGCTCGAAAATTCCAAAGTATTTTTGCAATGCGCCACCGAACATTCCACCGCCAAACGCCTGCTGGTGGAAAATTATAAAATGCCCCTGCCCGCAGGAAGCGTTGACCGTTTTGTGTCACTGGCCGGGCTGCACCATGTGGATGATAAAACGGTTATATTTTCCGAAGTCCAGCGCTGCCTCAAAGACGGCGGTAAATTCATTATCGCCGATGTGCGCAAAGGCTCCGGCACGGCCGATTTCCTGAATATATTCGTACATGAGAACAACGAAGAAGGCCACGAAGGAATCTTCTTAAATGCAAATACGAAAACCGAACTGGAAAGCTGCGGTTTTACGGTCAGCTACATGCAGCCGATCGCTTATAGCTGGAAATTTTCTTCACTGGCGCATATGACCGAATATTGCCGCCTGATGTTTGGCATCACCCGCGCAACTCCTGCACAGATTGAAGAAGGGCTGCGCCGCTATGTGGGCATCACGCAGCAAAATGGCAGCTACCATATGGGCTGGGAATTGCTGTTTATCGTGGCGGAGAAGTAATTTCCTTATTCTGGGCCGTATTGAAAATTTATATAAAACAATATATTAATGCCGCCTTAGCAACCTTCACAAAACTTTAACTTTCATCCCTGGCTATTTCCTGTATATTGGAACCTACCAATATATAACAAAGGTGTACAAACAATGGCCGAACGCAAACAAACCAAAGAACAAATTGCATTAGAAAAAGCTATGCAACCTACGAAAACTAACCCGTTGCTTAGTGATAAAGAAAGAGCGGATATAGCCACTACTTTTCGTAAGGCTGGCGTAACCAATGCGGCTGCTCCATTTCCTGATACAACAGTGGCAGAAGAAATGGGGATTTTGTTAGATCGTGCTGATGACATGAAGAAAACCCCAACGCAAAAAGCAGCACTGGAAAACCAGATAAGGCAATTATTCAAAGATCATCCAGGTACGGAAAAAGTGGCCGAAACTATTATGAATCTGGGAGGCGATGCTTCAAGGTCGCAGATACCATATCTTAAGCGTATTGTCGGTACTCAATCCACTGCAAAATAATTCCCAACAGAATTATGCCTTTACCCTATTGAAAGTAAAATTGTCGGCATAGGCCTTGGCGCGTTCTTTGCCTTTATTGGTCGCGAACACTTCAAATTCGATATTCTGTTTTTTGGCGTAGGCAATGGCCGCTTCTTTAGTAGGAAAACGCAGGCCCAGTTCGCGCCTGGTATCATCCATACCGCTCCAACCCATCAGCCCCTCGGTGAAATACGGCGTTTCCGGGATATATTCGAGCAGCCATGTATGAGTCTTGCCCTTGCCCGATTGCATGGCGTTCTTCGCCGGTTGGTATATTTTTGCTTTGGTCATACATCCTACATAGTGATAGTTAAAAATAATGCAAGTATTACTTAAGATTAGGGCGTTTCCGCTACTGCAATCTGATGGCTAGGGCACACTGCAACGTCCAGGAATTTGCCAGAGAGTAATGAGTTGGGCCAGGAACTCCACCATTATCATAACAATAATTAGGATTTTCTGGTGCAGCAGACTGGTCTGGAATACCTGTGACTACATTATATCCACCAACCCCACCCCAGGTTCCAGGCCACATATTAAAAACACTCCCAGACTGAGGCAACCCATCATCAAGCTTTACGTCTATACTATAAACATTATAAAGGTACGACGCCGCTGATAAATAATTTTTACGATCTGAAACAATTCCGCTGGTCGGTGATGCTTTTGACCCATACCCACCGCTCCACACTACTACTCCGTAAGAATCATCCCCAACGTCTAATTGTGGCTGATATAGAAAAACAGCAGCACCAGTAGGATTAGGTGTCGGACAAGTAGCACTTGCAGCGTTGAAGGTTTGTTTTATTAGTTTCGTATCACTCAAATCCCGCCAGAATACAAAAGGCTCTCCCACATATCTAGCGGACCATGTAACTCTCCCAAAATTACCGCCCATCCAACATACACTTCCTTCTATAACATCATTCCCATCACCTTCTCCTCGCAACGTCCCTCTTGCAGCAAGGCCTAAAGCCGAAGCAGCAGAAGCCGGAATATCGCCCGGCAAATAACCATATTTAACCTTAAAAGTGTTCGTAGCTACTTTGTATTGTTCTATCTGGTTGATTATAGACCTTACTTCCGCCGATTTTATCAAATCTTTCCCAACCATTACCCCACCAACCAGCAGGCCGATGATTACCAAGACAATTGATATTTCAACCAGAGTGAAGCCGCAATTATGGCGAGTGGCGAGTGGTGAGTGGTGAGTGGTGAGTGGACATTTTGCATTAGTGCTTACGAGTCAATATTATTTGTTGAAAAAATGTAATTCAGTTTTGATTATAAAACAATATGGTTAACGGTTTATTAGTAAACAAACCTTTTTGCTTCAACAATATCCAGTTTCTAACGTTTTTTACGAGGTTTGCCAGCGAAATTTTTCTTTCCTGGTTTGCTTTTATGTTTTTTATGGGGGCTGAAGTGTTTTGGCTTTTTGCCAAAATGGTGTTTTTCGCGTAGTGGCGGCAGGCTGTGATCGGGCGCGGATTCCGGCACGAAGATTAGGCTTCCGGTCATCACGTTGGCTTCCTGCACGCGGACAGTGATTGCGGCACCAAGGGTGAATACATCGCCACTACTGCGCCCCACGAAGCGTGAATTTTTCTTGTCATAGGTGAAGAAATCGCGGCCCAGGTTGCGCACCGGAATAAAGCCGGTTACGCCCGTGCCATTTAGGGAAACGAACAGGCCAAATTCATTGAGCCCGCCGATCACGCCGGTGAACACATCGCCGATCTTGCGCGACATGAAGGACACTTTGTAGCGGTCGGACGCGTCACGTTCAGCGAGCATGGCGCGGCGCTCGGTCTCGGAAATATGCAACGCGGTATCCACCAGATGCGGGAATGGTTCTTTCTTTTTGTTCAGAATATTGATGATGCTACGATGAACAACAAGATCACTATAGCGGCGTATCGGCGAGGTGAAATGGCAATAGCGCTGTAATCCCAAACCAAAATGACCGAGATTTTCCGCGCTGTAAAAGGCCTGCATCTGCGAGCGGAGCACGGCGGTGTGTATCATCGGCCGGCGCGGGTCATCCATCGACGCCTTCAGCACGCGGTTGAAATGTTTGGCCGTGACCGCGCCTTTCTGCAGGCGGTAATCGGACATGTGCAGCAGCATGCGCAAATCTTCGAGCTTTTCTTCCGATGGCGCCTCATGCACGCGGTACATGCCCGGCGCTTTGTTTTTAAGCAGAAAATCAGCGGCAGCTACGTTGGCGGCAATCATGTAACATTCGATCAGGCGGTGGCTTTCTAAGCGTTTTTTCACCGCGATGTCGGAAACATTTCCCGCCGCATCGAAATGAATTTTATATTCGGGCAGGTCCAAATCCAGCGCACCGCGGCTGTCGCGCTCATGGGCCAGCGCGGCGTAGGCGGTGAATAAATTGGTAATTTGAGTGTGGAGTGCAGAGTGTGGAGTGTGATGTTCTACCTGCTCATAGGTCAATCTCGCCACCGATTTCATGATGCCGCGCACGAATTCATAATCTTTTATCCTGCCCGCAGCATCGATCCAGATATGCACGGCAAGGCAGTAGCGGTCTTCATTCGGTACCAGCGAACACAGGCCATTGGAGAGACGCTCCGGCAGCATGGGGATCACGCGGTCGGGAAAATACACTGAGTTGCCGCGCTCGAAAGCGGTTTTGTCAAGTGCACTGCCTTCCCGCACATAAAACGCCACTTCGGCAATAGCAACGATGATGTGGAAACCGTCACCATCTTTTTCAGCGAATACCGCATCGTCAAAATCCCTCGCGTCTTCACCGTCAATGGTGACGAGCGGAATGTTGCGCAGGTCAGTTCTATCAGATGTAAGTACCGGCAGCGGCGCAGCCTCCGATTCGGCGATGGCTTCATTCGAAAAAACGCTGGGCAGGGCATGAATCGCAGAAGCTATTAAGCTCGCGGCGCGCGGCGAATCCACGCGGCCCAGGCGTTCATTGATTTTGGCATAACTCATGCCTAGCGACGGCATGCCGACGATGGTCTCGCCGCTCACCAATTCACCTTGTAATGCGCCTTTGGTGTCGCTGGCCGAGACCATGAAGCTTTCTTTGTTCTTGCGCGAGATCGGCTCGATGATGCCGCCTTCAAGCGTGGGTATGAACACGCCGGTAACAGGGCGCGGCAATTCGCTTTCGAGAGTACGTATCACTGAGGCTTGGTAAAAATGCGGTTTCACTAAGCGAAGTTTTACGAGAATACGGTCGCCAATCGCTGCTGCCCTACCCCGACCTGATTCGAGTACGGAAATATGCGGCGGGTTCCTGTGCGATTTCCAGTCGAGAGGAACAGCAATAAGCTCACCATCACTGGTGAGTGAACTTACTACCAGTACGCAAATTTCCGGCAGTTTTTCGTGACTCACAAATTTTTTACCGGCGAATTTTTGCGGTGGTTTTTTATGTTTTTCTTTGGGTGGTTTGTTAGGTCTTTTATTTGATGGCATATATGCGGCCCGGTTCAATTGCCGCAAGTGTAGCATGGATTGCAGGAACTAACACCAGTAAATCACGGTAGCTATTCGTTGCTGCTTGCAGAACTAAAAATGAGACTTGTGTATTTTGTAAATTTTGGTCGACAGTAATAAAAACATTGAATTTAGCATCGGTCATAAGTTTTAGTAGTTCACCGTTCTTTTTACCCGACCATCCCATATAAGAAACGCTGACAGCTTCATAATCAGAAAAGACCGAGATAAAACGGCGGGGAACGCATTCGTCAATGAGTATGCGCATGTAACAAAGATTTTTCAGCGGCTTGTAAAACCATAAGGGCTTTTTCTTTAGAAACGGTAGGGAAATCATCAAGGAAAATTTCCAGAGAGTCACCTTTTTGAAGATATTCCCATAACGTATGGACAGGCACACGGGTTTCAGCAAATACGGGGGTGCCGCCTAGAATATTCGTATCTTCTGTAATTATATTTTGTTTCATGAGTGTAATTATATATTAACTTGCCGAATTTTCAACCCTATTGTTTTTTCTACTAAATTTTTCCATATAAAGATATACCACCGGCGTAATGTACAGGGTAAGGAGCTGCGAGGTGAGCAGGCCACCTACCACCGCGAGGCCGAGCGGCTGGCGCAGTTCCGAGCCAGCGCCAATGCCGACTGCAATTGGAAGTGTGCCGATGATGGCCGCCATCGATGTCATCATGATCGGGCGAAAACGCAGCGTGCAGGCTTGGTAAATCGCATCTTCCGCGCTCTTGCCTTCACTCCGCGCTGCCACCGCGAAATCCACCATCATGATCGCGTTCTTCTTCACGATACCGATGAGGAGGATGATACCGATTATGGCGATGACACTCAGATCCATGCCAAAAAGCAGCAAGGTTATCACCGCGCCAAGACCAGCGGAAGGTAAGCCGGAGAGAATGGTGACAGGATGGATGAAGCTTTCATAGAGCATACCGAGAATAATATAAATGATAAGTATGGTGAACAAAAGCAGCGCCCCCTGCCCCTGCGCCGAACTCTGGAATGCCTGCGCGGCACCCTGGAAACTGGTCGCTATGGTCGCAGGCATGCCCATGTCTTTTTCTATCGCCTTGATGCGGTCAACAGCCTGCGACAAAGCAGTTCCAGTTTGCAAATTGAAAGACATGGTCACCGCCGGTAACTGCCCCTGATGGTTTATCGAAAGCGGGCTGGTGCCCTGCACGATGCTCGCCACCGAATCCAGCGGAACGAGTTTGCCGTCACTGCTGCGGACATAGAGATTCTTTATGTCATCCGGTGTGCGCTGGACGCCACTTGGCACTTCCAATATCACCTCATAATCGTTCGATGGGGTATAGAGCGTAGCCACCTGCGCGGTGCCGAAGGCGGCATAAAGAACCTGGCGAACAGCCTCAAACGTTACGCCCACGCGCGCGGCTTTTTCCTGATCAATCACCAGCCTCGCCTCAAGGCTTTTAAGCTGGAGGTCGGTGGTAACATCGAGAAAGCCCGGCTCCTTGGCAACTTTTTCCTGTAATACTCCGGTCCATTTATAAAGATCGTCAAGATCGGTACCTTGCAACGTATATTGATACAATGCTTTGCTCGGGCGACCACCGATCTGGATATTCTGTATCGGCTGCATGAACACATTGAGCCCCTGCACGGCGGTGAGTTTCTCACGCAGGCGGGCGATGATTGCCATAGCTGGAGGACGGGTGGAGCGGTCCTTCAGCCCGAAGAATATCCGTCCGGAATTAAGCGCCCCACGGCCACCGCCAATCGCGTAGAACACCGTATCCACCGCCGGGTCAGCGCGGATAATCTCAGCCGCCTGTTTCTGTTTTTCGACCATCGCCTCAAAGGAAATATCCTGCGCCGCTTCGGTTGAGGAAAAAATAAAACCGTTATCCTCAAGTGGGAAGAAACCTTTCGGCACTATGGAGAAAACTACTACGGTAACCACGAAACTGGCGATGGTAACAAACAAGGTAATGCGACGGTGATGGAGAACGATTTTCAATGTGCGTTCGTAAAGACCGAGCATCTGGTCAAAATAATGTTCCAGCTTTTGCGCGAAAGCACTGGGCTGCTCGCCATGCTTCGCCACCTTGAGCCAGCGGCTGCACAACATCGGCGTCAGTGTCAGCGATACGAAACCTGAAACTAAAATCGCAATACTTATGGTCACCGCAAATTCCGAGAACAACCGCCCCACGATACCGCCCATGAACAACACCGGGATGAACACCGCAACCAGCGACAGCGTCATCGAAATAATGGTAAAACCCACCTCTTTTGAACCCTTGAGCGCAGCCTCAAATGGTGCCATGCCGCCCTCAATATAGCGCATAATGTTTTCGAGCATCACGATCGCATCATCGACCACAAAACCGACACATAAGGTAAGCGCCAGGAGCGAAACGTTGTTGATAGAAAATCCCATCAGCGCCATGCCGCCGTAAGTGGCTACAATGGACAGTGGCACGGCAACAGCGGGAATAAGTGTGGCAGTGGCCGTACGCAGGAACAGGAATATTACCAGCACTACGAGAAAAATAGTAAGCAGCAGAGTGGTCTGCACGTCATCAACCGAGTGGCGCACCGCGATCGAGCGGTCAAAAAGTGGCGTCAGGTTCACCGATGGCGGCAGCTGGGCGCGGAATACCGGCAGGAGTTTGCGCACCTCCTCCACCACCTGTATGGTATTGGCCGAAGCCTGGCGCTGGATGGCGATAACCACCGATTTGGTGCCGTTGATGTTACCCACCGAACGCAGATCCTCCACCGAATCGGTAACGGTCGCGATCTCCTCCCGGTGTCTAGGCGAGCCGTTGCGCCACGCCCCCACCAGCGGTTTG
Source organism: uncultured Rickettsiales bacterium (assembly GCA_964624555.1). Classification (GTDB taxonomy): domain Bacteria; phylum Pseudomonadota; class Alphaproteobacteria; order Rickettsiales; family SXRF01; genus SXRF01. The sequence continues at coordinate 33,246 of CAZUXB010000018.1, read as the reverse complement.
AACTGGGCGGCGTTGCTCGGCTGGCCTGCGACCTTCAGATTGAACAACTGTTTGCTGCCACTGATGATACCAACCGGAGCATTCGAGGTAGCTGCAACGATAGCGGTTTTAAGTTCGTTGAAATCGAGATCATAAGCGGCGAGTTTTTTCGGATCAGCCTGCAGGCGCACCGCGTATTTCTGGGCACCGAATATCTGCACCTGCGCCACACCGCTTAATGTCGATATACGCTGGGCAAGCATAGTATCGGCATATTCGTTGACCTGCGAGATGGGCAGCGTGTCCGAGGATACAGCAATGAAGAATATCGGCTGGTCGGCCGGATTCACCTTCTGGAAAGAAGGCGGGTCGGGCATTTCAGCGGGAAGTTTGCGCGCGGTGGCGGCGATGGCAGTCTGCACGTCGAGGGCGGCACCGTCAATATCGCGGTCTAGGTCGAACTGGATGGTGATCTGGGTGTTGCCGAGGAAGCTGGTCGAGGTCATCGAGGAAATGCCGGCGATGGTCGAAAACTGGCGCTCCAGCGGGGTAGCCACGGAACTGGCCATAGTTTCCGGGCTGGCGCCGGGCAGGTTGGCAGACACCTGTATCACCGGGAAATCCACATTGGGCAGGGCGCTGACCGACAGGCCGTTATACCCGGCAATGCCACCAACCGCCACGGCAAGCATTAACAAAGTCGTGAAAACCGGGCGACGGATACAGAATTCGGATATATTCATAACTTATTGGATTTTCTTATAAATGCAGAAAAGAGGCGTACACCTTGAGTTTACGCGGCACATAACTTAACACAATTGTCATAAATTTACACATAGTTTTGTGCTAGGCTATACGCTGTTTACAAAATTTAATGTCAGGGATTGGATAACCTATGTCAATTAAACCACCGCCACCTGAAATTAATCCGAACCTTATGCCAGGTGACGATGATGTGCCTGCATCTGGCGGTACGTCAGATGTGCTTCCTGCACTTGCCCCAGAATTAAAAGTTAAACCCACCTACACTGATTTACAAAAAGGTTATATTTTTTGCCGTAACTACGCGCTGTATCAATTGCAAAATAATTTTGCCGGTAAAATGGATGCCAAGATTAAGCAATTCGCAGAAGAAACTTATGAATTCGTACGCGGAATGGATGTATTCCATGATAAAACAGTTAAACATAGCGGTGGCATATTTCAAGGTACCGAGAAAATAAATGAAGTATATTCAGATGCATTAGCTAACATTATTGATGTCAATAAAACTATAAATGGCCATATATCTGCAACTAGAGACGCCTCGGCATTAGGTATAGAAGGGCCGAAATTATTAACGATAGAACTGGCTCTGGAAAAGCACTTAAGAGATAATAAAAAATTGATAAATACAGCATTTAACCACAGCTTCCAGGAAGCAAACAGGAGAAATTTAATGGGAGCAGTATCCGAAAGAGAAGCAGCAGGGGAGCCCGTACAAAGACCGTATACAATGTAAGCAATCTGGTTATGGCTGAAGCAATATTTGATGATGAACATATAGACTCTCCACCCCGTCCACAGAGCGGCCGCGCCGATGTGCTTGGTACTTTGTTCAACACAAAGCCAAACTGCGGCAAGAAAGTAAGGGAATTCGATTATCACCAAGCCAGAATTGACTATTTATTATTATCAATAAAGGCCTTAAATCACTTGAAACCTCTATGCGCTGGTATCTTAAGAGATGACATAATAAGCTTTGAAGAGAGCAACAGAGCATTTTTCAGAAATATGGATATGCTTAATAGCAGCATGACGGTTACCGGAACCAATACTGAAGGCGCACCAAAGATGCAAAAAATATTCAAAACGGCAACCACCAGAATGAAGATTTTATGTAAGATTCTGGATGATCCCAATTTATTATCGGAAGATTCCGACATCAGAAGGCTAAGCACTGCCCTGCATGATGTTACTACAACTCAACAAAACCTTGTGAATGAATCGTTTAAACATTTACGTAATGCCAATACACAAATCATAGTCAGGGAAAATCGGTTCCCCGGCCACTGATTACAAATTACAAACTATGGATCTGGTTATGGCTAAAGAAATATTTGATGATGACCCCGATGACCTTATCGGCCCTACAAAACCTAAGCGGAGCGGGCGGGCTGATGTGCTTGGTGATATGCTTGGGAATAATGCTACAAACAGGAGTCGGCTTGCTTATTTAAAGGCACACTATGATTGTTTGGACTCATTCTGCACGGCCTTAGAAAAAATGCGGGATGGATTCTCCAGGCGCTTGCCTGATGAAATACATAGTTTTGAGAATCAATATATTGCTTTTTTTGATTATATGGAACACCTTCATGCCAGCATCGTAAACGCTGGAAAAGGCGTCGAAGCAGAAAAGATGATACCAATATTTGCTTCAGCAACCAACAGGATGCATGGCTTCCTTAAAATCCTTGATAATCCTGAGCTTCTAAAACCCGATGCCGACCTTTCGGAATTGCGTACTGCCATGCAGGAGGCCATCTCAACAAGCTATGAACAAGAAACATCCGACCTGTTCAAAAATGCAATGGCCAGAGCACCTGTCAAAATCAACGCAAACAGAGCGCAAATGCACTAGGCCACTTTTTCCACCTTGTTGTATTCCAGGTCAACCGGGGTAGCGCGACCAAAGATGGAAACAGAAACTTTGACCCGCGATTTTTCGTCATCAACACCCTCAACAATACCAACAAATGATTCAAACGGCCCTTCGATGATCTTGACATTCTCGCCGATCTCAAAGCTGACTTTTGATTTCGGATGGTCGATACCTTCGCGCACCTGATGGAAGATAGACTCAGCCTCTTTTTCGGTGATTGGCACTGGCCGTCCTTTACCACCACCGCCAAGGAACCCGGTAACTTTCGGGGTGTTTTTTATCATGTGCCAGGTTTCATCGGTAAGTTCCATTTTCACCATGACATAACCGGGGAAGAATTTACGCTCGCTGGTAACCTTTTTGCCACGCCGCACTTCGCTCACTTCCTCAACCGGAACCACCACTTCCTCAATGAGGTGGGTGATGTTCTTCTTCGCTGCCTGCTCCTTGATGGATTCAGCAATCTTCTTTTCAAAGCCGGAATGGGCATGTACAATATACCAACGAAACGCCATAGTTTTTTCTCTCTTTTTTTAATTTTATATTCAGCTATAAAAAAAATCGACCCATGTGGATTTTTTGTTATAGCTGTTTATTCCTCCTATATCCCAATTATCCACTGCACCGCCGAACCAGCCAATACATCCACCGTCAGGAACAATATCGAAGCAACCGTGACCACTATCAGAACCATACTAGTAGAAAGCATGGTTTCCTTACGGGTCGGCCATGTAACGCGCTTCATTTCCTGGCGCACTTCGCGGACAAATTTAGCTGGATTTAGGGCGGTCATCGGTTAGCGACTCTCTTTTAGTGTTAAAATTTAAGGGGAAGCTGCTTTTATAGAGTAATAAAAAGCAAATTCAAGCATTATTTTCCACGGCTGGAAAATCTTAACAAAACCTTCACATTTTATATTTTTTAACGTGGTATTATGCCCGATAATAATTATAAAATCATAACCCATACAGAGATTTTTTATGTCAGAATGGTCAGAAGGCGAAGCTACAGGCGGCCCTGCGGCTATGGCTGATGGAAGAGCAAAAATAAAGCATTACGAGCAATTGGCCGGACATATGGCCAATACCATAAAGGATGCCTGCATAGCACTAAACACATATGCTGATACACCCAATGGTGGGGATACGGCAAAAATAAGAAATGCAATATCCTCGCAGACTGCAAATGTCGTGAGGGATATAGTAACACCACTCCTTTCGGTTAGTAAAGGCGGTATCCTCAAGACAAGCGCAGAAGGTATTGGCAGCACTGTTACAGCAGATTCGATATTAAGTGGCTTAACCTCTTTTAAAAACAGTATTTTGCAACTTAACGGCAACGGCCTTGGGCAACTTGGTGATCAGATCAAAAAACTTGATTCCTTAATTGCCCGCACGAGCCAGACCCCTGATTTCCGGGAATTTCTTGCAAGCCGGGAAAGAGGCGGCATCGCTATTGCCGGTGGAGAACAATAGTGCCAAAAGATACTGAAGGTTATGTTGATAATGATGAAAATACGGCCATCGCCCGGGAACTACAGGATACTGTTATAGCATTACGTCACTCCATAAGTAATTCCATAATGACCAGCCCGTACATGGCTCCCCAGCTAATAAGAAAAATGCTTGAGATTGATGAGAAACTTATCGGCCCTCTGGGGCGGGTTCTGGACGGCAATGACCTTGGCCCTGGCGTAAAATATATGGATATAAAGATAAGCACTGTGAATCTTAAGGATTATTTCGTCAACCACGGGCTATTTGGGCCACATAATTATACCTATAGGCAATTCAATGCGGCCTTGGAAAAAGCCAATGATTCAAACAGTTTCTGGGACTGGATGGCCCAGCACCAGAAAAAAACCACCATTATCAGCAAATAAGCACTTTTTCTCCTTGAAATATCCGTAAATATAACCTATACACCCCTTCTCTTCTCAATAGTGGGAAGAAATTCACAGGCTTTCGTGACGGTTGAAAATGCGGTGCATTTTTTACCATCCAGTGCTCTAAAAAGTCACAACGCGATAGCCGAGGTATTAACTGGAAAAAAGGATTAAAACATGTCTCTACCCGCATTCAACATGCGCGAGCTTATTGAAGCTGGCGTTCATTTCGGCCACAAAACCAAACGTTGGAACCCGCGCATGGCGCCGTATCTTTATGGCACCCGCAACGATATCCATATTATCGATCTCGGCAAAACCGTGCCGATGCTGCACGCTGCCCTCACCGCTGTTCGCGACGTTACCGCGCAGAACGGTCGTATCCTCTTCGTAGGCACCAAGCGTCAGGCAACCGAACATGTTGCTGAAGCGGCAAAACGCTGTGGCCAGTATTACATCAACGAGCGTTGGCTCGGTGGGTTGCTCACCAACTGGAACACCATTCAGGTTTCCATCAAAACCCTGCGCAAACTCGAAGAGCAGCTGGCAAAACCGGATAACGGTTTTACCAAGAAAGAATTGCTCTCCATGAGCCGCCACCGCGACAAGCTGGAAAGCTCACTGGGTGGTATCAAAGATATGGGCGGCCGTCCTGACCTTATCTTCATCATTGATACCAACAAGGAAGAGCTGGCTATCAATGAAGCACAGAAGCTCGGTATACCTATCGTTGCCATCATCGACAGCAACTGCACGCCAGACGGTATCACCTACCCGATCCCGGGCAATGACGATTCCACCCGTGCTATCCGCATGTATTGCCGCCTCATCTCTGATGCGGTTCTTGGCGGTATCCAGCAGAGCGTGGTGAAATCAGGCCGCGATATCGGCGCGGATGCCAATATCAGCGAAAACCTTGCACCGGAAGTTATCGACCTCGCCAACGAAGGTCGTGAAGATGAAGGCAAAGAACACGGCAAAAAAGGCCGTGGCCGTAAATCCGCTGAAGCTGCGCCGAAAAAAGCGCCAACCGTTATGGTAAAAAAGACTCCAGGAAAGAAGTAATTTATAAAGTGGTAAGTGGCGAGTGGTAAGTGGTCAGTAATATTACTTGACACTCATCACTTACCACTTGCCACTCAACTAATGAAGGAACAAAGAAATGACAACTGTTACCCCTGACATGATCAAGGCCCTCCGCGAAACAACCAGCGCCGGCATGCTCGACTGCCGCAAAGCACTCACCGAAAATAACGGCGACATGGAAGCCGCTATCGACTGGCTGCGCAAAAAAGGCCTCTCTTCTGCTGCTAAAAAATCCGGCCGTATCGCTGCTGAAGGCCTCGTTGCCATCGCGTCTGCGCCGGGCAAAGGCGCGGTTATCGAACTGAACTCGGAAACCGACTTCGTTAGCCGCAACGAAAAATTCCAGGAACTGACTTCCAAGATCGCAAAACTCGCACTTGATTTGGGTGACGATGTTGCCAAACTCAAAGAAGCCGTTTCTGCTGACCTGACGCAGGCGATTGCCACCATCGGCGAAAACATGAACCTCCGCCGCAGCGCGACCCTTAGCGTTTCCAATGGCGTGGTTGCTACCTACATCCACAGCGCGACCGCTGCCGGCATGGGTAAGATCGGTGTTCTGGTTGCACTGGAATCCGATGGCAATGCAGAAAAGCTTTCTGAATTTGGCAAGATGCTCGCCATGCACATTGCTGCCGCCAACCCGACCTACTTAAGCAAATCAGAAGTTAGCGAAAAAGAAATCAAGCGCGAGGAAGATGCCGCCGTTGAACTGGTTGCCAAATTCTTTGATGCCTATGTTGCCTTCGAAAAAGGTGCTGCCAAGTATAAAGACCGCATGACCTCTGAACGCAACTTCTCAGAAAAGGTTCTGGAACAGAAACTTACCGAACTGTCGCAGACCCTGCCGAATGTGGACGAACTCCTTGCCGACTACGCTAAACAAAGTGTAAGTGAAGACCGCAAGGAAAAACAGAACGCCGATAAGACCAAGAAACTGCTCGATGTATTCTTCCAGGAAGCGGCTTATATGCTCAAGAAAATGCGCTCTTATGGTGATGATGCCGCCATCAAAGCCCGCCTGAAGCAGATGAAAATCGAACGCTTCTACGAAGAGAACGTGCTCGAAGAACAGGTCTATGTTATCGACGGTAAGAGCAAAATCTCCGCCGCTGTGGAAGCTGCTGCCAAAGATATCGGCGCTCCGGTGAAGATCGCTAAGTTCGTGAACTTCCGCCTCGGCGAAGGTATCGAAAAAGCCCAGACCGACTTTGCTGCCGAAGTTGCCGCCGCTTCGGGTGTAGCTGCTGCTTAGTTATTTCCCCTCCCCAACCCTCCCCACTTCGTGGAGAGGGAGCTTTCTTTATCCCCTCTCCCGCTTGCGGGGGAGGGCTAGGGAGGGGGTCTTAATCTTAAAAATAGAATTGCAACAGGCTGAAAACCATATTATCAATACCCCCTATGACCCAGCCAAAGAAAAAATCCGCGACTCCTAAAAGCAAAGCAAAACCGCTCTATAAGCGCGTATTGTTAAAGATTTCCGGCGAAGCACTGATGGGCGACCAGGGTTACGGCCAGGATCAGGCGACCATCGAACGTATCTGCCGCGATATTAAAGCAGCGATGGCGCTGGGCGTGGAAGTGTGCCTGGTGGTTGGCGGCGGGAATATTTTCCGCGGCATACAGGGTGCAGCCAACGGCATGGAGCGCGCCAGCGCCGACTATATGGGCATGCTCGCCACCGTGCTGAATGCGCTCGCAATACAAAATACACTGGAACGCATGGGCATCGACACGCGCGTGCTTTCCGCCATCAGCATGATGCAGATCTGTGAACCCTACATCCGCCGCCGCGCCGAACGCCATATGCAGCGCGGCCGGGTGGTGATATTCGCTGCCGGAACCGGCAACCCCTATTTCACCACCGATACTGCCGCCGCCCTGCGCGCCAACGAAATGGGCTGCGACCTGCTGATGAAAGGCACGCAAGTGGATGGAGTTTATTCCGCCGACCCGCGTAAGGATAAAAAAGCCAAGCTGTTTGACAAACTAACCTATCATGAAGTGCTGGTGCGCGACCTGAAAGTTATGGACCAGTCGGCCATATCCCTTGCCCGTGAGAACCAGATACCTATAATGGTTTTCTCCATCCATAATGAAGGTGGCCTGGCACGCGCGGTATGTGGTGAGGGGAAGTATACACTGATAACAGATGACTAGATGACGTGATGACAAGATGACGAGATTTTCTTATCATCTCGTCATCTAGATTCCAGTCATCTAAAACACTAACAACAAAGATGAGAAGCTTATGACCGCCGATATAAACGAACTCCGCCGCCGCATGGAAGGCGCACTTAAAGCACTCCACACCGAATTTGGGGGGCTGCGCACCGGACGCGCCAATGCCAGCCTGCTCGAACATATCCAGGTCGAGGCTTATGGCAGCATGGTGCCACTCAACCAGGTTTCCAATATCAGCATCCCGGAACCGCACCTGCTCTCCGTACAGGTATGGGACAAAGGCACAGTTAAAGCCGTGGAAAAAGCTATCAACGCTGCCGGGCTTGGCCTTAACGCTGCCGCTGACGGCCAGCTCGTTCGCGTACCGATTCCGCCACTGTCGCAGGAACGGCGTATCGAACTTTCGAAAATATCCGGGAAATATTCGGAAAATGCCAAGATTGCCGTGCGCAACGTCCGCCGCGAAGGTATGGATACTCTGAAAAAACAGGAAAAAGACGGCGATATCTCCAAAGACGAACACACCAAACAAGGTGAAGTTATCCAGAAACTCACAGACGAATACATCAAAAAAATAGATGACGCGCAGGCGGTGAAGGAAAAGGAAATCCTCGGTAACTAGGCTTAAGGCTTATGGCTTAAGGAAAATTGTATGGTTCTTTCTAATTCTGCTACTCAAGCCTCAAGCCTCAAGCCTCAAGCCATTCCCGCACACGTTGCGGTAATCATGGATGGCAACGGCAGGTGGGCAAAGGCCCGTGGTCTGCCACGCACCGCCGGACATAAAAAAGGCGCCGATGCCCTGCGCCGTACGCTGGATAACTGTAAGGAAGCAGGAATAAAACACCTTACGGTTTATGCTTTTTCCTCGGAAAACTGGAAACGCCCGGACGATGAGGTAAACGATCTGATGCAGCTTTTGCGCCACTACCTGAAAAATGAGCTTTCAAATCTTATAAAGAACAATATCCGCCTTATTTTTATGGGTAATTTTGAACGCTTACCGGAAGATGTGTGCGAACAGGTGGCTGATGCCATGGAAAAAACCTTACCTGGCCAGTTCACCCTTACCATTGCCCTGTCCTATGGTGGCCGCCAGGAAATAGCTATGGCTGCACAGAAAATGGCTAAAATGGTAAAGAGTGGGGCTATAGAAATTAATGATATAGATGAATCGCTTATGTCCGATATGCTCTATACCGCAGGAACCCCCGACCCTGACCTGCTGATCCGCACTGGCGGCGAGAAACGCCTGTCTAACTTCCTGCTATGGCAATCAGCCTATACAGAGTTTTATTTCTGTGATACTTTGTGGCCCGATTTTGATAAAAAAGACCTGCAATCAGCACTCGCAGATTTTGCCAAACGGGAGAGACGCTATGGAACATCTTGATACCAGCAAACTGAAATCCCTGCTGGCAAAAGTGAAATCTGCCTTGTTTGAGGGCGGGAAATGGACCGGGCTTGGGGTCAGGATAATTTCGAGCGCAGTTCTGGCAGTTCTGGTACTGGCGGTGTTATGGGCTGGCGGTTTTGTTTTCGCCCTGCTGGTATTGCTCGCCGCCTTGCAGATGCTTCGCGAATGGGACGGTATCACCACTCAGGAAACTTCTGTTTGGGGAGCGGCTGGGTTATTCTATATTGCAGCCCCCTGCACCTCTATTTTATGGCTCCGGAATGTCCAGATTGAGAATGTGGCAAATGCAGGGCTGTCATTGGTTCTTTATGTTTTATTTGTAATATGGGCGACCGATATTGGCGCCTATTTTACCGGGCGTATAGTTGGCGGCGCCAAGCTTGCCCCCACCATCAGCCCCAACAAAACCTGGGCCGGGCTTGGCGGAGGCATGGCGGCGGCCGGTATTGCTGGCGGGCTGTGTTTTATATTTTCTCCTTACCCTACCAAATTATGGGCAGCTATTTTCCTCGCTATCGTACTGGCAGGGATAGCACAGGGCGGGGATCTTTTTGAATCATGGCTGAAGCGCCGCGCCGGGGTGAAAGATTCCAGCACGTTGATACCAGGGCATGGTGGCCTGCTCGACCGCGTTGACGGACTTATGTTCACCATTCCCTTCTTTGCCCTGCTGGTATGTCTGTCCGGCTTGGTTAAATAATGTCCCAGAAAACCGTTACCATACTCGGCTCAACCGGAACTATCGGGCAGAATACCCTTAAATGTATTTCCGAACACCGCGATGGATTTGCGCTCACTGCACTGGTCGCCAACGAGAATGTCGCCATGCTCGCCGCCCAGGCCAAAGAATTCCGCCCGAAACTGGCCGTTATTGCCAACCCCAAACTTCACCTGGAATTACAAAACCTGTTACAGGGCAGCGGCATTGAAGTTGCCGCCGGCAATCAGGCTGTCATAGACGCCGCCAGCATGGGGGCGGACGTAACCATGTCGGCGATAGTAGGGGCAGCCGGGCTTAAACCGACGCTGGCCGCAATAAAAAATGGCAAAACCATAGCTCTGGCCAATAAGGAAAGCCTGGTGTGTGCAGGCGAGCTGGTGCAGAACGAAGTGAAAAAATACGGTGCCACTTTAATTCCGGTTGATTCCGAGCATAACGCCATCTTCCAGCTGATTAATTCCGTGTCATTCCGGCGAAGGCCGGAATCCAGTGGAGAGAAAGGACTGGATACCAGCTTTCGCTGGTATTACAATGAAATCGATAGGGTTACTATCACCGCCTCCGGTGGTCCTTTCCGCAGCTTTACGCTGGAACAGATGAAAACAGTAACCCGTGAACAGGCAATACGCCACCCCAATTGGAATATGGGTGCAAAAATCTCGGTAGATTCAGCAACCATGATGAATAAAGGGCTGGAACTTATCGAAGCCTTCTACCTGTTCCCTCTACGCGCCGAACAGCTACATATTTTGGTGCACCCGCAATCAATCATCCACGCGCTGGTAGAAATGGTGGATGGTTCGGTGCTGGCGCAGATGAGCCTGCCCGATATGTGTACACCTATCGCCCACGCCCTCGCCTACCCGGAAAGGATTTCCGCCCCGGTACAGAAATTACGCCTCGAAGATATTGGTAATTTGAGCTTTGAATCGCCAGATACAACTAGGTTTCCGGCCATTGCTTTAGCGCGGCAGGCCCTTCTGGCCGGTGGCAACGCCCCCACAATCCTTAATGCGGCCAATGAAATAGCCGTAGAAAGTTTCCTTAAAGGCGAGATAGGATTCCTCAATATAGCCAAAATAGTTGAAAAAACCCTGGAAAAAATGTACAGTAAACCTCTAAAAACCATAGAAGATGTGCTGGAGTGCGATGAATTTGCCCGCCATCAGGCCACTTCTTACACAGAAAAAATAGCATGCTAGATATTTTACATTCACTGCTTCACACAATAGCTTCTTTCATAGTAGTGATCAGCGTTATTGTATTTATCCATGAATATGGCCACTACATAATTGCCAAGCTCTGCGGTGTCAGGATAAGCACGTTTTCCATTGGCTTTGGCAAAGAACTGTTCGGCTGGAATGATAAATCCGGCACACGCTGGAAAGTTTCCCTGCTGCCGCTTGGTGGTTATGTAAAAATGTTCGGCGATTCTTCCGCCGCCAGCAACCCCGACACCGATGCGCTGGAAGCCATGAGCGAGGAAGACAAAAAAGTTGCATTCCACTATAAAAAGCTATACCAAAAAACTTTGGTGGTGATGGCTGGCCCTGCGTTTAATTTCCTGCTTTCCATAGCTATTTTTACCTATTTTATCTTGAATAACGGCCTGCCCTCATCAGAGCCTATCGCCGGGAAAATACTGGAAAATTCCGCTGCCGCCGAGGCTGGTCTTATGGTCGGCGACAGGATAACCATGATAGACGACAAAAAAGTCTATAGTTTTAACGATATACCATATTACATTTCCACCAATATCGACACCCCTGTTGTCCTTGCCGTTGAGCGCGGCGACAAAAAGCTGAATATAACACTTACCCCAAAGCAGGTTGAAGAAGATGACGGCCTGGGCAATAAGATAAAACGCCCGCTGATTGGTATTGGCTCAAAAGAAATGAAATATGAGGATGTTGGCCTGTTCAATGCCGTTATCGAGGCCACCAAGCATACCTACCGCTTCTGCGCTATAAATTTACGGGCCGTGGGGCAGTTGATAAGCGGCGAAAGAAGCCCCAAACAGCTTAAAGGTATGGTGGGAATAGCCCAGATCTCCGGTCAGGCCGCATATAAAGGTTTTGATATGCTGGTGCTTATCATTGCCAACCTTTCAGCAGCAATCGGCCTGTTCAACCTATTCCCGATACCGGTACTCGATGGCGGCCACCTGTTGTTTTACACCATAGAGGCCCTTTTCCGCCGCCCGCTTGCTGAAAAAGTCCAGGAATGGAGCTTTAAAATAGGATTTGCCCTTGTTGCCTCCCTGATGGCCTTTACACTGGTAAACGACATAAGCAAATTAGTTTCTTAAGAAACCACCTTAATAATGTTTCCGCTTGATTTCGCTCTCATTTTATCGCATTAGTACAAATCCGTATGTGGTGTTTGTTGCCTATAATCGTTTTATATAATAATTATATGGAACGATTATGAAAATCGAGACCGAAATCTCGATTTTCCGCCGCGTAGCGGGCGTGCCTGCAAGTAATAAATAATATGAAATCACACAAAATCAAAGAGAGTGTGTATGCTGAATTATTCAATGTCTCGTTCCGCTCTATCCAGCGCCGTTTGTGGATTGCTGCTTACAGCCGCTTATATCCCCGCCAGCTATGGTGCCACCGCCCCGGCCGCTACCGAGGCCGCCACCCCTTCCCTTGGTACAATCGGCTCGGTTCGGATTGAAGGTAACCAGCGCATTGAAGGCCGCACTATACTTTCCTATCTGGGTCTTAAATCCGGCGATAAACTGACCCAGGCTGATATCGACAACAGCCTGAAAAACCTGTACGGTACCGGTTTTTTCTCTGATATTAAACTGCTCCGGTCCGGCAATGTCCTGGTTGTCCGCGTTACCGAAAACCCGATAATCAACAATGTGGCATTTGAGGGTAATTCACGCATTGAAACTTCCGATCTTGAAAAAGAGGTCGAGCTTAAGTCCCGCTCGGTCTATTCGCAGGACAAGTTACAGTCTGACGTTAAGCGCATACTCGATATATACCGCCGCAGTGGCCGCTATAATACCGTGGTTGAGCCAAAACTTATCAACCAGGACCAGAACCGGGTTGATCTGGTTTACGAGATAAAAGAAGGCGCAACTGCCCATGTTGCCAAGATTAATTTTATCGGCAACAAGATATTCAGCGACAGCGACCTGCGCGAAGCCATCCGCACCGAGGAAACACGCTGGTATAAATTCTTTTCTGATGGTGATAAATATGATCCTGACCGCCTGCAGTTCGACCAGGAGCTGTTGCGCCGCTATTACATCAATGAAGGCTTCGCCGATTTCCAGGTTAAATCAGCCCACGCCGAACTTTCCCCAAAGAAAGATGAGTTTTACATAACCTTCGTGGTGGAAGAAGGTGTGCGCTATAATTTTGGCGAAATAAAAGTGGAAAGCGAGCTGAAGAACGGTGAAAAACCGGATTTTACTGACGTTATAACCAGCAAAACCGGGAAAACCTACGATGCCAGCAAGGTAGAGGGAACCGTTGATGCCATGACCAAAAAGCTCGGCGACCTTGGCTATGCTTTCGTGGATATCCAGCCGAAATTGGAGCGGGACCAGGCGGCCAAACTTGCTAATTTAACCTATATTATAAAACCCGGCCCGCGTGTTTATGTTGAGCGCATCAATGTAACCGGAAACGTGCGCACCCTTGATGAAGTCATCCGCCGTGAATTCCGCTTGAGCGAAGGTGATGCCTATAATAATTCCAAACTGCAACGCTCAGAACAACGCCTTAATAACCTGAACTTCTTTGAAAAAGTTGACGTAAAGAACGAACAGGGCAGCGCACCTGACAAAACCGTTATCAATGTCGATGTCAAAGAAAAATCAACCGGCGAAGTAACGCTCGGTGCCGGTTTCTCAAGCACTGACGGTGTCCTCGGCGATTTTGGCGTCAGCGAGAGGAACCTGCTGGGCCGTGGCCAGGAACTTAAGACCCGCCTTACCGTTGCTGCCCGCCGCAAACAAATTGAGCTTGGCTTCACCGAGCCCTATTTCCTTGACCGGGATATATCTGCCGGCTTTGACATATACCGTACCAAGCAGGACTTCCTCCAGCAAAGCTCCTATAATATGGATACCAAGGGCGTAAACCTGCGCTCAAGCTATACCTTGCAGGAAAAACTCCAGCATTCAGTGAATTATACCTTACGGCAAAATGATGTTACTGACGTGACTGATGGGGCCTCCACCTACATCAAGCAGCAGGCTGGACGCAATGTGAACTCGGCGGTAAGCCACGCCCTGACCTATGATGACCGTAACAACAAGATGGATCCGTCCGACGGTTATTATTTCCGTTTCATGCAGGAATTCGCTGGCCTTGGTGGTGATTCGCGCTACCTCAAGCATGACCTGAAGGCTGGGTATTATTACCCTATCACCAGCAAATGGCGCACCAGCCTAGTTGCTTCCAGTGGCTATATATTTGGCATTGGCGGACGTGACGTGCGCATCAATGACCGCTTCTTTGTCGGTGGTGATGACCTGCGCGGTTTCCGCAATTCCGGTATCGGCCCACGCGATATCTCAACTAATGACGCACTCGGTGGTAATGCCTATTATACCGGAACCGCTGAACTTAAATTTCCTCTGGGGCTTCCTGATGAACTCGGTGTGTCCGGGGCAGTTTTCAGCGATGCCGGTAGCCTGTGGAAAATTGACGGCAGCAAAGTTGGCGTTGCCGATAACAGCGGCATCCGCGTATCAGCCGGGGCCGGGCTTCTCTGGTCATCACCGTTTGGACCTATCCGCATAGATTTTGCCCATGCCCTGAAAAAACAGGATGAGGACAAAACTGAAACAGTGCGCTTTAGTTTTGGCACCCGCTTCTAAATTATATTTTTACCAAATCACATATGAAAGGACTACCAATGAAACCGACCTTGTTTTACAGCCTGCTTATCACAGCGGCCTTTACCTTTTCCACCCCTGCTTTTGCTGAAGATGCAAAACAGTCCATCGCTGTTGTAAATATCCAGCAGATAATGAAAGATTCCACCGCTGCAAAAACTGTGCGGGAACAACTGGAAAGCAAACAGAAATCCTTCCAGGCAACCATAACCAAGAAAGAAGAAGAGCTGCAGAAAGAAGACCAGGAATTAGGCAAGCAGAAATCGGTGCTTTCCAAAGATGCGTTTGAACAGAAAGCACGCGCTTTCCGTACCAAAGCAACCGATGTCCAGAAGGATGTGCAATTGAAAAAAGCCACACTTGACGGCGCTTTTGAACATTCATTGAATGACATCCAGAAAGTTGTAACCGAAATTATCGCTGATATTGCCAAGGAAAAAGGCTTTACGATTGCAGTTCCTACTTCACAGATTCTCTATGCTGACAAAAATCTTGATATTTCCGCTGAAGTACTGGACCGCCTTAACAAAAAACTGCCTAAGCTGGATGTGAAATTTGATGCCCCGGCAAGTGATAGCGCAGATAAAGCTGACAAGAAGTAATTTCTTTGAAACATAACAATGATAGATAGTCGTTTTTTTACCAGCTCCGGCGAGATTTCATTAAGTGAAATTGCGCGTATTACTGGTGCGACTATATCTTCTGCGGGGAAAGAGAAATTCTCTGGCGTTGCGCCGCTGGAAACTGCTGGCGCTGGCGATATCAGTTTTCTGGACAATACCAAGTATCTTGCCGCCTTTGAGAACAGCAAGGCCGGGGCTTGTTTTGTCCGCCCCAAATTTGCCGGACGCGCCCCGAAAACCATGCAGCTTTTACTCACGGAAGAGCCTTACTACGCTTATGCACTGGCAGCACAGGCCTTTTATCCGAAGGAAAATTTTACGCCCGCTATTTCTCCGCAGGCAGTAACTTCCGCCAGCGCGACTATCGGCAGGAATGTGCGGGTAGATTCCGGTGTAGTAATAGCTGACAACGTAACGATTGCCGATGGTTGTTTTATCGGGGCCAATACAGTGATTGGAAAATCGGTACAAATAGGTGAAGGCACCTGTATCGGCCCGTTATGCACTGTTAGCCACGCAATTATCGGTAAGAATATTACTATTCACCGCGGTGTCCATATCGGTCAGGATGGCTTTGGTTTCGCTCCCGGAAAAAAAGGCGTTACCAAAGTTCCCCAGCTCGGCCTGGTCATTATTGGTGATGATGTGGAAATAGGCTCCGGCACCTGTATTGACCGTGGCGCCGGGCATGATACCGTAATCGGAACTGGCAGCAAGATAGATAACCTGGTGCAGATCGGGCATAATGTGCGGATCGGCCGCTTCACCATGATCGCCGCCCAGACCGGAATTGCCGGCAGCACCCATATCGGCGATGGCGTACTGATTGGCGGCCAGGCGGGATTTGCCGGGCATATTAACATAGGCAGCGGCGCCAGGATTGCGGCTCAGGCCGGTGTTATGACCGATATCCCTGCCGGGGCAACCTATGGTGGCTCGCCTGCTATTCCAATACTTGATTGGCACCGGCAAACTGCTACAATGGCAAAATTAATTCGGAAAAAGTAATTATAAGGCTGATTATAAGGTATATATATCATGGAAACGACACAAAATAAGCTTATCATTTCCGTAGAGCGCATCATGGAGATGATTCCGCACCGCTACCCATTTTTAATGATCGACCGGATTATTGATTACAAGCTTGGCGAATTTGCCGTCGGCCTGAAAAACGTAACTATCAATGAACCGTTCTTTACCGGGCATTTCCCCGGCAAACCGGTAATGCCGGGAGTCCTTATTATCGAAGCAATGGCCCAGACCGCTGCCGTGCTCGTAGTGAACACACTGGGCAAAGACGCTGAAGGGAAGCTGGTATATTTCATGTCGATCGATGAAGCCAAGTTCCGTAAACCGGTAGTGCCCGGTGATGCGCTGCATGTGCGGGTTGACAAACAACAAAGCCGCCGCAATGTCTGGAAGTTCTCCTGTGTTGCCACAGTTGATGGTGCGAAGGTCGCCGAAGCAGTAATTTGTGCAATGATTGTAGATTAACATGAGCAATTTTATAAGACCGCCATTTGTCATCTCGAACGAGCGAAGCGACGTGAGAGATCTTGTCGTTATAAATTGTAATTATTTTGCAAAGATTCCTCTCTACGTTCGGAATGACAGTTTTTTAACGGTAGGCACATGACAATCCATCCCACAGCTATTATAGAAGATAGTGTAAAACTGCCGGATTCCATAGAGGTTGGGGCTTATTGCGTCATAAGCGGCAATGTCGTTATCGGTGAAGGGACAAAAATATTTTCCCACGTTGCCATCGGCGGCAATACCACCATCGGAAAGAATTGCAAAATATTCCCTTTCGCATCGCTTGGTTATGCCCCGCAGGATTTGAAATATCATGGCGAGGAATCTACCCTTACCATCGGCGATAACAATACCATCCGCGAATATGTGACCATGAATACCGGCACTGAAGGCGGCGGAATGAAAACCATTGTCGGTAACAACTGCCTGTTCATGGTTGGTGCTCATGTGGCGCATGATTGTAAACTTGGCAACAATGTCATACTTGCTAATAACGCTACCCTTGCTGGCCATGTCGAAGTTGGCGATTTTTCCATTATTGGCGGCCTTTCGGCAGTACACCAGTTCGTGCGTATTGGCGCGCACGCCGTTATCGGCGGCATGTCCGGCGTAGAGCACGACGTGATACCATATGGTTCGGTTATGGGGGAACGTGCCAATCTGGCCGGTCTTAACCTTGTTGGCCTGAAACGCCGTGGCTTTGACCGCGATACCATCCACGCCCTGCGTGGCGCTTACAAAATGATTTTCGAGGAAGAGGATGGCACACTGGCTGTCCGCGCCGAAAAAGCTAAAATCACCTATGCCGCTATTCCCTCAGTTCTGGATATAATCGCTTTCATGGATGAAAAAGGTTCGCGCTCGCTCTGCATCCCCAAAAATTCCGGGCGGGAAGCCAGCGAACAAGCCGCATGAGCTGCCTTGGGATCATTGCCGGAAAAGGCAGCCTGCCAGCGCAGATAATTGACGCCTGCAAAAGCAATGGCCGCGCATTTTTTGTTATCGCTTTCGAAGAAAGTTTTAACCCGGAAATTATGAAAGATACCCCCCACGCAGTAGTAAGGCTTGGGGCAGTTGGCGAAGCACTTAAACATCTGCGCGCAGCAAATGTAAAAGACATTGTAATGGCTGGCGGCATCAAGCGCCCTTCCCTCCTCTCGCTTAAACCCGATGCGGCAGGTGCAGCCCTGCTCAAAAAACTCGGTAAGGCGTTTTTTGCAGGCGATGATGCCCTGCTTAAAGCTATCACCTCTTTTTTCGAGGAGGAGAATTTTACCGTTGTCGGTGTTGACAGCATACTGCCCAACATACTGGCAGAAGCTGGCGTCCTCGGGAAAATTTCCCCCGGCAAACAGGATAACTCCGATATCATGGCAGGAATAAAAGCTGCAAAAAATATTGGCGCACAGGATATCGGGCAGGCTGCAATTGTCGAAAATAATATTGTTCTCGGCACAGAATCAGCAGAGGGTACTGACGCCCTGATCAGCGCCTGCGGGAAACTACGCAAGGGCGCCAAAAAAAGCGGGGTTCTGGTAAAAGCGAAAAAGCCGCAGCAGGAAGAAAAGGTGGATTTGCCGTCCATCGGTGTGCATACCATCGAAAATCTGTATGCAAATGGCTTTGCCGGGGTTGCCGTAGAAGCCGGTCACAGCCTGCTTATTGATAAAGAACTGCTTATCAAAAAAGCTGACGAATATGGTTTATTTGTGGTAGGCTTCAAGTATGGATGAAAAGCCATTAGTAATCTATGTCATAGCCGGCGAAGCATCGGGCGATCTGCTGGGCGCGCATCTTATGCGCTCACTACGCGCAAACTCGCAGCAAAGGATAGTTTTTCATGGAATTGGCGGCGAAAAAATGGAGGAAGAAGGGCTTAACAGCCTCTTTCCCTACCATGATCTGTCAATGATGGGTTTTGTTGAGATTTTGCCGTACATATACAGAACACTGATACATATAGATTCCACAATCGTTGATATTACACTCAAACATCCTGACCTGATTATTACTATAGACTCGCCGGGATTTTGTTTCCGGGTAGTGGAAAAATTACGCAAAGACGGGTTTAAAGCTAAATTCATCCATTATGTTGCCCCTACAGTCTGGGCTTATAAGGCTAACAGGGCCAAAAAATGCGCTAGATTATTTGACCATATGCTGGTTCTCCTGCCTTTTGAACCACCCTATTTCGAGAAAGAAGGTTTGGGCTGCACCTTTGTCGGACACCCGGTTGTCTGCGAGACTAAAGTTGGAAATGCAGAAGAATTCCGGAACAAGCATGAACTTTCTGCCACCACCACACTATTTTGTTTGTTGCCAGGAAGCCGTAAAGGCGAATTAAAACGCCACATGCCGATATTGGCCCGCGCAGTCGCCATGCTTTCCACCTGCTACCCAAAGCTTGCCCTGGTTATCGCCGTTCCCGAACATATCAGGGAGTTTCTGGCACCCTACCTTAATAAATGCCCATTCCAGGTTATTATCACCGAGGACGAGCAGGATAAGAAAAATGCTATCGCCGCCAGCCAGTTTGCCTTTGTAAAATCAGGTACAGTAGCCTTTGAAGTGGCCATGGCCGGTGTACCCATGCTCATTACCTACCGTATTAACCGGCTTTCAGCATGGTGGCTACGCCGGATGCTAACCATAAAATTTGCCAACCTTATTAACATTTTGTTAAGAAAAGAAGTTATACCGGAGCTATTACAGGAACTTGCCGACCCCTTAATTCTGGCAAGCTGCGCTAACACCATACTTTCTATGCCATCCCAGCAAAATAGCCAAAAAACAGGGGTAAACATAGCCTTAGGCATGCTGTTACCGCCTGAAAAAACAGCCCCCAGCGACCTCGCGGCCAAGAAAATTCTTTCTATATTGTCATAAAATTGTAATAATTATAGGTTATAGTGTAAGGGAATCCTAATAGTCCAAACTCAAGGTCGGTGTCCGTGTCAGAAGCTCGTATTTATAAGAATATTATCGATTTTCTGCGAGATGCGCCACGCAAGTCAGCGTTCGGACTGGTGGTGGCAACTTCAATATTCGTAACCAATATATCTTTTGTGCCAAATGCCAATGCTGGCTGGGTTCCCGGGGTAGGAAGCAATCCGATTGTCCCTGACGGTGGCCCGCTTTTATTTTTTAAGGATAACGCTACCAATCTTGGGCTTACGATTAACGATTTCGACCCGCACTACAACTTTTTCCTATTCCGCAAAGCCCCAAGCGTTACTCCGTGGTTCAGCCGTAAAGCTTGGTGCCTGCCGCAATGGAAGGTTCCTGTTATAGGGATATGTATAGTCCCTACCCTTGGTCTGGGCAGAGGTTGGTGTGAAGATACGGCTGGCTGCAGTGCAACCAACGTCCTTAACCTCCTTATTACCTTGGAGATATTGCATTCTGATGAGTATATAGGCAGGGATGGTAGGCTTGACGATGCCAGCTCGACAAGGCCGCCTGCTGACCTGCCGGATTATACTGCTCGTGATGCCTGTGTCCATGGTGCTAGTTTATCCTACAAAAAATTCGACTCCAAAACCGGTCAATTGAAGGAGTCTGGTGCTGCCCGTTATGATGAAACTGCTACCGGCGATGTTTTAGGTTCAAAGCCTGATGTAGTTACTTGTATGCAGACGATAAACACCCCCAAAGCAGAGGCGGCAACAGGTGGTCCTCTGGCTTTTACCTACTACCAGAACGCGGATAACTATCCCTTTAAATCAGAGGGTAATGCGCCAAAAGATATATATGGAAACAGCAACCGCTGTATTTCTACCAATTTTTTCCTCGGTGGTAACTTAGGTTGCCCGGAAAGCCTCTTTGCAAATGACGAGCCTGAAATTAAGGACCCGCAAACTGCAGAGTACTGGAGAAAAAAGGCCGATAAATGTTACAGCTACTTTGTGTTTGGTCGCGCTACCCACCCGGAATGGGTACTGGAGCGCCCGGGCGAAAGTACTGACGACCCATTAACTCAGGATAAAGATGGTTCTCCTGACAAAGCCATATATAACAGTTGCCAGACACTAATGAGCGGTGCAAATGCTAAAGATGTTGCTAACGGTGCCTCACCGGTAGGTAAAGGATTCTCTCCGGTCATGCAATATACAAAGCGTGCTGACCTTGATGAGGCCGACTACGCCCCGGCAGACATATTAAAAAGGGACTTTTCCAGTATTTTTCCTGGCCAGAAAGTTCCTGAATTCAGCAATCTGTTTCCATGCCTAAAAACTCAATCGGATGGTGGGTTGATCCGCCATACTGACTGGAGCACTTTTAATGATCTGTTGGATAATGATTACCTTGCCACCGCCGTGATAGAGGCAGGGTTTCTTGGCAAATATCAAGGTCCGGTACTATTCAGAAGAATGGATGGGGACATGGACTACAAATCGCCAGGCATTGCCAAAGATAATTTCTGCCCCAATGTAGAAAGAATAATTTCTCCAGGTAATCCCTTCTCCCCGCGTGATGCCGTGCAGCCTGATCCTGAGGCGCAGAAGATGATTTATGCACCTTTCTCCTATAACTGGGGTAAGAATGACAATGCCCTCAATACTTTCCGCACTGACCGTCAGTACTCCTACCTGACCAACTGGTATACTACCACTGACCGTATGTTGAATTTTCCATTTGTGTTTGGCTATTCCGGCTGGATGGATACAACCAAATTGGTTGACCCGATTTATCTGGGATATTTTGCTTTATACGCAAAGTCCAACGGAACTCCAGACATGGCAAAATTGACTGATTTCGCCAAGCACCCGGAAGTACAATGCGCTATCGTTCCCGTGGATGTTATTGAACCAAGAAGGGCAGCTTTCAATAATTGTATAATGCAGCGTATTAACTACAATTACATTACCTGGCGCCGCACTAATTTCCTTGGTTACTACTATAAGCGCGCATTGCGCTCATGGAGCAAACCTTGTGTTACCCGTTTCTACGAAAGCGATAGCTATGATAAATGCCCGGTAAGCATGAGTATCCAGCAGTGCTGCCGTATCATAGTTAAAGACGTGGTGCCGATGAACCACCTCAAGATCCGCACCTGCGAAGGCCTCCGCCAGAAACGCAAGCTGCTGTTTGGCTACGACCATATTTTTGACGCTACGCTGATGAAGAAGGTACAAGTAACAGTTCCTGATGAAGATGCGATTAAAGCAGCAAAAGAAGCATTGCTGGATTTGCAACTCCGGCTCTTCTGGTCAGAAGATTCTGGACATCCTGAAATTCCCAAAAACGCATATTGCCAAATGGAGCAAAATATTCCTGGAGGGGTAGAAATTCCTTTAATGGCTGCAGATCCGTATGTTAGCGGTATTCCCGTAGGTATTAATTCTTCTAACACCCCTACCGTACTAACCATGCCTTTGAGTGCAACTCCTGCCTGCACTGTCTGGGCTGGCAAAAATTGTTTCAGTGATAAATGTAATCAACAAGGTAATTTGAATAACCTTAATCAGGCATTAAGGGATGCAAAAAAGAAAACCAAAACTGTTGAGAAGATGGAGCCAGTCGCTGTTACTTCCCCCGGTGGCAAATATGTTAAGACCCCTACCAGCCAGGCCGAATATGACGCAGTCTACCAGGAAAACCAGAAACTCACTCTTATCGGCTGTGATGATACTGAGCCGGACGATTACAGGTTCAGCACTCATTTTGAGTTGTCAAAATGGGCAGCTTATAGCGCAAAAATTGACCTCAGCATAATTAATGTCGGAATGAACAAGATACAGGATCTAAGTGATAAACTATTAACACAAGTAAGAGATGTAACCACGACCTCCCTGTTTAATAAACTTACTGATGTCATGTGGTATGCTTTCGACAGCGTCAACAAATCTATTAACAACCTTGTCCTGAAAGCAAAATTCTGGGCTGGCAAGGCGCTGCAGGCTCAACAGAATCTGGAAGACCGGGTAAGAAATGCAGAAATGCTTTATGAATCCGTTAAGGATCCTGGAGTCGGTGGTTCGTCTGTTACTATCCCCCGGGCCCTGATGATTATAAATGACCCAACACTGGCTAAAACTGCGGCAATTGCCAAGGATTTTGTAATTGCAAAGGCCGAACTACTTGTGATCACCCCTATAACCTCAACGGTATATAAGGGTGTGGACATGATGGAAACCAAGAAAAATGAATTAGCAGAGTCAGTTGAAAACACCTTAAGGGACGCTGTCCAGACCGTTCTTGATAAACGGGAAGAGCTCCTCTTGTTAGGCAAAAAGAAAGCCGACCAGTTAATTTTAGATGGCGTAAAAGCTATACAGGATAAAGTTAACGAAAAGATGAGCAACCTGATAGATGATTTATTGACCAAAATATATGCAAATGAAGCATCTGCCCTTGCCGCTACGGTGATGGGCGAAGGCGGGGCGCACATGCCTTACATGCGCTGGTGGGATACCGGAACCTCGGCTGGCAACCCAACCCATGGCGGCAGCTTTATAAATACTCTCGGCAGCTACGACACCATCATCGGCGTAGGTCATGAAGAACGCGACTTTTTTGATGCCACCGAAGTTGTCACCAAAACATCCTGCCCAGCAAAAGGCTGCTCAGAAATTGTCTATGAGTGCACCAAAACAGTTCGTGATACCTCTGCTCTTGCCGCTGCACAGAAGGCTTTGAGTGACTATTATCAATCCCATGATCCTTCGGTGTGCAACGGTGGTAATATTAATGGCGGATGCCTGCCATATCCATACGAATCAGATGTCCTTACACTGGTAGCTAACATAAACAAAGCTGCACAAACAACAACTACCACCACATTTACCGATCCTGGTGGTTGCGTTTCCACCGCTCCTGACGACACAGCTTATAACAATGCTAAATCTGATTTAGATCAATATGTTGCAACGCACACTGGAGGTACTAACGAATGTGAGTTCAACTATGTAAACCCATGTGGTGCTCCTAAACAGGATCCGGCAGTCGTTAATTCTCTTACAGCCGATGTTATAACTGCTTCCAATCAGGTGGTTACCTCACCAGCCAATACCAAAGTTATTGATTTAACCGTATATACCAAGGAAACATCTATTACCGTACCGTTGAAGGCACAGCAATCGCTGACTACAACCAGCAAAATGGGGCGTTTAGGTGGCTGGACCGAGCTTAAGGCCCACCAGATGTGGACCACCCGCCGCTCCAACCTTGCCTGCATCGGGCGCTATGAAAAACTGTTCAAACCAGGCGGGCAGGAAGATTTCGTACTCGGCAAAGCCGGTGCCAACTATGTCAGTAAAGATGGCAAACAATGGTCTTGGCCTCTCGCATGGCGCGGTTATGTGGGCGACCCAAATAATGACTTCGAAAGACATGCAGCAGCTACCGGGCTTGATAACGCCCAGAGGGGTGATATTATAATCTACTCCATAGGCGGGTTTAAACGTATCGCTTATGTCACCGGTGCCAACCAGTCTGACCCTAAATATGTCCAAATTCAAAGCTGGGATAATGGTAAGTTCCCAACCTCTGCCGGCTCAGGCATATCCTGGGGTATGGGTACGGACCGCACAATTTATAAAGATTCTGTGCCGGAGGATTCCCGATACCTGACCATTACAACAATAGACAACAAAACCAAAATTAAGACTACTGTCAGCACCTTGGTAAAAGACACCGATGCGTCAAAAGTCGCCAAAATTGGTGAGAATCCTTCCTGTGTGGACCCTAACTTCAGCGCCTGCGTACTTGGTGGTGACGGCAACAGCACATGGGATGATGTAATAATTTACCGCCCTTCTGAGGACACTGAACGCCTCCGTTGCCCAATGGCCGATTATTCTCAAAAAGCCGTCAATGTGCAGACCATGGAAAAAAGCACTAATAGCTTCGCCTATTGCGTCAATGCCGGATTTGACCCGCCAGCTGATTATGCCATCGGCAATTACAAGGGTGCCGGGGCTGGTGCCATCAGCGATGCAACATTATGCGGGCCAAACTGGACAGAGTGCGACAGCAGCCTTGAGCTTCCTGCCCAGGCCGATCAGATAAAATGCTTCCCGGGCGGCGATGTTTGCAAACCAAATGTATTACAAGATCCTGGCGCACCACCTGCGCCTGGAGGTTCATCGGGCTGCACAACAGCTGAACTGGATGCTGCAAGGGCTGACTATGAGAAAGATGCCGGCGATCGGAAAACTGCATTGGCCAATAACCAAGCTGCCCTGGATCAAGCCAAGGCAAATGCTCAGGCCGCTGCTGTAGCTTATAATGATTATTCAGTCTTTGCCGCCAAGGAACAGGCACGTCTCAACGTACAAGCTATAACTGGCAAGCCTACAATTGCTGCCGCCGCTGCGGCTGCAGTTGATCCGGCAAAAACTGCCCTTATCAATTTGGATAATGCGATTACTGCCCTGGATGCAGCAGAAAGCAATGTACAGACAGCACATAATAACTATAGCAGCTATCTGAACAATAATAAGGCTACACTTGACAAGGATAATAACATAGTTGAGAACATGGCTGACCCTGCTAATCCTACACCTCAGGAACAAGCCGCTGCTGATGAAGCGCAGAGCATAAGGGATAATTTAGTTGCTCTTGGGCAGACTGTCAGCGATGCTATGGATGCGGTGAGTGCAGCAAAAGATAATGTTAAATCTGCGCAAGCGGCCTTTGATGCTCTGCCTACATCACAACCTGGAGCAGCTCCAGATCCAGCGATAGAAGCAGCCCTGCAAGACAAGAAGAAAGCTATGGATGATGCCGAGAAAGCGGCTACTGATGCTCAGACTGCGGTAGATAACTCCTCAGCTGCAATGGCAAACGTGCCGCCGTTAAAATGTCCAGCCCCATAAATTTCATAATCATTCCGTATAATTCTTATACGAAACGATTATAATGGAATTTATTTTCGCAGCCAGTTTTCAGCTTGAAGCAGTTCTTCCGGCGTTCCTATATGAAGCCAGCTACCGTCATGGGTAATATGGCCGATGCGGCCTAAATCGCGGTTATAAAGGACGTTGAGGGAGAATTTACCCTCCGGGGAATTGTTGAACAGGCGCGAGCTGATTATCTGGATACCGGTGAATACATAGGGTGCAGTTTCGTCATCATTACGGCGGCGTAGTTTTCCACCGGCCTCGATAAAAAAATTTCCCTGTTCGTTATAGCCAATCGCATCTTCTACCTTATGCAATAGCATGAGTGCGTCCATTTTCATGTCGTCCCAAGCCTGCCACAGACGGTGCAGTGCTGGAATTTTTCCATCAAGACAGATCACATCGCTGTTGAGCACAAAGAACGGCTCGTCCCCGAACAGATGCAGCGCATTCTTCACCCCGCCGCCGGTTTCCAGCACAATATCCTCACGCGATACGGTGACGCGCGGCAAGCCCTTACGCGCCAGCACATGGCGCTCAAGCATCTCGGCGAAATAGTGGCTGTTGACCACCACCTCCTCTATTCCTGAATCTTCGAGAAAATCGAGGGTATAGTCAATAAGCGGCCGCCCCATGACCGGCACTAAAGGCTTGGGCATATGGTCGGTGAGCGGGCGCATGCGCGTACCGAGCCCCGCCGCCATAACCATTGCTCTTTTTGGCATATTCTGTAGCATGGTCATGCTGCGAGTTCCCCACGAAATTCTTTCGTCACATTCTTATCAAGCCAATCCTGCAATTCTTCCAGCAGGGGATGTTTTATGTCGCGCTCCAGATGCGCCCACACCCGCGGCAGGTAGCTTAAATAATTTTGCTTACCATCGCGCAC
The DNA here is from genome assembly GCA_964624555.1 of uncultured Rickettsiales bacterium. Lineage (GTDB taxonomy): Bacteria > Pseudomonadota > Alphaproteobacteria > Rickettsiales > SXRF01 > SXRF01. The sequence goes on along the minus strand of CAZUXB010000018.1, from coordinate 6,572 downwards.
GCACAGGCGCACAAATATGCCCACGATCTTGCTGTTGCGCTGCGCACCCAGGATATGATAGGTGGTGTTGAATTTTTCGCTGTCAGTGGCGGTGGCGGCAGTATAACGCTCTATCATTTTGGCAACCAACGCAGGCGGCACATCACGCCTCGCATCTTCCAGCAGCGAAACCATGTCATAGGCCGGGTCACCCAGCACACCATCCTGGAAATCAAGCAACCCCACGCGCGCAACACCCGCACGCTCCGGCAGCCACATCAAATTGTCAGCATGGTAATCGCGGTGGACGAAGGTGTTTTGCGCCAAAGGAAAGGAATGTAATATCTTTTTCCAGATGGCCATATATTCTTCACGCAAGGCCGCTGCTTTTTCTGCCCCCATAATCTTGGGCAAATACCAATCGGGAAAAAGGCTCACCTCACGCAGGTATAACTCCTCGTTATATACCGGCAGCGACAATGTCGGTTTGTTATGCCACTGGGCGAGTAAATCTATCGCTGTGCCATATAATTCTTCTTCGTCATTGCGAGGAGGCATAGCCGACGAAGCAATCCAGTTCTCACCACCGGATGGTACTGGATTGCTTCGCTCCGCTCGCAATGACGATAAAATTTTTGTGTAGCTGTCATCGCCCAAATCTTCGAGCAGAAGGAACCCAGCCTGCATATCGCGCGCGAGTATCTGCGGGGCGCTGTAGCCGTTTTTGTACAGATGTTCGGCGATGGCGACAAAGGCCGGGAAATTTTCGCCCTCGGCCGGCGTATCCATGACCATGGCTTTTTTGCCGTTCTTTACGGCGCGAACGTAACGTCTGGCGGAAGCATCACCGGCCAATGGCTGTAGCTCGGCACCGGAAAATTCCGTGCCACTTAAAAATTTTTCCAGTTCTTCTTTCCTGCGTATCATAAATTCTTCAGCCTGTCGTTCCAGCCGTCACCACTAAGCGTGATACTACGCCCCTGCCCGCTAATATCCAGCGTTACCTTCAGGGAATGTTTGGGGAATTCGCCCGCGGCTATTTCCGGCCATTCCACAAGCGTAATGCCGCGCTCGAATGCTTCATCCAGCCCCAGTTCGACGAGTTCGCTTGCGTGTTTTAAACGGTAGAGGTCACAGTGCCACACCGCGCCGCCTTCCATCGGATAGGTTTGTACAAGCGTGAAGGTAGGGCTTACGATCTCTTCGGAAGTGCCCGTGAGTGCTTGTATAAAACCGCGGGCAAAGGTGGTTTTGCCAACACCGACATCGCCATAAAGCAAAATACAATCGCCGATGGTACAGAGTTTCGCGAGCTTGGCCGCGAAGGCCACCGTTTCTTCTGGTGAATTCAGTTTCATATTTACCTTTTATTCCCCCTCTCCCCTTGCGGGAGAGGGGTGGGGGTGAGGGGTATAAACAAAACTACACCCCCCCCATCCTAACCTTCCCCCGCAAGGGGGGAAGGAATTTAGTAAGTAACAAAAAAATGCTCTAATCGCGCTCATCAAGCCACGCCATCTGGATCGCTTCGAGGAGTTTTTCATTGCAGCCGTTGGGGTCGTCATTGAATTCCGGCAGCCCCACCACCCAGTCGCGCAGGTCGGTGAAACGCAGGTTCACATTATCCGCGTCAGGGTGTAATTCCTCTAACCTAATCGCAATTTCCCTAATATCCAGCCAGCGCATTTTTCCTCATAAAAAACTAGACCCCGCAACAAGTGCGGGGATTGCAGATTAAGCTCTGCGTAATGGACGATACTTTATCTTAGTCGGAGTCAGAACATCAACCCCTAATCGCTTCTTTAAATCCGCTTCATAGGCTTCGTAGTTACCTTCGAACCATTCTACGTGGCTGTCGCCTTCAAACGCCAGAATATGGGTGGCGATGCGGTCCAAAAACCAGCGATCATGCGAGATGATGACCGCGCAACCGGCGAAATCCATCAGCGCGTCTTCCAGCGCGCGCAGCGTTTCCACGTCAAGGTCGGTGGTCGGTTCGTCAAGCAGCAGCACGTTATGCTCGGCCTTGAGCATTTTGGCCAGATGTACGCGGTTGCGCTCACCGCCCGATAACATGCCAACTTTTTTCTGCTGGTCGGAACCTTTGAAATTGAAGGATGAGCAATAGGCGCGGGATTTCACCAGCTTCTTGCCGAGATAGATTTCTTCATCGCCGCCGGAAATTTCTTCCCACACGGTCTTTTTGTCATTGAGCGCATCGCGCGACTGGCCGACATAGCCGAGCTTCACCGAATCGCCGACCGTGAACGTTCCACTGTCGGGTTTTTCGCTGCCGGTTATCATACGGAACAAGGTGGTTTTACCCGCGCCATTCGGCCCGATGATACCCACGATACCACCGGGAGGCAGGCTGAAGGTTAAGTTATCGATAAGCAGGCGGTCAAAGCCTTTGGAAATTCCCTCGGCCTGAATAACGTTATTGCCAAGGCGCGGGCCATTGGGAATAACGATCTGGGCGACACCAACCTGCGCCTTGTTTTCCTGCGCAAGCAAGGTTTCGTAAGCAGCGATACGGGCTTTGCTTTTGGCCTGGCGCGCCTTCGCGCCCTGACGTATCCATTCCAGTTCCGAAGCCAGTTTTTTCTGGCGCGAACCTTCCTCGGATTTTTCCTGTTCCAGACGTTTCTGTTTCTGGTCGAGATAGGCCGAATAGTTACCTTCATACGGAATACCGGCGCCACGATCGAGCTCGAGTATCCAGCCGGTGACGTTATCGAGGAAGTAGCGGTCATGCGTTACCATCATCACCGTGCCTTTATATTCTTTCAGGTAATGCTCCAGCCACGCCACCGATTCGGCGTCCAAGTGGTTGGTCGGTTCGTCAAGCAGCAACAGGTCAGGTTTTTCCAGAAGCAGCTTGCACAGCGCAACGCGGCGCTTTTCACCGCCCGATATTTTGGTGACATCGGCATCCTTCGGCGGGCAGCGTAGCGCGTCCATCGCGATCTCTATCTCGCGCTCTAAGTCCCAGCTGTTGGTGGCGTCGATCTTATCCTGCAGCTTGGCGGCTTTTTCGGCGTTCTCGTCGTTATAATCGGCCATCAGCGCGTTGTAGTCATCAACCAGCGCCTTGCGTTCGGCGAGCGCTTCCATGATGTTTTCCATCACGTTCTTTTTCGCATCAAGCTGCGGCTCCTGCGCCAGGTAACCAACGCGCGCACCCTCGGCAGCCCAGGCTTCGCCGTTAAATTCCTTGTCGAGGCCCGCCATGATTTTTAGCAGGGTCGATTTACCCGAACCGTTGGGGCCGAGCACGCCAATCTTCACCCCCGGCAGGAACGACAGGTAAATTCCTTTAAGCACCTCCTTGCCACCGGGATAGGTTTTAGAGAGGTCCTTCATTACATACACATATTGATACGCAGCCATGATTTTTTCCTATATCGCTAAAATAAGGCTGGATTATCGCAGGATTCCCTCCCTCCGCAAGCAAAAAAAAGGGCATGGGAACAAATCCCCATGCCACTTTTTAGTAGTTTCAACTAACCTGGATTAGTTAGCGTGCTCACGCCGTTCATGGCGACGCTCATGCTTGTTGTCCCTGTGGTCACGACGGCGATCCATTTTGTCATGCTTCAGTTCCATTTTATCGTGGTGAAGCTCTTTCCGGTCACCAACCAGTTTCATTTTGTCTCCGTGAATATCTTTCTGTTCTGCTTTTGCAGCATCCTTATCACCAGCCTTGAGAGCAGCACGGCGCTCCTGAATATCTTTTCTCAGCTCCTGATGGTCAGCTTTTATCTCTTGTTTATCACCTAATACTTCCTTGCGATCAGCTTTTATTTCGGCAGTATCCGCCTTAACTTCACCAGTTGCTTCCGGAGCGCCCTGCGCATAAACCATGGCCGGAGTGGTAATAAGTAGCGAAGCCAATAATATCTGGAATTTTTTCATATAATATCCTTTTGATTTTTAACTGGTTTGTCAGGACACGCCAATCCATTGCGCCTATCCCTTGGAAGTATATTAGCCAAACGCCCCTTACATTCCAATGTCCGAAACATTACAAATTATTCACGTGACAAATAAAAGAAACAGCACCGTGAAAATATCAGATAAGGGGGACGATAGTTGAGCGATTAAATGTTACAGAGTTAAAAGGCAACAGGTTGGGAATAATAAAGTTGAAAACATAAGACACGCTTATCACCTTGTAGGTTACACCGCTTATATTCTGGGATTGCGAGGTCACTGTAAACTGCGCTGGGTCAAGCCCGTACATATTGGATTTAGCAGTCGATATTATCTGCGAATCAGTGGCAGAGGTATTAACCATTGCCCAACGTCCGGCTTGGTCAACGCCAAGCTGCATAGTGTGCAATACCCAGAAACCGCGGCTGAATTCCATTATCCCCAGCACGAATAATATAAACAAAGGAAACAGTAATGCCGTTTCTATAGCGGCAGTTCCTTTTTCATCATTTTTTATTCTTCTGAACATGTTTACTCACTTCACCTGCACAGTTGCATATTGCGTTATATTATACGAATTGTTGGGGTAATTGGCATATGGCAGAATTATAGGCACTGAATAGGTTGCCGTTATTGTATCATAAGTTTTTGCCCCGGTTCCATCGCTGCATACCGAGCCACACGTGGTATTTGCAGAAAGGCACTGGCAGAACTGTGTAACCGTAACCGTACTACCTGAGTAACCGCTGGCCGTCCTTACAACATTTATAATACCGGAATTATCATCGGGATCCGATATGGCATATTGCGTGCCTGAACGTACCGCCCCGCTTAAAATCATGGAACTGTTTATCACCGCAGCCACATCACAAATCACTGGAATAAGCGCAATAAAACACAAGGCCATCAACGCGAATTCCGCTATAACAGAACCTTCGCAATTTTTGAGTAACAGCCTTAACATATCATTCCTGAAGCCTGACCGCACCATAAGCACCCGAATAAATTTTTGTCATGCCACTGGAAGGGCAATTGGCTATTATATTGTTATTGCCGGAAAAACTAACTGTATCACTAACTATCTGGGTGCATGAGCCAGTTATCGCATTACCGCCATTAAATGTTAGATCCCCTTTGGGCATATATAACGCGCCGGTTATATCCATCGTGGAACCACCATTGAACCTGCTGGTTATACCCGTTGGCGCGTTCCGGTCCTGATAGAATGCTATTCCAGATGTTGCCCCGCTGGTTGGTGCGGTAAGTGTTACTGTAGCTCCGCCATTTACCGTTGCGCTGGCATAGTTACTACCTGTGCTGCTGGTAAAAATAATAGTTACCCCGGTTCCTGAAAGGGTAGCCTGACCGCCAATATCAAATGATCCCCGGTCAATAATATATATGCCTGGACTCAAGGTGACATTGGCATGTGAGTTAAGTGAAAAACCGTTGCAATAAATCCCCGGAGATAAAGTAACGGTACTATGCGAGCTGAAATTATTGTAATCACACCCGGAATAGCTTGGCACTTTAACATTGATATAAGGATCCGGCGTATCATCACCATGGATGGTCGGGGAGACAGAAGAAGAAAATGTCGCCGAACCGCCTACACTATAATTACCTGCTGTGTACAGAGTATAAACGTTCGTATTGGAATTACCAGTTATGTCCACAGAAGCGGTAATACTGGAATTGGAGATCAGGGTACAGCTCGGCATATTCATAGTTGCACTACCGGTAATGTCTATACCTGTGCCGCTGTTAGCTAAGGACAATACACATCCGCTACCGTTTGAAACAGTGCTCTTGACCGCTACCGCACGGGCATAAACCGTAGGCCTCGTCCCCATAAATATACTCGAAAAACTTATATTCTGGGATTGGGATAGAATTACTTCAACCGCGTTACTGTTAGAGGTGTAGCTACCACTGGCAGGCGGGTTGTTAACCGAAACCGCAACATTGCTGCTTGCACTAAACCCGTTTTGTACCACTGCTGCCCTTGCCGCCGATGATCTGGTGTCAGATGTGTTTTCCCGTGCTCCGGCCAATGCCGCCGCATCAGCAGCAGTCTGCAATTGGCGCTTGCTGAAATACCATGTACCGGTTTCTACACCCAGCCCTATCACGCCCAGAGTTACAGGCAGCAACACCGCCCACATTATGGTTATGCTACCAGTTTGGGATTTATACAAACTACCTAATTGCGAAATGATATTTTTCATAAATTACATCTCATTAAGCTGCTATTTACCTGGCCTGTGCCAGAATGGTCCATACTGTAGCCAGTCTATCCCAAAAACCTTAATATTTACTTAGGAAACGCTACCAATTGACCAAAATTATCTGCAATTTTAGATTAAATTTTATTTGGTTATGCCAATTATAGCCGCCAGACAGGTTTCTTTGGCAGTAGAATAAAAAAGACCGCAAAAGCGGCCTTTTTTATTATTGGCAGGGGCGATAGGATTCGAACCTACGACCTACGGTTTTGGAGACCGCCACTCTACCAGCTGAGCTACACCCCTATGGCAGTGGTCGGCGGTCAGTTGCCAGTGGTCAGTAAATCTGATCGCTGACCGCTGGCCGCTGACAACTAAACTACTCCAAAATCTTGGCAACTACGCCGGAGCCGATGGTACGGCCACCTTCGCGGA
>CAZUXB010000017.1:16029-45335 GCA_964624555.1 uncultured Rickettsiales bacterium | reverse complement strand
CGACATCCAGAATCACAATCTGGCGCTCTAACCAACTGAGCTACACCCGCCATAATAAAAAATCCACATGTGGGATTTTTTTAAACATAAACTAAAGTAGGCATTAGGGATTAGGCATTAGGGAACATAAAGTCAAGTATTAATGCGCTGCGGCAAAGTGGGCTCGCAGGTGGCTGGCCACATTGGGCGATACGAAAGACGATATATCCCCGCCAAGCCGCGCTATTTGCTTAACAAAGCGCGAAGAAATAAAATGGGTATTTTCCGAAGCAGTGAGAAAGACAGTCTCTATTTCCGGTTTCATACGGGCATTCATACAGGCCATCTGGAACTCATATTCAAAATCGGAAATAGCACGCAGGCCGCGAATCACCATACTGGCTCCCATCTCCTCGGCAAAATTCACCAGCAGGCCGGAAAAGCTACGCACCTCTACCCGGTGGGCATCCTTACCTATGATAGATGAAAGGTCTTCCTCTACCAACCGTGAACGCATGGCCAGATCAAACACCGGCTCCTTGCCGGTATCAAGGGCAACCGCAACTATCAACCTGTCGGTCACATTCAGGGCGCGCTTGATAATATCCATGTGGCCGACAGTGATGGGGTCAAAAGTTCCGGGATAAATAGCAGTTCTCATATACGCTCATATGGTTTTTGAAAAATTATAAAACAGGCCGCAAAATAGTACTAAAAAATTTATAAGAAAAATCTTTTTTTAAAAAAATTAGCATGATAAATATTTTATCCACACTCATACTAACAGACTTGCCCACAAGCTCAATAAATTATTGAACTTCTAAATATTTTTATTATTATAAAAATAATAAAAATCCCATAAATTTCTCTTGCGTTACTCACCCAAATATATTCTATCATAGCAATGTAGGAAAAATTTTCCCTATCTTAACTTATTATAAACTTTTCTGGTTTATCTTAGGGTTTATAAGAAGATTCTAAAGTAAAAATACAAGGCCAAGGAGAATAAAAATACATGGAATCAGTAATGGGAACAATGAAAGGTCTTGGCAATTTACGAATGGGTTTGATCGTCGGTGCCGGCGTAATTTTACTGGGATTTTTTATGATGATGGCGTTCCGTATGTCCAGCGCCGGAATGTCCCCTATATATACTGGCCTCTCCATGGAAGACAGCGCAAAAATCGCTGCCGAACTCGATAAAAGCGGCGTACCTTATGAAATATCTTCCGGCGGATCGCAAATATCTGTTCCTTCTGACAAGGTATTACGTCTGCGCCTTAGCATGGCCGAACAGGGCATACCATCCGGCGGTTCGGTAGTTGGTTACGAGATATTTGACCGCTCGGAAAGTTTCGGCAGTTCCAGCTTTGTGCTGAACGTGAATATGCTGCGCGCCCTTGAAGGTGAACTATCACGCACCATAGCCTCGCTTAATGGTATTGATACAGTTCGCGTCCATCTGGTTATCCCCAAACGTGAACTATTCACCCGCGAAAAAGAAAAACCAAGCGCATCCGTAACTGTAAAAATGCGGGGTGGCAGCTCACTGGAACATCAGGAAGTAAATGCCATCACCCATCTTGTTGCTTCCGCCGTACCATCACTGGAACCTTCCAAAGTTACTATTGTTGACAGTCACGGCAAGCTTCTCGCCCGCGGTGACGGTGATGCAAGTGCCAGTGCTTCCGCCAGCAATGCTGCCGAATACCGCATAGCATACGAGTCGCGGACCCAACAGACTTTGGAAGATTTGCTGGAAAAAGTTATCGGGATTGGCAAGGTACGGGTACAGGTAGCCGCCGATATTAATTTTGACCGCACCGTCACCAACACCGAAAAATTTGACCCGGATGGACAGGTTGCCCGCTCAGTACAATCTAACAGCCAAAAGGAAAATGCCCTTGATAAAGCCGGGAAAGACAATGTGAGTGTCGCCAATAATCTTCCGCAGGGCGCCAGCGGTGGCGAAGGTTCCACCACCAGCAACAAATTGCTGGAACATACCGATGAAACCACCAATTATGAGATCTCCAAAACCGTTCAGAACCACGTGCAGGAAGCTGGCAGTATAAATAAAATCTCGGTTGCAGTCCTGGTAGATGGCACCTATCCTGAAGACAAGGATGGGAAACAAGTATATACTCCGCGCAGCGAAGAAGAGTTGAAACAGCTCAGGGCCCTGGTCAGTTCAGCTATCGGCTATGATGAAAAACGTGGTGATAAAATCGAACTGGTCAATATGCGCTTTACCCAGGACTCCCTCAATGTCGGGGAAACTTCCTTCTTTGAACGCTTCCGCCTTGAGTTACAGTCTATTATCCAGACCCTTATTATTTCGGTTGTAGCCATACTTGCTATCCTGCTGGTATTGCGCCCTGCCGTTTCAAAAATGGTAAAACAAATCCAGCCTCCGAGTGAACGTGTTGCTAATGAAATGGCAATGCTGCAAGGCGGTGGTGGAGTGCCACAGCTTCCAGGAGCTGGCGGAGGCGGAGGCGGCGAAGGTGGCTTCGAACCACCTGCTCCTGAAGAAATGATAAATGTTACCAACATCAAGGGCGGTATGAAATCATCATCCATGGCGAAAATAAATGAGATAGTGGAAAAATACCCTGAAGAAACTATGGGTGTTCTCCGCCAATGGATAATGAAGCAATCTTAATTCGTAAAACGTTTTACGTAATACGTTTTACGAAGCAAAAGGAAAAAATATGGCAGCAGCACCAAAAGATGGTAAAGATGATTTCCGGAAAATGGGAGGGCCGCAGAAGGCTGCGATGTTCCTCATGGCCATCGGTGAAGCCAGCGCGATAAAACTTTTTTCTCTGATGGAAGATGATGAGATACGCGAAATATCCAACATAATGTCAAGTTTAGGGCAGGTAAACTCCGATGTGGTGGAACGCCTGTTCCACGATTTTGCCGACCAGGTATCGGCCTCCGGCGCGCTGGTCGGTAACTATGACTCCACCGAACGCCTGCTGGTTAAAGCCCTGGGCAAGAACCGCGTGGATGGTATCATGGAAGAAATCCGTGGCCCTGCCGGCCGTACCACTTGGGATAAACTAGGAAATGTAAGCGAGGAAATACTCGCCAACTTCCTGAAGAATGAATACCCGCAGACAATTGCCGTAGTGCTGTCAAAAATTCGCGCCGACCATGCCGCCCGTGTGCTTATGAACCTGCCTGAAGAACTGACGCTTGAAGTTATCATGCGCATGCTTTCCATGGAAACCGTTAAAAAAGAAGTAATGGATGGTATCGAAAAAACCCTGCGCATGGAGTTTATGAGCAACCTTGCCAAACGCCAATCCACCGACAGCTTTGAGATGATCGCCGAAATTTTTAACAATTTTGACCGCACTGCCGAAGGCAAATTTATGGCCAAACTCGAAGAAAAAAACGCCGAATCTGCTGAAAAAGTACGCGCTTTGATGTTTACCTTCGAAGACCTGCTCAAGATCAACGGTGCTGGTATCCAGGTGTTGCTGCGTACTGTTGATAAGACTAAGCTTGGTGTAGCCTTAAAAGGCGCTTCCGATGAAATCAAAGAACTGTTCCTATCCAACATGTCGGAACGCGCGGGTAAGATAATGCGCGAAGAAATGGACGGTATGGGCCCAGTCCGCATCAAGGATGTCGATGAAGCACAAATGTATGTGGTGGGTGTGGCTAAGGATTTGGCTGGCAAAGGCGAAATAATTATCGCCAGCGACAGTGAAGGCGAACAGCTGGTATATTAGAGGTTTTATGAATAACGTATTTTTTGCCACTGCTAAGGTACTCCGTACTCGGTTATGCGTACTCGGTAAGAAAAAATCCGAGTACCGAGTACCGAGTACCGAGTACGAAAATGGTGTTTTGCTATGCTAATATCACCACTGCATTTCAAAGAATTCGAAGCTGGAGTAACTGGCAAGGAGGTACGCAAAAAACCTTTTGCTGACAAGAAAAAAGAAGAGGTGGCCCCGCCCCCTCCTCCTCCTCCAACCTTCAGTGAAGATGAGCTTAGGGCCGCCGAACGTGACTCTTACCAACGCGGTTTCCTGGAAGGAACCAAAGAAGGCCATGCCCAGGCCCAGAACGAACATGCTGATGTTGAGCGTACCTTAATGGAAGGGCTGGAGAAATTCGTAGTAAGTATTTCTCCTATATTTGTCCAGTATAAGCGACACTGTGCCCAGCTTAAGAATGATATGCCGACACTGGCCCTCGCCATTGCCAAAAAAGTTGCCGGAGAAGCATTATCCAGCGATATGCACACAGTTCTGGAAAATGCTGCCAACCAGTGTGCAGAGGCCATGATAAGCGAGCCGCAGGTGACAGTTACCATACATTCTACACTGGCCGGGGCCTTGTCCAACAAACTTAAACACCTGGCCACCCGTGAAAAATCGGCATCCATGATCAGTGTCATAGGCGATGATAACATTGTTATAAGTGACTATCGCATAGAATGGAAAAATGGCAGTATAGAACGCTCAACCGAAAAATTATGGCAACAGATGGATAAAGCCATTGCGGGCATGCTTGCTACTATTGCTAATGAAAAAGAAGAACAGCTTGACCTATTGAAACAAACACAGAAGGAGTAACCCATGGCTGAAGAAGTAACTGGTTTTGGCGATAACGCCAATAGCGACAGTCTGAGTTTAGAGACGGTATATGATATTCCGGTACAGGTTACCGTGGTGCTCGGCCGCACCAGCATGCAGGTGAACCAGCTGCTCAAGCTGGGACGCGGCGCAGTTATCGAGCTGGACCAGAAGGTAGGCGAACCTATCGACATTTTTGTAAACAACCGTCTGGTTGCCCGCGGCGAAGTGGTTGTGGTCGAAGACCGCATCGGCGTGACCATGACTGAAATTATAAAGAGCGATAAACATTAGTAAGACGTACTCGGTGATTCGTACTCGGTAAAAACACCGAGTACCGAGTACAGAGTACCAAAAACGGGAGTATAAAAAATGCGTTTACTCATCATCGGAGAATTATACGGACAGCTGGGAACTGCAAGCAGCATTGCCAAAAGCCGGGGAGCAAAAGTAGCGCATGTAGCGGATATTGAAGGAGCGATGAACGCCCTGCGTAATGGCCAGGGCGCCGACCTGATAATGATAGAGGTGCGTGAGGATATTGAGAAACTGGTCACCCTGCTGATGCGGGAACGTTTTAACCTTATGGTCATTGCCTGTGGCCTGGAAACTGATAAAGACGCCGCCGTAAAAGCCATACGCTCCGGTGCCAAGGAATATATACCGCTGCCTCCTGATGAGGAACTTATCGCCGCGGTTCTCGAAGCCATAACTGAAGAAATAAAATCAATTGTGTACGCCGACCCGGTAACCGCCAAGGTTATCGCCATGGCCGAGCAGATCGCACCCAGCGATGCCAGCATCCTGATAACCGGGGAATCGGGAACCGGCAAAGAAGTAATCGCCCGCCATATACACCGCAAAAGCAAGCGCGCCGGCCACCCCATGATCTGCGTCAACTGCGCGGCAATTCCCGAAGCCCTGCTCGAAGCAGAGCTTTTTGGCCATGAAAAAGGTGCCTTCACTGGTGCTGTTGCCCGCCGTATCGGAAAGTTTGAAGAAGCTGACGGAGGCACAATACTGCTCGACGAAATAAGCGAAATGGACCTGCGCCTGCAATCAAAACTCCTGCGCGTACTCCAGGAACGGGAAGTGGACAGGATCGGTGGCAGCAAGCCGGTAAAGGTCAATATCCGTGTGCTGGCAACCTCCAACCGCAACATGCTCGACGAAGTAAAAAAAGGTACCTTCCGCGAAGACCTATATTTCCGCCTCAATGTTATCAGCCTGAACATGCCTTCCTTACGTGACCGCAAAGGTGACATAAAACCGCTGGCCGAATATTTCATCGAGAAATACTCCAAAGCCAATGCCATACCGGTGCGTGGGCTCACCCCGGCAGCGCTTGCCAAACTTACCAATTACAGTTGGCCAGGCAACGTGCGTGAACTGGAAAATACCATCCACCGCAGCGTACTGCTTGCCACCGGGAAAGACATCGATGCCGATGCTATTTACTTAAGCAGTGCCGCTGAAGAAACTAAAGCCAGCACACAACCGGCAACTGGTGGGCCGCAACTGGCAACCAATAACCCGCTGGTTGGCCGCTCAATGGAAAGTGTGGAACAGGAACTTATCATTGATACGCTGAACTATTGCCTTGGCAACCGCACCCATGCTGCCAATATACTGGGTATTTCCATCCGCACCCTGCGCAATAAGCTAAAAACCTATAGCGAACAGGGCATGAATATTCCGCACGCAGTAGGAGAAGATTAATGGCTGAGGCGGCACCAACAGCAGCATTGCCTGCCGCCACCAACTGGGCAGGAGAATTCAACGCAATAATGCGGCGCAAGGATATCTATTTTGCGATAGGCATCATTGCCATATTAGTTGTTCTCATATTGCCGCTACCATCTTTCCTGCTCGATTTTTTCCTTGGTATTTCCATAACACTTTCAGTTATCATCCTGATGACGGTATTGTTCGTGGAAAAACCGCTGCATATGAGCTCGTTCCCAACGATACTGCTCATCGTCACCATGTTGCGACTATCGCTCAATATCGCATCAACCCGCTTAATTCTCGCGCATGGCCATGAAGGCACCGCCGCCGCCGGCCATGTAATACAAGCCTTCGGCGGGTTTGTGATGGGCGGTTCGGTAGTCATCGGGGTGATAATATTCGGTATCCTTACCATTATCAATTTCGTGGTTATCACCAAAGGTTCTGGACGTATCGCCGAAGTATCAGCGCGCTTTTCGTTAGATGCCATGCCCGGCAAACAGATGGCTATTGACGCCGACCTTTCCGCCGGGCTCATAAGCGAAGATGCCGCCAAGTTGCGGCGTAAGGAAATAGAAGATGAAAGTAACTTTTTCGGCTCCATGGACGGTGCCAGCAAGTTCGTGCGTGGTGACGCCATCGCCGGTTTGCTTATCACTTTCATCAACTTCATCGCTGGTATAATAATCGGTGTGGCGCAGAAGGGCCTGCCCTTCAGTGAAGCACTCAACCACTACACCGTGCTCACGGTGGGTGATGGTCTGGTATCGCAGATCCCTGCCCTTATCGTTTCCACCGCCGCCGGTATCCTTGTTACCAAATCCGGTGTTGCCGGTTCAGCAGAAAAAGCGGTTCTCGGCCAGTTGAGCCGACACCCAGCAGCTATGGGTATAACCTCGGTTTTCCTGTTCATGATGTCGCTACTTCCCGGCATACCTTTCCTGCCCTTCGCATTCCTTTCAGGGGTTACTGGTTTTGCCAGCTACTATATGTTTAAAAACCCGCAGATGATAAACCCAAAAACTGGCGAAGTAATATCCTCCAAAGACGCGCCCAAGCTCCTTGAAAACCAGAGTAAGGATGGCGAGGCCAAAGCGCCGGAAGAACAGCCCGCTGATTTCCTGTCAATTGACTCCTTACGCCTTGAGCTGGGCTATGGCCTGCTTCCGCTGATAAACTACCAGAAAGGCCACCGCCTCACCGAACAAATTAAAGCCTTGCGTAAACAAATGGCACGAGAGCTTGGCTTTGTCATACCATCGGTGCGTATTCAGGATAATATGCAGTTGCCGCCCAACACCTATGTGGTGAAGGTAAAAGAAATAGAAGCTGCCCGTGGCGATATCAAACCGGAAATGCTGCTGGTTATGAACCCAAGCGGTGGGAAGATAACCCTGCCCGGAGAAGAAACAACCGAGCCGACCTTCGGTCTGCCCGCTATGTGGATAAATGAAAATGTACGTGAAGAAGCCCTGTTCCGCAACTTTACTGTAGTTGATCCACCAACAGTTATAACCACCCATCTCACTGAAATAATCAAAGACAATATGTCGGAACTGTTGTCTTATGCCGAAACCCAGAAGCTCCTTGATGATCTCGGTAAGACCCAACAAAAACTGGTAACAGAGACTATTCCTACGCAAATCAGCGTTGGTGGTGTGCAGCGTGTATTGCAGAACCTACTGCGTGAGCTGGTTTCAATCCGTGACCTGTCCACCATTCTTGAAGCTATTGCCGAAGCCTCACGCAGCACACAAAATGTAAATATGATCAGCGAACATGTGCGTGGCCGCCTCGCCCGCCAGATAAGCCACAGCCAGACTACTGACGCCGGATACATCCCGATAGTGGCCATGTCCGCCGGCTGGGAACAGACCTTTGTTGAAGCCTTGAGCGGAGTTGGTGAGGAAAAAACATTATCAATGGCACCAAGCCGTATCCAGGAATTCATTAATACTGTTCGCGGCACACTGGATAAATTCGCAATGCAGGGGGAGAGCCCGGTATTGCTTACCAGCCCCGCTATACGGCCTTATGTGCGCTCCATAATCGAACGTTTCCGGCCTTCGACAGTAGTTATGTCGCAGAATGAAATATACGCCAAGGCCAGAATTAAGACGTTGGGGCAGATATGAAAGGCGTAAAGCGTAAGCCGTATGCCGTAAACCGTAATGCTTCGTTTTACGATTTACGTTTTACGATTTACGCTTTATGAGACTCCGCACCTTCACCGCCTCCGATATGCCCAGCGCCATGAAAATGGTGCGTGAAGCCCTCGGCGATGATGCGGTTATACTAGCCACTAACTCCAAGCCGGGCAGCAAGCAGGTAACTGTAACAGCAGCAATAGAAGAACGTGATGATGACATAGGCATGAGGCATGAGAGATTAGAAATTAGGGAAATATCCCCTCATCCCTCACCTCTCATCCCTCATGTCTTAATGGACGATATAAAATTCGAGCTTCAGAATATATTGCGCTTCCATAACCTGCCGGAAATACTGATCACAAAAATGCTGCAAAAGATCACTCCGGCTGATTATCTGGACGTGATAGAAAAACGCCGCGGCTCCGAGGAACTGTTCCGCCCGGCCCTTGAGAAATTGCTGATACGCAACTTTGTTTTCGATCCACTGCGCTTTACCACCCAGGATCTACGCATAATGCTGGTTGGAACCCCGGGCATAGGCAAAACCCTGACTGTCGCCAAGCTAGCCACCAAGCTGGCCATGGACAAGCAATCGCTGACCGTGATAACCACCGATACCAACCGCGCCGGTGGCATCGAACAGCTATCGTCCTTCACCTCGATACTGGAATTGGATCTGAAAATCGCCAAAGACCGCAATGAACTTGACCGGATACTAAAGGCAATACCACCACGGACCCGCGTCCTCATCGATACCGCCGGATGCTCGCCTTACGACCACAAGGAATTTGCAGAACTTAAAAACCTTGCCACCATTGAGAATATCGAACCGGTACTGGTACTGCCCGCAGGCGGTGACAGTTTGGAGACAATGGATATGGTCGAAATATTCGCAAAGCTGCCCATCCGCCGTATGCTCGCCACCCGTACCGATACCACCCGCCGCTTCGGTGGGATAATAGCCGCCGCCGTTGCGCATGGCCTGAGCTTCTGCAATATGGCCCGTTCAGCCAGTATCATGGACAGCGTACAACCTATGGAGCCTGCTATATTAGCACAACTATTATTGAAATTTAAGGGATAACCGTACTCGGTACTCGGTACTCGGTTGAAATTTTTCCGAGTACAGAGTACGAATAACCGAGTACCTTTGTAAAAGGGAATAAAATATGGACCACAGGAAAGACAATCTGATTGCGGTAGCATCCGGCAAGGGCGGGGTTGGAAAAACCTGGCTGTCAGTTACGCTTGCCCATTTGCTTGCCCGCAGTGGACGGAGTGTATTGCTGTTCGATGGCGATATCGGCCTCGCCAATGTCGATGTGCAGCTTGGCCTTACTCCCGGGCGCGACCTTGGCGGTGTCCTATCTGGCCGCCATAGTTTGAAGGAAGCCATCACCCATTATAAAGAAGGCGGTTTCGATATAATAGCCGGGCGCTCCGGTTCCGCCTCTCTTGCCACCATGCCGCTGGCAAAACTTGAAGTCATCGCCAACGCCCTGCGTACCATGCAGAATGATTATGATTTTGTTATGATAGATTTAGGTGCCGGTATTGAGCAGCATGTGCAGTATCTAGCCTCTATCGCCTCCAAATGCCTTGTGGTAGTGACCGATGAACCTACCTCGCTTACCGATGCCTATGCCTTCATAAAAATAGCCCAAAGCAGCAAACCAGCACCGGATATCGGCATCGTCATCAACCAGGCCGCCACCCAGAAGGAGGGAGAAGGAACCTACCAGACAATCAACAAAGCCTGCACCAATTTCCTGAATATCTCGCCGCCGCTGATGGGCATAGTCCGCCGTGATAACAAAGTGAAAGATTCTATACGCAGCCAGAAATCACTTCTGATAAAAGCACCCGGCTCCACCGCCGCCTCTGACGCCGCCCTTATTTCAATAAAACTAATGCAACGATGAAACGCTCCCGCCACATAGTATCCGGTTTTACCCTTGTCGAAATAGCCATAGTGCTGGTTATCATCGGGCTGATCGTAGGCGGGATCCTGCTTGGCCAGTCACTGATACGACAGGCGGATATACGAAGTATTAATACGGACTGGGAACGCTTTGAGGCCGCAAGGCATGCTTTCCGTGATAAATATAACTGCCTGCCAGGTGATTGCGCTACAGCAAGCCAGATAGGATTCGGTACCAATGGCAATGGCAATGGCTACATCAACCATGCGTCGACTAATAATGAAACTTGGCAATTCTGGCGGCACCTATCGCGTGCCAATATGATTGAAGGCAATTATACGGGTGTGGCTGGTCCAGGTTCGAGTGGGTATGAAGCGGTGGTAGGCATGAATGTCCCGGCTGCAAAAATTTCTAATGTTGGTTATACGGTTTATGCACTTTCCGACACATGGGCCAATATGGTTCAATTTGGTAAAGCCCGTAATGGCACCGATAACGCTTATATTACCGGCACTGGAGTGGATGATGAACTGACCCGCGGAGGATTTCTTACCAGCAATGAAACATACGGCGTAGATATAAAATACGATGACGGCATAGGCAGTGAAGGAAAAATCCGCACATCCAATAGCAATTCCGTCAACTATGGTACGACAGGCTGTACAAGTGGTAATGGTACCACCTATAATTACACCAGATCAAATACGGCAAAATGCCATATTTACTATTGGTGGAGCCCGATATAATGGCCGACCTCCGCGTAATAACCATTCTACCGCCGCCGCAAGTGCAGGGTGTGCAGCAGCCGCAGGTTTCCGGCAACCCAACGCCACAAGGAACTATCGGCAGTATTCCGGTCGGCTCGATACTCTCCGGCTTCATCATCAACCGCGACACCAGCGGCAACCCCATACTGCGCACCGATAGCGGCGACATTACCTTCGCCAGCAATTTTTTCCTGAAGATCGGCAGCGAAATAACTATCCGCATCGAACATATTGCAGGCAATAACAGCGCGCATATACTCTCGGTAAACGGCCTGCCGCCGGAAGTTGCCGTACTGCAATCAGGCTTGACCCAAGAACCGGAAGTTATTGTGAGTGTTGGAAGTGGTGTGAGTGCTGGTGTCAGTGGTGGTGAAGAGGTGCAGAATGTGCAACTGCAAACCAATCAAACCCCGGTGGTTACGGTAAAAGGAACTATAATAGCTACGCCACATAATTCTTCACCGGCACCGTCACCAACACTTACACCAGAACCACCGCTGCCCAACGGCTCACAAGTTGCACTAAAAATAACCAATATTATATTGCCTACTGCAAATGCACAGCCGCAGACACCATACTCTCCTACACCGATACTCACACCCACACCAACACCTTCTGCGACGCCGTCACCGACACTGACACCAAGTCCGGCCCAGCAACCGGCAACTCCCAGCTATGCTTCCTATGCCCGCTTTGCCGCAACGCCAGAAACCATCCCTACGCAGACACCATCTGCACCTGTACCAACACTTACACCCGCACCCACACCGGAAATACCAACCCAGACCACACCCGCGCAAATAGGGCAGCAACTGCTAACTGCGGTCATCAGTAATGATCCCAATGGCGAAGCAATCATCCAGAGCCCCGTAGGAATAATTCGATTACAAGCGGGAACGGCGCTGCCGATAAACAGTCACGTGACGTTTGAAATTGCGGAAATAAAAACCCCGGCGAATCCCATTAATTTAGCTGTAGCCGCACCGCTAACCACTAGCCCGGCCCCAATAACCGCCCTCGCCCGTAATGCCGGTGCGCTCAGCGATATTTTTTCCCTGCTATCTGGGCTAGGAACACAGGACGCGCAGAATTTTGTAAGTAACAATATTCCCAATCTCGGCCAGCCTGTAAACAATCCGGTAACCGGCCAGCAACAACCGGCCCAGCATAATTTCATGGCCTCGATACTTGGCCTGACCTCGGCACTGAAAAATGGAGATTTCGAACAATGGATCGGGCGCAGCAATGCCAGATGGCTACAGGATAACGGCCACGAAAATTTGCTGAAAAAAGCCGAAGGCGAGTTCATGAGCATCGCGCGGCAATTTACCAATCCTCCGGCGCAGCAGTGGCAATCGCTATTCTTTCCAGTGGTGGTGGATGGTGAATTGCAACAGACACGCCTGTTCGTAAAACGTGAACGCAAAGAAAAACAAGGCAGCGGTGGCCGCGAAAAACAGGAAGATACGCGCTTTGTGCTGGAAATGGATATGTCGCAGCTCGGCGAAATGCAGATGGACGGTTTTGTAAAACGCACCAACCAGAATATCCAGTTCGACCTTATAATCCGCTCACACACAGCACTGGCACCACAGGTGCAAAAAGATATCCTCGCCATCTATAACGATATGGGCGAGCTCACCGGCTATAAAGGCAGCCTCGTGTTCCAGAATGTGAAAGATTTCCCGGTAAACCCGATGGAAGATATCATCGGCGACGATAACGAAGGCGTGGTGGCCTAAGCAGTCATCCTGAGGCGTAGCCGAAGGATCTCCTTACGATATGGATAGAGATACTTCGCTTCGCTCAGTATGACAAGGCCGCTAATGCCGCTTCCACAGACAATTCCTGCTTCTCGCCGGTCTTGCGGTTTTTAAGCTCGACCACGCCTTTTTCGGCGCCCTTCGGCCCGACAACAACCTGCCACGGGATACCGACAAGGTCCATGCTGGCGAATTTTCCGCCGGCGCGTTCGTCCGTATCATCATAAAGAACCTCTTTGCCGGAGGCGGTGAGTTTTTCGTAGAGTGATTCGCACAGAGCATCGCATTTTGCATCACCAGCGCGTAAATTTATAATGCCGACATTAAACGGCGCCACCGCATCCGGCCAGATAATACCATTATCATCGTGCGACGCCTCGATTATCGCACCAAGCAGGCGCGATACACCGATACCAAAGGTCGCCATCTCCACCCGCGCCAGCTTACCATCCGCACCTGATACATCCACATTCATGGCATCGGTATATTTGCGGCCGAGAAGGAAGATGTGCCCCACTTCAATACCGCGCGCGGTGCGGAGTTTGCCTTCCGGTACTGGGCATTTTTCCGGCACGTGTAATTCATCAGCGGCGGCGTAGAGCCCGCGCATCTGCTCGCCTAGCTCCCACGGTTTTTTATCACCGGCACGCAACTCATCGAATTTTGCATCATAATAGATCTGGCTTTCACCGGTCTCCGCCAGCACCTGGAATTCGTGTGATAAACTTCCACCAATCGCGCCGGAATCAGCGTTCACCGCGATAGCTACCAGCCCCAGCCGAGCAAAAATGCGGTGATAGACATCGTACATTTTGTAATATTCGCGCTTGGCATCATCGAGGTCTATGTGGAAGGAATAACCGTCTTTCATCAAAAATTCACGGCCACGCATCACCCCAAAACGTGGGCGAACCTCATCACGGAATTTCCAGTTTATCTGATACAGGTTCAGCGGTAACGACTTATAACTTTTCACAAAGGCGCGGAAATTATCGATTATCATTTCCTCGTTGGTTGGGCTGTAAAGCAGCTCACGATCCGCGCGGTCTTTAAAGCGCAGCATCTCCTTGCCCAGCGCATCATAACGGCCGGACTCTTTCCATAGCTCAGTAGGCTGCAAGGTCGGCATCAGCACACGCACACAACCGGCCTTATCCAGCTCATCGGCAACAATAGCTTCAACTTTTTTGAGCACACGCTCACCCAGAGGAAGCCATGTGTAAATACCAGCGGCCTGCTGGCGGATCATACCCGCGCGCAGCATCAGACGGTGCGAAACGATTTGTGCTTCCGATGGGTTTTCTTTGAGTAGAGGCAGGAAATATTTTGAGAGGCGCATAATGGATTACGGATGACGGATGACAGATTACGGATGACGAATAGTTAGTTATTAGATGATTATAATGTTAAGTAAAATCTTTTTTATCTTGTAATCCGCCATCTGTCATCCGTCATCCTATAATCAGCTTAAGCGCAAGCGTAACCAGCGCAGAAATGAAAGATGGGTGGGCATGCCAGTGGCTCACGCTTTTTCTTTACCAGAAGAACGGCGCGGATAATGCGGCAAGCGCGATAATTCCACCCGCGCCCATCAAAAAAATATTTCCAGCCTGATTCATGCGATGGTTATAACTGGCGCGTGCCATAGGGGGTGCTGCATCTCCAAGTCCGCCGATGGTAAAGCTGGTTTTACCTTCCGGAATACGTTTCAGGTTTTCTTTATAGCAACAATAGGCGAGCAGGGGCATGTATCCGAAGACAAAAGGAATCGTGAATATAAGAAACACTGGCGGAATGAAAATAAGGGGCCAGGCCAGGAGCGCGCGCTTCCTCAGTTTGGTAGGTAATACGGTCGCTGCTTCAAAACTGGCTTTTTCTTCAGGGGTAAGCGGCATGCTGGCAATCCTTGTCTGTTGGGCATTATACATGCCAATATCTTAATTAAAAATGAAAATTTGACCTGCATTATCCACTTCATATGCTTTTGTGAGGCTGCTCTTTGGCAAATAATCCAAGTATATAGCCATAAAAATCAAACACATGCTAATAGGGTTTTCTGTATGGCTTCACAAAATAATCTTCTGCTACTCGCGGCTTACAAGCCCAATTTGCATCTTGGGGGCTAATTGATATATGGAGCCGCCGTGTTTGGTAATCAAGTACGCCCATGACAATCCCCCTAGGGTACAATCGCTCATCATTGTAAGATTTTTTCGTCATCGGAAAATCAGCGCAAGCACTGATGAAGCAGTTATAACCGTTTGCATTTGTCGCCGTCCCCAACACTTGACCTTCGGGGCCAACGGGTTCCAACGCATAACAGAAATATTTATTTGCGTTAGCTAATGGCGGTTCTACGCCATTCCACCTTACATCACGCGAACCAAAACGGAATGGGATGCCTGCATAAGGCGCCTCCGGCAAGTTTCTCCACCGATGCGCGTTCTCAGAAATATAAAATTTACTCACGGGAGTTTTGCTGAATAATTGAGGTTTCCAGGTCTGAGGGTCATCCAGTGATGTAACATACCGATCAAAATCAGCTTCCTCGAATGCAAAAATTGCTTTTATGAAGAAACTATCCGGGGAAGTCCAGGGGGTTACGTGCTTCTTGTTTATTGATCTTGTATCTTTGAGTTCAATTAACTCCGCGTTTGGCGGAAGGTGAAATTCGGTGCGTAAGCGTTGCTCATACTTATGAAACTCCTCAGGGCGGGCAATAGCATAATAATTAAATAAATATAAAGCCGAGCCGACCAAAAAAATCGACACCAAAAAATTAAAAATCTCCGATTCCGGTTTTTCGTACATTGTATTGTCTGTCACGATGGTTTCACTCCGTTTATAACTAATTCTCTTAATATTTAGATGCCTATTTTGCTAATCTACGTCACACCCAAAATTTATTAAAAAAACCATGTTTTTCAGTGCTATCATTAATATATTCTTTTGGGTCACGAATAGAAAAATAAAACCCTTTCACTAAAATTTTTAAAATACTAGGTGCTAATTTTAAAATACCAGCTGTTAAAAGTACTATTAGTATTAAGGTATGCGGAAAAATTAAATATATCAAAAACCAACCTAAAAATTCAGCCCCCTCAGGTGTAAAAGGATAAGTTATGCTAGTTAATGCTGTTCCTAATATGAGTGAACTAAAAATTCCAACTAGAAATTGTTTTGGTAAATATTTCCAATAGTCGCCTGTTGATAGTTGAATATGACGTATAAAAATCACAAGCAAGGGTGAAAAGCATATAAAAGGTACAATTTCTGACAGGTGACTAGTGTAATTACTCTGTATAATTTTAACCATCACCATTGATAGTGAATACATAAAGAAAAGAGTAAACATCACCAGATAGAATTGATAGATTTTTTTGCCCCAAAAGTTTAAGTCTATCATCTCTTTGTTTTCAATCAAATTTAAAGAGAATAGACATGGGTTTATATATTTTTTGTGAACAAACAACAGACAAAATGCTAGTATCGAAGTCAGAATGCTAATGAAAAATATAGTAATAACATCCAACTTATCCGAGTACTTAGTTTGATTTGAGTAGAAACCAACTATCAAAAAACTGATAACACACACTGCTATTACTTCAAAGATTACTAGAAATGCTGTTTTCCACAACAAACCATTAGATTTTATATTTTGATTGGTTTGTTGTTTTAAAGATTCTTCAATAATCGGCGAACTAGTTTTCACTTCTAACTGCTTTTCATTTAGTAGCGTTTCGTTAGTTTGCTGTTTTTGAGATTCCTCAACAATCGATGAATCAGTTTCTACTTCTAAGTGCGTTTCATTAATTGGTTGTTTTTTTGCTAGCCAGCCAAGTATCTTTTTGAAAGAAAGCACCAACCCCAGTATAGGCACTCCGATAATCATCAGTAACGCAACTGGCGTCCCCTGACTCGCTAACCCATAACTCGCGTACAATAATAAAAAACCGATAACAAGAAAAACCCCTGCTTTGAGCAGATACTTCCCGCCTACAGCTAACTTATGAAGATTGGGATTCTGCTCCGGCATATTGGCTATTTTATCATATAGCCAATTTTTCCACGATTCTTTGATCGGCAGTGCATGGATGCCTTCCACTCCTTTGACATAAAAAAACACCACACCAACTATAAATAGTATTGGCAGTAGCATTAATATAATTGGTGCAATAAGCGGAAATAATATAAACCCTATTAGTAGTTTGTTTTTCATATAAAAGCAGCCACAATTCCGGTTATAATAAGATATCTGCGCATTATTTACTCCAATCAATAATCAGCTTAAGTGCAAGCGTAACTAACGCAGCAAGCGCCGCCGCTAAAGTTATGAGTTTTTTCCAGTTGATGGATTTTGGCGCGGCGCGGTAGCCCTGTTCCGGCAGGATGTTTTCCGGCTTTTCCTCGTATTCAACACAAAAAGGAATGGCGATAAATACCATGATCCAGAAAGCATTAAGGAAGGTGAAAAAAGCGAATGATATGGTCATATAGCTATTCTTTCTTCTTCTTCTCCTTCTCCCCTTGGGAGAGGGCTGGGGTGAGGGCGATATCATACCGATAGCAGCCCTCATCCTCACCTTCTCCCAGAGGGAGAAGGAATTTATCATCATACCTGTTCCAACTCAACCAGAGTACCGCAGAAATCCTTGGGATGGAGGAACAATACCGGGTTGCCATGCGCGCCGATTTTCGGTTGCCCATCTCCCAGAACCCGCGCCCCAGTGGCCACCAGCTTGTCACGGGCGGCGATGATGTCGGAAACTTCATAGCACACATGGTGGATACCGCCAGAAGCGTTTTTGGCCAAAAACCCGGCAATCGGCGAATTCTCCCCCAGCGGATGCAAAAGCTCCACCTTAGTATTAGGCAGCTCAACAAATACCACCGTCACCCCATGCTCACTAACATCCTGAGGTTCCGATACTTTTGCCCCCAAAATATCGCGGTAAGTAGCCGTTGCCGCCGCCAGGTCGGGAACTGCAATGGCCACATGGTTGAGTTTTCCTATCATAAATCCCCTCTCAAATAATCAAACTGTAACAAAACTTTCACTTTTTATAACGCCAAGTTACGCTATTATAGTTCTATTGCAACAGCATTTCGCCGGAAAGTGTGTATTAAGTTTGTATGGATAGCAAAGAACATCATGAAGTTCAAGAGCTTATCAGGGAAGGGCGCTCTCCTAATGACGAGGGCCCGTTCTATCACCATGCGTTCTGGGAATCCTACAAAGGCAGCGTAAAAGGCAAGCTCGGCGGCCTTATTATTGGCGCTCTCGCTGGCGCTCTGGTCGGTGGCGCCATATTTGGAGTTGCTGCAATAGCTGGAATTACTGCTATAACCGGGATAGCAGTCGGAGCTATGACAGTTATCGGCGGTATGGCCGCAGCCGGTATGCTCTATGCCAACCGTGAATTCAGCGAGGTGGGCCGTATAACCGGCGCTGTTGCCGCTACCCAGAAAGTTGCTGAAGATAGAATGCAGGAATTTGAGCAAAGCCGTTTCAATGATCTGAAGCAGGAAATGGATCAAATAAAAGCAATGGTCGCAGGAAGAAACGCTACTACAACCGACCCTGCCCCGGCAAATCATAGTCAAGCACCTATTGTTGCCAGCCCTGATGCTGTTGATGAGAAGCTAGACAGTTACCGCACTACCCACCATGACCCAAGAATTCCAAAACCACAAGGCAGCAGCCTTGTTTTCTGGAAAGTGGCAGCGGTTGGTATTGCCGTTGGTGTTGGTGTTGGTCTGCTACTATCCGCTATCGGGGCAACGGCGGTACTGGCCTCGGTTCTTCCTCTCAAGCTTGGAGTGATTGTCGAGGGATGGCAGGCAGCAACTATAACTGGCGGCATTATCGGTGCCAGCTTCGGTATCAACCGCGACGCCTTCCGCCAGATATTTGATAAAACCGATATGCTGTTTAAAGGCATGTTCAAATTTTCCGATCCGGCAATGCGCAAATCTGTACAACCAACCTTGAATGCCAGCAAAGACCGCCCGGAAGTCAGCACGCTGGTATATCCTGACAGTGGTATTGATTACCCGACCTCCGACACCTTCCACCGCGACCAGCTCGCCGCCCGCGCCAACCAACTCCTCGCCTCACTCGATCACACCACGGTAAGCAGGCATTAAGCCCTAACCAGCATAACCTCGATAACCGGCTTTTTGTCGATATCGCGCTTGATGCTGCGGCGGATAACCAGGCGGGCGGTTTCCTTCACCACATCGTCCTTGGCATTTTTCTTGAGGTTTTCGATGGCGTCGGTTACCTCACCGATATATTCAACCATCAACTCCGCGTCTTCCTTGGGGTCTAAGATACCGGGCGCAGCCATCTGCACCGGGGCGAGCAGTTCACCCTTGTCGTCCATAACAATGCTCAAACAGATAATGCCATCATCGCGCAGCTTGCGGCGGGTACGGATTATCTCGCCGTCAGTAGGTATCAGCGAAGAACCATCCACCGCGATATAACCGGATTTCACCTCGCCGATGATGCTGGCATCGCCCTCTTCCAGCCATACCACCGCGCCGTTATGCGCTTCCACCGCTTCTTTTACACCGAGGCTGCGCGCCAGCTTGGCATGTTCATGCAGATGGCGCGGTTCACCGTGCGTAGGCACCGCGATGAGTGGGCGCACCAGCTCATACATTTTTTTAAGCTCGCCGCGCGCCGGATGGCCAGAAACATGGATGTAATAATTGCGGTCGGTAATAACCTCCACGCCCTTCTGCACCAGGCGGTTATGGATGCCGTTTATCTTGGTTTCATTGCCGGGAATTTTGCGCGAGGAGAATATTACCGTATCGCCATACTGAAGTTTGATATTGGGATGGTCGTTACGCGAAATACGGTTGAGTGCCGCGCGCGGCTCGCCCTGCCCGCCGGTGCAGATGATAAGCACGTCTTCACGCGGCAGGTTCATGATATCGCGCTCATCGACAAATTCCATGTCCTCGTCGATATAGCCGGATTGCTTGGCGGCATCGACCACGCGGTGCAGCGAGCGGCCAGCAAGCGCCACCATGCGCCCGCTTTCCTGCGCGGCGTGAATGAGGGTGGCCACACGCGCAAGATTAGAGGCAAAGGTGGAAACCACCACCCGTTTTTTACAGGTTTTGATGAGCTTCACCAGATGCTCACGCACATCACCTTCCGAGCCGGAAGAACCTTCTTCATACACGTTGGTGGAATCGCAGACCATCGCCAGCACCTTACCGTCGCCATAGCGTTTCAGCGCGTCGACATCCGACGTATTCCCTATCATCGGCGCATCGTCGAATTTCCAGTCGCCAGTGTGCATGACCACGCCTTTTTTGGTGGTTATGGCCACCGCCTGCATTTCGGCTATAGAATGAGTCAGTTCGATAAATTCTACCTTGAACGGGTCAAGATCAACCGAGCCACCACAGGCCATTTCATGGATAATTGGTTTTTTGCCCGGCCCCATTTCACCAATTTTATTGCGCAAGAAAGCAGCGGTGAACGGCGTGGTATAAATGGGGCAACCCAGCTCGCGCCACAAGTATGGCACGGCACCAAGATGATCCTCATGCGCGTGAGTAATTATAAGCCCGAGCAAATCATCTTTATGTTCGGCGATGAAGGAAATATCCGGCACAATGATATCCACGCCAGGCGCATAATCACCCGCGAAACCAATGCCGCAATCGACCATAAGAAACTTGCCGCCGATGGCGTAGAGGTTTAAGTTCATGCCAATCTCGTTGGAACCGCCGAGTGGAATGAACAGCAAATCGTCGTGGTGTTTTTTTAAGTTAAAGCTCATGTTTTTCCTTGGCTGTGACGGTGTCAGTTGTAGGTGTCAGTTGCAACCTGCTGACTGCAACCCTCAACGCTTCAAGAACGATAAGCGCTAATTTATTTTCTGTAGGTTTTGGTGTTTTTTTTAATATAACTTGAGCTAAGACTGTATCTTTTTCCATAAATCTTCCTCATGAATAGTAATTTTTTTAGCGGCTTCTTCAGCAATAATATTAAGTTCATCAACAGAAGAATTATTATATATTTCCCAGCCAGTCACCAAAGTCCTGTAAATATGGTTAAAGTTATAAATGCCTCTTTCATATCTCCTGCGAATTATTGCCTCCGGGATAGAATGCCCGCCCATTTTTACCCTGCTAGCCACACGCTCTACAGAGATTTTCACATCATTTAACCAGAGAAAAATCAAATTAACATTATAGCCATCCTCCACCCACCTTTTTATATACGGCGCATAGCTAAGTGTCGACAAAGTGGTTTCAAAAGCAAAATCTCTTTTATTATCAGAAAGATATTTTATACGCTCCAACATTAACCGCCCAGCTTGCAGAGCAACGCTATCATAGTTAAAGGGGGATAATCCGGCAGCAATATAGTCAGCGTTCACAAACTCATTACAGGACAAAAACTCCGTCAACAAAATATTGGCCAGTGTGGTTTTTCCAGAGCCATTTGCGCCAGCTATAATATAAATGTTTGGCATCACCTGTTCATTTCGTATAACTCTTTTAAACCAAATATCGTCAAATCCGGCTCGACCTGCTCGATAACCGCGCAGGACTTAGCGTAGAGCGAGGCAAGGCCGCCAGTGGCAATGACCAGCATCTCGCCACCATATTCGCTTTTTATGCGCCCCACAATGCCTTCGACAAGGCCGGTATAACCATAATAAATACCCGATTGCATCGCGCCGATGGTGTTAGTTCCGATGACTTTCGCCGGCGGGGCTATGGCGATGTTGGGAAGTTTCGCGGCAGCCCTGTGCAAGGCATCAAGCGATAGATTCACACCGGGCGCTATCACCCCACCGATATAATTCCCATCGCCGCTTACCACGTCAAAGGTTGTACCAGTACCAAAATCAACCACAATCAATGGTTTTTTATAACGGTTCCAAGCGGCGAAAGCATTAACCAAACGGTCAGCGCCAACTTCCTGCGGGTTGTCTATCTTTACCCCAACGCCCATCTTCAGTTTCAGGCGCGGATCGCCGATGACCATCAACTCGCAACCAAAATATCGTTTGGCAAGCTGCCGCAGGTCGAACAGCACCTGCGGTACCACCGAGGCCACCACCGCGCCTTTGATATTCTCCGGGGCGATTTTGGAATGTTCGAGAACCTGGGTCAGCCACACACCATATTCATCGGCAGTACGCCGGGCATCAGTCGAAATACGCCACTGACCTTTTAAGCTGCTACCGTCAAACACCGCAAACACCACGTTGGTGTTGCCAACGTCAATTACCAGAAGCATAGACATCCCCAGCATGAACAACCTGCTTTTTACTGCCCACATTCAGAATCAGGCTGCCATTTTCATCAATATCCTCAAAAATCCCTTCCATTGTACTATCGGGAAGACGGACAGATATGGTTTTCTTAAGGTTCCAGGCACCAGCCAGCCACTCCTTGCGTATCGGCGCAAAACCTTTGCCAATCCATTGATCGTAGCGCTCAATAAAATGGTGGATGAAACGGGAAAGTATTATTTTTGCCGATACCAGTTCCACACCAGCATCCTTCAGGCATGTCGCAGGAAACTCGGTGCGCGGCGGACAGCTGTCAACGTTTATACCAACACCTACTACTACCCACGGTTGGTCGCTACCCTCGGTACGGAATGATTCAAGGAGAATACCGCCCAGCTTGCGGCCACTAAGCAGAATATCATTGGGCCATTTGGTCTGAAGTTCACTTGCCTTGGATAAAAGCGGTGAAACTGCTTCAAGGGCAGATAAGGCCGCCACAAAAGAAAGCTGGGATAGTTCCGGCAACGGTTTTTGCGGCTGCAATAGCACCGAAACAAACAGGTTGCCCTCAGCAGAAAGCCAGTTGCGCCCCATACGGCCTTTGCCTTCGGTCTGTTTCTTGGCCCAGATCACCGCGCCGTGGCTGCCCCCTGCCCGTGCCAGACGCTTGGCTTCTTCATTGGTGGAATCAAGCGTATCAAAAGACAACAGGTGGTAATCGTTGAGCAGGTTGGAAATGATTTTTTTCTTTTGTGTGGTAGCGGCCATTTTATAAGACCTTTTTTGTCATACCAGCGAAAGCTGGTATCCAGTCTTTCTTCTGTGCTGGATGCCAGCATACGCTGGCATGACATATAGAAATTATTTTTTTCTTTTGCGCAGTCACAGTCATTTCACAAGCACCACTGCAGCGGTTTTAGCCATGGTTACAAGCAGCGTTGGCATAAGGAAGAATAACATAGTAACAGCTGCGCCAACAGCAATGGCAACATGGATAAGAACATCAGAACCAGCGTCAAAAGACGGTACCGGCTCATCAAAATACATGGTTTTAACTATTTTCAGGTAGTAATAGCAACCCACCACGCTGGTACAGACACCAACCACCGCAAGCCATGCCAGGCCACCATCAATAGCAGCGAGGACGACATACATTTTACCGAAGAACCCGGCCATTGGTGGAATACCGGCCATCGAAAAAACGCAGATGGAGATGACCACCGCCAGCAGCGGATTGGTCTGGGACAGGCCGCTTAGGTCCTTTATGTTTTCCACTGCCTTGCCGCCGCGCTTCATAAGCAATACCGCGCCGAACATACCCACACTCATGAAAATATACACGCTTAGGTAAATAAGCAGCGCTTGAACACCGCTATGGTTGGCGGCAGCCAGCGCCATGAGCATGAACCCCACATGGCCGATGGAGCTATAAGCCAGCAGGCGCTTGATATTGGTCTGGGTAATAGCACCAAAAGCACCAACCAGCATTGAGGTAAGCGATACAAACACCACCACCTGTTGCCATTGGCCGCTGGCGTGGGCAAACGGCCCCATAAGGAAGCGGGTAAACAGCGCCATTGCCGCAACTTTCGGTGCGGTAGCGAAGAAGGCGGTGACCGGGGTCGGCGCACCTTCATAAACGTCCGGCGTCCACATATGGAAAGGCACTGCCGATAGCTTGAAGCAGAAACCAACCATAATGAGAACAAGGCCAACCACCACACCTTTAGAGACAAGATATTGCTTGGCAAATAAATGGGCAAGATCAGCAAAGCTGGTGCTGCCAGCAAAGCCATAAACCAGCGACATGCCAAAAAGCATCATACCCGATGCCAACGCACCAAGGACAAAATATTTAAGGCCAGCCTCACTGGATTTCTGGTTATCACGGCTGAATGACGCCAAAACATAAAGGGCAAGGCTGGACATCTCCAATGCCATATACAAAGAAAGCAGGTCAGAAGCTGATATCATCAGCATCATACCAGCCAAGGAAAAGAGCATGAGTATTATGAACTCGAAGGGCTTGCCACCTTCCTCCTTCAGAAACCCTGAAGAAAGCATCAGCACCAAACCACCCGCCGCCAGAACCAATATCTTGGCAAAGACCGTAAACCGGTTGGTAGTGAACATATCATTTAAAAATGTTCCACTGACAGCATTAAAACCAAGTACCAGAACAATAGTAAGCGATATAATCAACAGCGACAGGGAAATAAGCGAACCATCGACCCGCGGTTTACGATAGAGACCATACAACAACAAAAATACTGTTGATATAAGCAGGAAAATTTCCGGCTTTATCGCAATTATCCCAGAATTTATAAGTACATCTATCATTTATCTTTTCCCGCGATAACAGTTTGGCTGATAAGCTGTTTAACCGAAGGTTCCAGCGCGCTGAAATATGGCTTTGGATAAATACCCAGCCACAATACAGAAACCACCAGCGGAACAAATATCAGTATCTCACGCGCGGAAACATCTGGCATGTGCTTTACCTCGTCATTGGTTATTTCACCGAACGCAACCCTTTTATATAGCCACAGGGCGTAGGCCGCACCGAGCACCACACCAGTGGCCGCGCCAAACGCAACATAAGTGCTGGCCTTAAAAGCACCAAGAAGCACAAGGAACTCGCCAACGAAACCGGAAGTGGCTGGCAGCCCGACTGAAGCCATGGTGAAGAACATGAAGAACATGGCGTAACGCGGCATTATTGTTGCCACCCCACCATAGCTGCTTATCTCACGGGTATGCATGCGGTCATAAACCACACCAACGCAAAGGAAAAGAGCACCAGAAACCAGGCCGTGGCTTATCATCTGGATGATTGCCCCCTCAATACCCTGCATGTTGAAGGCGAAAATACCAATGGTAACAAACCCCATATGCGCCACTGACGAGTAAGCGATCAGCTTTTTCATATCAGTCTGTACCAGCGCCACCAGCGAAGTATAGACCACGGCAATAACGCTGAGTGAAAAGATGAAAGGAGCATAATAATGCGAAGCGTCCGGCAGCATAGGCAATGAGAAGCGCAGGAAACCATAGGCACCCATCTTAAGCAGGATACCGGCCAGTATAACCGACCCGGCAGTTGGGGCCTGCACGTGAGCATCGGGAAGCCAGGTATGTACCGGCCACATTGGAACCTTGACCGCGAATGAGGCAAACATGGCCAGCCATAGATATTTCTGCACTGCAAGCGGCAGGCTGTGGCTGGAAGCGATAAGCTCCGGTATGCTGGTAGTTCCGAAGGTCAGGTATAGATAGACTATGGCAACTAAAAACAACAGGGAACCAGCCAGAGTATAAAGGAAGAACTTATAGGCGGCGTAAATACGGCGGTTGCCTCCCCAGATACCGATTATCAGGTACATGGGAATAAGCATCCCTTCAAAGAAGATGTAGAACATCACCACATCCAGCGCACAGAAAACACCAATGACAAAAGCTTCAAGGAGCAGGAAATTGACCATAAAGGCACGCACGCGGGTGGTTATCGATTCCCAGCTGCACAATATGCAAAACGGCATCAGGAAGGTGGTAAGCAGCACCATGAACAGAGAGATACCATCGATGCCGAGATGGTAGCCAATCCCCAAACCTTTAAACCACTCAGCCTTCTCCACAAACTGGAAATCGGCCGTATCAGTCTTGAACCCAAACCACAATATGAGCGATGCCAGGAAGGTTATCACTGTCGTAAACAAGGCAATATAACGTGCCTCACTAGCGGCCTGCCCTTCTTCGCCGCGGCTGAACAGCATGATGACGAAAGCTCCGATAAGTGGCAATAATATAAGTGTGCTCAACATTATTTAAATACTACCCAGCTAACAATTACTAAGAACCCAAGCAACATGGCAAAGGCATAATGGAATAAATACCCGGTCTGTAAGGATGAGGTACGACCAGCGACAATATGGCTGATCATAGCGGCACCATTTGGCCCCAGACCATCGATTATCTTTTCATCCCAGAATTTCCACAGATGCTGGCCAAGTTTTTTGGCTGGGCGGACAAAGAGGAAATCATACAGCTCATCAAAATACCATTTATTAAGTAGGAATTTATACAGGTTTGGAAATATCGCTGCGATTGTGGATGGCATACTGGTATTGGCAACATAAAAGAACCAGGCCAAAGCAATACCGGAGAGCCCTACAAGCAATGGAAGCACACCTACCCAGACCGGCGCATGGTGCGCTTTTTCAATTGCCTCATGCGAGGCAATGGTTGACCGCCAGAAATCCCCATCCGGTGAAACCAGACCAATAACATGGTAACCGAGCCATCCGGAAAGAACCGCCCCGGCAGCAAGTAATATAAGCGGCCTGAGCATTATCGGCGGCGATTCGTGGACATGGTGCAGCACTTCTTCAGAAGCTCGCGACTTGCCGTGAAAGGTCATGAACAATAAACGCCACGAATAGAAAGCAGTCATGAAAGCAGCGCCAATGCCCATCCAGTAAGCAAAATGCCCACTCGTACGCCCTTGCGCATAGGCGGCTTCCAATATCATATCCTTGGAGTAATAACCGGCAAATAGCGGTATACCGGCAAGGGCCAGCGAACCTATCCACATATAGGCGTAGGTAATTGGCATTTTTTTCCAGATGCCGCCCATATTGCGCATATCCTGCTCGCCAGACATACCATGTATTACCGAACCAGCACCAAGGAAAAGCAGCGCCTTGAAAAAGGCATGGGTCATGAGGTGGAACATTGCCGCCGAGTAAGCACCAACACCGCAGGCAAAGAACATATATCCAAGCTGTGAACAGGTTGAATAAGCAATCACCCTTTTTATATCATTCTGCACCAAACCAACTGTAGCGGCGAAGAAGGCAGTACATGCACCAACCACACAAACCAGCGACAAAGCCTGTTCTGATTGCTCAAACAGAGGGGACAGGCGGCAGACCATGAACACGCCTGCCGTTACCATTGTTGCAGCATGGATGAGGGCAGAAACTGGTGTTGGGCCTTCCATCGCATCCGGCAGCCAGGTATGCAGGCCGAGTTGGGCTGATTTACCCATCGCGCCAATAAACAGCAGGGTACAGATAAGTGTCAGAGCGCGGTATTCCGTGCCAAGGAAAGTGAAACCATCCTTAATATGTTCATTTGCTAACGCAAATATCACGTCATATTGAACACTGCCAAAGAGAACATAGGTAGCGAATATACCGAGTGCAAAACCAAAATCGCCGACACGGTTTACGATAAACGCCTTCATCGCTGCATTGCACGCCGACTGCTTCTTGAACCAGAAGCCAATAAGCAGGTATGAACACAACCCTACACCTTCCCAACCGAGGAAGAGTTGCACAAGGTTATCTGAGGTGACCAGCATCAACATGAAGAAGGTAAAAAGCGAAAGATAGGCCATGAAGCGCGGCTGGTGTTCATCATGGCTCATATAGCCCACCGAATAAACATGCACCACCGCAGAAACCCAGGTTACCACCACCAGCATGACCGCGGTCAGGGAATCAACACGCAATGTCCACTCTGCTATAAAATCACCGGAAATTATCCACGGCAGGACATTGGCCTTAGTAACAATTTCATGGCCGAAAGCAAAACCACCGAAAACGAAACCGGAAAGTATAGCGGAAATTATCATCGCCCCGCAGGTCAGTTTATGGGCAGTGGCAGGCGCTATGGTACGCACGGTAAAGCCAACAATAATGGCGGCAAGAAGCGGCAGGAATACTATGAAAGAGATCATGCTAGCCCTTCATCATATTTACGTCTTCCACCGCAATAGTACCACGGTTACGGAAGTAGATAACTAAAATAGCAAGGCCGATAGCGGCTTCAGCAGCAGCAACTGTAAGTATGAACATCGCAAATACCTGCCCGGTAAGGTCGCCAAGATTTACTGAAAAAGCCACAAAATTTATATTCACAGAAAGCAGAATAAGCTCAATGGACATTAGTATAGTGATTATATTCTTGCGGTTGAGGAAAATACCGCACACACCTATGGTAAAAAGCAGGCTGGAAAGTACCAGATAGTGAAAAATCCCAATATTGCCAAAAAACACCTGATTCATAATTAGGATATCCCCTCACCTGATTTTACCGACACGATTTCTACGCCAGTTTCCTTAGTTCGCGCAAGCTGCTTTGCAATATTCTGCCTGCGCACAAAAGAGCGGTCACGTTTGGTAAGGACAATGGCACCGATCATGGCTATAAGCAGTATCATCCCCGCTATCTGGAAAGGGTAGGCATAATTGGTGTAGAGTATATCACCAATAGCCTTGGTATTACTGGTCTCAGCACTGGGCAGGATAATATTCTTAGCGGGAGCCACAACGTTTTTACCGCCAAGCGAGCTATGAAACACGAATACAAACTCAGCAAAAATGGTAGCCGCTACTGCGCCGCCAAGCGGCAAATATCTTAAAAATCCTTCACGCATCTCTGAAAAATTCACGTTAAGCATCATAACCACAAAAAGGAATAATACCGCAACCGCCCCAACATAAACAATGACCAAAGTCATGGCAATATACTCTGCACCGAGGAGGACAAAAAGCCCGGCAGCGTTAAAAAAAGCAAGTATCAGAAATAATACGCTATGCACCGGGTTCTTGCTGGAAATAACCATCAGCGCCGAGAACACCGTCACCAGCGAAAAAACATAGAACATAAGCGTTGCGATACTGTCAGCCATTAGCGATACCCTCGCTTGTCATTCCCGCGAAGGCGGGAATCTTTTCCTCGCCTAAGACACCCGCCTGCGCGGGTGTGACAAAATATGTTATACCGTCAGCCATTATCTATACCCCACATCCGCATTCAGGCTGGCGGCAATGGCGCTTTCCCAGCGTTCGCCGTTAGCAAGCAGTTTATCTTTATTATAGAGTAATTCTTCGTGGGTTTCGGTGGCGAATTCGAAATTCGGGGTTTCTACGATCGCATCAACCGGGCAGGCTTCCTGACAGAAACCGCAATAGATACATTTGGTCATGTCGATGTCGTAACGGGTGGTGCGGCGGGAACCATCAGCGCGGGCCTCAGCCTCGATGGTTATGGCCTGCGCCGGGCAGATGGCCTCGCACAATTTGCAGGCAATACAACGCTCCTCACCATTGGGATCGCGGCGC
>CAZUXB010000017.1:0-16019 GCA_964624555.1 uncultured Rickettsiales bacterium | reverse complement strand
CTCTCCACGAAAACGCGGACTTATAGGGCCTTTTTCATAAGGGTAGTTGATAGTGACCGGCTTTTTGAACATATACTTCAGCGTCATGGCAAACCCTGCCACTAACTCTGCCAGTAAAAAAGACCGCGCTGTCCTCTTAATTGCCACTTTCCTCACCCCCAGCGTGTGTACGCTTCTTTTTTATATAAAATACTACACCGAAAACCACCAATACCACAACCACAGCAGTAACATACGGCAGATAACGATGCACAAGCTCCTTATTATCACCGATAAGATAACCAACAGTAGTAAGTATTGTCATCCATATACCGCTACCGAGGGTAGTATAGATGCAGAATTTTTTCAAATCCATATGCCCTAATCCGGCAGGAAAAGCAATAAAATGTCTTACGCCCGGAAGCAGTCTCCCGGTAAATGTTGAAATATCGCCATGGGAGCTGAAAAATTTATCGAGTTTGTCGATCTTGTCATGAGTAAAGAAAAAATATTTCCCATAATTATAAAAGAAACGGCGACCCAGATAATATGCGAGGTAATAGTTGGCAAGAGAACCAGCAAGAGCACCTAAAGTCGCTAAAAAAACTACCACAAAAAAATTCATGTGCCCCTGCTGCACCAGCACGCCAGCTGGTATCATCGTAACTTCGCCCGGAATGGGTACAAAAGTACTTTCAAGCAATGACATGATGAATATCCCAGCATAACCAAACTGGTGCACGAAATCAACTAACCACTGCCCTAATTCCTCAAGAGTACTTTCCATGTTTTATGCCGCCCAGAAAACAACATAAGCCGAGGTGAGGACCACCCACACTAATGAAAGAGGCAAGAATACTTTCCAACCCAGACGCATCAACTGGTCATAGCGGTAGCGCGGCAGAGTCGCCCTCGCCCAGATGAATACGAACAGGCAGAAAGAGACTTTAGCGGCGAACCACAAAACTCCTGGTATCCAGGTAAATAACGCTATGTCGGCCAGTGGCTGCCAGCCGCCAAGGAACAGGATGGTGGTCATGCCCGACATCAAAATCATATTCGCGTATTCACCAAGGAAGAACAGCGCGAAGGACATTGAGGAATATTCCACGTTATAACCGGCCACCAACTCAGCCTCTGCTTCAGGAAGGTCGAAAGGATGGCGGTTGGTTTCAGCCAGCGCGGAGATAAAGAATACCACAAACATTGGAAACAGGAAACCAAAAGCATGCCAGTGCCAGAATCCACCGGCCTGTGCACGTACAATATCACCAAGGTTCAGAGATCCGACTAGCAATAAAACCGTGACTATGACAAAACCAATCGACACTTCGTAGGAGACCATCTGGGCGCTGGAGCGGATAGCGCCTAAGAAGGCGTATTTGGAGTTACTCGCCCACCCGGCCATGATAATTCCGTAAACACCCAGCGATGAGATGGCGAACAGGTACAATATTCCGACATTGATATCGGCGATAACAAATCCCGGCGCGAGCGGGATCACCGCCCAGCCCAGCAGCGCCAGCATGAAGGTCACCATCGGTGCAATAAGGAATATAACACTGCTCGCCTGAGAAGGAATGATGGTTTCCTTGAGGAACAGCTTCAGGCCATCAGCAAATGGTTGCATCAGCCCCCAGAACCCAACCACGTTCGGACCTTTGCGCAGTTGCATGGCGGCGATGACCTTGCGCTCAGCCAGAGTAAGCATAGCAACGCACACAAGAAGAGGCACCACCAGCAGCAATATTTTGCCAAGGATGATAAGGAAAGGCATCAGCAATGTTAATGTTTCGCTCATATTACGCTACCTTTTTTGTATGAAAGCTGGCAGCGGCTTTGCTGCACTCGGCCATGGTTTTGCTGGCGCGTGATATCGGGTCGGTCATATAGAAGTTAGTAATGAACTGGTCGAACGGAGTAGCACTGATAACTACCCGCCCGGCTTGTGTTGCGCTATCATTCCACGGCGATGCAACCACTTCACCAACATTGGCAAAATGTGGCGCTATTTTTTCCATACGCTTGCGTAGTTCAGAAAGAGTGTCATAGGGAAGCTGGTTTTCCATATGGTCGGAGAGTGCGCGCAGTATTTTCCAATCCTCTTTGGCCTGCCCAACCGGAAAAACAGCCTGCTTGGTGCGCTGCACACGACCTTCAAGGTTTACGTAGGTTGCATCTTTTTCAGTATAGGTAGCAGCCGGTAATATAACATCGGCACGGTGTGCACCATCATCACCGTGGCTGCCCTGATAAACCACAAAAGCATTACCTAGCAGCGCCATATCAAATTCATCAGCCCCAAGCAGATAGACAAATTTCACAGCACCAGAAGCGCAACCATCAAAAATATCAGAGATATTCCGCCCTTCACCTTGCGGCACAAAACCAAGATCCAGAGCACCAACCCTGCCTGCAGCATGGTGAAGCACATTGAACCCGTTCCAGCCCTCTTTAACCACACCATATTTTTTAGCAATTACTTTAGCAGCAGCAAATACGGCCTCGCCATCACTGCGGGCAATTGCTGCGGTACCTACAATTATCATCGGGTTTTTTGCTTCAGCCAGTATGCCAGCAAGCGGGTGTGTGCCGAGTATGATATCGGAAAGAACGCGCGGGTCAGAGCCAAAAGAATAGACCGGATAGTTCAGGTTGTTTTCACTACCGATATTATAAACTTTCAGGCCACCTTTTAAATAGGTCTTGCGGATGCGGGCATTTACCAAGGCCGCCTCGGTACGCGGATTGGCGCCGATAAGGAGGATAACATCAGCCTGCTCAATACCGGCAATAGTGGTGTTGAATAAATAATTGGAGCGGCTGGAAGTGTCAAACATCGCACCGTCTTGGCGGCAATCACGGCTGTTTATTTTCAGGTTATCAAGTATATCTTTAAGCGCCATTACGCTCTCAGCACAGGCAAGGTTGCCAGAAAGCGCAGCCATTTCTGAGGCTTTCAATGTGTTCATTTTAGCAGCCACTACAGAAAGCGCTTCATCCCAGCTGGCTTCCTTAAGCTTGCCGTCATTACCGCGAACATAAGGCCGGTCAAGGCGTTGCACACGCAGCCCATCACAGGCATGGCGGGTTTTGTCGGATATCCATTCTTCGTTTATATCTTCATTGACCCGGGGCAAAACGCGCAACACAGCCTCACCGCGGCTATCAACACGAATGTTGGAACCAACGGCATCAAGCACGTCGATAGTTTCAGTCTTGGTAAGTTCCCACGGACGAGCCGCAAACTGATACGGCCTGCTGGTAAGGGCACCAACCGGGCAGAGATCTACTATATTTCCTGAAAGCTCAGAAGTAAGTGTTTTCTCAACATAAGTGCCGATTTCCATATGCTCACCGCGTCCAAAAGCGCCGAGCTCGGGCACACCGGCAATCTCGGTGGCGAAGCGCACACAACGGGTGCAGTGGATGCAGCGGGTCATTTCGGTCTTTACAATAGGCCCCATATATTTATTTTCAACCGAACGCTTATGTTCCTTGTAACGGCTGATGCCAGTGCCATAGGCCATGGCCTGATCCTGCAAATCGCATTCACCGCCCTGGTCGCAGATCGGGCAATCGAGCGGGTGGTTGATAAGCAGAAACTCCATGACACCCTCACGGGCTTTTTTTACCATCGGCGAATTGGTTTTTACTACCATGTTATCAGCACAGGGCAACGCACAACTTGCCTGCGGCTTTGGCGGCCCCGGCGAAACCTCAACCAGGCACATGCGGCAGTTGCCGGCAATAGCCAAGCGCTCATGGTAGCAGAAGCGCGGTATCTCAATACCAAGGCGCTCGGCAGCCTGAATGATGACCGTACCGTTCTCTACTTCAATTTCCTGTCCATCAATCGTTAATTTGGGCATTTTTCCTCACTCTTTGTCATGCCAGCGAAGGCTGGCATCCAGACCAACCGCCCACCGGATACCGGCTTTCGCCGGTATGACAAGTTTTTATTCTTCAAAATAAAGCTCCAGAGCCTCTTTCATATTTTGCTGCGCTTCATCCAAAGTTTCTCCAAATGTTGAAAGCTCAAAATTCAAACACTTTGTAACGAAGTATTTTCCTTCTTTATAAATCACGTATTTTACATTGTGCATAATATCACCCCATCTATCGTTAGTTTCGGCATAGTAAACTCAGGCCCTGTTCTGCTTATTGATCAATTCAAATATTTTCTCTTTCAGTGCTTCAAACTCCGCAACATTCTTTTTATTGAATTTGACCAGATTCAGATTAGCGACCTTTTTGCCGTTGACCGTGCTTGCGTTGCTACCACTACGGATGAATTCTATTTCGCCCATTGTGAGAAGGGACGGCGCACGGAATAATACTTCCGATATCATGCCTACTGGAATCTCGCGGCGCGAATTAGTGCCAAATTTCAAGGAATTCAGAAGACCACTGCGCGAGATAACCACGCGGTCATTCATAAGTTCGATAGTCCCGTCAAGGCCTTGAATCTTCATTAGTGTAGTAGCCATGTTAAACTCCTGATCATTTTGTTTTTGTATATTCAACAATCCATCTGTAATTGCAAGAAAATTATAGGGCCTAACGCTTAGTTATGCCCTATGCAAATATCTTCTGAAACAAACTATTTGCCGCGGCGAAGCCAGCACATTAAACAAATAAATCAATTTATTTTTACTGAGCTCAAACCATGTTCTATTGCTTCCTGTAGCCAATATATCGCCCGTGCCGGTCCTTCCTCGTGTTCCCACACCCATGCCCCAGCCCCGATAAAACCAGCACCAGACTTGGTCAGGGCAATAACCCGCTCGACATTAATTTTTCCAAACGCAGCCGCTGGCAAAGCTGTTTTACTACTCCACCATTCTAATAATGATACATCAGCATATTTTTTGGAGGTGCCAGCTGCAAAAAAACCGGAGAAAGTTACATAATCCACCCCTTTTTCCAAAGCCACTTCCGCCTTTTCTTGTGAATTACCGCAGTCAAAACCTATTATCGCCGAGGCTCCCAGAATATGGCGGGCAGTTGCTATGTCCTCCAACTCGCTGAGTATTACTCCTTCTGCACCACATTCTATACACAGGCCAACATCACCACGCACTATGGCAACCACCCCTGCCCCACGGCACATAGCCACCAGCTGCGATGCCTGCTGCCGTTCTTTTTCAAAAATTTTCTTAGGAAAATGCAACTCCAGCGCGTGCATATTCTTCTGGTAGCGCGAATTATTAAGTGCGTTAAGCACTGCACGCAACTGCACCACGAACAGCTTGAAGGAGGTTTTCTTGGGCGGGTGCAGATATATTCCGCAGGCGGGCGCACCTTCCTTATCATAAGGACGCGGAAAGGAAATAACACTGGAAAAGGTCACTTTTACCTCATGGAATGCTTATTACAAATCTTTGTCAAAGCGTATCTGGTTAACGAACAAGCTACACAAATTCCACCTATGATTAACAATATGCCAACTCTATGCTCGTGAGAATTTACGGCATCAAATGCCATATCAAATTCTTCCGATGATTCTGGAATAGTGTTCATTTTTGCGGTCAACTGTGCCTGAGTTTCTATGGCAGCAGGAATCTGCACCAAAAAAAACAATCCAAAACAAAGTAATAAGAAGCTTACAATACTCCCTATTTTTTTACCGGATGTTGTCACGCAGCTCTCCGCGTAAATTCGGCAATACGGCGCTCAATTTCCGGGCGGAAATGGCGTACCAACCCCTGCACTGGCCATGCCGCAGCATCGCCAAGGGCGCAGATAGTGTGGCCTTCAATCCGGCCAGCAACATCAAGCATGAGGTCAATATCGGAAACACTGGCGCTGCCATCAACCATACGCTCCATCATCCGCCATAACCAGCCCGTACCTTCGCGGCATGGAGTACACTGCCCGCAGGATTCATGGGTGTAGAATTTGGACAGGCGGGCGATGGCTTTGACCACGTCGGTGGATTTATCCATCACAATCACCGCCGCTGTGCCTAGGCCTGATTTTTCCGCTTTCAAACTGTCAAAATCCATAAGCACCGTGTCGCAGATATTCTTGGGAAGCAGCGGAACTGACGAACCACCCGGGATAACAGCCAGCAAATTATCCCAGCCGCCACGCACACCACCAGCATGTTTTTCAATGAGTTCCTTAAGTGGAATTCCCATCTCCTCTTCAACGTTGCATGGCTTGTTCACATGCCCGGAAATACAAAATACCTTGGTCCCGACATTATTCGGGCGGCCAATACCAGCAAACCACGCTGGTGAGCGGCGCAATATAGTTGGCACTACCGCGATCGATTCCACATTATTAACCGTGGTAGGGCAACCCCACAACCCCATAGCCGCTGGAAACGGAGGCTTCAGGCGTGGCTGGCCTTTTTTACCTTCCAGAGATTCGATAAGTGCCATCTCCTCGCCGCAAATATAGGCCCCTGCCCCACGATGCACAAAAACATCAATATCGCAGCCGCTACCACAAGCATTTTTACCAATTAACCCGGCCCGGTATGCTTCCCATATCGCATATTCCAGACGATCCGCCTCTTCACGGAACTCACCGCGTATATAGATGTAGGCCGCCACCGCACGCATCGCAAAGCAGGCGATCAGGCAACCTTCAACCAGCTTGTGCGGCTCATGGCGCAGCATGTCACGGTCTTTACAGGTTCCCGGCTCCCCCTCATCGGCATTGACCACCAGATAAGAAGGACGCCCGTCAGATTTTTTGGGCATGAACGACCACTTGACACCAGTAGGGAAACCAGCCCCACCACGCCCGCGCAGACCGGAAGCCTTAACTTCCTCAATGATGGCATCTGGCCCCTTGGCAAGAATGGCTCCGGTATTATCCCAATCGCCACGTGCCGCGGCACCAGCCAGTCTCCAATCATCAAACCCATAAAGGTTGGTAAATATCCTGTCTTGTGGTTTCAGCATTATTATTTTACCTCACTACCGGCAGGTTCGCTTGATCTTCTTCCACTTTGCGGACCAGGTTTCGGATTCTCGCCAAATGCAAGAGTATCAATAATCCTTACCACTGTATCCGGGGTCAAATCCTCATAATAATTATCGGCACCGCCAAAACTGGTGATCTGCACCATCGGCGCATTCACACAGGCACCAAGACACTCCACTTCACGCAAGGTAAACTCACCATCAGGCGTAGTCCCACCCATCCCGATACCAAGACGTTTTTCACAAGCAGAAACAATGTTATCGGAACCACGCAACCAGCAAGGCGTGGTGGTGCAGACCTGCACAAAATGTTTACCCACTGGTTCCAGATTATACATGGTATAAAAACTTGCCACCTCATAAACACGAACCGGCGGCATGCCTAACATATTCGCCACATAATCCATGGCTATTTTAGGCAGCCAGTTATTGTTCTGTTTCTGGGCCAGG
The DNA here is from genome assembly GCA_964624555.1 of uncultured Rickettsiales bacterium. Classification (GTDB taxonomy): domain Bacteria; phylum Pseudomonadota; class Alphaproteobacteria; order Rickettsiales; family SXRF01; genus SXRF01. The sequence continues at coordinate 8,652 of CAZUXB010000017.1, read as the reverse complement.
GCAAGCAGCGGCATCACCGCACTCTGCTGGCGACCGGGCGGATATTTGGCTATAAGCGCATTCGCCTCAACTAAATTTTCTGGTGTAAAAGAAAAGCTTTCTGGCTCAATTTCAGGATTGTGATGATATTTTTGTGTCATAGATAGGTTGATTTTATAAAATAATTTTTGTGTTTATTTTGTACTGCCTGCCTTCGGCGGGTTATAAGGGGCTTCAAATTCCATATATACCTTTTCGTAAACTTTCAACATCCTCGCCCCTGCCGCTGCCTTTTGCGGTGGCATTAGCAATAACTGCCCTTTTCCAAACGGAGGGGAATAATTTTCTACTATAAAACACGCCAGGCTATCAACAGCAATAGAGTTTTTATAAAAAAATACCATGCCGGATTTATTTAGTGTAAACTGCTGCCCAGACCCGCTCTTTTCCAGAACATAATCTCGGACATCCTTCAGGGTAATGGCATGGAGGATACTCCTGTATTCGCCATAACGTGAATCTGGTTCAAATACAAAATATTGCAACGGGGTGGCGGAATAAACTGACATTTCCTTACCCGATGGAACTTCATAAACCATAAGCAATTTCCAGATTCCTACCAGTTTATCTTTAGTACAGAGTGATGATGCAGGAAGTTTTGGAAATAAATCACGGCTGAAAGTTGGCAGGTTAGCCGCAGAAGGCTGGGCTATAGAGGTTTGGGCATAGACTGGATTAGCTATGGACAAAGCCAGGAGACCAGCCATCGCCAGCGCAGATAATAGTATATTTCCCATAACTGTTCTAACCATAATTAACCCCGTACAACAACCTACTGACAGCCTTCCTTCAGAGTAAGATATCTGGCAAGGCCGGCACTGAATTCGACCACCTTACCATCATGTTCTTCCAAAATAAATCCTTTTGTTTCTAGCTTGTTTAAGAACAAATAATAATACCCACCATCGGATGGGTAAACTATTATATGGCAATTTTTAGGTTCATCTATGTACTCGCGGCTGGCAACCGGACACATTTTTCCCCGGAATGCACGGTTTATTTCCGCAACAGAATCGCCAATACTGATATTTATAAAAGTTTTAACTTTATCTGAATTACGGTAAACTCTGGCCAATATATCATTTTCCATCATGAAAGAAACTTCTGGATAGTCAGGGAAATCAACAAAATAGCACCCTTCATCACCAGAACGGCGTATTACAGCCTTTTCCCCCATCCATTTTTCCATGGTTTGCAGGTCATCGCCGAAACGTAAATTACCGTAACCATTCCAGGACATGACCATTTCCGCTGGTTTAGCCCAAAGATTCGTAGGAAAAGTTATGGCTATAAGTAAAAATATAGCTTTAAAAAAATTGCTATTCATTGTAAACACACGTAAAATAATAAAGAATTCAAAATTATAAAACTATGACTGCAAAATCAATTATAATCGCCATCGCCAAAGGGCGCATCCAGGAAGAAATTGTCCCACTTCTCACGAAAATAAATATTTTCCCGGAAAAAGCGTTTTTCGATGAGAATGACCGCCAGTTGCAATTTTCTACCGAAGGTGGGAATATTTCCTTAATTAAAGTACGCAGCTTTGACGTACCCACCTTCGTAGCCTTCGGCGCTGCGCAACTTGGAGTTGCTGGTAGCGATGTGCTCATGGAGTTCGATTACCCTGATCTCTATACACCGCTTGACCTGAATATCGGGCATTGCCGCCTCAGCGTCGCCGAACCGGAAAACAATATAGGCAGCAAGGAAAATATGGTGCGGGCCAGCCATATAAAGATAGCGACCAAATATCCCAATATCACCCGCCGCCACTTTGCCGAAAAAGGTATCCAGGCCGAATGTATCAAGTTGAGCGGGGCGATGGAACTCGCGCCCAAGCTGGGCATGGCACCGTGCATTGTTGACCTGGTCAGTTCCGGCAAAACCCTGAAAGCCAACGGCCTTAAAGAAACTGAAGTTATCTGCCAGGTATCATCGCGCCTGATCGTCAACCGCGCCGCCTTCAAAACCCGCAACAGCGAAATTAGCGATATCGTCGAACGTTTTAGAAGTGTGGTTAGCAGCTAAACTTCCTCCCTCTCCCACTGGGAGATGGCTAAGTTACCACGATGGTTAGCCCTCATCCTAACCTTCTCCCAAAGGGAGAAGGAATTTAATAACCCATAAATACCGTAAGCCCTATGGCAATGCTGAAGGCGATGGTCATGCGGAAATCCTTACCCCAGACTTTTGAGAGCGTCCACACTGCCGGATAAGCCACTACAAGGAACAGGAGAAATTTTGGAAAAGCTGTCCCGCCAACGCAAATGCCGGACATAGCCATAAGTTCCGCCGGTTTGGGCAGGCGGTATATATGGCCATCCTTAACGACACCTTTATGCCATACCAGCGCACCCAGTATAACGCCATAAAGCCCACCCTGTACAAAATTGAACAGACCGGCATCAAGCAATGTACGCATTATCATACCCACTACAATAACGCAGATCATGACCTTGCCCATGATTATCTTCTCATTGACCTCGATAGCAGAGAGAATAATCAGGAAGGAACTTAACAGGTAAATAAGAACGGAAAGCTCACCAAAACCATATTGCAGAAATGACAACACAAAAATAGAAGCGAGCAATATTTCGGTGACGGTGTGGGAAATAGGGAACGGCGTACCGCAGTAGCGGCAGCGGTGACGGAGCAGTACAGCGGAAATAACCGGAAAGAGGTCGCGTACCTGTAGCAACGTCCCACAAGTTCCGCAGTAAGGTGCCTTATCAAGCAGCAGGCGACCGCGCGGCAAGCGGTGGATAAGTGAACAGGCATAATTACCAGCGGCAAGACCCATAACCAGCGCCCAGATTACCCCAGCCCAGACAAATCTGGGTTCCATGCTGTGGATTGCGGTGAACATCGATATTCCTATTCCTTTGTCATTCCCACGAAGGTGTGAATCTCTCTATCCTCCAGTTTAAGATCCCCGCCTACGCGGGGATGACAAAAAAGAAGACTATATTAATAATCAATGGCCATATTAGGCTACAACCGGGGCTGTGGCAAGCATAGAAGGTCGTTTGTTCACAAAATCCAACCACTCGGCCAGTTTTGTATGCTCTTCCCGCCACTTAATATGCGGCAGACGGAAGCAGACGTAAGCAAGAGCCACAGCAAGGTTTATGGTGCCAATATCAAACGGAGTTTTTTCATCAATGCCCGAATCGGCGACCAGCTTGATGGTGCGGCGTATTGCGTTCTCCTTGCGTTCTACCCACTCAGGCCACCGCTTATCCTCCGGCCTGCGGCTCTCTAATATACAGGCCACCGCCGCGTCCATGATGCCGCTGCCAAGCGCAGCCAGCTCCAGTGCCTCAAAACGCTCGGTTTTGTCGGTAGGGAAAAGCTGGTTTTGCGCCGAGAGCGAATCAATATACTCACAAATGACCGGGCTTTCGCTGAAGGAATTGCCGTCATCAAGTACCAGCGCAGGAATTTTTGCAAGCGGGTTAGCGGCTATCAAAGCCGGTGAATCATGCGGCGGCATGGATTCCACCAGCTCAACCTTGTCCTGCAACCCTTTTTCAAACAATACCACACGGCACTTGCGGGCAAAAGGAGAATTGCGGTTATAGAAGAGTTTCATATTTTATTTTCCCTCCGTTTTTTACGCAGTATTAAAATTCTGTTTATCAACGCCAATATAAATATTGGAACTATAAACACATCTATAATTAATACAGGAACTGCATAAAAAGCACTGTTCATATTCCATGTTGACACAAAGTAACCAACCGGAATATTTAATAAAATCAGAATTATAAGAACTACAACCATAGCCGGAGGAAACAGCTTATCGCTTGCCACTTGTTTTTTTGCTTCTTCACTACCAACCCAATCGAGAGAAGACTTATTAATCCTGTTTTGAACAAGTCGCCTTGCGAGCATTTTTACCAAATCAATATCTTTACTCATATACATCCCATAAGTCGGCAATAAATACTAAAACTCCAATAGTTTTACCTGTTTCACGCTGGGCAGTTTTCCGATTTCGGCAAGCACATCGGCCGGCACCGGCTGGTCTACTTCGACCAAGGCAATAGCTTCACTGCCAGCTTCGTTGCGGCCTAAATGGAAATAAGCGATGTTGATTTTATTTTTGCCAAGGATGGTTCCTAGGCTACCGATGAAGCCCGGCTTGTCATCGTTATTGACATAAATAGTTATTTTACCGAGACCGGCTTCGAGCTTGATGCCGTTCACCTCGACAATGCGCGGCTTATCGCCGAACAGAGTTCCGGCAACGGTGCGGGTACGCTTGTCCGTGACCACGGTGATGCGGATGAGTGTCTGGTAATCGCCGGTTTTATCATGGCTGGTGGCGCTTACTTCAATGCCGCGCTCCTTGGCTACAACCGGGGCGTTGACCATATTGACACCTTCAACGAGTGGCGCAAGCAGGCCTTTCATGGCAACTGCGGTAAGCGGTTTGGTGTTGAGCTTTGCGGCTTTGCCTTCATAATCAATTTTTACCTGTTTCAGGCCAGTTTCAGTAAGCTGCCCGGCGAAACTTCCCAGCTGCGTTACCAGTTCCAGATAAGGTTTCAGTTTCGCGGCATCCTCAGCAGACATGGACGGAATGTTGAGCGCGTTGGTGACTGCACCAGTCGTCAAATAATCCGCCATCTGCTCGGCAACCTGTACTGCGACATTTTCCTGCGCTTCGGTAGTAGAAGCACCAAGATGCGGCGTGCAGATAACCTGCGGCATACCGAATAATATATTGGTTTTTGCCGGCTCTTCCTCGAACACGTCAAAGGCTGCACCAGCAACATGTCCGCTTTCGATGGCGGCTTTGATATCGGCTTCATTCACCAGCCCGCCACGCGCACAGTTGATGATGCGCACACCTTTTTTGCATTTGGCAAGAGTGTCTTTGTTCAGGATATTTTTGGTGCTTTCGGTAAGCGGCGTGTGCAGTGTGATGAAATCAGCGCGTTTGAATAATTCGTCAAGTTCCACTTTTTCAATGTGGAGCGCCTCAGCACGTTCAGCAGAAAGGAACGGATCGTAGGCGATAACGCGCATCTTAAGGCCCTGCGCGCGGTCAGCCACGATTGAGCCGATGTTACCAGCACCTATGAGCCCAAGCGTCTTTCCTGCCAGTTCCACGCCCATGAAACCGTTCTTTTCCCACTTACCGGCATGGGTGGAAGCGTTGGCCTGCGGTATCTGGCGGGCAAGTGACATCATCAGGGAAATTGTATGTTCAGCGGTCGTAACGGAATTTCCGAACGGAGTGTTCATTACCACCACGCCGCTGGCTGTCGCTGCCGGAATATCCACGTTATCCACACCGATACCAGCGCGACCAATGACCTTTAATTTTGCTCCAGCCTTGATGAGCGCGGCAGTAGCCTTGGTAGCCGAGCGCACCGCAAGACCATCATAATCGCCAATTATTTTGAGGATTTCTTCCGGAGCCAATCCGGTTTTTACATCGGCTTCCACGCCGCGTTGTTTGAATACATCGATCGCTTGGGTGGATAATTTATCAGCTATAAGTACTTTAGGCATTGTAGTTCTCCTTACTTTTTATTGGGGAAAATGGTTGATAATTAATTATTATACTTGTTGCGCATTAAATCTTCTTTTGTAAACAGAATTTGCACCGCTTCATCAATATGTTTTTTTAATGGTGCATATTTCACCAATTCATAAGCCTGCACATCTACTGTTACAGGCAAGCTGCTTTCAGTAAACAAGGTATGAATTCTATCCAGTGTTTTTTGATTATCCAAACCATATAACACAAGATCTATATCAGAATTGGCTCTAGCTTTGCCATTAGCACGCGAACCAAACAAACCAGCCTTTTCAATTAAATCAGAAAACGGGATAAGAATTTGCTTGATAATAGCCATCTGTTGTGAAGTTAAGCCATGTTCATTCATAAAGGCTTCTCCACTATTTTTTCCATCAGATACATAAAAAACTCGTCAAACATTCCCAAGTATCGCTGCTGTATCTGAACAATCGCCTCCTCAAAAGCCTTAATATCATAGGTATGCGCCATACGATTCCGTGTATCCAATGCCGTCATCCACAACTCTCCATCAGGAATAACTTTACCCTCAAAAGCAGTTTTAATCGTAGAGGCTGGACTAGCAGTTTCAGGAAACAATCCAAGCATTTCCAGATAATCTTTTAATGTCTTCCACGCCAATTCCCATGTAATTTCAAAACATTGTATCGTGCCAATTTTTTCTAATTCACTGAGAGGGCGTGTATCAGCCAGTTCAACTGCCTCACGCAAAATGAGAAAAGCACGTTTGTAATTATCAAAACGATATTCCCAGCGGGGTTTTTCAACCATATTATTAACCATCAATCCAATTTTTTACTATTTTTTGTATAAACGGCTCTTCTACAGCCCAATGCCTACATTACATAACACGTTCTGCAAAATCCTTTATGTCACTTGGACAATCCATAGTAGGGTCTGGATTATCCGAGAAATTTTTAGAAAGCGTACAAGCACTAACTTCGGTAGCATTAAGCAAAACAAAGACAGAAAAAAGATAAACTAGTCTCACGCTGCTTTCGCCTCGCTATTCTTCACCTCCGCATAAGCCCAATCGAGCCAAGGTAGCAAAGCATTTATGTCTGATGTTTCGACAGTAGCCCCACCCCAGATGCGAAGGCCAGCCGGTGCATCACGATATGCGCCGATGTCATAGGCCACGCCTTCTTTTTCAAGAATACTTGCAATTTTCTTCGCGGTTTCAGCCTGCGCATCAGCACTGAGAGACGTGAACCATGCGTCTTTTATTTTCAGGCAGATGGACGTGCAGGAACGGGTCTTAGCATCTTCAGCAAGGAACGCCGCCCAGCTTGATTTTTCCATCCACGCGGCAATTGCAGCAAGGTTTGATTCCGAACGTTTGATGAGGCCTTTAATACCGCCAACCGACTCGCTCCATTTCAGCGCGTCGATCTGGTCTTCCACGCAGAGCATGGATGGTGTGTTGATGGTTTCTCCCTTGAAAATTCCGTCAATGAGCTTGCCAGCTTTGGTCATCTGGAAAATTTTTGGCAGCGGCCAAGCAGGGGTATAGCTGGTCAGGCGTTCCACCGCACGTGGGCTGAGCGCAATCATCCCATGCGCCGCTTCGCCACCAAGAACCTTCTGCCATGACCATGTAACAACATCAAGCTTGTCCCACGGCATATCCATAGCGAACACCGCCGAGGTTGCATCGCATATCGCAAGGCCTTCGCGGTTCGCAGGAATCCAGTCTCCATTCGGCACACGCACACCGGAAGTAGTACCGTTCCAGGTAAATACCACGTCGCGTTTCCAATCAACTTTGGAGAGGTCGGGAAGCTTGCCATAATCGGCTTTGTATATGTTCAGGTCAGTGAGTTTAAGCTGGTTCTTGCAATCCGCGCCCCAGCCGGAACCAAAGCTCTCCCAGGCCAGAACATCAACCCCGCGCGCGCCAAGCAGCGACCACAAGGCCATTTCGATGGCACCTGTGTCGGATGCCGGAACTATGCCCAGCAAATAATTATCGGGCATACCAAGGATTTTTTTGCTGCGGTCAATAACCTCAGCCAATTTGTTCTTTCCCAGCTTGGCACGGTGCGAACGGCCCAGGGCAGCATCTTTAAGGGCATCCAGCGACCAATTCGGGCGTTTCGCACAAGGGCCTGAGGAAAAACAATTATTTGCTGGTTTGGTGGTTGGTTTCATTAGCAGTTCCTCTAAAATACTAGCAAGTTAAACAGGGATTACATCTACAAACATTTTCTATGGCTGGCAAAGGTTTTTTAACGGTTTAAGAGCAGATAATTGCCAATATGCGCTGGTATATTTTGCTGTTTTATGCTACAATTGAAAACGTTGTAAGCAAAACAACAACATAGGAGATTTTTATGACTGCCGTAAAGACTCAGAGAAAACGACCAGTTGCAGAAGTGGCGGCTAATAACTCACTTGATGAATCACTTCTTCACTTGGAAGATGTTTGCGCCCGCTTGCTGGAAATACGTTTTGCGGTTCGTGATGATTCAGAAAGAATGTACTGGCAGCAGCGTTTTAAAAATATAGTTACCCCAGTATCGCTCGCTCTGGCAGAAATTAAAGGTCCACGCCGCTTCCACCACCACTACCGCCATGATGCAAATGACGATAGTAAACTACTCCCGGTTCTGGAAAATCCTATCGATATGCTAGCACACACTTGTGAATATGCTTTACAGGAATCCAACAAGAAACTGTCCGGTATTCACGATAATGACCTGATTGCTGCCCAGATGCAGCTTGAGAGGGTTCTGAATAATTTTTTACTGAATTATCGTTCTAACAGATAAACATCGTCAGATCCTATAGGGTATTTCTTTATAAATTTGCAGAAAATTTAACCAAACTGTCAAAAAACTGTCACATATCTATGTTATGCTGGTTTATCGTCAACCGCATGGATAGAGCAAAATTATGCGCAAACATAGAATCCTCCCAACTTCAATTAGCCTATTGAGTGTTGCGCAAAGTTTGTTGGTGGTTGTGCTTTCGCTGGGTATATATGTGTCAGTTCCAGCGGCCCCGGCTTCTGCTGCAACTTTTTGTGATACTTATCCAACAGCGCCGGATTGCGGTAA
>CAZUXB010000016.1:39531-46727 GCA_964624555.1 uncultured Rickettsiales bacterium | reverse complement strand
GATACAGACTTCCGTGATACGGTAGTTACTCTGCTGATTGATAATTCCGGCTCAATGCGTGGACGCCCTATCACAATTGCCGCTCTGTCTGCGGATATAATTAGCCGGACGCTGGAAAGGTGTGGGGTAAAAGTAGAAATACTTGGTTTTACCACCAGGGAATGGAAAGGCGGCAATTCTTACAAAGACTGGACGAATAATAACAAGCCCGCACAACCGGGGCGCCTTAATGACCTGCGCCATATAATTTATAAACCAGCCGATATAAGCTGGCGTAAATCGAAAAAGAATATTGGGCTGATGCTTAAAGACGGCCTGCTTAAAGAAAATATCGATGGGGAAGCTATACTCTGGGCCTGTGACCGCTTGTTGGCGCGGCCAGAGCAGCGGCGTATTTTAATGGTGATTTCTGACGGTGCCCCGGTCGATGACAGCACTCTCTCCTCCAACACCGGGAATTATCTGGACAACCACCTGCGCGAGGTAATAGCCAAGGTCGAAAATAAAATGCCAATTGAACTGGTGGCCATCGGGATTGGCCATGATGTAACCCGCTATTATAGCCGTGCCATTACTATTTCTGAGATCGATAAGCTGGGTGAAACAATGACCGAACAACTGGTCAGTTTATTCAGTAAGAATTAGTTGCAGTTGATTAGTTTTGTAGATGTTGTTACGATTATTTACCAACGTTAGGGAATAACGGCAAATGGAGACAATAAGGTGGCGCAGGCAAGCAGGCAAGCAGGCAAGCAGGCAAGCAGGCAAGCAAAAATTCATGGTTTTGTGGCTTGTTGTCAATAGGAAATTAAGGAATAGAAGTGTTGGCTTTACCCTGATTGAACTGGCGATTGTTATTGTAATTATTGGACTTTTGGTTGGTGGGGTAATGGTGGGTAAAGATTTAATTTTTTCCGCTAATATAAGAAGTGAGGTTAGAAATCTGGAGAGTATAACTTCTGGGGTAAACATTTTCAAAATGAAATATAACTGCGTGGTAGGCGACTGTTTGGATGCCACGACTTTTATGGGTAGTGACTATGTTGTGCAAGTACAACAAGTAAACAGTGCTGGCCGTCAATGTACTGGAAATGGCAATGGAAATGGTGTTATAGACATATTGGTTATAAGCGGGACTAATACTTACTGCGAACTCAGTCAAGCCAGCATGATGCTAAGTATGAGTAACGTGATATCGGTGCAAGTATTTCCCTACGAATCTTCGCTGACTCCTGTTTTTATGATTGGCTATAATAACAGTTGGGCAGGGCTTTATAATGGTGCAATACCATCTTTTACTAGCGGTGGTGGCAGTAGCAGTATAGACTTAGCTATATCTACCAGTACCTACAATAGAAACTGCTTTAATGGTGCTGCAATGTCTTCTAGCGATGCTCAAAAAATTGATGTAAAAATTGATGATGGCTTCCCAACCAAAGGGCATTATCTAGCTTATAATGCTCCTCCTTATTATCCTCAGACTTCTGGCGGGGGATGCCCAGCTACACCAGCCAATGTCTGTGTGACTGCTAATAATTATATAAATTCTGACATAGTTGGTTGCAAAACACTGTATTTTATACCAACAAACAATTAATATAGCCTAGCAATCAACAAATAAACTATCAAGCTTATATTCATATAAAGTTGCTAAATCGCCTTACCCTTCAGGTGCAGGGTAATTATATTAGCGGCTTCCTGTTGCGCTTTCTGAACCTGCTTGGCCAGTTTCTTAAGTGTTTTAATATCAGGTTTTGCCGAAGATGCCGCACGCTCTATTTCTTTGGCGATAGCGGCGACTTTCATTGCCCCAATCTGCTGGCTTGAAGATTTCAGGGGGTGCGCTGCACCTTTGATCGCGGCGAAATTCTTGGAAGATAGTGAATCAGTGATAACTGCCACATAATTTTCTGCCACCTCAAAATGCGTGAGAAGGGTATCCTCCAGCTTGTCGCCTAGCAGATCCTTGAAAGAATTAAACACTTCCATATTGATATCTGTAATATTATTCATTTTTGCATCGCTATTTAATACTTTAATCTTCTGGGTGGTATTTGATATGCGTTTTTCCTGTGGCAGCCATTCGGTTAAAATGCGTTCCAGGTCACTTTTGCGCACTGGTTTGGGGATATAATCATCCATACCGGCTTGTAGGCATTTTTCGTCATCTCCTTTCATCGCATTAGCTGTAAAAGCAATAATCGGGACATGGGGTAATTTGTTATGGGTTTCCAGTTTCCTGATTATCTGAGTTGCTTCATAGCCATCAATTACCGGCATCTGGCAATCCATGAGGACAAGGTCAAAATTCCGTTGCTTTATTTTTTGTCCCGCCTCATCAACATGTGAGGCAGTAGTCACATGGCAGCCATATTTTTCCAGAATAGAAATCGCTACTGTCTGGTTGATGGGATTATCTTCTGCAAGCAGAACTTGCACATCGTTGAATTTAAGCTCTTCACTATTGATTTGCTGCTGGTCATTAAAGGAATGTTCTAGCGGTGCCGTTTTTGCATTTGCAGCTATTTTGTCTTCCTCCAGCATTATGTCGAACCAGAATGTTGAGCCAACGCCATAAATGCTGCGTACGCCAATATCGCCATCCATCATCCTGGTGAGTTCCTTGCATATTGACAGGCCCAGTCCGGTTCCGCCGAATTTACGTGCTGTTGACTGGTCGGCCTGACTGAACTTATTAAATATCAGCAATATCTTGTCAGCAGGAATACCAATCCCTGTATCCTTTACTTCAATATGGAATTTAAGTTTATTATCCACTTCTTTGGCTTGCAGGGAAAGCAGCACATGGCCGTTATTAGTAAATTTAATGGCATTGTTTACCAGATTGAAAAGTATCTGCTTTACCCGGACAGGGTCGCCAATGCAGAAGCGTGGTGCGCCCTGCTGGTAATTCAGAAGTAATTCAATGCCTTTCTCGTTGGCCTTGACCGCCATCATTTCGCAAACGTCCCTACATACGCTATACAGGTCAAACGGGATTTTTTCCAGATCGATCTTTCCTGCCTCTATTTTTGAGAAGTCCAATATATCATTTATAATTTGCAGCAAGGACTCGGCAGAATTGATTATAATTTTCAGGTAATTTTTCTCAGCCGGTTTAAGATCGCATTCGAGAAGCAGATTGGTCATGCCGATGATACCGTTCATAGGAGTGCGTATTTCATGACTCATATTGGCGAGGAACTCGGATTTCAGCTTGGTGGCTTCGTCTGCCTTCATTCTTTCCAGTTGCGCCTGTTCATTGGCGAATATAAGCTCGATATTCATCTCTTCAGCTTCTTTTTGCAGGAGGTCCAGCTGGGAGTTTGCTTCTTCCATTTTTTTGGCATAGTCCTTTAATTGCTGTTCAACATCCTTGCGCTTGCTGATATCGCTGAAGCTGCCGGCCATACGCATAGGATTGCCCTGTTCATCCCATACAGCCTGGCCTTTAGTGCGGAACCATTTATATTCGCCGGATTTAACTTGCATGTGGTATTCAACGTCATATGGAGCTTTGCGTTCCTGCAAATGTTTCTGCAATAGTTCCAGCACCTGTTCTTTTTCATCGGGGTGGAGTCGGCTGCTCCACTCAGAAAAACTGTTGCCGATTTCGTGTTCTTCAAAACCAAGCATTTTCTTGAATTGTGGTGAGAAATAGGCCTCGCCGGTTTGTATATTCCAGTCCCATATCCCGTTGTTTGAGCCGATAATTGCCAGCTGGAAGCGGTCCTGAGTTTCCTTGAGCTTATCTTCGACCATTTTGCGCTCAGTTATGTCGCGTACTATCCCGCTGAATAAATGGCTGCCATCATCAAGGGTAATTAAGCTTACTGCCAGTTCGAGCAGGAACACTTCACCATCCTTCCGTTTGCCCTTAACTTCACGGCCAACACCTAATATCTTTGCCTTTCCGGTTCTGGAATAGTCGCTTAAGTAACGATCGTGCTGGCTATGGTCCGGTTCCGGCATCAGTATGTTTACATTTTGTCCGATAATTTCGCTTGATGGGTAACCAAAAATCTTTTCGGCCGCCGGGTTAAACGATTGTATTATTCCTATCTCATTGATAGTAATAAGACCGTCCACAGCGTTGTTTATTATATTACTGAGGAATTGTGATTTTTTGATACTCTCGGCTTCGGCATTTTCCTTGGCCAGGATCAAATCCTTTGCCATTTGCAAACTATTGCGGCGGAAAACGATAAGGCCCAATATGGTAAGCAAGCCCAAAAATAAGATGCTGGCACAGTCAATTTTCTGGAATTGCAGTATCTCTGTATTACGGATATCATCATAAAAATTGTTATCAGGCAGGCCAACCCAGATTTTCCAGCGCCCACCACCATCAATGATATCGAGGGGGATGGTTTCCGAATAAATAAGATTTGGGTTCTCCATATCTTTGTCTATCCACTTGCCAGATTCGATAAGCGTCTCGGAAGGGCTAAATGCTAATATGCGCTGCTTATGATTGGAATTTATCAACGCATAATCGGATTGGGGCAGGATAGCGCGCAATACATCGCTAAGGATAACCGCCGATACAATACCTTTAAGTTGGCCGTTACTATCATAGAACGGCACAGAATAAACACCACCGGAATGGTTGGGGCTGTCTTTGTCTGTTGGTGCATAACGGGCGCTGTCATGGGTCATTACCTCGCGCCCGCTGATTGCCGGTACATATTTCCAGTAAATTTCATCTGCGGTGGGATAATGTTCCTTAAACCAGCTTATCTGCTCCTGCATAAGTTGGTATTCGTATATTTCCGCAGCTTCTGTAGTGGAAATATCATTGTTTCCTGTTGCTTTGGCAGCAAGGCCATCGAAGGAAATTACTGGTTTTTCCAACTTTTTGGTCAGAGGATCAACAATGTTAGGATTAAAATCTACAGGAACTATGTATACTGCGGAAACCGCAACAGTGTTGGTTAGGTTGTTATAAATTTCCTGTATCACAACCCGGCCATTATCGCTCAAATTGTCAGCGTGGCGGTCTATCTCCTTAACGCTGGGCAGGCGGCTTATAGTTCTCAGGCTTTGGTATATACTGCCAAAGGTGCTTTCAATTTTTTCCTGTACGGCAGTAGTTTTATGGTGTGCATCGCGCTTGTAATTTTCCAGGGAAAGCTCAAATACTTTTTGCGTTTCTACGTAAATTAAACCGGAGAGGGAGGCTGTGACCAGAGATATTATTCCAATGGAAGATGCAAATCCATATCTGGAAAATAAAGCCTTGCGGGAAAATATCTTGGTGAACAGGCTCATCAGTGTGGTTGCGCATTGCAATTAATAATGGAAATAACAATAATAATTTGCAATCGGCTTGGCAAGCCTATTCAACGCCTATTTTACTTTGTGGATATTATTTATGTAATGCGTCCAGAAATTTTCCAGCTTGGTAAGGGTCTTATTCAGGGAGGAAAGTTCGGCTTCATTTGATTCCTTGGAGAATACTTCAATATTGCGCTGGTAAAGGGCATCGATTTTTTTGCACAATTCTACAGCCTTATCGGAAAGTTTGATGCGGGTGGAACGTTTGTCATGCGGTGCGCGTTCCTGCACCAGATAACCATTCTCCACCAGCTTCTTCACGTTGTAGGAAACGTTGGAGCCGAGATAATAACCACGGTTGGTAAGTTCGCCTATGGTCAGTTGTTCGCCGCTGATGTTATACAGTATCAGAGTCTGCACGTTGTTCACGTCATCAATTTTAAGCCTGTCCAGCTCGGCCTTGACCACGTCAAGGAAGCGGCGATGCAGGCGCTCGATTAATAAAATTGAATCTGTGTAAACCTGTTTCACGACAAAATACTCCTGAAAATTATCCTTTACTTTAAGCAATCATAGTAGATAAGGGTTAATAATTAGTTTATAAAACATCCGGAATCAGTAATAAATAATGCTTTTTATACAAAACCTTACCTTCCGTATAGCAGGGCGCACACTGCTTGATAACGTTTCCCTGAGCATCCCGGCGGGCCATCGCGTTGGCCTTGTCGGGCCTAATGGAACCGGGAAATCCACGCTTTTCAAGCTGGTTTCCGGTGAGTATCACGCCGATGCCGGCGACATAACCATGATAAAAGGCGCCAGTCTCGGAATGGTACGTCAGGACCTGCCCGAAGATGATACAAAGGTCATCGATGTGCTGCTGGCCAGCGACACGGAGCGCGCTGAGCTTTTTGCCGAAGCTGAAACCTGCGAAGATCCTGATCGTATCGGCTATATTTACGAACGCCTCGAAGAGATTGGCGCGTATGATGCACCGTCACGTGCGGCGACCATCCTTGCCGGTCTTGGTTTTGATGAAGAGGCGCAGAACCAGCCGATATCAGATTTTTCCGGCGGCTGGCGCATGCGCGTAGCACTCGCGGCCGTTTTGTTCAACCAACCCAACCTGTTGCTGCTCGATGAGCCGACCAACCATCTTGATTTCGAAGCGATGGTGTGGCTGGAAAATTACCTGATGAAATTTACCGAAACGCTGATAATCATCTCGCATGACCGCGATATCCTGAACAAGACAGTCACCCATATCGCCCATCTCGAAAATAAAAAACTCACGCTTTATACCGGAACTTATGACGAGTTCGAACGCAAACGCGCCGAGCGCATGCTCTCCCAGCAGGCGCTGCATGAAAAGCAGATGGCGCAGAAAGCGCATATGCAGAAATTTGTCGATAGATTCGGTGCTTCTGCGAGCAAAGCCAAGCAAGCGCAATCGCGCCTCAAAGCCATCCAGAAGATGGATATTGTCGATGCGGTGATGGCCGATCGTGTGACCAGTTTCGAGTTCCCTGAACCCGACCAGCAGAAATCACCGATGATAGTTCTGGAACAAGTAGAAGCTGGTTATGAACAGGGCAAACCAATCCTCAAAAAACTCAATTTGCGCATCGATGCTGATGACCGAATTGCACTGCTCGGCGCCAATGGTAATGGTAAATCAACGCTTATGAAATTACTATCGGGCCGCTTGCCGCAACTTAGCGGCGAGATACATAAATCAAGCAAGCTGCGTGTTGGTTATTTCGCGCAGTTCCAGACCGATGAACTGGATGTAACGCAAACACCATTCGAGATTATGCGCGAGGCGCGCAAAGGTGTAGCCGAAGCAAAGATCCGCGCTCACCTCGCCACGTTCGGGTTTGATAAGTTCAAGGCCGATACGCTGACCGGCGACCTCTCGG
>CAZUXB010000016.1:0-39521 GCA_964624555.1 uncultured Rickettsiales bacterium | reverse complement strand
TTACTATTCTGCCAGATGAGTTTCGATGCGCCGCACATCATGCTGCTCGACGAACCCACCAACCACCTCGACATGGATGCGCGTGAAGCACTGATGAAAGCACTAAACAATTACAAAGGCGCGGTGATTCTGGTCAGCCACGATCCGCACCTCGTCGATTCCGTAGTTGATAGGCTATGGCTGGTTGCCGACGGCACCTGCAAGCCTTACAATGGCGACCTTGATGACTACCGCAAGCTGGTGGTAGCACAGAGGAAAAAGGAACGCGAGGAGAGAAGGAAGAAGAAAAATTGAGCTACTACATCCTGGTTAGTGCCTGCTCGACCGCTTTGGGATTGGTAGCTATTACAGTAAGTAATATGCGCGCTGAAAGTTCCGGTGTGCGCCTTCCTTGCTCCCAGTCCTTGACTGCGGAAAGGGCAAAGCCAAAATTGTCGGCAAATTTCTGCTGGCTGTAGCCGAATTCTTTGCGGATAGAAGCTACGTCAATAGACTTTGGAATCGCTACCCTGCGGCTTGGCAAATCAATTTCGCCTTTGTAATGGGCCACCATTTCCTTGGCGGCTTGTATCAATCGTTTGCCGGCTTTTGTCTGTTTTGCCGTTTTTTTTGCTTTTTTCATATTGTTTTATCCTTTCAGTTCCCGCACAATTTCACGAAAAAGTTTTTTATCTGAATCGCTTATACTTTCCTGCTCATTCTTTGCGTATATATCAAGCAGGTAAATCAAATCATCATCGACCATGAAATAATAAACGATTCGCACGCCACTACTTTTTCCGGAATCACCACGTGCTGCACGGGCTTTACGAACACCGCCAGTACCGGGTATAATCGGAAATTTCAGCGGATTTTCTATTATCTCCTGTTCCGCAACCAGCATTTCTTTAGTGCTTAAAAGTTTCGCGGCTCTCTTGCTATAAACGCGGGTGCGAATAATTTCCATACGCCTACTATACGGCATTGCCGCCCATTTGACAAGTGCATTTTACCGCAAGCTGGTAGTGGCGCAGCGGAAGAAAGAGAAAGAGGAGAGTAGGAAGAAGAAATAAAATTATGGGAAGTTCCTTCTCCCTCTGGGAGAAGGTTAGGATGAGGGCTGTTATCATTACGTTGCAACTCAGCCCTCACCCCGACCCTCTCCCAGGGGGAGATGGGAAAAAGGGGTTAGCCAGCACTTCTTTGTGTTGCAGGAACATTCTTCGCGCCAGAATAATTGAATCCGGCCTCTTTTAGTGTTTTTGCAAGAGATGCGGCAACTTCTGCGTCATCGATAATAATGGCTCTTTCAAAACCACTACCCTCCTGTTTTATTTGCTCTTCTTTAACCCCCAGAGCTTCAAGCGCAATAATAACGTCAATTTTATGATCTATCTCAATCCTTTTAATTTGAAATGAACCGCGTACTCCATCATACTCCATATTCCTTTCGAATAATTTCAAATCTTTCAGGGCTTGTTGTTGCTTGGCAGATTCTTCATCACTCATGACTATCATCCTCGGTTTTTTTGTTATTTCCGCTGGTAAGTTAGCATATATACAGGTAAATAAATATTAAAGTTCTGTGACAACTAAAAGAAACGGAATAAATATAATGAAAACAACGATTTATTTTAATTTGCGATTAGGCATAGGTTGCTGGTTTTGGCTCTGGACCCCCTGGCAAGTACGGGGTGACATATGAAAACAATAGGCCTGATCGGCGGGACGAGCTGGGAATCCACGGCTATCTATTACCGTCTGATGAACGAAATGGTCAAAGAACGGCTCGGCGGGCTTAATTCCGCGCAGCTTCTTATCTGGTCATTCAATTTTGAGGAGATCGCTGTTTTACAAGCAGAAGGCCGCTGGGATGAGGCCACTGAAAAGATGGTCGAGGCCGGGCTGGTACTCAAGGCTGGTGGTGCAAAAGCCCTGGTCATCTGCGCCAACACCATGCACAAAATGGCGCATGAGGTTTATAGGCAAACCAACCTGCCTGTTATCCATATTGCCGATGCCACCGCAGGAGCGATACGCAAATTGGGTTTAAAAAAAGTCGGGCTGCTTGCTACTAAGTTTACTATGGAACAGGATTTCTACACCGGGCGCCTAAGCAAGCTGCACAAGATAGAAACCATCATCCCCGATGAGGAAGACCGTAATGCAGTACACCGGATAATTTACGATGAATTATGCAAAGGTATTATTAATCCGGCAGCAAAAAATATCTTCCTCGAAATTATCGGCAGGCTGGTTGAACAAGGAGCCGAGGGGATAGTATTCGGCTGTACGGAAATATGCCTGCTTCTTAACCAGTCTGATATTTCTTTACCAGTTTTTGACACTGCTTACCTCCATGCCGCTGCCGCAGTCGATTTCGCGCTGAGTGCATGAAATTTTATAGCAGATAACGAAAAATTTGTCAGAAAATTTTTCGTTATGTACGGCTGCTACGCGCCGCAAAATCGCGCTTTCGGCTGCGATTTTGATAGCGACTAACTTTTCGTTAGCCGCTCTACATCCTGAGGGTTTTATGGTGGGGTAGCTGGTTACGGTGGACATAAGCGTTCAGCAGCAAGCCAACAGCAAAAACGCTCGAAAGCATAATACTGCCACCATATGACATCAGGGGGAGGGGAACGCCAACCACCGGCATCAATCCCATCACCATTCCGCAATTTATGAGTATATGGATGAACAACAGGGCAACAATACCGCCCGCCAGCATTGAGCCAAAACTGGAACGGCTGCGCAGGGCAACACTCAGTCCCGCAGCGAGCAATACCATATACAAAAACAGTAAAACAAGGCCGCCAAAAAAACCAAATTCTTCGGTAAACACAGTGAAAATAAAATCAGTATGTTTTTCCGGCAGGAAGTTAAGCTGGCTTTGTGACCCCTGTAAATAGCCCTTGCCCACTAACCCGCCTGAGCCGATGGCAATTATTGATTGCAGGATGTTATAGCCCGCCCCCTGCGGATCGCTCTGCGGATCGAGGAAGGTCAGGACCCGTTTTTTCTGGTAACCATGCATGAAATGCCAGATTACCGGGGTTGTGGAAACCGCTATAACAATTGCACTGATAATATGCAGCCAGCGCACACCAGCCAGAAAGAACATGCACAGGCCAACAGTCAGCAGGATTATGGTTGTTCCCAAATTGGGCTGCTTATAAATAAAAAAAGCGGGAACAGCTATAAGCAGCAATGGCATTATCAAAAATGAAAGCCGCCTTATATCCTCAGGGTGGGTTTTATGGAAGTAACGGGCCAGAACCAGTATCACCGCCAGCTTCATAAACTCCGATGGTTGCAGGTTCAGCCCGCCGAACTTCATCCAGCGTGTAGCCCCTTTGCCCATATGTCCGGCCAGATATACACCAACCAGCACCAGCAGGCAGGCAAAATAAATAAAATAGGCGTAATCCATAAGCATATGCAGCGGTAATATGGCGATAATAAGCATAACCGCAAAGGCAAAGGCAAAACGCGAAAACTGCTGCGACAGGTAGAGAGTGCCGTTATCATCACCGCCTGCCGAATACATCATGGCCAGACCAATACCGGCAATCAAAGTCATTATCAGAACAATAAACCAGTTTATTTCGGCAAGCTGGGTTATAGGATTTTTCAGGGCTGGGTTATGGTGACGCTGTTGCATTGTATTTAAATTGATGTTGTACAAATTATTATCCGTGTCATTCTGAGACGCGGCCAAAAAAACCATTATTGACGGATCATGGCAGACAAATCTACCAGTTTATTTTCCTTGTTGCAAAAAGAACATGACCGACTGGTTCTGTGGCTGCCGGTATTGTTCGGGTTGGGAATTGGTATCTATTTCCTGCTTCCTGATGAACCGCAGATAAGCCATACGGCTATGCTTTGTGGTGTGGCTGCTTTATGTCTGTTTGTATGCCGGAAACAATATCATAGCAGGCTGTTTTTTATAGCATTGTTGATAGTAGCGCTTGGGTTGTTACGGGCTGAATTCCGTACCCAGTCGGTGGCCTCGCCGGTCCTGTATGGGAAAATATTTTTCCGTCCGCTGCAAGGGCAGATAAGTGATATCCAGATAAAAGAAAAAGGCGAAAAGCTATATCTTACGGATGTTACAATTGAAGGAATAGAAAAAGAAAATACGCCAAAATATATCAGTGTTTCCTTAAAAGAAGTCCAGGACTTGCTTGCCGTGGGTGACAAGGTGCAGCTTAGCGCGACACTATTCCCGCCGCCAACCCCGGTTATGCCGGGAGCCTATGATTTTGCCCGCATGTTCTATTATGAGCAGCTTGGCGCGGTGGGTTATACGCCAAGACCGCCGGTAATTATGGAAAAAGTGGCGGCGGATAATTTTGAACAGGAATTGAACCGCCTGCGCCTGTCCCTGACGCAAAGGATATTGACGCCCATGACCGCAGAAAATGGTTGGATAGCTGCGGCCATGATGGTAGGGGAGATGTCGGGCGTATCCAAGGATGTCGCCGATTCGATGCGCCAGTCCGGCATCTACCATGTGCTTTCCATTTCCGGGTTGCATATGTCGCTGGCGGCGATGCTCGTATTTTTCAGTATACGCTTTTTGCTGAGTTTATATCCGCCGTTCGCTATGCGTGTACCTATAAAAAAGATAGCGGCTTTTGTCGCGCTGCTTAGTTCCTTTGCCTATCTGCTGCTAGCCGGGTACCCGGTTCCGGCGGTACGCTCTTTCATAATGGTTGCCTGCGTGATGTTGGCCATATTGTTCGACCGCACCGGCATCAGTATATTCTCGCTGGCCTGGGCGGCAATGCTGACACTACTGTGGCAGCCGGAATCGTTGCTTGGCGCCAGTTTCCAGCTTTCCTTCGCCGCGACCATTGCCATACTGGCTTTTTATGAACGTTTCGGCAGCGTGCTGTATAAAAGCGATATGGGTTTTGTGCATAGAATCTGGCTGTATTTTCTCGGCATCATGCTCACCTCGCTGGTTGCAACCTTAGCTACCACTCCTCTGGTGATATATAACTTCAACCGTTTCACCCTGTGGGGTATCTGTGCCAATATGCTTTTGCTGCCGCTGGTTTCAATGTGGATAATGCCGGCAGCAGTGATAGCTCTGCTCCTTATACCGCTGGGACTTGAATATTATCCGCTGGTCATGCTTGACCGTGGTATCTCACTGATGATGGTTGGTTCGCGTTTTATCGCCAGCTTGCCTTATGCTTCAATCTCCATGCCTTCGCCGGGATTTTGCGGTATAATGCTCTGCGTGGTTGGCGGATTATGGTTGTGTATATGGCAGCAGAAATGGCGCCTGCTTGGCATACCATTTGTTATAATAGGCATGGCAACAATAATGCTGCACAAGCCCTATGACCTTTTTATAAGTTCTGATGCCAGCAAGGTTGCCTTGCGTCTTCAGGAGGGGGAATTTATTTTCCTGCGCGGCAAACCAGATAGTTTCGATGGGCAGATCTGGCTGCGCTCGGAAGGGCAGGATAAGGCTCTGACCATTGATGATCTAGATGAAAGAATGGGAAGTTGTGATAAGCATAAATGCACGCTTACTGCCTACAACAAAAAAATAGTGGCGACCAAGGGCAAAAAAGAAATAGAAGCGAGTTGCGAGGGCAACCCCGACATTGTAATTTCCCAGAATTATCTGGATAAAAATTCTTACTGTGCCAATGTGCCGCTGGTTATTGATTCTGGTTACTTAGAGCAAAACGGGGCCTCTGCACTACGTTTTATGCCCGATAATATCCAGATCGAAAACAGTATAAAATATAGGGGAAATAGACCGTGGGTGAGATAGGCGATGAATTGATAAATCGATGAATGGATGAATCAGCAATTTTTTTATTTATCGATTAATCGATTCATCTATTAATCCAGGTGAGCGAAGGAAATATGGAACATATATCGGACATAGTGGGCAATATTGGAGTGTTCTGCTTCCTAATTGCATATTTTATGTTGCAAAAAGGGACAATATTGCATACCAGCCTGACCTATCTGGGGATGAACCTGGCTGGTTCGCTGCTGCTTATTATTTCCCTGCTGGTAAACTGGAACCTGTCAGCATTTTTGCTTGAAGCAGCCTGGGCTTTGATTAGTATGTACGGAATTTTCAAATTTGTTTTCATGCCGTGGTTCAAAAAGAATAATGCAAAATAACAAAACCATAATCCTTGCCACCGGCGGCACCGGCGGCCACGTATTCCCTGCCGAGGCACTGGCTGAAGTGCTGCTTGCCAGCGGTAGCCGCGTGATATTGGTAACTGATAAACGTTTTGCCAATTTCAAGACTGGGGCGCTTTCACGGGTGGAAACCCGTACCATACGCACCGGGACATTTGTCGGTTCGCCAGTAAAAAAAATCATGGGTATTTTAGGTTTGCTTGCCGGGATGGTGCAGGCGTGGTCTTTGCTGCGTGCTTTGAAACCGGATGTGGTTATCGGCTTTGGCGGTTATCCTTCTTTTCCAACTTTATTTGCCGCCTGCAAGCTTGGCATTCCCACCATCATCCATGAACAGAACTCCGTCCTCGGCCGTGCTAACCGTCTGCTTGCCGGAAAGGTAGGGCGTATCGCTACCTCTTTTCCTGACATCAGAATGGTCGAAGAAAAAGACAAAGGCAAAATAGTCATCATCGGCAACCCGGTGCGTGCCAGCATAAAAGCTATTCGCAGCCTGCCATACTCAGCTATTACGCACGATGGCAAGGTTCATATACTGGTTACCGGCGGTTCGCAGGGCGCAACTATTTTCAGCCAGATAGTTCCCGCCGCAATAGCTGCTTTGCCAGCTTCCCTGCGCTCACGTATCCGGGTTGACCAGCAATGCCGCGAGGCCGATGTCGAGGCGGTGCGCGCTGCTTATGCCGAGCTTAATATAAATGCCGATATTGCCTCTTTCTTTGTTGATTTGCCGACGCGTCTGGCCAGTGCCCATCTGGTCATTGCCCGCTCAGGAGCTTCCACTATTTTTGAACTGGCTGTTGCGGGCAGGCCGGCGATATTAGTACCGCTGCCTACTTCCATGGATAACCACCAATATTATAATGCCGAAGCTTTTGAGGATGTTGGCGGTGGCTGGGTAATAAATCAGGATGGATTTACCGCCGCTTCTCTCGCCGCCCGCCTCGAAGCTTTCATCACCGCGCCTGATACGCTTGCCAAAGCCGCCGAAAATGCTAAAAAACTTGGTTATGAAAATGCTGCGCAGAATCTAGCTGAACTTACATTATCCAGTATCAAGGAATAAAAAATGAACATGACCCCACTGCCCATCTCCCACAAAATGCCGCTTTCTGTGGGGGTTATCCATTTTATCGGCATTGGCGGCATTGGCATGAGCGGCATCGCCGAGGTGTTGCATAATCTCGGCTATAAGGTGCAGGGATCGGACGCTACTGTTAGCTATAATACTGAAAGGCTTGAAAAAAATGGCATAAAAATATTTATCGGCAACAAGCCGGAAAATATCGCCGGTATTGCGGTGGTGGTAATTTCTTCGGCGATAAAGGCCGATAATCCCGAACTCATCGCTGCCCGCGCCGCGCGCCTGCCGGTAGTAAAACGCGCGGAAATGCTCGCCGAGCTGATGCGCCTGAAAATTGCCATTGCAGTAGCGGGCACGCACGGCAAAACTACAACCACCGCGCTCACCGCCGCTATGCTTGAAGCCGCGCAGATGCAACCGACCGTTATTAATGGCGGCATCATCAATGCCCGCGGCACCAATGCCTATCTTGGCTCCGGCGAGTGGATGGTGGTGGAAGCCGATGAATCTGACGGCAGCTTCACCAAACTTCCTGCGACTATCGCCATCGTTACCAATATCGACCCGGAACATCTCGACCATTACGGTTCGTTCGATGCCGCAAAAGCTGCTTACCAATCTTTCCTCACCAACCTGCCGTTCTACGGTTTCGCGGTACTGTGTACCGACCATCCCGAAGTGCAGGCTCTGGCCTCACGTGTACATGACCGCCGTTTCATAACCTATGGCACCAATCCGCAGGCCGATATACGTGCGGTGAATTTGCGCTCTAGCGCTGACGGGGAAATTTTTGACGTGGAAATAGCAGGGCGTTCCGGTGAAAAAGCCAAGGTCATAAAGAATATTCTCCTGTCTATGCACGGCCAGCACAATGTGCGTAATGCGCTGGCGGCCATCGCCATCGCCCAGGAATTGAAACTGAAAGATTCTATCATCGTAAAAGCCCTCGGTAATTTTGAAGGGGTAAAGCGCCGCTTCACCAAAACCGGAGTGACTAATGGAATAACTGTCATTGACGATTATGGCCACCACCCGGTAGAAATTGCAGCAACCCTCAAAGCCGCCCGCGATGCCCAGTCGCACTCCGGGGGCAAAGTCATCGCTGTTGTGCAGCCGCACCGCTATACCCGCGTGAAAGATTTATTTGCTGATTTTTGCACCTGTTTTAACGATGCTGATACGGTGATAGTCGCCGATATTTACAGCGCCGGGGAAGACCCTATCGAGGGTGTAAGTGCCGATACTCTCGCCGAAGGGCTGCGTGCCGCCGGTCACCGTAGCGTACTACGCCTGCCTGCACAGGAAGAGCTTGCTTCTATGGTTGCAGGCGTTGCCGGTTCGGGTGATATGGTGGTGTGCCTCGGTGCCGGTTCCATAAGCAAATGGGCTTACTCCCTTCCAGCGGAATTAAAGGCAATAGGAAATGGGCAAAAGGCAGTAGCAGGTTAGGTGATGGGCAATACTTCACTATTGCCTGAAGCCTTAAGCCTAAGGCCTAACATTCGCCAGAATGTAGACCTCTCCAAAACCAACTGGTTTCGTGTCGGCGGCAATGCACAGTATCTATTCAAGCCGGAAAATGCTTCTGACCTTTCTAACTTTCTAAAAGAATTACCGCTTGATGTTCCAGTTACTGTCCTTGGTGTCGGCTCCAATATCATCGTGCGTGATGGCGGCATTGATGGGGTGGTGGTGAAGTTGGGACGAGGTTTTACTGAATTAAGCACCATCTCCCCTTGGGAGAGGGCGGAGGGTGAGGGCAACGTCATTCTAGGAAAAAGCCCTCACCCTAGCCCTCTCCCAGAGGGAGAGGGAATGTATATATCGGTCGGCGGAGGAGCGCTCGACATCAACGTTGCCCTCTTTGCTGCCGAATGCGAAATTGCTGGTCTCGAATTTTTAAGTGGTATACCCGGAACCATCGGTGGCGCAGTACGCATGAATGGCGGGGCTTATGGCAGCGATATT
Source organism: uncultured Rickettsiales bacterium (assembly GCA_964624555.1). GTDB lineage: Bacteria > Pseudomonadota > Alphaproteobacteria > Rickettsiales > SXRF01 > SXRF01. Next base: position 30,304 of record CAZUXB010000016.1, on the reverse strand, counting down.
TCGCAGGTGCTGGTTTCCGCTGAAATTGTCGAGCGCGATGGAACCATCAAAAGCTTAAGCAATGCCGAGCTGGATTTTGCCTACAGGAGCAGCAAACTACCGGAAGGGGCAATAGTAACTGGCGCGGTGCTGAAAAGCGTGGCCGGTGATAAATTCGAGATCGTCAACAAGATCGAGGAAATAAGCCGCAAGCGCGAAGAAACCCAGCCCATCCGCGCCAGAACCGGGGGAAGCACCTTCAAAAACCCGGACGGGCACAAGGCGTGGGAGCTTATCGACCAGGCTGGCTGCCGTGGCCTTACCGTTGGCGGCGCGCAGATGTCGGAGAAACATTGCAACTTCATGATTAACACCGGAAACGCGACCGCCGCCGACTTGGAAAATCTTGGCGATGAAGTCATAAAACGTGTCTATGAAAAAAGTGGAATTATGCTAGAGTGGGAAATCAAAAGGATCGGTAAAAAATAGAATGACAAAACACGTTGCGGTATTAAAAGGTGGCTGGTCGGCGGAACGCGAGGTATCGCTAAATAGCGGCGCGGCTTGTGCCAAGGCTTTGCGCGAACTGGGTTATAAGGTCACGGAAATTGATGTGGCCCACGATATAGCCGAGGTGCTGAAAGCTACTAAGCCAGACGTGGTTTTTAACGCGCTGCATGGCCGCTGGGGTGAAGATGGCTGCGTGCAGGGTTTGCTGGAGATTTTGCAAATTCCCTACACCCATTCCGGGGTTCTTGCCTCCTCTGTTGCAATGGACAAACCGCTCGCCAAGCTGGTGTTCCAGGCAGCGGGACTAAAAGTTCCAGTTGGGAAAATAGTTAGCAGTGAAGAGCTACGTAAAGGCGACCCGATGCCGCGCCCGTTCGTGGTAAAACCGGCTAACGAGGGGTCGAGCGTAGGTGTGCACATTGTTCTGGAACATGATAACCGTCCAATGAGCGAATTAATTGCCGATGAAAGAAAACAACCAGCAACTAACAACCAGCAACTAGCAACTTATCTTGTTGAGGAATATATTGAAGGACGGGAAATAACCTGCGCTGTGTTGAACGATGTGCCGCTTGGCGTAACTGAAATCCGCCCTAAATCCGGTTTTTATGATTATGAAAATAAATACACTGACGGCAAAACCGAACACCTCTGTCCGGCTCCTCTAACCAAAGCCGAATATGACAGCGTTATGCAGATGTCTCTTAGCGCCCATAAGGCTATTGGTTGTCGCGGCCTGTCGCGCTGCGATTTCCGGTATGACGGCACGGATTTTTATATATTGGAGATCAATACCCAGCCGGGAATGACAGCACTGTCCCTCTCACCGGAAATTGCCGCCTTTGCTGGAATTTCGTTTAACCAGTTGGTGCAGAAATTAGTGGAGTCAGCTAGCTATGGCTAAGGTATCGAAAAAGGAAGAAAAACTTTCCCAGCGCCAGAAGCAATCACAAAAAATCATGCGCGATAAGGAATTGCACCTCAGGCGCCAGCATATACTCCATAAATGCCGTATGGTTTCCCTAGTTGGGTTTAGTTTATTTGCTATCGGCGGGGCGATGTGGTCGTGGAAAACCAATGCCATGAGCCGCCTGCTGCAGCTTTCTTCGGATGCGGTCTATGGTCTTACCGTGAAGGCAGGGTATACAGTAGAAAATCTTTACCTTGAAGGACGCAACCGGACACCGTTGGAAGAAATAAACAAGGCGCTTGATATTGATAAAAAGACTCCGATCCTGCGGTTACCGCTGGATGAAATACGTACCCGCCTGGAAAAAATAGAGAGTGTAAAATATGCAGCTATTGAGCGTGCCCTGCCTGATACCTTATATGTACGGGTGGTGGAACGTGAGCCGGTGGCATTATGGCAACATCAGGGAAAAATAGCACTGGTTGACGATAATGGCGTGGTGATGAACGGTTTGGATATGACACCTTATAAATCCCTGCCGCTGATTGTCGGGGATGATGCGCCTAAGCATGTAACTGAGCTATTGGCAATGCTGCTTGCCCAGCCTGATCTTGCCAAACGTTTTGCTGCCGCGGTATGGGTTGGGGAAAGGCGGTGGAATATCAAGATAAAGCCAAGCAATAATGCTGAGGATGGAGCCGAAGATATAGAAGTTCGACTTCCTGAAAAGGATTCGCTGGCCGCGTGGAAGCATCTTGCCGAGCTGCAAAAAAAACAACAAGTTTTAGATCGGGATATTAAAGTGATTGACTTGCGTATTGATGGAAGGTTGTTTATTAAATTACCAGCTAATGAAATAAATAATAAACCCAGTAACGCGAAAGATACTTAAGTGAAACGCCAGAAAACGCAAAATATCATGAAAAAAAGCGGCAATGGCAGCATTGCCGTGCTCGATATTGGTACCGCCAAGATCGCCTGTTTCATTGCTTATATCGATTCGGCCGGGGAAATAAAAATAGTCGGTATCGGGCACCAGCTCTCCAAAGGTATCCGCGCCGGGGTGATAACTGATTTTGCGGAAGCTGAAACCTCTATTACCAACGTGGTTGATGCCGCTGAGAAAATGGCCGGCAGCACGGTGGAAAATGTTATTGTAAGCCTGTCGGGCGGGAACCTGAATTCGCGCAATGTGACGGTTGAAATGTCGCTGTTTGGTGAAGAGGTCACCGACCGCGATATAATGGATATTATCGAGCAGGCGCGCGCCAGCATCATTCACAGTGAACATGAGATACTACATTCTATCCCGGTGTCGTACTATCTTGACGGGGCGAGGGGAATTGTTGACCCGCGTAAAATGTTCGGCAAAAAACTCGGCGCTGACGTGCATATGATAACCGGGCTTTCCGGGGTCATGCATAACCTCTCCCATTGCATTGCCCGTTGCCACCTTAATGTTGAAGAATATATTGCCGCTCCCTACGCATCGGCGCTTTCCTGCCTTGAAGAGGATGAAAAACAACTGGGTGTGACCCTGATTGATATGGGAGCTGGTAGCACCAGCTTCTGTATCGTTGCCGGTGGTAAAAATGTTTACACCGACTGCATACCTATCGGCGGCATGCATGTAACCAATGACATAGCACGGGGGTTGTCCACCAGCCTTGCCCATGCCGAACGTCTAAAAACCCTGCACGGCAGCGCGATAGCCACGACCAGTGACGACCAGATAATGGTGGATGTTCCACCGCTGGGAGAAGAAGATTCAGAAGAAGTAAATACTATGCCGCGCTCAATGCTGGTTGGGGTTATCCGCCCGCGTATCGAAGAGATATTCGAGATGATTCGTGGCAAAATAGAAATGAGCAACATGGCCGGATATGCCGGGAAGCGTGTTGTTCTTACCGGTGGTGCCAGCCAGCTTATCGGTGTGCGCGAAATGGCCGGTAATATACTTGGTAAACAGGTGCGTCTGGGCAGACCGCATGCTATTGCCGGACTTGCTGAGTCAGTAAGCGGCCCTGCCTTCGCTACTGCCCTCGGTATGCTTGAATACCGGGTTAAAAAACCGATCGAAGAACAGATGTTTGATGCCCATCTCCAGCGCGGTGGTATGATGGTTGGTTTTGAAAAGCTGGTTCACTGGTTTAAGGATAATTTTTAAACCGTCATCTTATTGATCGTATTGCTCTGCTTGTAGGCGATTGACGGGGCTGGCCGCGAGAACCGATACTGAACTAATCTGCAGCAAAAATATTGTATTATGGTAAATATATGCAGACAAAAATACACACCATCCTGTTAACCGGTTTTCTGCTAATATCTGCTCCTGCCTTTGCAGTGGATGAACGGGCATCGGAAGATGACAAGGGGATATTTAATGTGGTGCTGGAAAATGATATTTTTGCCGGAACCGATCGCGACTATACCAATGGTATCCGTTTTGCATGGCTTTCCTCAGAAGAATATATGCCAGACCTGGTGCGCAAAATAGCCAGGGTTCTCCCATTGGCCAGCGATGGCAAAAAACGGGTTAGCGTGGCGGCAGGGCAAAGCATGTTTGCACCGGAAGACCTTTCGCGCAGGGGCCTTATAGTGGGTGACCATCCTTATGCTGGCTGGCTTTATGGATCGGTTGGCATGGTCTCTGACACCGGAAAATCACTGGATAATGTAATGCTCACTGTTGGCGTGGTCGGGCCTCTATCACATGCTGAGCAAACGCAGAAATTTGTGCATAGGGTAATTAGCAGCCCGCACCCCATGGGTTGGGATAACCAGTTAAAGAATGAACCGGGGGCTGTGCTTACTTATGAACGCAAATGGCGGGGTATGTATCAATTCTCACCTTTTGGTTTGGGGGCGGACGTAACTCCGCATGTTGGAGTTAATCTGGGTAATATAAACACCGATGCCAGTGTTGGCGCAACTTTCCGCCTTGGTTATGACCTTCCTGCCGATTACGGTGCTCCACGCATCCGTCCCAGCCTTGCCGGGTCGGATTTTTTTATTCCAACCAAAGAAGTTGGCGGTTATTTATTCGCTACCATTGAAGAGCGTGCGGTTGGCCGCAATATTTTCCTTGATGGCAATACATTTGCCGATAGCCCCAGCGTTGATAAGAAGTACCTGGTGAATAGCGTGCAGGTTGGCGGCGTCATAACTTATGGTGAGGCCCGCCTTTCCTACACGCAGGTTTTCATGAGCAAGGAATACAGGACCCAGCAACATGCTTCTGAATTTGGGGTGGTTAGTCTTTCCTACCGTTTTTAAAAACCATTGTAGTGCCGGTAGGATGCTGCCCTTTGGTTGGAGCGGCCCTATCAGAAATCTATGTAATAACAGGTAATCGAAGTCAGCTTCTGCCGCTGGCTCATTCGGCGTGAAGTATTCTGATGGCTTCTCCATGAAGTTTTGTGTTCGATGCGGCGATTACGCTGCCGTCGGAGGTGAGGGAGATGGGGGAGCCAGTCCAATCGGTGATGATTCCCCCAACACCTTCGATAACCGGGGCGAGAGCGCAGAAATCATAGGGTTTCATTCCGGCATCAACTACTATATCTAATCTGCCACTGGCCAGCATGGCATAGGCATAGGCGTCGCCGCCGAGTACGCCGCTTTGGCAGGCTGCTTTGAGCTTGGCGAATTTTTTTTCCTGTTCGGTGGAAAAATAGCCGGTAGAGGTGCTGGCAATACCGGCCTTGGCCAATGCCGGAGCGCCTTTTAACGGAGGTAGAGGTTTGTTGTTGAGGAGGGTTGGTTTGCCCTTTATTCCTGACCAGCGTTCGCCGAGTATCGGCTGGTTGATTATTCCCAGCACCGGCCTTTTTTCATGGAGGAGTGCAATCAGGGTGGTGAATATGGGGTAGCCGGCTATAAATGACCTGGTGCCGTCAATAGGGTCTATGACCCATTGATAAGGGCAATCAGAGTCTATATTATGGAATTCTTCGCCGATTACGCCATGTTCCGGGAATTTTTCGCCGATAAGCGAGCGGATGCGCTGTTCAACCTCAATATCTACTTTAGTTACAGGGCTTTGGTCAGCTTTTTGTTCGACGGTGAAAGGGGTTCCAAAATAATGGCGCAGTATCTCGCCGCTGGCATCAGCTAAGATATTGGCAAAACTTAGATATTCATCGTAGGTATTTTCCAGCAAAATTATGCTCCTGTGAGTGTATTATATTGTTTATGCTGGCGATTCTACAGCATTTACAGGTATTTGACAAACTAATTAGAATTTGTTACATTCATAGTTCGCCCTTGTGTTTTGGAGCGTAGCGACTAGCTCGGTTGACGAGCGCAGGATGCGCGCCGCTTGAGCGCAAGTTAAAATATTTAAGAAAATCCCGGAAGGGGGTATGTTAATTTGGTAGAAGTTGTAGTTCGTGATAACAATGTTGACCAAGCTTTGCGCGCTTTGAAGAAAAAGATGCAGCGCGAGGGCCTTTTCCGCGAAATGAAAATGCGCCGTCACTACGAAAAGCCTTCCGAAGCTCGCGTTCGCGAGTCAGCGGAAGCACAGCGTCGCGCTAGGAAGCTAGCTCGTAAGAATACTGATCGTAACGATTAGCAGGCTTTGGGCTTAGGGCTTTAGGCTTTAGGTTCCTTCCTAAAGCCACAAGCCTTAAGCCGCAAGCCTTATCCTTTCCTTCACCGCACCTATCTGCCCATCATCTATCAAAGCCGGGGCGTGGCCCACGCCTTCTACTTCGAGCAGGGTAAGGTTGGGGTGTTGGTTTTTCATTTCCAGCGCAGTTTGGTGGGTGAGAAGGTCAGAGTTATTGCCGCGTATAAGGAGTGTAGGTATGGGCTTTACCGCTTCCCATAATCCCCAGAGGTTTACGTCTTTTATTTCGCCGTCAGCAAAACCCTTGGCAATATCCGGGTCATAGGCGAGGCGGAAATTTTTATTGTCGCCCACTTCAATGCTGTGTGTGAAGAGGTGTTGCCAGTCGTCCTCTATCTTGATTCCATAGGGCGCGCAACGGCGGCGCAACTCAGCTTCGGCAGCGGCGCGGGAAGGGAAATTGGTGGCATTGCCGACATATCCGGAAATTCTCTTTATGCCTTCAGCGGGAATCAGGCAGCCGACATCATTCAGGGTTAGTGTTTTTATCAATCCGGGAAAAGAATTGGCAACCATCATGCCCAGTATCCCGCCCATAGATGTTCCTACCCAATGTATGTCGTGAAGGCTTAGCTGGCTTACAACATTGCTGATATCGGCGACATAGGCCGGGTAGCTGTAAAATACCGGGTTGATGTGCCACTCGCTTTTGCCGCGCCCGGCCATATCAATGGCAATAACGCGGTAATCTTCACAGAGGGCACTGGCCAGCGCATCAAAATCGCGGCCATTGCGGGTGAGGCCGTGGACGCAGAACACCGTGCCTTTGGACGTGGTGCGGCTGCCCCATTCATAAAGCGCGGTTTTGTTGGTTTCCTTGCCGCCGGAAACGGGAACATTAAGAAAAAAACTGCGCGGTTCCACGGCTTTCATAAAGGCCTTTTACAATTGCTCTTGTATATAAGTATATTTTCAAGATAGTGTTCAGTCTAACATAAATTAAGGCGAGAGAAAAATGTGATTTCAGAAAATCTTTCGATTGCGATCCTAATTCCTTGTTACAACGAGGAGCTTACCATTGCCAGCGTTGTGACCTCTTTTCGTGTCCATTTCCCCACCGCGCGAATCTACGTCTACGACAATAATTCCAAAGATAGGACAGCATCTGTTGCTGCCAACGCCGGAGCGATCGTACGCCATGAACCGCGCCAGGGCAAGGGCAATGTGGTACGCCAGATGTTCGCCGATATCGATGCTGATATTTATGTTCTCGCTGATGGCGATAATGCGCACCCGCCGGAACCAGCCAAGGAATTTGTCGAAACACTGATAAACCAGCATCTCGATATGGTTATCGGTTCGCGCATCGGCGAGGGTGGTGCAGGCAGGAAATACCATGCGTTCGGCAACCGCATGTTCAACTGGCTGGTACGGGTATTGTTCCACCGTGGCATGAGCGATATTTTTTCCGGATACCGCGTGTTCAACCGCCGCTTCGTCAAATCATTCCCGGCTATCAGCCGCGGTTTCGAGATCGAAATGGAACTGAGCATCCATGCCCTAGACCTGCGCCTGCCTTTTGCCGAGATACCCTTCAATTACGGCCATCGTCCGGAGGGTTCGGTAAGCAAGCTGCGTACGTTCCATGACGGGTTTAAAATTGGCTGGAAAATGCTGGTTCTGCTTAGCGAAACCCAGCCTTTTCGCCTATTCACCTGGATCTCAGCATTTATACTTACTGTAGCCATCATCCTCGGTGTGCCGCTGGTGGAAACCTTCATGCAGACCAGCACCGTGCCGCGCTTCCCAACGGCGTTCGGCGTGGTGGGGCTTATCGTGCTTAGCGGTATCGTGTTCACCAGCGGTATCGTGCTTGAAGGCATCGCCCGTTTCCGCCGCGAAAATAAACGGCTGCACTACCTCGCCTTCTCACCGTTCCGCGCTGGCTATTACGATGCTAAGTGATTTTCCCAAAACCCGCCCCGCTTTACCCGCTGCACAGCAGGCGATCTACGAACAGGAATATAAGGCCAACCGCGACGGGCAGACGTTCATGGCCTCGCTTTCACAAAAATTGGAATCATGGATGCACCGGCAGGTCATGGCGCAGGTGAAAGGCAAACGTTTTCTCGAAATTGGTGGTGGTACGCTCAACCATGTGCCGTATATGAATGAGGTTGCCAGCGACTATTATGATGTGGTCGAACCGGCAAAATTTCTCTATGAGAATTCGCCCAATAAAACGCGCATCCGCCATTTTTATAACGATATCAATGAGTGTAGCGACAAATACGATAGTATTTTTTCTATTGCCGCGATGGAGCATATCACCAACCTGCCGTATGTGCTGGCGAAGATAGGGTTGCTGCTCACAAGCGGTGGCGTATGTGTTAGCGCGATACCGTGTGAGGGCGGGCTATTGTGGGGTTTGAGCTGGCGGCTATCGACCGGCCTTGCTTATAAACTGCGTACCGGGCACTCTTACAAAAACGTCATGCGCCATGAGCATGTCAATAATTATGATGAGATAATCGCGCTGCATAAACATTTTTTCAGTACGGTGAGAGTCACACATTTTCCATTGGCAAAACATAGCTCATTCTATGCCTGTGTAGTAGCAAGCGAGCCAAAACTGACTGTATGTCAGGAATATTTAAGTAAAAAATAGATCATGCGCCCGCACCAGATATTTGTTTTTTTCTCTTTGTTGGTAGGAATTATTTTGGTGTTTGCAATACCGCCAATCGGGGGTATCGATGAAAGTCAGCATGTGCGCCGTGCAGCGGATATCACCGCTTTTAAGCTGCTCGACCCGACAAATGATACGCAGGATCTGCTCGCCATCTGGGCAGAAAATGGGCTTGTGCAGCAGGAAAAAAGGGTGGCGATGACGCCACGCTGGAATTTTGTGGAAATGCTTGAGCAGAATAAGCAGTTTCCAACAACATTGCCGAGCGATAGGCAGGTGATGCTGGAAAAAAACCCGTACACCGTTTCCAACCCGATCATGTACGCGCCATTCGTGTTGGTACTTAAGGTGAGCGAGTTATTCCATGCCCAGCCGTGGGAGCAGTTCTATTTGCTGCGTATGACGGCTCTGCTATCCAGTGTGTTTTTGATTGCCATCGCCATTGCGCGCATGCCGGAACACCGCACACTGCTGGCTGCAGCCTGCCTGCTGCCGGCGATGATGAATGCGCGCAGTTGCATGAATATTGACGGGCTGGTGGTGGCAAGTGCTTTGCTATTTTTCGGGCAGTTTTTTAATTTGTGCCGCAAAGAAACATTGCTCACCAAAAAAGATATTTTTCAACTCGCACTGTTCGGGTTTTTCATGGCCCAGAGCAAAGGGCAATATGCGCCGCTGCTGTTTACGGCTGTGTTGCTACCGGAGCGGGTGTTTTCATCTGCGTGTAAGCGTTGGTCCATATTGTTTGTGGTGATTGTACCGTCGCTGGTGATCGGTCTTGGATGGTCGGCGCTGGCCAAGGCGGTGGTGCTCTCAGGTATGCGCTATAATAACGATAATGGTGAGGTCTGGCCGGACGGGCAGTTTGAGTGGCTGGTAACGCACCCTATCGAATATGGGCTGGTGGTGGTTAAAAGCCTGTTCGCGTCACCACTGTTTTTTAAATCGATTCTGGAAGCAATCGGAACGATCGGTTGGGGGCATAATTATATAGTGATTCCGGCTATCAGTTACGGTCTGATCATCGCCTTGCTTGCAACCATTTCGGCTACTGAGCCAGTTAAAAAATCACTTGAGCAACAGCTTTTAAAGCGTTGTTTTATAGTGATAATGATGTGCGGAATAATAGTGCTGTCGCTGACCATGCTCTATGTCCAGTGGTCGGCTTACCAGTCGCCGGTCATTGATGGTTTCCAGGGCCGTTATCTCTATCCGCTTTTGCCCCTGCTGCTGGTTTTTGTAAAGCCCATAGAGGGTAAGGAAAGTGCAAAACAGAGCACCGCGCTGCTGTGGGTTTTTGGGCTGGTTAGTTCGGCCAGTTTGCTGTGGGCGACTGTGAGTTTTTATTATTTATAGGTCATCCCCGCCTCTGAGCGGGGATCTAGGGACTCTGGCTCTGTCATTGGTCTTGGTCCTGGATCCCGGGTCAAGCCCGGGATGACAGCTACAAATCCACCAGATTCCTTGCAAAATCTTCGGGTTTGAAGGCATCGAGGTCATCGATGCCTTCGCCGATGCCGATGGCGTGGATGGGCAGTTTTGATTGTTTCGCCAGCGCCACCACGATGCCGCCTTTGGCGGTGCCGTCGAGCTTGGTGATGATGAGGCCGGTGACATTCACCATTTCCTTAAACGCTGCGACCTGAGATAGGGCATTCTGGCCGGTGGTGGCATCGAGCACCTGCAGCACATGGTGGGGCACCGATTCATCGATTTTTTTCAGCACTTTTATAATTTTCTGCAATTCGCCCATCAGGTTTGATTTATTCTGCAACCTTCCGGCGGTGTCGATGAATAACACATCGACATTCTCAGCGCGGGCTTTTTCGAGGGCATTAAAGGCGACGCTCGCCGGATCGGCCTGAAATGACCCTGTTACTACCGGTATTCCTGAACGATCACCCCACACCTGCATCTGCTCCACGGCGGCGGCGCGGAAGGTATCAGCGGCGGCGATCATCACCTTTTTGCCATCGTTTTTGAATTTGCTGGCGAGTTTGCCGATGGTGGTGGTTTTGCCGTTGCCATTTACACCCACCATGATGATGACGGTGGGCTGCTGGTTTGCAGTTGTCAGGGGAATAGCATAAGGTTTAAGTATTTCAGCGATTTTAGTAGCGAGGAATTCGCGTACTTCATTCGGTTCGATATCTTTTTCAAAACGCTGCTTGGAGAACTCCGCAGTAAGCTCCGCGGCCACGCTTGCGCCAAGGTCTGCTTCGATGAGCAGTTCCTCCAGCTCTTCCAGTGAATTCACATCCAGCTTGCGCTTGGTGAATATGCCGGTGATCCCATTGGTAAGTTTACTGGAGCTTTTAGACAGCCCGGCTTTGAGTTTGCTTAGGAAATTCATATCACTTTTGCCATTAACTGATTGTTGTTCGCATTGTATATTTTAGCTTTTACGATGGTTCCGGCTACGCAATCGCTATCCAGCTCAACCACGGCGAAATGCGAGGTTTTACCGATGCGTTTTTTTTCCACCAATATTTCGGTGGTGGTTCCAATTTGTGATTTTAGATATTTTTGCAAATTTTCTTCACCGGCGGCACGCAAGCGTGCAGCGCGCTGCTTCCTTATGTTTTTTGCAACCTGCGGCATTTTGGCGGCGGGTGTGCCGCTACGCGCTGAATAGGGGAACACATGCAAATAAATAAGCCCGGTTTCTTTGACGAGGTTTAGTGTATTTTCAAACATATCGTCCGTTTCGGTGGGGAAACCGGCGATGATATCGGCACCGAACACAATATCTGGCCGGGCGGCGTGCATCTTGGCGCAGAAATCAATGATGTCCTGTCTATTATGGCGGCGCTTCATGCGCTTTAAAACCATGTTATCCCCGGCCTGCAAACTAATATGGATGTGCGGCATCAGGCGCGGTTCGGTGGCGAATAAATTATAAAGTTCATCATCCACTTCCACCGCGTCAATGGAGGAAATACGCAAACGCTTTAAGTCTGGCACCAGATTAAGCAACCGTTTACACATCTGGCCGAGGGTCGGCGCGCCGGGAAGATCCTTGCCGTAATCGCTGATGTCCACGCCGGTGAGCACCACTTCGTTATAGCCAATTTCTACCAGGTTTTTTACTTGCGCCACCACTTCGCCGATCGGCACGGAGCGGCTGTTACCGCGGCCGTAAGGGATGATGCAGAAGGTGCAGCGATGGTCGCAGCCATTCTGTACCTGCACGAATGCGCGGGCCTTGCCATCGAACGAGGCGACCATGTGTGACGCGGTTTCGCGCACGGACATGATGTCGTTGACCAGTATCTTTTCGTCATTGCGAGCGAAGCGCGGCAATCCAGTGCTATCCGGCGGCAATACCTGGATTGCTTCGTCGGCGTTGACTCCTCGCAATGACGAATAAATATTGCTTTTAAGCTTCTCATCATTACCAATAACCGAATCTACTTCTGCCATGTCGGCATATTGCTTGGGATTTATCTGCGCGCCGCAACCGGTGACTATGATCTTTGCGGTAGGATTTTCCTTGCGTGCCTTGCGTATAGATTGGCGCACTTGGCGTTCCGCTTCGGCGGTCACCGCGCAGCTATTGAAAATAATCGCATTCGAAAGCCCAGCATCAGCCGCTTGTTGCTTGATTATTTCGCCCTCATAAATATTGAGACGGCAGCCAAAATTGATAACCTGGTTAGTCATCACGCGGCCTGTGGTAAGCGGCGGTCGAAGATCAGATCCTCGGCGGCTTCGACTTCGTGTTTGGGAATCTTATGCAGCGGCATGATTTTGGATACGTGGATGATGGCGCCGGTCATGCCGCGCTTCTGCGCATGGTCGAGATAGACCGAGTTCAGCACGTGGCGGGCAGCGGGGTTCAGGCCGAAGGAAATGTTGGAAAGCCCCAGAATTATCTGCACGTCAGGCAGTTCCTTCGATATGCGCTCGATGGCTTCTAGCGTCCACAGCCCGAGTTTTCTATCGTCTTCATTCCCTGTGCATATGGTAAAGGTGAGCGGGTCGATCATCAAATCCGATGGTGGCAGCCCATGCTTCACACAACAGAAATCATATAGCCTGTGAGCTATCTCTACCTTGCGCTCCACCGTTTTTGCCATACCTTCTTCATCAATGGTGAGAGCAATCATCGCCGCGCCGTATTTTTTGGCGAGCGCCATGCGTTTTACCGCAGGTTCCTCGCCATCTTCAAAGTTAAGTGAGTTGATGATGGCCTTGCCGCCGTAAAGCTTCAGCGCGGCTTCCAGCACATTCAGCTCGGTAGAATCAATAACCAAAGGAGAGGTGATAGAGCCACGCGCGCGGGTTATCATTTCACTCATGTCGCGCACTTCATCGCGCCCGACAAAAGCAGTGCAGATGTCGAGTGTGTTGGAGAGTTCGCGCACTTGTTCCTTCGCCATATCAAGACAGGTTTCCCAATCCTCGCGCTCTTGCGCTTCACGGAATTTTTTGGAACCGTTGGCGTTGCAGCGTTCACCAATCGAGAGAATCGAATTTTCCTGACGCAGTTCCACACTGCTAAACAGCGAGGCAACGGCAGGCACAGCATGAACTGTGCGCGTCACTGGGGCAGGGCGGCGTTTTCCGTTTTCTTGTCTTTCAAGCATGGCATTGATGGCCGCGATATGCTCTTCATTCGTGCCACAACAACCACCCACGATATTGATGCCGTCTTCTTTGAGGAATCGCTCCAGCCACTTCGCCATGTCATCAGGTGAGAGTGGAAAGTGCACTTTGCCACAATGAAGTTCAGGAAGCCCCGCATTGGGAAGAATGGAGATTTTACGTGGCCAGTTCTGTGCCATATAGCGCAGATGTTCGGACATTTCCTGCGGCCCTGTGGCACAGTTCATGCCCATGATGTCAACATCCATCGCGTTTAGAATAGTAGTCGCCGCCGCTATATCCGTTCCCACTAACATTGTGCCAGTGGTTTCCATGGTCACCTGCGCCATGATGGGTAGTTTTACGCCCGTTTTACCAAAGGCAATGCGCGAAGCGTTGATGGCGGCCTTTACCTGCAAGGGATCCTGCGCGGTTTCGATAAGTATGGCGTCGGCCTTGCCGAATATCAAGCCTTCTGCCTGTGGAATGAATGATTCCTCAAGATCATCATAAGAAACATGACCAAGACTTGGAAGCTTAGTTCCAGGACCAATCGCACCAATCACAAAACGCTTGCGCCCGTCATGGGCAAATTCGGCGATGGCTTCATGCGCCAGTTCGCAGGCGCGCTGGTTGATTTCGATGGTTTTATCGGATAACCCGAACTCGCCGAGGGTGAGCACTGATCCGCCGAAAGTGTTGGTTTCCACCGCATCGGCACCGGCAGCAAAATATTTTTTGTGCACATTGCGGATAAAATCCGGGCGCGAGAGATTGAGTATCTCCGAGCAGTTTTCCTGACCCCAGTAATCTTCTTCGACCTTGAGGTCAGCGCCTTGAATTTGCGTTCCCATCGCGCCATCAAGGAGCAGTACCTGCTTTTCTATAAATTCTAAAAATTCCGACATAATTTACGCGTGACAATACTTTCGACAGGTAGTTACATGAAATATAATGCTGCCTAATAACAGACTATTGATGTAATTGGAATAAAATTAGATATCACCATTTGCTAGCGGCAGTTTCTTTTCCACCTGCCTTATTTACACAATCAGATACAGCTTTGAAAAAATCGCCCTTATACTGAGCGGAAAAATCCCTTAATTTTTGTATATTCTTGGGGTCAACTGCACCGCTTTTTATAGCACCATCTATGATATCCATCATACTTTTGACTTGTGCCTTATCAACATTACCTCTCATAGGATTGTATTGGGCGGCATCCCTTTCAAATATTTCTTTTAACCCTTGCCAGGCGTTGCCCATAGCTTGTTTTGGATTATCCGGAATTGCGGGTTTGTCTCCCATATTATCTGCGGCCCATCCAGCATGAGAGCCTACAAAATATTGGTCCCGATTTTGGTTCTTGCAAGCCTGTTCTTCCTGTGTTCCTGATGGGGGACGACCTTTAGCCATTTTTAATCCTGTTTTTTTAAAATATATAGTTTAACAACACCCGGAAATGTTAGCAGAAAATGTTAATAATAGCTAATTAATTATTCAAATAATTAGTGCCTAAGCAGGATTTTCTGGTTTTTTTGTGGTTTTATACTAAATAATTTATAAGGACTTCGTAAAATGGTAGCCCTTTATAATATATCCTTGCTTAAAATAAAAGCGTTGAGCGTCGTTATAGGTTACATAACAATCAAGGCCGGTCTGGGTGCAGCCGGTCTTTTTCGCTAGGTTTTCCACCCACTTTACCATCTTCTGGCCGATACCTTTGCTTCTAAGCTTCTCATCTACAACGACATTATCGAGGTCAATGAAATCGCCGCACCAGAAGCGCGTGCCCTCCCAAAACCCACAAACCCCAATATATTCACCTTTTTCAACAGCGGCAATGCAGCGATAGCCATGCGAAAGCATCTTTTTGAGCCGTTTATTAAATTCAGCCTTGGTGAGAGTGGGGTTGGCTTGGTTTATCAGCCGATAAGCGGGGGCAAATTCGGCTATGGTTTTTAGTTCAATTATTTTCATATTATTCAAATAAGTCAGAGTGAGTGCCAGTTTCAATGAGTGTGAGGGTTTCTTGGTCTATGCTGTACACTAATAGCCAATCTGGTTCAATATGACATTCCCATTGCCCAGCGCGATTTCCGGATAGTTTATGCGGGCGGTTCTTGGCAGGTAAAATTCCGGTTTGTTGCAATTCGTCTATCACGGTTACTAATTTGGCAATTTTGTTACCTCTTCTATGGCAAAGTTTTAAATCTTTGCAGTATTTATTGGTAACTTGGATTTGCCGCATTTTTAGCTCTTCAATATATCAGAAAACATATCCTTCGTTGTTTTATAGCGACCAACGATTTTTTTGTCTGCTGCCTTTAATTTTTTATATTTTCGGTCTTTACCAAAAGCTTTACAGATAGGGCAGTCATCTGATTTTGACTTGGGGTGAGGATGATTTTCTATAAGTTTTTTAATGACAAAATCTTTAACACTTAAGCCGTTATTAAGTGCGGCTATCTTAATGGCCTTGTGAATGTCGGGTGTTACCTCTATACTGATTCTGCTCATAAAAAATCCCCTATATTAACATGATGTACAAATGTACATTAACACAAATGTACATAAGTTGGAAGTAAAAAATGGTAAAAAACAGTTCCCAGTTTGTATGCAGTAATTGTGGCGCGGTGCACCCGAAATGGTCGGGGAAATGCGACGATTGCGGGGCGTGGAACACCATCTCTGAGCAGGTGCTGGAGATAACGCCAAAAGGGCTGGATGCAGGCGGCAAGGGTAAAAAACTCGATTTTGTGACGCTGGATGCTGATTCCAGGGATGCGCCACGGCAATCGACCGGGATAAACGAACTTGATAGGGTGTTAGGCGGCGGTCTGGTGGCCGGTAGCGCGGTGCTTATTGGCGGTGATCCGGGCATCGGAAAATCGACGCTGCTGTTGCAGGCGGTGGTGTCGCTCGCGAATATTGGGTGCTCATGCGCCTATATTTCCGGGGAGGAATCGGTGGCGCAGGTATCGCTCCGGGCAAAAAGACTGGGGCTTGCCAGCAAAAAGGTGCTGATGGCGGCGGCGACCTCGGTGCGCGATATCATTGCCAGCCTCGATAAAGACGCGCCGGATGTGGTCATCATCGATTCGATCCAGACCATGTATATCGACAATATAGAAGCGGCGCCGGGCACGGTTTCACAGGTGCGGGCGGCGAGCCACGAGCTGATAAAACTTGCGAAAAAACGCGGTATAACACTGTTCCTTGTGGGGCATGTGACCAAGGACGGGCAGATAGCCGGGCCGCGGGTGCTGGAACATATGGTCGATACGGTGCTGTATTTTGAAGGGGAGAGGGGGCACCAGTTCAGGATTTTACGTGCGGTGAAGAACCGTTTCGGCGGCACCGATGAAATTGGTGTATTCGACATGCAGGAGGGGGGGCTTAAGGAAGTTTCCAACCCGTCGGCTTTGTTTTTATCGAACCGCGATACAGCCATAAGCGGTGCCTGCGTATTTGCCGGCATGGAAGGGACGAGGCCGCTTCTGGTGGAAATCCAGGCTTTGGTGGCACCATCTTATATGTCATCTCCGCGCCGGGCCGTGGTGGGCTGGGATTCCAATAGACTGGCCATGATCCTCGCCGTGCTGGAAACGCGCTGTGGCATTAGGTTTTCCGATAAGGAAGTGTATCTGAACGTGGCTGGGGGAATCCGTATTTCCGAGCCAGCGGCGGATATGGCGGTAGCGGCGGCGTTGCTTTCTGCGCTCTATGATGTGCCGCTGCCGGAGCGTTCGGTAATGTTCGGGGAAATCGGCCTTTCCGGCGAGGTGCGGGCGGTGCCGCGCATGGACGGGCGCCTCAAGGAAGCGGAAAAATTGGGTTTTTCCAGCGCATACACGCCAAATCACTCACTTAAAGATTTGACTCTTAAGGTAATTACGGTAGAAACAGTACAGAATTTGGCGCGGCAGCTGTTTGGGGCAAAATAAGGTTTTTGATATGGATCTGGATTATTTACGTTCTAACTATCGCAAAGATATTCTTGAACTGGCGGATAAATACAAGCTAGAAGATATTCGTATTTTTGGCTCAGTGGTGCGTGGAGAAGATGGTGAGGATAGTGATATTGATTTACTGGTTCATGCTAAAAGCAACTGCTCATTGCTTGATATTTCGGCCTTTGAAGTTAGTGTTTCGGAATTGATTGGTGGAAAGAAAGTAGATGTAGTAGATGATCTGGCAATAAAACCAGTTTTAGTACCTTATATTTTGTCGGAAGCTATACCATTATGAATAAAATCAATATGGACTTGCTTAAACTGGGCGATATTCTGCAGGCCATTACAGATATTGAAGATTATAAAACTTCTGATTTGCAAAACAAAATGACACTGCATGCAGTTTTATATAATGTGGCTATAATTGGTGAAGCCGCTATAAATATGCGCAACAGAATAGTCCATGATTATGGCAATATAAATATAAAGACGGTTCAGGAAGTTATGGATAGTGATTTGCCAGCACTAAAACTAAAGATTGAAACCATGGTTAAAAAATTGGAAAAGAAAATTAGTTAAGGATAGATTTGTATGGTCACAGCACAATTTAATTATTTTGATATAGCTGTCCTCAGCATTATGTTCCTGTCATGTATTTTTGCGCTGTTCCGTGGTTTTGTAAAAGAAGTATTATCACTGGTGGCGTGGGTTGGGTCAGCATACATCACCATACGTTTTTACAAGCCGCTTTCAGCGGCATTGCAGCCGCATTTCGTAAACCCGATGGCAGGGAACATAGCTGCTTCAGTTCTTTTATATTTTGGCTCCCTTATTGGGTTTTTCCTGATTAACCGCTCGATAATTAAAGTGCTCAAATCTGGTAGCGAACTGGGGATATTTGACAATATACTCGGCTTCCTGTTTGGCGCGTTGCGCGGTAGCTTTATTGTTTCCCTGGCTTATCTGATGATGTCGCTGGTTATGAAAGAAGACAGCCGTCCGGACTGGCTGGAAAAAGCTGTGACCCGCCCATATGTGGAAAAGGGAGCGGTCATGCTGGCCAAAATGGCTCCAAGTTATACTGAAGAACTTTCCAACATGCAGAAAAAAGCCAAGGACAGTGTTCAGGATTCTATAAAAGAAAAAATGGAAGAAACAATACGCGACAAGCTCAAAAACCCTGATAATATTAATAATATTGGTAATGGGTTGGGGAATGGGCTGGATAATAAGCAGGAAGATAGACCAGAAAACCGCCAGGAAAATAAACCGGAAAATAATTCCGGGGCTTTTGACGAATTACTTAAAAACCTAAACAAAAAACCATGACAATATTTGATACAGACCATCTCCACGAAGAATGCGGTATATTCGGTATTTTCGGCCATGCTGAAGCTTCGGCTCTTACCGCCCTTGGCCTCCACGCATTGCAGCACAGAGGGCAGGAGGCAGCCGGGATAGTTTCTTTTGATGGCAGCCACTTTTACACCCACCGCGCTCTTGGGCTGGTGGGTGATAATTTCAACTCGGCAGAGATAATCGGCAAGCTTAAAGGCCATGCGGCTATCGGTCATAACCGTTATTCCACCACCGGGGAAACACTTTTGCGTAACGTCCAGCCACTGTTCGGTGATTTCAGTTTCGGTGGGCTTGGTGTTGCCCATAATGGTAACCTGACCAACGCTATGACCCTGCGCAAGCAGCTTATCGATATCGGCTGCCTGTTCCAGTCGACCTCGGATACGGAAGTCATAATCCACCTTATAGCACTGTCTAAAAAATCTTCGGTGGAAGATCGTTTGTATGACGCATTGTCGCGGGTGGAAGGGGCTTATTCACTGGTGGTGATCAGTGATGATACGCTGATAGGTGTGCGTGATCCGCTGGGTGTGCGCCCGCTGGTGATGGGTCGGCTCGGCGACAGCTATATACTGGCTTCGGAAACCTGCGCGCTGGATATTGTCGGTGCTAAATATGTCCGCGATATTGAGCCGGGTGAGATAGTCATGATAACTTCCGAAGGTGTGCGTTCGATAAAACCTTTTGCCAATGTTCCAAAACGTTTTTGTATATTTGAATATGTTTATTTCTCGCGCCCGGATTCGGTGAGTGAAGGGCGCAATGTTTATGAAACCCGCCAGCGTATCGGTGCCTGGCTCGCCCGCGAAACAAAAGTAGCGGCCGATGTGGTGGTTCCGGTGCCAGATTCGGGGATACCGGGTGCTATCGGTTATGCCAAGGAATCGGGCATTCCTTTCGAGCTGGGTATTATCCGCAACCATTATGTCGGCCGCACTTTTATCGAACCATCGGATCAGGTGCGCCATCTTGGCGTAAAACTAAAACATAATGGCAACCGCGCAGTGTTGGAAGGTAAACGTGTGGTATTGGTCGATGATAGTATCGTGCGCGGGACAACTTCAAAAAAGATAGTCAGCATGGTGCGCGATGCCGGAGCCACCGAGGTGCATATGCGTATCGCCAGCCCGCCAACCACCCATTCCTGTTTCTATGGGGTAGACACACCAGAGCGCGACCAGCTCCTTGCCTCCAGGCATGATGTCGCGGAAATGGCAAGAATAATCGGGGTTGACAGCCTTGCCTTCATTTCACTGGATGGTATGTATCAGGCAGTTGCTAATATCAACCGTGACAGCGCATCGCCACAATTCTGCGATGCCTGCTTCTCCGGCGATTATCCGATACCGCTTACCGATGCTGAGAACGCGCTTAATGGTTCGCAGAAAGACCTGTTCTCTGAGATGATGGATGTGTAATTTATACTTCCAAACCATAAAATGTAGATTTATAAGATAAAATATGTTACTATGAAACCGAGGAATTTGTAAAAATGACAGTAAAAAATGATGATAATCACGAAATTTCGACAGGATCTGCTATTGGCCAAATGGATCGTATGGTTCCTAAGTTATGCACCAATATTCAAGTTACGTTGCTTAATGAAAAGCACATAGTCTTGTCGATGATTTATGCAGATAATATGCAGTCAGCAGCTTTAATAGAACGCGTTACTATAGACATTGATCATGCTAAAGGCTTAGTTGAAATTTTAAGTAAGATTATAGAGGGTGGTAAGCCATGAATAGGAACTTTATATTTAATACAAATCCTCCTGCTATCGTCCGTCAAATAGGAGAAACTCAAAAAGCTTATTGGCAAGCGGTAAAACAGCCTGAACGAGAAATTGTAATGGATTTTTTTAAGAGAAGCATAGCTATTCTTGATAAAACTCACAAAGAGGTAATGGATAAATACCCAAGAATGTTTAAAAGATGAGTAGTCCTTCTAATAATACGCCATCGACAGATAGGCAAGTTCTTGAGCTGGCCAAAGATTATTTGGCAAGGGTTGAAACATATGCAAAGGATTATCAAAAATCTATTAGTTTGTTAGATAAAGCTAGAAATTCATATGAAAAATCATGGTGGCGCAATCTGCTAGAATTTATAAAGGTTTTATCTCCTTTTATCACGGTATTATTAGTATACTGGGTTATTAATACGCAGGAGTGTGGTACTACAATAAAGGCATTAGGTGTAGAGTTTACAAAAGCATGTCCATCTAAATAAATATGTCTATTTCTCTCTCTGGCCGCATCGCCCTGATCACCGGCGCTACTCGTGGTATCGGCTATAGCGTGGCGAAACGTTTTGCCGGGGAGGGGGCGCATGTTATCGCCACCGGGCGCACGGTAAAAGCGTTGGAACAGCTTGATGATGAAATAAAAGCAGCGGGCGGTGGCCCGGCAACGCTGGTGCCGCTCGACCTTCTTGAAACCGACAAGATAGAAATGCTGGCGCAGGGTATAGCGAACCGTTTCGGCAAGCTGGATATATTGGTTGGTAATGCCGGGGTGCTGGGCGACCTCACGCCAGTGGCCCATACCAGCACCGAGCAGTGGGACAAGGTAATGGCCGTAAACCTGACCGCGAATTTCCACCTGCTGCGCTGTTTTGACCTGCTGCTTAAAAACTCACCCAGTCCGCGTGCGATGTTCGTGTCATCGGGTGTAACCGAAGGCACCTATCCCTATTGGGGAGCCTATGCGATAAGCAAAGCCGCGCTGGAAAAAATGGTGGAGACCTACGCCGCAGAAAATAGCAAAACATCGCTTAAAGTAAATATCATCGACCCCGGCGGCGTGCGCACCAGAATGCGCGCATCAGCCTTCCCGGGTGAAGACCCGATGAGTCTGCCGCACCCGGACAACATCACCGATGTTTTCGTAAAACTAGCCAGCGAAAAAATGCTCGATACGGGCAAGAAATTTTATGCGTAGTCCAGCTCCTGTTCCAGTTTGATAACTGTTTTTGGATGTGCGGTCTGGATAGATGAAAATATAGGAACTGTGCCAGGTTTCTGGGCTTTTCTTTTAGTGGTTGCAAGCCCACCGGGAACATGAAAATTACAGATAGCACGCTCAGTCGGGGTTAGGTCATTTTCAAAAGATCCCGGTGCATGTAATGCTAAATGATCATTCCACAGCAAAGCCTGTCCTGGTTTTACAGTAATACCGGCAGAATTTTCTTTCATGCTTTTCAGGCTTTCTTGAACATTTTTTTCAACTACTTCCAGAAAAGATCGTGTAAGGTTTTCTGATTTTAATATTTTGTCGGGAATGTTTGCGTTTGTTTTTGTATAGCTAAGGCATTGATAAAGGCCATATCTGGGGGCATTATCAAATCTTGCTCTGTTAGGATTTTCGAAAATCATCGAGTTAGTTGTAAGAGCCTTATCCTTACCCGGTATCGCATGGATAAGATATGCTTCTTGCCATACTGGTGCTTTGAGGGCGCGAACAACCTCATTTTTAACCCATTCTATGCCTTTGTTTTTATATTCTTCATTGTTTTCACATATGGATTTGGCTGTCTCAACAATCATTTCTGAAATGGGTGCAACCACTGTTGATAAAGGATTGGCCCCAGGATTTTCGCTTGCCAGAATTCTTATTACTGGAGTTTGATACCCCGCAGCATCACTATGCATACCAGTTTTTTGATGCTCTCCCAGTCTTTTGGAAGTACGAATGCGCAAAGGAGTCCAAGCTCTTGCATAGCTGGTATTATACCCTTCTTTTTTTATTAATTTGCCGGTTGATCCTTCTAGATTAACAACCTGCCCCGAATTAATACTCAGGCTCAGGCCGGTAAGGGCGCGTAAATACAGGTTATTGTTTATAGGGAGGTTATCAACTACCAGTGCTGGACTATCAGTACCATTGGCCATCCCTGAAATAGCGCTTGATAGTTCTACGGTTCTGGCCAGATCATCTTTACTTATTGGGCCATATTTTTGAGGATCAGGTGACCAGATGGCACTGGAAAAAGCCTCCAGAACCTGCTGTGCATTTGATGGATCTTTTATTGCAGCAAGCGCCTTTTCCAGTCTTTGGCGCATAGAGTCGGACAGTGCTATGTGCTTAAGTTCCATGTAGCTATTATCATTAAATTATTAATATTCATTAATATAACAGTTGACTAGCAGTTTTGCCATATAAATTGCAGGATGCTATAAATTACTGGTTTTATTGGCGGATTCGGTTAGATATGGGGTATGTCACTCGTCAAATCCACAGCTACTATCGGCGGTTATACGCTCCTGTCAAGGGTGCTGGGCTTTCTGCGTGACGTGACTATAGCCTCCAGCCTCGGTGCCAGTTTCCTGTCCGATGCGTTTTTTGTTGCGTTCAAACTCCCCAACTTCCTGCGCCGCCTGTTCGCTGAAGGTGCGTTCAATTCGGCGTTCGTGCCACAATTCGCCGGGATGCTGGCGGTGGACGGAAAAGAAAAAGCCCGCGATTTCGCCAGCGAGGCGATGTCGTTTCTGCTGCTGGTGCTGCTTATTGTAACGTTGGTGTTCATTATCGCCATGCCGTGGCTGATGTATATATTGGCACCGGGATTTTCCGATAACCCGGAAAAATTTGAACTTACTGTCATGCTCACGCGTATCACCATGCCCTATATTATTTTTATTTCGCTGGTGTCACTGCTTGGCGGAATTTTAAATAGCAGCGATAAATTCGCAGCCGTGGCGGCAACACCGGTGCTAATGAATCTGTGCCTGATCATAATACCTTATTTTATTGGCGGCCTTACCCCAACGGGGGCGCATGCGCTGGCGATTGCCGTGATGCTGTCGGGAGTGGCGCAGTGGTTGTGGCTGGTTCATTTCTGCCGCAAGCAGAATATGCTGCCGAAACTGGTGAAGCCAAAACTGACGCCGGAGGTGAAAAAACTTCTGGTGCTTATCGCACCGGCGGCTTTGGGGGCAGGTGTAGCGCAGATCAACCTGTTCATCGACCTTATTATCGCCTCGCAGTTCGATAGTGGGGTTTCCTATCTTTATTACGCTGACCGAATCAGTGAATTGCCGCTGGCAGTCATCGGCATCGCGGTGGGTACAGCACTGCTGCCGCTGCTTTCACGTCAGATCCGCGAAGGAAAGCGTGAAGAAAGTTTCCACAGTCAGAATCGCGCTATGGAGTTGGCGTTGTTCCTAAGCCTGCCAGCGGCAGTAGCGTTGTTTGCTATCGCCCAGCCGATAATTACGGTTATGTTCGAGCGCGGGAAGTTTTTAGAAACTGATACAGTTGCGACATTTCACACGCTGATGGCTTTCTCGCTGGGGCTGCCGGCATTCATTTTGGTGAAGATATTAGGCCCGGCTTTTTACGCCAACCAGGATACGAAAACACCATTTAAAATTGCGACACTGTGCATCTTCGTGAATTTTGTTTTTAATATAATCCTGATGTTTCCGTTACAATATGTCGGTATGGCGCTGGCAACATCAATAGCCAGCTGGCTTAATGTTATACTTATGACCAGAATCCTCAGGAAAAGGGGGTGGCTGGTAATAGAGCGCAGGTTGCTGGCGCAACTTGCGCGGATGCTTTTTGCCTGCACTGTAATGGCAGTTGTGTTGTGGATATTTACGCCACATTTTTCTCCATATATGGAACGCCATGCTGCTACAGTGGGGCGTTTTGTAGCACTGGTGGTGCTGGCGGTTATAGGTGGCGCGGCTTATCTGGGAGTGAGTTTTGCTCTTAATATTTTACATTCAAGAACCATTATAATGACCTGGATTAAAAAGAAATTATGAAGTTGCTATATGTAACATTCCCAACCTATGAAGAAGCGGTGGCGCTAGCGCATACCTTGCTAACTGAAAAACTCATCGCCTGTGCCAATGTTCTACCGGGGGCAATGTCGGTGTATAAATGGCAGGGCAAAGTGGAAGAACAGCCGGAGGCGATAATGTTTGCCAAAACCACCGCCGAAAAAGCAACGGCGGCTGTCGCGCGTATTACCGAACTACATAGCTATGATGTACCGTGCGTGCTGGTGCTGCCGGTCGAATCCGGCGCGCCGGAATTTATGGAGTGGGTGGCAGGGGAAGTTTAAATACTAAAACTTCCGCCGCGCTGAGAACCTATACCTCTGTTAATTACTCTGTCCTTAAGGGTAAACCTTCTTTCGGCTAATACAGAAAATTCTGGTTTATGGGTTTCCCTGAAGCGTGTGATTTCTTCTTGTGCCATATCCAGCCATTGTTGCGCTGTTTCTTGGCTAATAGGCTTTCTTAACCGTTCTAGATGTTCTCTCGTAACTCTGGAAATATCTTCTGGAGTTTTTGCTGCCTTTAACTGTTGTTGAAATATTTGTGATACTTCTTTGTCATCGGGATTAACTATCTTATCAAGTTTTTTCATAAGCTCTTCAGCTTTTTGTTCGGTAGCTACCTGAAGTTCCTGCCAGTTTACCACCATTTCGCCGCTTTCGGTTATGGGATAGCTGGAATCAGCGCCAATGTTTATTTTACCACGGGTTCTATCCCGAAAACGCTTTTTAATTTCTTTATTTGATTGTGAGATATTATTAGGAACAAAAAAATGCTTCCCTTCGCGTTCCTGCCACTTTCCATTCACCCCAAATATTTCATTGCTTAATGCTTTTTCAAGCATAGATTTGATGCGCGCGCGATCATTGGGATGGCTATAGCGTTCGGCCGGACAGGTATCTGGCTTATCTGTAGCATCGTAGTACCCTCCATATTCACTGTCACAAATACCAGTCAGGAAAAATGCTATCGTATTCATAGGGTAGCTGGTTGCGCGGTCGGCATCAAACTCTGATGCAACTTTTTCTCTAATTCCAAAAGCAGGCGCAAAGGATTTGCCCTTGCTTAATGGGCCAATATAATAATCTTCCGGGTGTGGCTGGCCATCGCCTGAGTGTTGAAATGCATGCCACCATTCGTGAGTTACACAAGTGCATGCATCAAGCATATTACGCTGCCTAGCAAGATTATTAATTGATACCCCGATGGTGCGCTCTGCGGCATTTAAAGTGAAACTATAATTATGCTTATCAAGGACTATATATTCAGGATCTGATGGGGTGCGGTATATCTCCCCGGTTTTGTTGGCATCACGAATACCTGGATCGATTAGGTGCTCAAATAGTTCTGGGCACAGTTCGCGGGCTTTTTCGGTAGTTAGTACCACTCCTTCGTTGCTATAATGCTCACTATCTGCCTCATGTTTTTTTACATGCTTTGAACGAGCTTCTTGCGCCCATTCAGGGCCACCTGATTCGGCAAGCGCAGTTACCTCATCAACCACGCTGTTGAGCTTTACCGCCAGTTGCTGCGGGGTCATGGTAAGGCTGGATTGTATCGATTCATCGCTCATGCTGTTAATATAGCACGATAAAGCGCTTACCTAATGTTAAGATTTGGTGACAAGTTAATTATAGCTGTTTTTCCATGGTCATGGCCGGGCGGCCGGCGAGTACATGGCTACGGTATTTTCTAGCTTCTACAACGGGTTGCTTGATATCGGCATATATTTTCTTTTCGGCCTCGACCAGTAAAACCCCGCCCAGGAATCCCCCAAGGTAACGGCAGATGAAACGGCCTATCTTTTCCAGCCGGGGCGCGCATTTCCACAGGAATTTTATATGGGACGGCGGCATATACAGGGCACTTCTGGTGCGGGTCACGGTAAATTGCTGTTCGGCAAACAGGGCGCAAACCTGGGCAATGGAAAAGGGGCGGCCATAACCAAAAGGGCTGCGCGAGGAGCGCGACCACATGCCGCTGCGGTTGGGGACAACGGCAAGCAGACGGCCATTTGGTGTCAGTACGCGCCAAACTTCCTGTATCAGCCAGGAAAGCTGTTCGCTGTTTTCCATGCTATGCACCAGCAGCACCCGGTTTACGCTGCTCTCGGCAAAAGGCAGCTCGCTGTCATGGGCAATCACGGTTAAGTTATCGCCGCCCTGCGGCCAGTAAGCCGCGCCTTGCTGGGCGGGCATGCAGGCAATGACCGTAGCTTTATCACCAAGGTAATTTGTGAGGTAAGGGGTGGCATAGCCAATACCGACAATAACATCATTGCCACCCGCGGGCCATAAACCATTTACTGTTCCCGCTATGAGGGAACGCACGGACTCACCAAAATCGGTGGAGTAGAAGTTGCGTAAATTAATTATGTCGGGTGTGTACATAAGTAGTTACCAGATACGAGTTACCGGTTATCAGTTTTTGATACCAATTACTGGTAACTCGTAACTGGTAACTGTTAACTTACTACTGCTTACGCAGTTTGCTGTGCTTATGGCCGTAACCAAAATATATAGCTGCACCCAGCGCGAAATATGGTATCAGGTTTACAAAAGTTTCCCACAGACTGGAAATAAGCATACCGCAGAACAACATACCGAGTATCGGTGTTACCTTGGGATAGGGAACACGGAACGGACGTTTCAGTTCCGGCTCGGTCTTACGCAGGTGCATTACAGTATAGCAGATTATCACGAAGGCCATCAGTGTTCCAAGATTTACCAGATTGCCGAGGGCATTGATGTCGGTGGTGCCGGCTACTATACCGGAGATCGAACCAACCAGTATGGTGTTTATCCACGGAGTCTGGAATTTAGGATGGACCTTGGCAAATAGCGGCGGTAACAGCCCATCCTTGGACATGGTGTAGAAAATACGGGTCTGTCCATACATTAGCACCAGCATCACTGAAGAGAGTCCGGCGATAGCACCGATCTTTATCACAAATGAAAGCCAGGGCAGGCCGATCATGTCAACCGCGGTGGCGATGGGAGATGGTGTATTAAGCGCGGTGTATTTCACAATGCCGGTAAGGATAAGAGATACCGCTATATAAAGCACTGTGCATATGCCCAGTGAACCAAGGATACCAATAGGTATATCCTTCTGCGGGTTCTTGGCTTCCTGCGCGGCAGTGGATACCGCCTCGAAACCGATATAGGCGAAGAACACAATGCTCGCGCCATGCAGCACGCCGCTCCAGCCGAAATGCTTGAAGTCGCCGGTATTTTCAGGAACGAAAGGTACCCAGTTGTCAGGGTGGATGTAGAAAACGCCGATGCCGATGAAGAGCAGCACAACAAATAATTTTATGAATACGATGATGTTATTTACGTTTGCCGATTCCTTGACTCCAAGCACAAGAAGTATAGTAACTACGGTAATACCGATGAAGGCAGGAAGGTTGAATAAAGCGGCCATCGTACTGCCATCGGCCAGTGTTACCATCTGTCCGGTGGCGGCGGTGAGTTGTGGCGGTATATTGATACCGAAACCATGCAGGAAGCTTACCATATAGCCAGACCAGCCAACCGAAACTGTTGAGGCGGCGACGCCATATTCAAGGAGCAGGAGCCAGCCCATAACCCAGGCGAATATCTCGCCCATACTGGCGTAAGCGTAAGAATAGGCGCTGCCGGAAACCGGAAGCATGGAAGAAAGTTCGGCGTAGCACAGTGCCGCGAAACCACAGGCAAGACCGGCGAGCAAAAAAGAAATTACAATTGCGGGGCCAGCGTTCTGGGCGGCGGCGGTTCCGGTGAGGACGAATATCCCGGTGCCGATGATACAACCTATGCCAAGGCTTATTAAGTTTGCTGCTGACAGTGAGCGTTTTAGTTCACCCTTTGCTGATTCTGCCTGGATGGAAGAGATAGATTTTTTCACCGTAAGTTTAGATAAGCCCATGTAGCCTCCTTAATGGTTTTTCTTTACAGAATCATACATATGGATTCTGTGAATTAAGCGACTAACCTAGCTATTTATAGGGGATTTGCAACGGTTATTTATTATGCCGGAGGGGTTTGCATCTTGGCGATGATCTGGGCGATACCGATACCGGCATTGCCTTCTTCCAGCTCTTCAAACGTGGTGTTGAACATCTGGCAGACCTTTTCAGTAACATCTTTGGGAGGGGTGCGGCCAGCGCCGGAAACCACCACCTCGCCATAACCGTCTTTCACGAAATTCTGGATATTATATTTATTTTCTACGGCCTGCTGGAATTTGGTCATAAGTTCAGGTTTTACGGCCAGGTAGCACCAGTAGAAGCCACCTTTTTGCATGACCCCACGTACCAGCGTAATAAACCGAGTTTCATCTTTCTGGCCGGTGGGTTCTGTCATTTATTACCTTTCAACTAACGTTGTCGTTGCGTCTTGCGCTCGGCCAAATATCTTGCTGACCATATTGCCCGCGACACCGCCAGCTATGGCAGCACCGGCAAGAACAGCACCCTTCGCTGCCGCAGTGGTTCCTAAAACAGTAAGCAGGGGAATTGCAGCAGGTGCCATGGCAACAAACGCGGTAACTGCCGCTGCGCCTAGAATAACCGAACCCCAACTAATATCTTTCATCGCCATAAAAACTCTCCCGTTCCTTCAAAATGCTATTAATCCCAATCTAATAGCCTAAATATAACACAGAACACGGGCAAGTTATGTTACATTTATGTGAAACTAATGTGACAAACCACAATTTTCTCCACTCTAACATATTTGTTTAATAATATCAAGTTATTAGTGTAAACCATAGTTATTTCCCTGGATTCTGGCCCGGTGTCACATAACTGTAACTTGTAACTTTGCTGTAATATTCGTACAATTACCTGTTGACATGGTGGATTTAGATATTTTGGGTAGTTTGTGGACGAAAAAACCGAAGAACCTAAGGCGGATAAGAAAAGGGGCAAGCTGGACGTAAGTGCGGTGTTGACCGCTGTTGCCTATCCGATTTCCGGGGCAGCCGGTTATTATGCGGCCAAACAGAATATCAGGAAAGATTCGGTAGAATGGCATACCAAGCTTGGGACATTTGATAGTTCTACCGCAAAAATGATGAGTCAAGCTAAAGATGCCAGCGCTAAAGGTGGTGGAGAATTTGGCAGTAATATGCAGGAGGCAATGGCCAATATCCGGGGAAAATACGAGGCGGCAAAATCGCGTAAGTTCCAGAAAATGGGTTATAGAAGTATTAGGCATAACTGGAACGATCTGGCTGATAACTCAAAGATGGAAGCTATAACGGTTGGTTTTACCGCTGCGTTCATTTCACTGGGGGCATTACTGATGATAGCCAACAGCAAAGATATCTTTAAACCGCTTTTTAAGGACGATAGTGAGCAGGATAAAAAACAAAAACCAGCTGCATATCTCAGGTAGTTATTGTGGAAGAAACTAAAGAACTTAGGTCTGATAAAGAAAGCGGGGCTTCAGCAGCGCAGGTTCTAAATGTCGCAGCTTACCCCATCGCAGCAATATCGGGAATAGCTGTAGGCAGGGAAAGTGTTCGCCAGAGCTCATACGAGATGCACAGGAGGAACGGTGCGTTTGATAAGATAATCGCTGGAACCAGGGATAAATGTCTTGCTGCGATGGACAAATCAGAGATCACCGGTGACGGGCATGCCAGGATAGAAATCAATGAAGCGCGCAGGGAATTCAAGAAAAAAATAACCGGGTTTTTCAATAAAATGGGCTACGAAAATACTCTCGACCATTTCAGCAGTATCTCGGAAAATGCCAAGTTCAATGCAGTAGTGTCAGGGTTTACCGCTGGCTGGTATCGCTCTCGGTTCGATACTGATGATTGCCAACAGCAGAAAATTATTTGCTGATAAGGACAGCGATAAAGGCATTGGGCAATAGGCACGAGTGATGAGAGATTATAGCTAATTAACTAATTATTTATACATATATGTTACTGCTGTTATGCACAGGAGGTGGTTA
>CAZUXB010000015.1:8515-46801 GCA_964624555.1 uncultured Rickettsiales bacterium | reverse complement strand
CCCTTGGAAGTTCGAGTCTTCTCGACCGCACCATTTCTATACAGCTTTACGGTAAGACTCTAACTTTGTTTTATGTAAAGACGCCCTAAAGGGCTTTGGCGAGTCTTCCAGGCCGCACCAGCCTACGCTCTACGAGTTACGGCTCGGCGAGCCGTAAGCGAGCAGCTAAGCGGAGGCTGTCTCGCCGAAGTGCGCAGCACGAAGGCGGACTGGCGACATTCTTTGTTAAGATTAACCAATAACTGTCTGGCTTTGAGATATAGCCCCTGCCGGAGTAACACCTGGTATTACTGGCTGTGAGCGATCTGCTTTTGCTATCTGAAACTCTCCAACCCGACCTTTTTCATTGGCAGCTAGAGTTTTGGTTTGATCTTGTGTAGTAACAGCAGGTTTTTCAGCGCTGGCATTTAAACCGTAATCCCCTTTATTTTCCTGACGTGCTTTTTCCAAATTAATTGCCTCTCTTATATCTTCGACACTTAATTTCTGTTCGGTAATTTGCATTTTAGCGAGAGCATCGGCAGGAATTTTATTTTTTATTCCCCATTTTATCAGATTTTGTTGCATAGGAACTGGATCCTGACCATTCGTTAAAGTTTCTCTGGGAACAGAAAATGTCGATAAAGCAATATATTCTGCCTTAGCTAGTGGAGATAATTTAATACCATGTTCTTCCTCAAGTGCAGAAAGACGTGAATTAGATATGATTACTTCTTTAGCAGTTTCATAGGCTTTATAAAGCGGTCCCAAGACTCTAAGTCTCCTGCCTACGTGATCTGAGCGGACTTGTGTCGGCTTAGGCCCTTCCGTCCCTCCAGAATATGGAGTTCTTAGTGCATCTCCTATACGATCAGTATACCTACCAGAATGTCTTCCTCCTACATTATCGCCCATTATACCGAAATCTTCTGCTAGTGCAGGAGTTCCTTTAGCTCCTGCTTTAGCAGTTATACCTTCTGTAACAGGTACAGCATCATACGTACGAACTCCATCTTTTCGTAATTTCGAGCCACTGCGTATTCTATTTAATTCTTCCTCTAGTGCATAAGCTTTATCATTCGCTAATTTATCAGCATTACTAGCTTGCTCGTTAGCATTAGCCAACTTTTTGCTGAGATTGACTTGTTTTCTGGCTTCTTCAGCTAACTCTGCTTCAACTTTATCACTTATTTTTAGAGCTTCAGGAGATGGCCTATTTCTTTTGTTTTTTTCTCGGTCGGGATCGTAATGATGTCTGAATGAAGTCCCCTTCGCAGCTTCAACTCTCATACGAATTTCAGCTACTTCTTGTGGTGTTGCCATTCTATAATATCCTACTTTATTTTGTTATCTTAGCTTATTATATCTAAAACCATTTAATCATTATATAAAAAATTAAGATTTTAACAACCTCTTAAATCTATTTATTATACAAAATTTCACTAGGCAATATTTTCCTAGTTACTAGGAAAAAAATGACTTTGCCTAGCTTTTTGTACACAGTATATAAGTTAACACTGTAACTTAGTAAAGAAAGTATGAAGTCGCAAAATATTACGCTAACGAATTAAATAATTATGCTATATAACAATAGGTTATTTGCCTGCCTATTTTTTAGGCAAAATGGAAAAAGGCAAGGGTTTGCTTGAATTGATGGTTTCTTTATATCGCTTGCGCACAGAGTTATCCACAGAAATGGTGGACTATTTTTTGATACCGAAATTCTGCCAATTGTGATTAGATACAAGCTATGGAAATAAAACAAATGTCGCTCGCCGCCGGGCGAAAAATTATCAAAAGTTACGCTGATGGGTTGCCACATTCGCCCGGCGTGTATCGCATGATCGATGCGTCCGAAAATACTCTCTATGTTGGAAAAGCAAAAAGCCTGAAGAACCGTGTGACCAATTATGTCAACACGGGTGCGCTGAATACGCGGCTGCAGAGAATGATCTCGCTGACTGCAAAAATGGAAATTATTACGACTCGATCCGAAGCCGAAGCGTTGCTGCTGGAAGCAAATTTAATCAAAAAATTTTCCCCGCGCTACAATATTTTACTTAAGGACGATAAATCCTTTCCCTATATTTATTTCTCTGGAGACCATGATTTTCCGCGCATCTCCAAGCATCGCGGGGCGAAGACGGGCAAGGGAAAATATTTCGGCCCCTTCGTTTCGGCAGGTAGTGTCGATGAAACCATCGTGACGTTACAGAAAGCATTTTTACTGCGCAACTGTAGCGACAATATTTTTAAAAACCGTACGCGACCGTGTCTGCAATACCAGATAAAAAGATGCAGCGCACCGTGTGTTGATTACATAAGCAAGGAAGATTATGCGGAGCTGAATAGGCAGGCCTATGATTTCCTTGCCGGGAAAAGCCGGCAGATACAGGAGGAGTTACTTGCGGAAATGCAGGCGGCGAGCGCGGCGCAGGATTATGAAACAGCCGGTGTCCTGCGCGACCGCATAAAATCGCTGACGCAGGTTCAGCAGCAAAGCCAGCTTACCAATGAGGGTTTGGGTGATGCGGATATGATCGCGCTCGCGCGCGAAGGTGACGATACAGCAATACAGATTTTCAGTTACCGCGGCGGATGCAATTACGGCAGTAAAAATTATTTCCCGGCCAATACCAGAGAGCATTCGGGCAGTGAAATTATTTCCAGCTTTATCGCCCAGTTCTACCAGTCGCAGCCAGTGCCGAAACTGATATTGGTGAGTGAGGAAATCGAAGATAGCGAACTGATGCAGGAAGCGCTGCGCTTGAACTGCGAACATACGGTGAGCATCGTCTGCCCGCAGCGCGGAGAAAAACGCGAACTTATGGAACAAGCGCTACGTAATGCGCGCGAGGCTCTGCTGCGCCACCTTTCTACCACTATCTCGCAGAAATCGGCATTGCAGGGCGTGCAGGAATTATTCGGGCTGGATGAGTTGCCGCAGCGTATCGAAGTTTATGATAACAGCCATATCAGCGGCACCAACCAGGTTGGTGGCATGATAGTTGCCGGGCCGGATGGCTTCATCAAAAACCAGTACCGCAAATTCGATATCAAAGGCTTCCCCCTCCCTAGCCCTCCCATGCAAGCAGGAGAGGGAACAAGAAAATCCCCTCTCCACGAAGTGGGGAGGGCTAGGGAGGGGATATCTAGTGGTGGAGACGATTATGCCATGATGAGAGAAGTTCTCACAAGGCGTTTTAAGCGTTTGCATGATGAGCCGAGTAACAAGCCGGATTTGGTTTTGATAGATGGTGGCGCAGGGCAACTTAGTATTGCAACACAGGTGTTTGAGGAGTTGGGAATTAGTGATGTTGTGTATGTAGGAATCGCCAAAGGTGAAGATAGAAATGCCGGGCGCGAACATTTTTTTATGCCAAACCGCGAGCCGTTCCAACTGCCGGTAAATGATCCAACATTACATTACCTGCAACGGCTGCGTGATGAGGCGCATAGATTTGCCATCGGCGCGCACCGTAATAAACGCAGCAAGACCATGCAGGTTTCTGAACTTGACCAGATAGCGGGAATAGGGGCCGCGCGCAAAAAAGCGCTGCTCCATTATTTTGGTTCAGCCAAAGCAGTGGCAGCGGCGAGCATCGATGAAATTGCTCAAGTCGAAGGCATCAGCAAAGCAAAGGCTGAAATTATCTACCAGCATTTCCACGGGGCTTAATAGCAAAATTCTGGCTTATTTATTTTTATTGTAGTCAGCTTGAATATAACTTAGATATTGTATGGTAACCTCCTTATCGATCAGGATGTGTGATGCTGGCTAATTTTATTATTGTATCCGTAATAAGTTCTGTGCTGATTTTTATCAGCTGGATATCGATGTATGAAATACTTGGCAAAGTGTGGAACATTCTTCCTAAACTAAATTTGGCTCCCCGCCTGCGCGTTATGTTAATTGGTATTCCGATATTCATTGCCCATATAATAGGTATATGGGTATATGCTTTGGCCTATTTTCTGATAGAGAACTATACCACGCTTGGCGCAATAATAGGCCAGGGCAGGGATTATGGGGTAAGTATAGAAAGTTTTTTTGATTGCCTGTATTTTTCAGCCGCGACCTATACATCTCTGGGAATCGGCGACCTCCTGCCAACCAGCCATTTAAGAATGCTGGTTGGTGCCGAAGTCCTGAATGGCCTGCTCGTAATAGGCTGGACTATATCCTTTACCTTCCTGACCATGGAAAAATTCTGGTCACAGGCACCCAAAAAAAAGAGTTAGGGTATTTATAGTTAACTATAGCAAACTAACTTAATATTGACGTATTCATTTATCTCCTCTCCCCATGCGGGAGAGGAAGGTTTTTCATGGATTTGCTGTAAGCAAGTCCTTGAAAAACCAGGTGAGGGGTATGCTTATTCCTCTACCCCCCACCCTGGCCCTCCCCCGCAAGGGGGGAGGGAATAATAGGACAATACAAAATTAATTTGCTATAACAAAATGCTTTCAGCATTTTGACGCTGCCTACGGCGCGGAAAATCGGCCTTTCGGTCTCGATTTTCATAGCTGATTAAGCAATTATATGCTTAGTCAGCTCTATAAGCTATTGCTGAAGGAGGTGCGTGTACGGCTCCTTGGATCGTTACCACCGATACGGGCAACCCAGCTGCTCTCCGATAAATCTATTGCATCATCACCGATAGTATTTTTACTACCCTTGCCACCACCTTTTCCGGTTTCCTTTTCCCATTTGCTGACCATTTCCGCAAGCGAGTTAAATCCCAGACGGTTTTTGGCAATACCATAAGCTTGTTTTGGTGACATAACCTGGTCAAGACCATCTATCTCATGTTCTGAACGTAAAGCAAAATGTTGTAGCGCTGCTGAAATATTTTTCATGGAAAGAACCGGCATTCCCACAGCCTGGCGTTCCAGTTCCGTATAATTCCGCTTGCCGTGTTCCCTTAAAAAGATTTTTGGAATAGCCAGCATGTATTCTTCCTTCAGATATACAGCTTCAGCCCTCTTTGCCTCGTCTTTACTTATAACCTGATAGGCTTTTCTTACCAGCTCATCAGGAACATGTATCTTGCTGGCGATATCTTTAATAGTATACCCTCCCGATATCATATGCTTGTTGATTAGCCGCCATGCCTGTTCGTGCCTTAGTCCCTCGATATATTCACTGATGCCGTTGGCTGAGAGGTAATCTTCTGGCTTTTTTTGTGCCGATGGTTTGGGTGTGGAAGCTGGTTTTATTGCATCATCAGCAGCAATGTCACCTTTCGTTTGCTCTACAAGTCTTTTATCCATTATATGTATCTCGGCGGCGATACCTGCAATGGTCGGCTCCTTGCATTTAAGGCCGTGGGCAATTTTTATCAGCGATTCTTTGCTCACCGGCTCGCCGCGCTCGGCTTTAGCAACTACTTTAATATTTACCCTGGAATGTTCAGCAAGTTCTTCACGCTCATACCCCCTGTTTTTCCTTACTGTAGTTATATTTTTGCCTAATGTTCCAAGGTCATCAGGTATCTTATTGTGATCAGTTGCCGCGACCTTATCTGCTTCCGCAATAACGCCCCGCATGGTCTTTTGCCTGCAATTAAGAGCTTGGGAAACCAGCGGTGGCCATATAGGGTTTACTGGCCTACCATTCTCCATGTCGGAAACTATGTTCTTGTTGCAGCCTTGTTTAGCAAGTTTTGCCAGTTCTTCCGCCAGTTTATTCTGGTCCCAGCCACGGCTCTCCCTAACAATTGCAATAGAAGCACCGAACTGCCCCATATCTTTTGGCAAAGGATCTTTTTTGGACAGTGCTGCTGCTTCATTAATAAGCCCCTGCGGAGTTTTATCTTCGCAATCCAGAAGTATCGGATATACCCAGAACGCTGTTCTGTTCTGGTTTGCGGCGCTATCTTTTTCAACCAAATTCAGATTGTTGATGCCACAACCATCTATTCCCATATCTTTGGCCTTATCAGAAAGCTTCTGCAAGGTAAGTCCTTTTGACTTACGCAGAGAAGTTATGCTGCGGTTATATTCAGCATAATCAAAATCATCCGGGAGTCTGGTTTGTTCTATCTCCATAACAGTAAAATTATAGCAATTGCTATATTCCAAGCAAGGCAAGGCTTGTGAAGTTTTTGTTACAGAGACTGATTGTGAATAAATATTTGACTAATAATGAAAAAATGGAGCGGGAGAAGGGATTCGAACCCTCGACACCGACCTTGGCAAGGTCGTACTCTACCCCTGAGCTACTCCCGCTTATAAGAAGTATTGGGCAGTTAAGGAGGGCGATAATATTCATTATTTTCTATTTTGCAAGCCTTTACTTTAGATAAAAAACGATTACATTATACAGGTATGTGAATAAGGGTATTATGAGCAAAATTGATAAAAAACTCCTGGATATACTGGTTTGTCCCTTATCAAAGGGAGGGTTGCGTTATGACGAACAAAAACAGGAATTGATAAGCGAAAAGGCCAGCCTTGCTTACCCCATCCGTGATGGAATACCGATAATGCTGGTGGAAGAAGCCCGGCATCTGGAAAAAAATTATACTCATTCTGGATAATTTTTCTCCAGAATGAGTATGAAAATCGCAAGCCGAAAGCGCGATTTTGCGCCGCGTAGCGAGCGTAACTTCAAAGTTTTTCTGTAAAGAAAAATTTTGTAAAAAGTATAAGTAAATATAGGTTATTATTAGGAGATGATTATGAAAAAATTACTACTGGTTACAGCCCTGCTTGCTACACTGTCTGCCTGCTCTATGGCACAGCCTGACCTGAAAAGCCCATGTGTTGGCGCAGAAGGCAGCCCTTGTGACCGCCGTGCTCCAGTAAACAATAACGTATAACATCGGGCTTTTTTACTCGTTATTATTGGATTTTTTGGCCAGCTCTTCCAGCTCTTCGTGGCTGAGGGGGGCGTTGCGTATACCTGCCTTGCCCGGTAGCCAGACAAGGGAGAGAGTTTCCGGATCGCGGGCAAATACACGCTCCCCAACCATCATACCGAAATTTGGAGGTATATTGTTTTTTGCAAGGCCAACTACCGTGTAGGGACCATCACGGAACATGCCGATTACAACACGCGGGCGGTCAACAAAAACCTGAGATCCGCTCAGCATATCTATCGCTTCCAGGCTGGTTTTAGGCGATGCACCTTTCTGCAGGTGGTGAATAACAACAACAGCAGTATTTTTTTCAATTGCAAAATTTTCCAAAGCGTCAAAGAATTCGCTCACAGCACTGGCTTCGTTCTCATCACCAATCAGGTATTTGCGGGCAGGGTCAACTACAATAATCGGAACATCTGGTATCTTATGCAGATTGCGTAAATGCTGGGCAAAACTGACACCTTCACCAAAATCTGTACGCTGGAACATAATGCGTTTGGCTTTTCCCTCAGGATCAAGAATGGCGGAGCGGGCATTGAATATCTGAGGCCCATCCTCACCGGAGAAAAATATACTTATACCCTTGCATTTGTGGATATCAACCGTTTGCCCAAGCCATTTCGGCTGTTCGGCGTCTGCCGGATAATCTGAAGCTGCAATTGCACAAAGTTTATGGGCAACCGAACTTTTTCCTGTACCACCAGCCGCAGCAATTAAAGTTACTGCCCCCCGCGGGATAAGGCCATGAACTATGAAATCAAATGTATTTTCGGCACTTTCCCTGGCTGTTCCGGTTGCATCAAACAATGCAACATCGCGGGCCACCATATTAAAGAAACGGAGGTTTTCATCAATATGGCTGATATCATTGCCGAATTTTTTATATAAAGAATGATGCCGGTCATAAGCATTCCAGCATTTTGCTGAATCCATGATACTTGTAGCTGAAACACTGTGCTCCTTAATAAAGGCCGCATCAAGTTCAACATCACTGGGAAATAATTCTTCAATATTAGGCTGCTCAAACAAACCGTTATTGGTCAGGTAATTTATTCCCGACAGGAAATAAGACAGCGCATACTGGTCGCATTTAATATCGGCAAGCTCGTATAATTCCTGGCAGCAGGTAACAGTCCGGCCATCCTCTTTTGGTTGCTGGATGCTGTCAGCAAATCCTAAAACCTTGATACCGGCACGGTTATTTTCACCACGTTGAAAATGGCCAGTAAATATACCAAGGCTATGGAAACGTTCGCTTGGATGGTCACTAAACACATCAACACCAAGGCTAAGCCCGGTACACCAGATAACACCGGAACCAAGTGGTGTATAGGTATCGTCAGGATTTTTTCGGTGGACAATGGGATTTAGTAATAATGGGCTGTTGGGCAGGCGGCCGTTATTGTAATGCTCCAATATGTAATTGATTGCTGCCTGGTTGTCATTAGGGCCAAACCAGAATTGCAAGCCGCCTTCCTTACTGCGGAAAGGGGTCTGCTCTGCGTTAGTGTAAAGGCACATGTAACCCTCAAGGCCGACATTATGGTGCGCCATCCACAACAGGGACAATTCATTGTTTACCAGATCGGTAATTTTCTTTGCTATTGCGGTCATGATTTAATACGGAATTTTCCTGATGGTCATTAGATAAATAATAGATTATTTATACCCTTCAGAGGTTAAAATACTATGAATTCAGCCACTAATTGTTTTACTTTACCACAAAATAGCCGGTTTTTACACCTATTGGCTGATTTTGTGTTGAAATCTTATGACAGGGCAGAATACCCCAAAATCCTTATATTGCTCCCTAACCGCCGCTCATGCAGGGCCTTGCGCGATGCTTTCCTTGATTGTACAGGCGGGAAACCAACACTTTTGCCCAGAATACAACCTATCGGGGAAATTGAAGATGATGCTTTGTTTCAGGATACGGCTTTATCCTATACCCAGTCAAAACAACCGGTAGATAAGGTGCGCCGCCATTTTTTATTAATGCAACTGATCATGCGCTTCCAACAAAACCAGGGCG
Organism: uncultured Rickettsiales bacterium; assembly: GCA_964624555.1. GTDB lineage: Bacteria > Pseudomonadota > Alphaproteobacteria > Rickettsiales > SXRF01 > SXRF01. The sequence goes on along the minus strand of CAZUXB010000015.1, from coordinate 37,924 downwards.
GTGGAGCAGCCAGGCAGGCCGCCGAATTAGCACGGCAACTTGCAAAGCTTATGGATGAGGTAAACCGCGAAGGACTAAGTTTTGACCGGCTGGCGGAACTGGCTCCGGAAAACCTGGCCAGCCATTGGCAGCAAACCCTCGATTTCCTTATGATAATATCACGGCATTGGCCAATATTGTTAGAGGAAGAGGGGGCGGAAGATATCGTTATCCACCGCAACCAGCTATTATATGCCCTGGCAGAAGCTTGGAAAAAATCACCGCCTGAATATCCGGTTATTGCCGCAGGATCAACCGGAAGCCAGCCTGCTACCGCTGCCTTGTTAAAGGTTATAGCAGCATTACCAAAAGGCAAAGTTATACTTCCGGCACTTGATATAAAAATGGCAAAAGCCGAATGGGAGCAGGTTGGAGAAACCCATCCCCAATATGGCTTAAAGAAATTGTTAGAAAAGCTGGAAGTAGAACATTACAAAATAGCATATTTGTGTGAAGAAACAGAATCCGGCAGTAATGAGCAAAAAGAAAAATATATCCGTACCATATTTTCCCCCCCGGCGGTTACTTCTGACTGGGCCAATATAAACCTGCCGGAACCGCGGGCGCTGGATGGAATAAAATTATTAGAAGCAGATACATTGCTCGATGAGGCAAGGGCGATAGCCGTTGCTATGCGCAAAACACTGGATACCCCACAAAAAACTGCGGCCCTGATAACTCCGGACAGGATACTCGCACGCATGGTTTCTGTCCAGTTGCAAAGGTTTGGAATTACAGTCGATGATTCGGCGGGCAAACCACTGATATCTTCCCCTCCGGCCTGTTTCCTGCGCCTGGTAGCGGAAATGGTGGCGTCACGCTTTGCGCCATCGGCACTGCTTGCGGTTTTACGCCATCCGTTAGCAGCGGCAGGAACAGATACTGCCCGGTGTCGGCGTGTATCGCGTGAACTGGAAATATTATTATTACGGGGGATACGCCGTGCAGATGGTATCACCGGTTTACGCAAGGCAGCTATTGCCAATAAAAACTCATCACCAGAACTTATAAATTTTCTTGAAGAACTGGAAAAGAACTCTGCCCCATTCTCTGCTTTATTCGCGCCTCATCAAAATAAAAATCTGCAGCAACTTATTAGCGAACATATCAGCTTTTGCGAATGGCTGGCCAGTAGCGATACGCAAAATGGCGGACAGCGGCTATGGGCAGGAGAAGCAGGAAATGCGCTGGCTGAAATAATTGCCGGGTGGAATATGCAGGCTGATATATTACTGCCAATTGATACCCTTACCTATCCGGCATTATTTGATACTCTGCTTTCCAGTGAAACCTATCACTCAACAATAGGTTTGCACCCACGGTTGCATATTTTAAGCCCAATGGAAGCGAGGTTGCAAAGTTATGACCTGGTGATTTTAGGGAGCCTTAATGAAGGGACATGGCCGCAAATTTCACAACCAGACCCGTGGATGAGCAGGCCGCAGCGGGCAGAGTTCGGGCTACCCTCAAAAGAACGGGAAATTGGCCAGAGCGCGCATGATTTTACTATGCAATTATCCGCGCCTGAAGTGCTGCTAACCAGAGCCAGGAAAGTTGAAGGGACACCAACCATTGCCTCGCGCTGGTGGGTAAGGCTGCAAACTTTGCTTGGTGGGCGCATAGTAGAATTTTTCTCAGGAATGAACCAGGAAAATTATTTTTTGCAGGCAAAGAACATACTGGAGAAGCCGGAACCAATCGCCCCGCTTGCCGCACCGGAACCAACTCCGCCCCTGGAGTCACGCCCACGCAAATTACGGGTTACTGCCATAGACAACTGGCTTAAAGACCCTTACGTGGTATATGCCCGCTATATTCTTAACCTGAAAAAACTCGACGAAATTGACCGCGAACCAGATGCGGCGGATTTCGGCAACCTGGTCCATAAAGCACTGGAAATTTTTACCAGGTCATTTCCTGCTGCATTGCCCGGTGACACAGAATTAAATGATAAATTACTAGAGGCAGGACAGACAGCATTCGCCGATTTTATTGACCGGCCAGCAGTTGCCTGTTTGTGGTGGCCGCGTTTTGTGGCGATGGCCGGATGGTTGTGCAATGAAGAAAAAAACCGCCGTCATGATATAGAAACAGTGCATAGTGAAATTGCTGCCAGTTGGGAATTCACTGTTGATAATAAACCTTTTACGCTAAGTACGCGCATCGACAGGCTGGAAAAATTAAAATCCGGCGGATATTCCATTGTAGATTACAAGACCGGGGCAATCCCCAGTAAACGTGACCGCGAGAATGGTGTTTCCAACCAGCTGCCGCTGGAAGCGCTGATTGTTCAATATGGGCAGTTGCCGGAAAATATAGTGGCAGAGCCTGTATCACAAATGGAATATTGGAAATTATCCGGTAATGAGGTGAAATGCGAGATAACCAGTGTGGAAAGTGATACCAACCAAACCAAGACGATGCTGGAAGAGCTTATCCGTAAATTTGATGGCCCGGAAACAGCATATAAAGCACAAACCGATGGTTCACTTATCAGTTACAATGATTATGAGCATCTGACCCGCAGGAAAGAATGGGAGGTTGTTTAAAGCTAGGGCGTGTGGACATACAATTTTCTGTTTTTCGCAGCAGGATATTTTTCTGCCTGCTAGGCAAAGCCCGCCGCGCATAGTTTACGCTACGAGCAAGGGCTTTAACACCGCAGGCAGGAAAATATACGCTGCCCTTGCGGGTTCGGCAAAAAAGCCTTATTACTGCGTCAGGCTGCTTGTCCGTAGAACCACTACGACCCGCGCAGCCTTCCTATTACTAAGGCTTTTTTGCTACGAACGAAAAACAGAAAATTGTATGTCCACACGCCCTATGCCATCTGCGAATCAAGACGGAGCACGCGCTCGTATAATTCAAGGGTGCTGTCTAAGAGGTAACAAACATAGGATGGCAGTATCCCATGTAAAACCCTATTATCCACAAGGCATATATTCTGGAATTCAAGGCCATAACGCACAGATTGAGCCTCCGGAATCTCCCCGGCAAGAACCGAGCGTTTCGCAAGAATCCATGACATTATGCAGGAAAGGCGCAAAGTAATACGTGACATTTCGCAATTATAAAGTGGACGTAAGTTGCTGGCTATTTTAGTCTGGTCATCATCGCCGAATTGGGAAAAATAATCCTGGGCTTCGTAAAGCAGCGTCATCGCATCGTTATACACGCTCGGCATAAAGAGAACGTTGGAAGAAGATGGATTAACATATATCCGTTTTTGCATGTATTTGTTTAACCTATTATTAAACTATAAGTAAATTATACCACTGATTTAATTGATTTTATATTAACTTTTTATGACAATTGAGTAATTAAATATGCTTCAGGCGCAAGCTGAAAATGTTAATAAATCAAGAGGTGGTAAGGCTCATTATGCTTTTAATCCAGATGCTTGTGTATTTGTATCTGCAAATGCCGGCTCAGGAAAAACCAGCTTATTGGTTAACCGTGTATTAAGTTTATTGCTGAACGGAGTTGAGCCAGCAAAAATCCTATGCCTGACCTTTACTAATGCCGCCGCCGCTGAAATGGAGAGCCGTATTTTAAAAACCCTTGGTTCATGGGTAATGGCATCTGAGAGTGAATTAATACACCAAGTTAGTAAACTGACTGGTGATAATCCGGGTACCGTTTTACTGGCGAGGGCACGTGGATTGTTTGCCAATGTCCTGGAATCCCCACAGGGTGTAAATATCCAGACAATTCATGGTTTTTCACAATCATTGCTGCGCCGTTTCCCTCTTGAAGCCGGAATAAGCCCGCATTTTACCGTTATGGATAGCAGGAGTGAGCAGGAGGTTCTGGCCGAGGCAAGGCTGCGCCTGTTCAATAATGCCCGGAAAAGTGAATCGAATATTCAGGAATCGTTGGACGCATTGGCCCGCACTGTCAGTGAATACGGGTTCCATAAACTAATCAATGAAATAATAAAAAATAAACGTAAATTCCGCCAGCTCTTACAAAATACGGGCGGACCCCCGGCAATTGAATATGAACTTTATTCGCATTTTAAAATTAAAATAAAAACTACCGCCGAGTCGCTGCTAGCCGAATATTTTTCTTATAATAACAACCAGATAACAACTTTACGCAAAATAGCCGGCACGCTGCTTAAATCGGAAAAACCAGTCGATATCCAGACCGGTGCAAGGGTCGCCGACTGGCTGGAGAGGCCTGAAGCAAGAAGGGAATTGTTAGATGGTTATATAGCTAATTTTATGACTATCGAGGGAACCGCCCGCAAGAAAATTTTTAGTAAAGACGCTTTGCCCGATCCTTCGTTAATCGAAGAACTATTATCCGAGCAGCAGCGTGTAGCTGAGTTTAGCAATAAGGTTCGCGCTCTAAATATAATTAACCACAGCACTGATGTTTTGCATATTGCTGAAGCTTTGCTGGCTGAATACGAAGCTATTAAACGCTCGCACGCATGGATGGATTATGACGATCTTATCTTAACCGCCTGTGACCTGCTTACGCGCTCGGGAATGATGCCCTGGGTACTGTTCAAGCTTGATGGCGGGATAGATCATATATTGGTTGATGAGGCGCAGGACACCAGCCCGGAACAATGGAAAATAGTCACCGCACTAACGCAGGAATTTTTTGCGGGGCAGGGAGCAAAAGAAGTTGCTCGCTCATTATTCATAGTGGGCGATGAAAAGCAGTCTATCTATAGTTTCCAGGGGGCCGATGTCAAAGGGCTGAAAAAAATGCGGGATCATTTTGACATGTCAATCACCGCCGCACAAAAACAAATGCACCTGCTAACGCTTACCAAATCATACCGCTCAACAGATGAAGTTCTTAAAACAGTGGATGCCGTTTTTTTAAGGAAAGAAGCCAGCCTTGGGGTTATTTCCGATGATCTGGAACTTAAGCATATTCTTACGCGGGCGGGGAAAGAAGGGCTGGTGGAGTTATGGCCGGTGTTAAAACCTTTAGAAGAAGATAATGACATATCACCGACAACAAAACTGGCGCGGCATATTGCAGAGACGATACAGGGATGGATAGAAAATGGCGAGGCAAAAGCCGGTGACGTAATGATACTGTTACGCAGCCGGACTAATTTTGCCGACAAGCTGGTGCGGGCACTCAAAAAGCGTAATGTGCCGGTAGCCGGAAGCGACCGTATGGCCCTGAATGACAACATTGCCGTGCAGGATTTAATCGCGCTGGGGCAGGTTTTATTGTTACCTGACGATGACCTGACATTAGCCTCCTGCCTTAAAAGCCCGATATTCAATTTCAGCGAGGAAGATTTATTCACATTGGCATATGGCCGTAACGGCCGGACATTATGGGAGCGCCTAAGAGAATTACCGCAATTTGCCGAAAGCTATGACTTGCTTGCTGACCTGCGGGCGAAAGCGGATTTTACCCCACCATTCGAACTCTATTCCTATTTGCTTAATACCAGGGGGCTACGCTCCCGGTTCGTTGGCAGAATGGGAGAAGAATGTACCGACCCGCTCGATGAATTCATGCAGCAGGCATTGCTTTACGAAAGGGTACATCCACCATCACTGCAGGGATTCATCCATTGGCTTGCAAGCAGCAACAGCGAAATAAAACGTGACATGGAACAGGCGCGCGATGCTGTGCGCATAATGACCATACATGGGGCAAAGGGGTTGCAAGCCAAAATTGTGATATTGCCCGATACGGTAGAAACTCCCCGTGAGCAGGACTCCATATTATGGCTTGATAACATACCTGTCCGTGGAATTTCTTCCAAACAGGATGATATTATCTGCAAGCAGTTACGCAATGACAGGCAGCAGGAAATTTTTAGTGAGTACCGCCGCCTGCTCTATGTGGCGCTTACCCGTGCTGAGGACAGGCTGTATATCTACGGGGCAAGCCGGAAGGAAAAAACCAGCGAACAAAGCTGGTACCATCACATAAAAACCGGTATTGAGCCGATTGCAACGGCATTTACAACAAAATTTGGTGAAGGGCTGAGGATTGGAACCCCCTCCCTAACCCTCCCCCGCAAGCGAGAGAAGGAACAAGAAGATTCCCTCTCCACGGAGTGGGGAGGGCTAGGGAGGGGAAGTTTTTCTTTCTTGAAAAAACCAGTTCCTTCCGAACCATCTCCCAATAAGCCGCTGGTGCCATCGCGCCTGTCCGGGGATACTCCTGCCACCGCTTCGCCACTGGATAATAAAAATATTTATGCTGCCGGAAAATTTATCCATTCGCTGTTGCAATATCTGCCAACGCTGGAAGCTAGTAAACGCAGGGAATCTGCGCAGGTAATTGCCCATAAATTCAAAGGGCAACTTAGCGGTGAGGTTATTGAAAAATCAATTAATGATGCCATCGCAGTAATGGAAAACCTGGAATTTGGGTTCCTGTTTGGCACAGAATCACTCGCCGAAGTGCAAATTACCGGAACCGTAGAAAATATAACTGTTTCCGGGCAGATAGACAGGCTGTATATGGGAGATAAGGAAGTCTGGATCGTGGATTTCAAAAGCAACCAGATTCCTCCAGCGGCACAGGATGCTATTCCGGCGGCCTATATCCGCCAGCTGGCCCTGTACCGCCTGCTGCTGAAACAAATTACACCGGAAAAACGGGTTATTTGCGCATTACTATGGACAGCAACAGCAAAACTTGATGTTTTACCAGAGGCAATGCTTGACGAAATCAAGGTTAGTACCTACATATAGAGTAACAGTTCCCTCCCCAATAGGGGGAGGGATAACAACGAAGGAGATAGTATGAGCATACATATTGATGATAATGAATTTGAAGCAAAGGTTCTTAACGCCAGCGGAGCTTTCCTGGTCGATTTCTGGGCGGAGTGGTGCGGTCCGTGCAAACAGATTTCGCCAATACTGGATGAAATCGCCAAAGACCGTGCCGGGAAAATAACGGTAGTGAAAGTGAATATCGACAAAAACCCGGCGACACCGCAAAAATATGGTGTGCGCGGTATCCCGACCCTTATTATTTTCAAGGATGGTAAAGCCGTTTCCACTAAGGTCGGCTCCCTGCCTAAAAGCAAATTGATCGAATGGATTGACTCTGCTGTCGCCTGACCTTTTTTCTGATTTTGGTTTGCGGGCGGTCACTGCCAGTGAGATAGAGTTTTACCTTTTTGGCTCCCTTGGGCGCGACCTTTCCGGTTTCTGGGAGGAAGTAAAAGCACACTGCCTGTCTGCTGCCATACCGGTATATAATATAGAAAAAGAGCGGGGTAGCGAGCAATATGAAGTATCGCTAAGGCAATCTTCACCCGATAAAACCGCCAGCGATACCAGCCAGCTTAAAAAAATAATTTGTGATCTGGCGGAAAAATATGATATGCAGCCGGATTTTTCCGCAAAACCTTTACCAGATGATTTTGGCAGCGGCTTGCACATCCACGTTCATCTGGAAAATTCCGAAGGCAACAACCAGTTTATAAAAAATGATGAAGTTATCAGCGACACACTGAAACATTCGCTCGGTGGCCTGCTGTTATGGCTTCCTGATACCATGCCCATATTCGCCCCCAACGCCGAATCATATAACCGTTTTGTGGAAGGCAGCAACGCACCGCTGACTGTGAGCTGGGGAGCCAATAACCGCACGGTAGCACTGCGCCTTCCTGATTCAGAAAAAAATAATAAGAGAATTGAACATAGGGTTGCTGGAGCGGATGCCGATGCCGAAAAAGTAATAGCTATAATACTCGCTGCCATCCACCACGGCCTTACCGTAAAAGCCGAACCCAGCGCACAGATTTACGGAGATGCAAGGCTTGCCAGCTATAACCTGCCCAAGTTTCCAGCCACTCTTACAGAAGCGATAAGCCGTATGCAACAGTCTGTATTACCACTTGAAAAAGGTTAATATATTCCTTCTCCCTTTGGGAGAAGGTTAGGATGAGGGCTATCTATCGTGGTTATTTAGCCCTCACCCCAGCCCTCTCCCAGAGGGAGAGGGAGAGGGAGAGGGAGAAGTAAGTTTTTCCTTATTAATAGCTGGGTTTGTATTAATAGATTCTTAATATATTTTCACGATAATAATTTATCATCGATTTTTTAGCTATGCTGTGGATTAGCGCATGATTTCCAAACATACTACCAGAAACAGAGCCTTTACCCTGATAGAAATTGCAGTGGTGTTGGTTATTATTGCTCTTATCGGCGGTATTGGACTTTCCGCCTCGCGTGACATGCTTGATAGCGCCAATTATGTAGCCACCCAGAACCGTCTTGATACCATAGAAAAAGCCCTCTACACCTTCTGGCAGAAGAATGGCCGCCTGCCATGCCCGGCTGATGCGACACTGGCAAGCAGCAATGCTAATTATGGTGTTGAGGCCGTTGGTGTTGCTACTTCCTATAATTGTACCGGTGGTTCTCCGGCGGCTAATTTTGCCTCGGCGACCAATGTATATAAAGCTACGGAAGGGGCGGTACCGGTTGTAACTCTTGGTTTGCCTAAAGATTTTATTTTTGATGGCTGGAAAAGGAAAATCGCCTATGCGGTGAAACCGGAATTTGTCCAGCCTTATTCGCGGACCCGTATTCTTCCTAAAAATAGTGTCTGTGTTGCCAATACTGCAATAAGGGTAAAAGATGCTTCCGGAGCAGACCGTTCAACCAGTGCTGTCTATGCGCTGGTAAGTTTTGGCAAGAACGGGCATGGCGCGTATCCGGCCACCGGATCTACCCGTTATAATGCGGGCAGCACCAACGCCGATGAGCAGACCAATTGCCATTGCAGCAGCAGCGCGGCCAATGCTACTTATGATGGAAACTATGTCCAGAGAAACCAGAATTTAAACAGCACCACTGCAGCAAATTATTTTGATGATATAGTGCGCTATAAGGAACGTTGGCAGCTGGCCACAGCGGAAGATGCGCTTAATGACGATGGTTATCGCGGGCCGGATCTGGCAATTGGCTATATAAAAGCTGCAACCGGCACCGCTTATGTTTATAAAAACCAGTGCGGGGCCTATGTAAAACAAGCTGATCTAAGCCCGCTGCCAACCGATCAGGTACGGGGTATAGCATTTACCAGTGGCAACAAACATCTTCTGGTTTATTCTGCACTGGGTTGCAATCTTTACAAGGTCAATGCCAATGGAACTTTGACTAATTTACCAAGTGCCTTCGCCACTGCCTGCCCCTATAATGCCACTGCGGTTATGGAACTTTCCAATAATGGCTATCTGGCCATCAGTACCAGCACCGCCAGCGCGGTGATTCATTTATGGAAGCAATCCGGCGATAAGTTTATTGCCCTGTCTGATTTAACCCATTCATCGGCAACCGTAACCGGCCTGTCTTTTTCCCCTGACGCAAAACTATTGGCCGTCAGAAGTTCGGCAGCATCATCCTCTAAAATATATAAACGCAAAGGTGATAGCTTCAGTTCAGCCGCTGCCGACATAACCCAGCCAACCGGTATATTTACCTATAACACAAGCCCCAGTCAGGTAATATTTTCCCCAGACGGCAAATATCTTTTCTCTTTGGAACAGTGGGTTGCTAAAGGTGCAGGAATGCTTAACCTCTGGAGGGTTTTAGGCGGAAACATTCCTTCTTTTGCAGCACTTCAATCTTTTGCTCCATATATTGGTAGTTCTACACAGAATTTTACTTTCGCCCAAAATAGTAATATGCTTCACTATTTTGTATTCAGCATGGGAATAAATTATTCTTATAAATGCAGACTAACAGCCAACGATAATTTTTGTGGAACGAAATTTTGGCATGTTGACGGGTATTATTACACCTCTCCTAGCTCTATACAAGAGATGGTTGATGATATGGGGCAAGCAACATATGCTTTTTCCAGAAATAATGAGCTAGCTATAGCCCGTAGCGTTGTAAATAATGTTCCAGAAATACTAAGGCCAACTACAGGTGGTATTGGTGCAGTAATTAAAATATTTCAATCCGATGGCACAACCGGCGCCACCCCTGTCCGTGCTGTGGATCAGGTTCTTGCTGGCAGCAGTGGCGGGCCGGTGGCTTTTGCTCATTAGTGCATTCTCCATTTTTTTCCTCTCCCCTTGCGGGAGAGGAAGGTTTTTCATGGATTTGCTGTAAGCAAGTCCTTGAAAAACCAGGTGGGGGGTATGGTTTTGTCTTTACCCCCCTCCCTGACCCTCCCCCGCAAGGGGGGAGGGAATGGTTAGGGCATAACTATATCTCGCCGCAGACGCGGCTCTGCTGGATTCCGGCCTACGCCGGAATGACAATTCATGATGACAATTATAGTTGCAGGAATATCACCAAGCTGGTTATATAATCCCCTGAATCTTTAGCAAATGAGCGATTATGACCAGAAAACACCATTTCACCATGCCCACCCACCAGAATGACCAGAACAAGAAAGTGGCCTATGTCAATGCGCGCCTGTTTGATGCCGAGTCCGGGCTGGACGTAAAAGGCAGCCTGCTTACAATTGGTGACAGCATTGCTGATTTTGGCGAAAGATTATTCAATGACGGCGTGCCGGAAGGAATCGAAGTGGTCGATTGCGGTGGGCATCTGCTCTCGCCGGGGCTGCTTGATATTCAGGTGCATTTCCGCGAACCAGGGCAGGAATATAAAGAGACTATCGCAACGGGAAGCAAATCGGCGGCGGCGGGCGGTGTTACCACGGTTGCCTGCATGCCCAACACTAAGCCGGTTATTGATGATATATCAGTGGTGGCGTTCATCCACAAGCGCGCGCGCGAAACCGCCTATGTCAATGTGCGTACCTACGCCGCCATCAGCAAACATATGAAGGGTGAGGAGATCACCGAGATGGGTCTCTTGGTTGATGCTGGGGCAGTAGGTTTTACCGATGATGGCTTGCCGGTGATGAACGCTGGGGTTATGCGCAAAGCTCTGGCCTATTCGCGTGAACTGGGTGTGCCTATCGCCCAACACGCTGAGGATTTAAACCTCTCCTGCGGCGGCTGCATGAATGAAGGAAAAATCTCCGCGCAGCTTGGCGTTGCCGGTATTCCCAATGCCGCCGAAGCGGTGATGGTCGAGCGCGATATCATCCTCGCCGAGCTTACCGGCGGGCAGTATCATGTGCTGCATATTTCCACCGCCGAAGCGATCGATGCCGTGCGCCGCGCCAAGAAAAAAGGCCTGCGTGTTACCGCCGAAGCCGCGCCGCACCATTTTACCCTCACCGATGAAGCGGTGCTGGAGTACCGCACCTTCAGCAAAATGAACCCGCCGCTACGCGCCGAGAAAGACCGCATGGCTGTGATCGAAGGGCTCAAAGACGGAACCATAGACGCTATCGCCACCGACCATGCCCCGCATGACCAGGAGAGCAAGCGCGTGCCGCTTTCTTCAGCATCGTTCGGTATCGTAGGATTAGAAACCATGCTGCCGTTGTCACTATCGCTTTATCACAAAGGCATTATGCCGCTACGCGATGTCATGGCGGCGATGACCTATAAACCCGCCGACATCATCCACGTCAATTCCGGCCGCCTGAAAAAAGGTGCGCGCGCCGACCTGACCCTTATCGATCTTGATATGCAGTGGAGCATCGACCCCAAACAATTCATGAGTAAGTCGCTCAACTCACCGTTCGATGACTGGCCGGTCAAAGGCCGCACCATCCGCACGGTCGTTGGCGGTGACACGGTGTTCAGGCTTGACTAAATCAGCTAATTTGGTTATAATAGCTAAAATAGCTAATTATTAGGAGGGTTTATGCGTATAGAATCAGCTACCGATGCAAAAAACAGATTTGGGGCTTTGATGGATGCGGCTTTACGTGAGCCGGTCATGATCCAGCGTTCCGGGCGTAATTCAGTGGTTATGATTTCGGCAGAGGATTATAGAAATTATGAAGAATTTCAGGCTCTATCTGACAAATACTGGGGCGAAAGAGCGTTGCAGGCTGAAAAAGAAGGGAACTATCTAGGACACGAAGAAAGTGAAGCTTTTTTAAAGAGCATTATGAATGCTAAGGATTGAGATTGATTCCAAGGCTAAAAAATTTTTAGTCAAAATACCTTCTAAGCATGCAAAACAAATAGGTTCCAAGTTATATCAGTTACAGGCAGATCCTAAGCCTCATGATAGCATGCTTCTGAAAGGATATGATTATTGGCGTGCAGATAGTGGTGAGTATCGTATTATATATAAATTCACAGACGAAGTTTTATATATTGTCCTAATCGGAAAGCGCAATGATGATGAAGTTTACAAAATCCTTAAACGCCACTAACCCCATAATCTGCGCGATTGATACTACCGATATTATGTCGGCGAAAAAATTGTCAGGGCAGGTTAGCGGTTCGGTAGGTGCGGTAAAATTAGGGCTGGAGTTTTTTACAGCCAATGGCGCGGTCGGTGTGCGCGAAGTGGCAGGTGATATACCACTGTTCCTCGATCTTAAATTCCATGATATTCCAAACACGGTTGCCGGTGCAGTGCGCGCTACTGCCGGTATCAATTCCTTCCTTATGACGGTGCATACGCAAGGCGGCAAAACCATGATGAAGGCGGCAAAAGAAGCCGCTTTACAGCTTCCAAACAAACCGATGGTGGTGGGCGTAACCATACTTACCAGCATGGATGCTGCTGACCTTGAATCCATCGGCGTAAAAAATTCCGTATCCGACCAGGTAAAAAAACTTGCCGACCTCGCCCAGAAAAGCGGCCTTGATGGTGTAGTTTGTTCTCCGCATGAAATTGAAGTGCTGCGCAAACAGTGTGGTCAAGATTTTAAACTGGTGGTTCCCGGCATCCGCCCCGCCGGTAGTGACGTGGGCGACCAGAAGCGGGTAATGACGCCGAAAGAAACGATTGATCTTGGTGCCAGCTACCTTGTAATAGGTAGGCCGATAACCGGAGCAGCAGACCCGGCAGGGGCGGCGAAAAAGATTTTGGCTTCGTTGTCATAGTCATCCCGGACTTGATCCGGGATCTAGGGACTCTGGGTTAGGTCTTTTGGTTTGGCCCTGGATCCCCGCCTTCGCGGGGATGACAATAATCAAAGTTTCAAAAAACCAACCAGGTCTTTTACTTCGTTCATGGTTTTTTCGGCGATAGCACTGGCGCGTTCGACCCCATCTTTCAGCACCGCGTCAATATGGTCGGGAGCGGCGATGAGTTCACGCATTTTTGCGGTAATGGGGGAGAGGTGGGCAACCGCAACATCGGTGAGTTGTTTTTTGAATTCAGAAAAATTCATGTGGCCACATTCGTTTAAAGCAGCTTCCTTATCAATTCCTTTAAGGGTGGCGTAAATCCCCAGAAGATTGGCTGCTTCCGGACGGGTCTCACCAAAGCTCATGCCTTCTTCCATATCCGATTTTGCCTTGCGGAATTTAAGGGCAATGGCATCGGCATCGTCAGTTAAATTGATGCGCGAATAATCCGATTCATCGGATTTACTCATCTTTTTGGTACCATCGCGCAGGCTCATGATGCGTGCCGCTTCTGTTCCTATCATCGGCAAAGGCAGCGGGAAAAATTCTTTTCCAACTTCGCGGTTGAACGCTCCGGCAATGTCACGCGCTAACTCGATGTGCTGTTTCTGGTCTTCGCCAACCGGTACATGCGTGCCTTTATAGAGAATGATATCGGCGGCCATGAGCACCGGGTAGGAGTATAGGCCGAGCGGCGCTTTTTCCTTGTCCTTACCGGCTTTATCCTTGAACTGGGTCATGCGGTTGAGCCAACCCATCGGCGTGTGGCAGGAAAGTATCCACGCCAGTTCGCTATGGGCGGCAATAGCGGATTGCGGGAAAATGATACATTTTTTCGGGTCGATACCGCAGGCGATGTACGCCGCGGTGGTTTCGCGCACCGAATCTCGTAGTTTCTTAGAATCTTGAGGAACGGTGATGGCATGCAGGTCGGCGAGAAAAAATAAACACTCGGCATTTTTCTGGATATCGACCCAGCGGCGGATAGCACCTAAGTAATTACCAAGGTGGAGATTGCCCGTAGGCTGGACACCAGAGACGATACGCATGTTGCACTTCCTTGCCGAGTATTAGAGGATTCGAGGACTCGAGTACCAGATTTTTCTCTAATTCTCTAGTCCTCTAGTTCTCGGATCCTCTAAATAAGGCTATTTTACCAGAGAATTCAAGTGTATTATAACCCCTTGAATCATCCAGCGATATGCTTTAAACTGGAACCATGATTTTTTCAATAATATATAACCGCACGACCGCGGTAACCGGAAAGCACCTTTTATGCTGGATATGTCAAATGCTGCGCCTGCCTTGCCGGAGCGAGGGGGGCGGGGCGAGTCGCAACCTGTTTTTGCGGCTCTCGACCTAGGTACCAATAACTGCCGGCTGCTTATCGCTACGCCTCAGGGGGAAGATAACAACGGTGTTAAGGGCAGGCTGCGGATACTGGATAGCTTCTCACGCGTGGTGCGTCTGGGCGAAACGGTGAGCGAAACCGGCCGCCTCTCACACGATGCAATGGAGCGGACCATGTCGGCCCTGCGCGTATGCCAGAAAAAGATCAACCGTTACAACCTGACCGATGGGCGTTTTGTTGCCACCGAGGCCTGCCGCCGCGCGGCCAATGGCCGGGAATTCCTCGATGCAGTAAAAAATGAAATCGGTATGGAGATTGACATCATTTCTACCGAAGATGAAGCAAAATTGGCTTTCACCGGCTGCGCGTCGCTGCTTACCGGCGAGTCACAAAAAGCGGTGGTATTCGATATTGGCGGCGGCAGCACCGAGCTGATGTGGGTCGATGTCGAGAATGGAAAAACCATAACTGACTGGCTTTCGGTAGGGTTTGGTGTCATGAACCTGTCCGATAAGTTCGGCGGATCCAACCTCGCCGACATCGCTTTCGATGACATGGTGGAAACTCTGGTGGATCGCCTTGAGCAATTCGACCTTAACAACCGGATAAGCCATACCATAGACGGTAGTAATGTACAGTTGCTATCTACCTCAGGCACGGTGACCACGCTGGCCGCCATCCATCTCGACCTGCCGCGCTATGACCGCGCACGGATAGATGGAATAACATTGTCGGTAGCCGATATCCGCGCAACAATAAAACGCCTGCTTAACATGAAACAATATGAGCGTTTCAACCATCCCTGCATCGGCGCGGACCGGGCGGATTTTATTCTTTCCGGATGCGCAATATTTGAGGCAATCAGCAGTCTGTGGCCCGCGCAGAATATCACCATCGCCGACCGTGGCGTACGCGAAGGCATCATTTTGTCGCTGCTGGAGAAGAAAAAACAATGAGCCAAGAAAATGAGTAAATCCGCGGCAGGTGGTTTTTCCGGCAACCGTGAACTTAAAAAACGGGTGAAGACCGCGCGCGGGCGCAAACCGTCCTCCACGCGCTGGTTGCAACGCCAACTGAATGATCCGTATGTGGCGCTGGCGAAAAAGGAAGGGTACCGTTCGCGGGCGGCCTATAAACTCATCGAGCTGGATGATAAATTCAAATTTTTGAAAGCCGGAAAAACTGTTTTGGATCTGGGCGCTGCACCGGGCGGGTGGACGCAGGTGGCGGCGGCGCGAGTAAAATCGAGCGCGGATAAAATACTGGTGGTGGGGGTTGATATACTGGCCATGTCGCCAGTTCCGGCGGCAACAACGATACAACTTGATTTCATGGATGATAAAGCGCCAGAAGTCATTCGCGAGTTGCTCGATGGCAAGGTCGATGTTGTGCTCTCCGACATGGCACCGAACACCACCGGGCATCAGGCGACCGACCATCTGCGGATCATGGCGCTGATTGAAACGGCGTATCCGTTCGCCTGCGAGGTACTTAAAACCGGCGGAGTGTTCATTGCCAAAACCTTTCAGGGCGGCGCGGAAAAGGAATTGCTCGCGCAGATGAACAAGGATTTTACCACGGTAAAACACGCAAAACCAAAGGCCAGCCGCTCCGATTCCTCGGAAATGTATGTGGTGGCGATGGGATTCAGAGGCGTAAGCCGTTAGACGTAAATCGTAAAACGGTTTACAAACTTCGTATTACGTCTTACGATTTACGGCTTACGAGGGAATTATGATGAATTTAGCCAGTTACGCCTGTGATCCAGCGAAAAGCCGAGGGCGGTTGTTCAAGGAAGAGGAAAGCAATTCACGTTCGTGTTTTCAGCGTGACCGCGACCGTATCATCCACTCCACCGCGTTTCGCAGGCTGGAATATAAAACACAGGTATTTGTAAATCACGAAGGCGACCATTACCGTACGCGCCTTACGCATAGTTTAGAAGTGGCGCAACTGGCGCGCGGTATGTGCCGTTCGCTGGGGCTGAATGAGGATCTTGCGGAGGCGCTGGCGCTGGCACATGACCTGGGGCATACCCCCTTCGGGCATGCGGGCGAAGATGCGCTGGGCAAGGCGATGCAACCGTTCGGCGGGTTTGACCATAATGCCCATACCATCAAGATACTCACCAGTCTGGAGCAGCGCTATGCTGAATTCGATGGCTTGAATTTAACGTGGGAAACGCTGGAAGGCATCGCCAAGCATAACGGCCCGGTGAAAAAAGCGCCGCGCGAACTGGCCGAATATAACAAAAAACATAACCTTGAGCTTAAAAGCTTTGCCAGCGGCGAGGCGCAGGTTTCCTCATTGGCCGACGATATCGCCTATAACAACCACGATATTGATGACGGTATCCGCGCCGGTTTGCTGAGTATTGAACAAATGGAAGAAGTTGCGTCGGTTGCAAAAATATTCCACGAGGTGCGGAAAAAATACCCTGATATTGATGAGCCGCGCCTGACCCATGAAGCCATCCGCCGCCTGATAAACCGTATGGTCACCGACCTCATCACCCAGACCAAAAGCAATATAAAAGAATATAAAATAAAAAACGTGGCCGATATTCGCGACCTTGGCAAACCACTGGTGTTCTTCTCGCCGCAGATGCAGGAAACCAATAAACAACTGCAGTCTTTCCTGATGCAGAACATGTACCGCCACTATAAGGCCAACCGCATGGCAAGCAAAGCGGGCAGAGTAGTGAAGGAACTATTTGAATTCTTCCTCGCCGAGCCGGAATGTTTACCCGATGCATGGCGCAATAGTACGGACGGGAAAAACACCATAAAAACCGCTGCGGTGGTTGCCGATTTCATCGCCGGGATGACCGACCGTTTCGCGCTGGACGAGTATAGGCGGGTGTTTGATGTCCAGTCCCGCAGTTGGCTTGGGCGATGATTTGTTATATATCAATATGTTAATGGCATTGTAATATTTGTTTCCGGTTCGTAACAAAAGCTTCATTTGCGGTTTTGCTGCTTTAGTATAAATTAGCAATATTACTAGCTTTAACAGTAAACAGGTGGTTTATGTACGCTGGAGAACATACTCAAGATGGCGCAGATGGCCGCTGGACAAGACTGGTCAGTGGCAGGGCTGGTGGTATTGTTTCCGTAGAAAATAGCGCCCAAACAACAAGCAGCACAATAAATTCACAATTAGAAGAGGCAAGAGATCTGTTAGGGGAGGCCCGTGACTCAGCTGGTAAACAGGGGGCAAGGAATCATGAAGATGCTAAAACCCATGCCAGGCGGATAAAGGCTATTTTGCAGGAAATGCACAGTTCTGCCCCTAGTCATGAAGCCAAAGATCATATTAACAGAGCTATACAGAGTTGTGATAATTGCCTGGCGGTTGAACATAGTGAAGCT
The DNA here is from genome assembly GCA_964624555.1 of uncultured Rickettsiales bacterium. Lineage (GTDB taxonomy): Bacteria > Pseudomonadota > Alphaproteobacteria > Rickettsiales > SXRF01 > SXRF01. The sequence goes on along the minus strand of CAZUXB010000015.1, from coordinate 20,247 downwards.
GGGGCCAACAATGATATGCTGAAACACCTTTCCGAAGCTGAAATACATCTGGGCCATGCCGAAACACATATGAGTAAAACTCCACCACTCCGAGGCAGACACCATATGCCAGCGCATCTAATACATCTGCTTGAGCATGAACATGGAATAGAGGTACACCAATAATGTCCGCCTTGTCATTCCAGGAAGTTGTGAAAATAGGCGGGAACAAGGTGATAGTTCTGTGCTTTTCCGCAACTGAATCGGGTGACAGGTTCTTCCATTACATCAAAACCGATCGGTGCAACCTGCAGCGCATGCGCCTTGATTATGTTGAGCGCAAAGAGGTTGATTTCTCGGAATATGGGGAAATAATCCACTCCGGATGGGGTGAGGAGCCTGGTATTGATGACGAACGCGCCGTCTGCGATAAAATTCACAGCGCAAGCGTAGCTTCCTAAGTTTTTCTTGTCATAAACAGAAAAAATGCTATCCACATAGTTTCAGAAACTCTGGAACGCGAACTTAATGAATATATTCAAGAAAATAGAAGGCGATGTAAGGGCCATAATCGACCAGTTGCAGGTCGAAAAACTCCTCCCTGAACCACTCATTACCGATAAGGTTGAGGCTACGCCAACTCGTGATCCGGCGCATGGTGATGTGGCCACCAACGCGGCGATGGTGCTGGCCGGGCAGGTGGGTAAAAAGCCGCAAGAGATCGCTGCCTTATTTGTCGAAAAACTGAAAAAATTTCCTGGCATTGCCAAAGTGGAAGTCGCCGGTGCCGGTTTTATAAATATGACGCTGGCACCAAGCCAGTGGCAGGCCGGCGTGCTGGATATAATAAAAGCCGGGCGCGATTATGGCGCTTCCGATATCGGCAAGGGCAAGCGCGTGAACGTGGAATATGTTTCGGTGAACCCGACAGGGCCGATGCATGTCGGCCATGCCCGCTATATTTACGGCGATGCTCTGGCCGAGCTGCTCATAAAAGCTGGTTATGATGTCACCCGCGAATATTATATCAACGATGCCGGAGCGCAGGTCGACAAGGTCGCCGACTCGGTATATCTGCGCTACCGTGAAGCGTGCGGTGAAACCATAGAAGAAATACCGGAAGGTTTATATCCCGGTGAATATCTGATACCGGTTGGCGAGGAACTTAAAAAACTGCATGGTGATAAGCTTCTTAAGCAGTCACGTGATGAGTGGTTGCCGCTGGTGCGTGATTTTTCAATAAAAGCGATGATGGATATGATAAAATCCGACCTCGCCCTCATCGGTATAAAACACGATGTATTTACTTCAGAGCGCGAGCTGACCAAAGCCGGAAAAGTGGAGCAGGCGATTGCTGAACTGGAGAAAAAAGGGCTGATCTATACCGGTATCCTTGAAGCACCAAAAGGCAAAACGCCGGATGAATGGGAGCCGCGCCCGCAAACGCTTTTCCGCTCCACCCAGTTTGGTGACGATGCCGACCGTGCGGTGAAAAAATCCGATGGCAGCTGGACCTATTTTGCACCGGATATAGCCTATCAGCGTGACAAGATTCAACGCGGCTTTGATAGTCTTGTCATGTTGCTTGGTGTAGATCATGGTGGTTACGTGAAGCGACTTAAATCGGCGGTGAGCGCTCTTTCCGAAGGTAAGGTTCCACTGGAAATAAAACTTTGCCAGCTGGTGAAATTCATGCGCGGCGGCGAACCGCTAAAAATGTCTAAGCGGGCGGGAACATTTATAACGGTTCGCGAAGTGGTCGAGGAAGTAGGCAAGGATGTATTCCGTTTTATTATGCTCACCCGCAAGAACGATGTGCCGCTGGATTTTGATTTTACTGTCGTCACCGAACAGTCAAAAGACAACCCGGTTTTCTATGTGCAATATGCGCATGCGCGCACGCGCTCGATAATACGTAACGTCGCTGCAGAAATACCGGAAGCAAACAAGTTGGCGAGTGCACCAAATGCAGAGCTATTGGCGCGGCTTACCCACCCGGAAGAACTCGCTCTTATCCGCCTGATGTCCAGTTTTCCGCGTATGATAGAATCGGCAGCGCTGGCGTATGAGCCGCACCGCATCGCATTTTATCTCCACGATCTTGCAGCAGCATTCCACAGCCTGTGGAACCAGGGAAATTCTGATTCCAGTTTGCGTTTTATTATAAAAGATGATGTGGAACTCACGGCAGCGCGGGTTGCACTTGCCCACGCCCTATCAAATGTGTTAGCTTCCGGGCTTATGGTACTTGGGGTAGAACCAGTAGAGGAGATGCGGTAATGAGCAAAGATGAAGGGGATCTTGGCGGAACGAGCGGTATTTCAAAAATTATTCCTGCCGTCGTACTGTTAAGTACAATAACCGGTTTTGTTGCCCTTTCATGGTATGCCTACCACGCCGGAAGGCAGTCGATAAAAGAAGATGACCTGCTGGTCAGCGAGGCTGAAAAAACCCCGATAAAAGAAAAGCCAACAGATCCGGGTGGAATAAAATTCCCCAATCAGGATAAAACGATTTTTGAAACATTCTCGAATAACCGCCAGCAACCGAAGGTAGAGAGGGTGTTGCCAACCCCTGAGGAGCCTATTACAAAAACAAAAGAATTAGAGGCAATGGCCGCAAAAGAACCGGAAAAGGCAGAGACACCAGCCGAAAAAACAGAGGCACCAGCTGAGAAAACTGAAGCACCAGCAAAAGAACCAAAAATAACTTTCAATGATAATGTGCCTGCAACTCCTGCCAAAAAACCTGAAAAAGCTGAGAAGACAGAAAAAATAAAAGTTGAGGAAAAGAAACCAGAACCAGCAAAAGAAGGTAAAGCTAAAAATTCTGATTCTGAAAAATCGGATGGAACAAAAATTCAGTTAGGTGCTTACGGTTCTGAAAAAGAGGCGCAGGAAAATTGGAAAAAAATACAAAGCAATTTCTCTGTTCTCTCAGATAAATCGCCAATTATCGTTCGCGCCGAGGTAAAAGGCAAAGGGGTGTTTTACCGTTTGCGCGTGGCAGCCGCTGATAAAGCAGAAGCCAAGTCATTATGCAGCACCCTGTCAGAAGATGATCAGGCCTGTATCCTGGTTAGCGAGTAAAAATGGTTTTATCGGCAGCTATTTTCGGCATGGCTGGTACCAGCCTAACAGCAGAAGAAATAAAATTTTTTTCTGAGGTGAAACCGTTCGGCTATATTTTATTTGCCCGCAACTGCGAATCGCCGGAGCAGATAAAAGCACTGGTCAAAGAACTAAAAGAATTATCAGGACGCGATAACCTGCCTATACTCATAGACCAGGAAGGGGGCAGGGTTGCGCGCCTGAAACCGCCGCATTTTCCTGAATTTCCACCTGCTGGAATATTCGCGGCATTAGGAAGCAAAGACATAGAAGCAGCGAAAGAGGCAGTATATTGGAATGCCCGTCTCATCGCGCATGAATTGCACACTCTGGGCATCACTGTGAATTGCGGGCCACTGGCCGATATGCCGGTGGAAGGCGCGCATGATATTATTGGGGATAGGGCTTTCGGAAGGGGCGCGGCACAGGTTAGTCAGTTAGCTAACTCATTCGCGGAGGGGTTGGCTGACGGCGGTGTTGTATCAGTTCTGAAGCATATACCGGGGCATGGACGCGCCTTTTGTGACAGCCACCATGAGCTGCCGGTAGTCGATACCTCACTGGAAGAACTGCGGCGCACGGATTTTGTGCCGTTCAAGGCGCTGAACCATCTGCCGATGGCAATGACCGCGCATGTAATGTTTTCTGCTATCGATAAGGAAAGCATGGCCACCGTTTCACCTGCTGTTATCTCCATAATCCGCGGTGAGCTTGGTTTTGATGGGCTTTTAATGTCCGACGACCTGTCGATGAAGGCGATGCAGGGCGACTTCAGTAAACGCGCGAAAGATGTGCTGGCGGCCGGTTGTGACGTAATTTTGCACTGTAATGGAGATATGGTGGAAATGCAGGCTGCGGCCAAAGGTTTGCTGCCACTTACCGGAAAATCGCTGGAACGAGCGGAAAAAGCCATGCGTGGTGCCGGCAAGATGAAGGAATTTATGCTGCACGAGGCAAGAAATAACGTAAAGAGTTTGCTTTCTACACAAGGTTAAAGTAGTTTTGAAAAAAACATAATTGTCATTCCCGCGAAGGCTGGAATCTTTGCTTGGCCCTAGACCCCCGCCTACGCGGGGGTGACAAAACTACAAGGAGAGTTCATATGATGAGTTTGCCACATCTTCTGCTGGTACTTTTGATAGTTCTGCTGGTGTTCGGGGCAGGGCGGTTGCCACGCGTCATGGGCGATATCGGCAAGGGCATACGCTCGCTACGCGAAGGTTTAAAGGGTGACGAGACCACCAAAATAGAAGACAAAGATAAAAATAATTCCTAGCCATGTTCGATCTGTCCTTAGCTGAAATACTGCTTATCGTAGTCGTCATCGTGGTATTCATCCAGCCCAAAGATATTCCGGTGGTGGTGCGGGCGGTGGCGCGGGCCGTAAAGGGTTTGCGCGGTTTCATGCACGAAGTGCGTCAGGCGTTTGACGATATCGCCAAGGAAACCGGGGTTAGCGATGTCAAAGAAACGCTGGACGCGGAAATGCGCATGATACAGGGTGATGATGGCAAGATGTATGAATCTTATCACGTGAAAAAAAGTGATGACAAATAACGACCAACTCCACAGCCAACCACTTATCGAGCATCTTAAGGAACTTAAGAAGCGCATAATCTATAGCCTGCTTGCATTCTTCGTGGCAACTGGTGTATGTTATTATTTCGCGGCTGATATCTATGCTTTCCTTGTTCAGCCATTGGCCAACGCTTTTTCCGACCCGATAAACCGTAGGCTAATCTACACCAGCCTCACCGAAGCGTTCATGACTTATCTGAAACTGGCAGTTTTTGCCGGATTCTTTTTGTCTTTCCCGGTCATCGCCACACAGTTTTATTTGTTCCTCGCGCCCGGCCTGTACAAAAAAGAACGCAAGGCGCTGGTACCCTATCTGGTCGCTGCGCCGACATTATTTCTGGTTGGCGCGGCGTTTGTGTATTACCTGATATTCCCGGCGGCGTGGAAGTTTTTTCTCGGCTTTGAATCGAATGGCTTAGGTGGCGGCCTTCCCATCCAGCTTGAAGCGAAGGTCAGTGATTATCTGACACTGGTGATGCACCTGATGGTCGCTTTCGGCCTGTCTTTTCAACTGCCAGTGGTGCTGGTTCTGCTGGTGCGCTCAGGGATCGTGGAACCAGATACGCTGAAACGCGGAAGACGCTATGCCATCGTTCTCATCGTCATCATCGCGGCGTTCATCACCCCGCCCGATATTTTCAGTCAAATAGCACTTTCCGTTCCGCTTTATATGCTCTATGAAGTGTCGATTTTATTATGCCGGAATGTAAATAAAGAAACCGAAGGAATAGAAGAATAAATACTATCATACCGCACTTGTTGCGGTATCCAGTACAAATAAACTCTAGAATAAGTTGTGGCACCAGACCCCGCAACAAATGCGGGGTGACATAGGAGAATAATATGCACGATATTAAATACATACGCCAAAATCCTAATGAATTTGATGAAGGGCTGAAGCGGCGTGGGCTGGAGCCAATGAGCGCGAAGATATTGGCACTGGATGAAGAAAAACGGGGGAGCCAGACCGCATTGCAGGAGTTGCTCGCCAAGCGCAATGGTTTCGCCAAAAAAATCGGTGAAGCGAAAAAAGCTGGGGCTGATACTACGGAAATAATGGCCGAAGCCAAAAGCGTGAATGACGAGATAGCTAAACTGGAAGGCTCACTTGCCGGACGTGGCGCACTGGAAGAAATGCTCGAAACCATACCCAATATCCCGGCGGCGGATGTGCCATATGGTACGGATGAACATGGCAACGTGGTGCTGCGCGTGGTGGGTGAAAAACCGAAAATGGATTTTGCGCCCAAGCTGCATGATGACCTTGAAGCCATCAAAAAACTCATGGATTTTGATGCGGCGGCGAAACTTTCCGGCGCGCGCTTCGTGGTACTGAAAGGCCAGCTCGCACGCATGGAACGGGCACTGGCCAACTTCATGCTTGATGTGCATACCATTGACTTTGGTTATACTGAACATCTGCCGCCGATGCTGGTGCGCGATAATGCTGTATATGGTACCGGGCAATTGCCTAAGTTTGCAGAAGATTTATTTAAAACGGAAAATGGTTTCTGGCTGATACCAACCGCGGAAGTGCCGCTGACCAATCTGGTCGCTGATTCAATTATTGATGCTGAAACTTTGCCCATTCGCATGACGGCCTATACGCCGTGTTTCCGCTCGGAAGCAGGTGCGGCGGGGAAGGACACGCGCGGGATGATACGCCAGCACCAATTTACAAAAGTGGAACTGGTGAGCATCACTAGCGCGGATAAATCGGCGGATGAGCATGAACGCATGACATCAGCCGCGGAAGAAATTTTAAAACGTCTGGGACTGCATTACCGCGTGGTGTTGCTCTGCACTGGCGATATGGGGTTCTGTGCGCAGAAAACCTATGACCTGGAAGTGTGGATGCCGGGACAGAATGCGTTCCGCGAAATTTCCAGCTGCTCGAACTGCGGTGCATTCCAGGCGCGGCGCATGAAAGCACGCAGCAAAGTGAGGGGCGCGAAGGAAACCGAATTCGTGCATACGCTGAATGGTTCCGGCCTTGCGATTGGAAGAACAATGGTGGCTATTTTGGAGAACTATCAAAATGCTGATGGGACTATTACGGTGCCGGAGGCCTTACAACCATACATGAATGGTCTCGAAAGGCTTGGGGCTTAAGGCTTTTGGCTTTAGGAAAAAGTATGGCAGAAGTACAAAGTTATCATGATTTGAGAGTGTGGCAACAGGCGAGAATTCTTGTTAAATCTGTTTATTTGGTTACAAAAAAATTTCCTAAGGAAGAACAATTTGCACTAACTTCACAAATTAGAAAATCTGTTGTTTCAATTCCCTCTAATATAGCTGAAGGATATTCTAGGCATGGTTTGAAAGATTATATAAATTTTATATCTATCGCTTTCGGTTCTGCTGCCGAGTTAGAAATACAATTATTACTAGCCTCTGACCTTGGGTATATTACCGCTAAAGATTGTCAAACTTTGTTGCAAGAATTATCACATATACAAAAAATGTTATATAAACTACGCGATTCTCTGAAAGCAAAATTATAAATATGCCTACTTCCTTAAGCCCTAAGCCTCAAGCCTCAAGCCATTTATTGCGCATCCTTGTTACCAACGACGACGGCATCCATGCCGAAGGCTTACAAGTTTTAGAGCGTATCGCCAGGGAAATTTCCGACGACGTTTGGGTCGTAGCTCCAGAGCAGGAACAAAGCGGGGCAGGGCATTCGCTGACTCTGCACCTGCCGGTGCGCGTGCGCAAAATTGAAGCTAAACGCTTTGCCATAAGCGGAACACCAACAGATTGCGTATTGCTAGCACTCAAAGAAATCATTCCGGCGAGCAAGAAAACCAAAACACTGGTGCTTTCGGGAGTCAACCACGGCTCAAATGTCGGCGATGATATCACCTATTCAGGAACTATCGCGGCGGCGATGGAGGGAACCATACTGGGTGTGCCATCAATTGCCTTAAGCAGCCTGTGTACCGATAAAGACAAGGTACAGTGGAACACGGCGGAAAAATACGCCCCCGACATAATAAAAAAGCTAATTGCTAGCGGATGGGCAAAAAACACACTGATAAATGTCAATTTCCCCGATTGTCCCGCTGGCAAAGTAAAAGGTATCAAGGTCTGCCCGCATGGAAAACGAATCGTGACGGTCAACCTGAGCGAACGCGCCGACCCGAAAGGAAGGCCGTATTTCTGGCTGGGCGGAGAGCGTGACAATACGCCGGAAGAAGCTGGTGTGGATATAGATTATCTGCATACTAACCATGTAACCATCACCCCAATTGGAATGGACTTAACCGACTATAATTCCATGGCGAAGATCTCAGCAATTTTTAATCAATAATTAACGTTTTTTTGCTATGGCTCATGGTGTGAACATCATAGAAAAAACTCGCGCCGTTTTTCATTCCACGCCAACCATACCGGTGGCGGATGATGCTGTTTCTGACCGTATCCGCCTGCTTATGAAATTGCGCAACTGCGGTATCCACGATCAGGCTGTGCTTAGTGCTATGGAAGCTATACCCAGGGAGTTATTCGTAGAGGATGTATTCCGTGAACACGCCTATGATGATACGGCCTTACCAATAGCATTGGGGCAAACTATCAGCCAACCGACCGTAGTAGCAAAAATGACCATGGCGCTGGCAGTACATCCAAGAATGCGGGTGCTGGAAATAGGAACTGGCTCCGGCTACCAGGCGGCAGTACTGGCCAAACTGGCACGGAGGGTATATACTATCGAGCGCCACCGCGACCTGCTGGCCATTGCTGAACAGAGATTTCTACAGTTGCGCCTGACCAATATAGTAACCAAACGGGCCGATGGTTCCAAAGGCTGGAAGGAAGCCGCACCTTTCGAGCGTATCATGGTAACGGCAGCGGCCAGTGATATACCGTCTCTGCTGGTTGACCAGCTTGCAGAGAGAGGGATTATGATACTGCCAATAGGGGATAATGTTGCTGAACAGACTTTGTTTAAAGTAACTAAATGTGAAGGTGGGAAAACTATTGTTGATCCTTTGATGAGCGTACGTTTTGTTCCACTGGTTGAAGATAATAAATAGAGGAGAATATGTCAGTAAAATATTTTAAAACAAGCATGCTGGTGTTGTTTTTTACAGCAGCCTGTACACAACAACCAGCACAGGTTGAATTCAAGGGCGGGCAGAGTTACAACCGTGGCAGCCAGTATAAATATTCTTCATCGTCAAGCTCCAGCTATAGTTCCGGCTCGTCATATAGTAATAGTACACCAAACACTCCGGTATCAGAAAATACCGAACAAAGCGCCGCTGTAGATTCAATTGGGATATCTGATTTGTCACCACCAACTGCCTCCGCTGACAAACCCCAAATAAAATCAGAGCCAGTTGCTGCTCCTGCTGCCAGCACTGAAAACAAGGATAAAAGTAGCGGAAAGTTGAAAACAACCGTAAACCCGTGGACCAACAAACCCCGTAGCGATAATGAACCAAAAGAAGCTACCAAACAGGAAGCTAAAATAGATACCAGCAGCGAAAAGGTTGAAGCGGTAAAGCCTGAGGAAACTGCCGAAGAAAAAACTAGCCCGCCACCCCAAGAAACTAAAAAAACAGCGCCTAAAGCATCAACATCTTCTGCCGAGCTTAAATGGCCAGTGGCAAGTAAAAAAATTATTTCCTCCTTTGGCTCCAAAGGCGAGGGCAAGGCCAATGATGGCATAAATATAGCAGCCAAAAATGGTGATCCGGTGTGGTCGTCAGCCGATGGGGAAGTGGTTTATGTCAGCAACGAGCTAAAAGGCTTTGGCAACATGGTGTTTATCAAGCATAAAGGTGGGAAAACCACCAGCTATGCACATCTGGGGCGGGTGGTTGTTGATAAATATGACCGGGTAAAACAGGGTGATGTCATAGGTTATGTCGGTACAACCGGAGGTATAAAGACCCCACAGCTATTTTTCTCCTTACATAAAGGAAAAGAAGCTATCGACCCCCAGAAATACTTAAGCAGCGAAATGGCCGGGCTGTAAATATTTATATAATCCAGCCCATTAAACAACAATTGTAATAAAATCTTCTTATTAATTTTGTTCTCCTTGGCAGAAATAGTGCTAAGATTGGAAAAAGCTTAATAGGAAAATATGGATTCAAGAAGGCAAGTTACCAATCGTCTGGTACGTAGTACAGGTGCGAAATACCGTACTATTGATGATATAACTGCATTTTGTGATGCACAGGATCCGCCGATAAAATATTCCAAATCAGCCGAATCCATAGATAAAATAGCTAATACAGACGCGCTGAAACGTGATTTCAATACAAACTTTGTATTAGAGCAATTGCCACCGACCAGCCTTAAAGAAGAGGGTACATCGCCAGTACTGGTTTTTGAACCTAAAATAATTCCCAACGGTACTAATGTTTTAAGTAACCACGGAGAGCTCTGTGCGGCAATTTCCCGGTATGTTGGCCATAGCCTGGTTCCAGGAGTAGATGCGATTTATTTACATAAGTCCGTAAATCCCAATTTTCTGACCAAGGTTGAGCATGATGGGCAGGCCAATGAAATCAAAGAACTGGTAAAAAATCAGGGTGTGCCAGTAATAAATACCAGTGTTGGCTGGCAGGACAAGTGGCTTAATTATGAGAATGCTGATAATGCTGAACAAGCTAACCATTTATGGCAGGTTACTGCTTTTCTAGTAGATTCTGCCGGCAATGATGGGAGATTCGGCACCGATGGAAAAACTATCGGTCCCGAACAAAAACACAACGCCCTGAGCCATTTTGCGCCTCTATCTGTGCATGTTGGTGCAGCGGAAGGTGGTAAAAATACAGGCTGGGTAATACCCGGCTATAGTTCAGCCAATAGTCCAACATTCATTGCGCCAGCTTCCGCTACTTTGAATGTCCACTGGCGAGAAGATGACAAGCTTGAACCAGCAATAGGCACATCAACCGCAGCTCCTTATGCCAGCGGCGTTCTTGCTGCACTCAATAACCGTTACGGCTCTTACCTGACAAGAGAGCAAATATTATACGCAGTAATTGCCACCTGCACTCCGGTTGAGAAAGTAACAAAATTTGTTGATACAGATGATGAAGGAAAAGATCGTTACAAAACTCCCGAAGATAAATTTCTTACATACAAGCAAAATAAAAATGGTTTTGCCTATAACCCAGAATATGGTGGATTTGGCCTGATCCACCCGCATAAGGCTGATCATCTTCTGTGCCATATGGTCAGTATGGCACAATCATATCCGGATGGGGTTAGCGTTCCAACGGAAGACCTGGTTCATATAGTAGACTGTAGTAAAGTAGTAATCCCCGGAAAAGATTCAGGTGGTCATGATATTTATCAATATAAAGTTCACTGCCAACCGGGCATTGCCCTGAAAACCACTATCGAAGCTGATTTCGCCAAAGAACATGGCAATATAAGTATCACCAGCCCTTCCGGTACTACTGTACCCATGGTTATGAGTAAACTAAGGGATGAGAAAACCGGAAATATCATGAGCAGCTTTTCCTTAAGCACCAGCCATGCCTGGGCTGGAGAACAAACCGGCGGGGAATGGACAATTAGCAGCAGCACACCACTAAACAGGTTGCGGCTTAACCAGGATCATTTCCTGTCCAATGATATCGTAAAATACATAGATAAGAATGACGTAGACAGGCTGCTTACAAGACCTGCTCCATATATGAACCTTGCCAATGCTATACCGCTGGCTGAAAGAATCCCCGAATTGATAAGGGTCGGGCATGAAAGGATAGTTCCCAAGCATAGAACAACCGTTGGCACATATAATATTGCTGATACTAACAATACTGGCAATTTCATCAACCAGTTATCCCAGATTAAGAGTGGTTTTGAATTTAATTTTTCACCGGCTTTTACAATACCTTCCTTCTGGCCGGATTCTCCGGAAGGAACTTTTGAAAATGTAGCAACTAGGCTTAACAATGCCTTGGATCGGGATGTAGGCTCGGACCAGGAGAGGGATGAAATAAGGCATGCTATAATATACAACCGTCTTGCTGCTGTGGATATTTATAATGCTCAGGGACACAGAGAAAAAACCATAATTCCCCTGTGTAGCGCTGC
>CAZUXB010000015.1:0-8505 GCA_964624555.1 uncultured Rickettsiales bacterium | reverse complement strand
ATCAATAAATAGAATGATCTCACCATCGGCAGTTATAACTTCTTTCACAACAGAAACGTGGTTTCTTTGGCTTGCACTAATCCTTTCAATGAAAAGGGAGAATCAAATTCCAATAATGCGATTAAATATTATAAACGGGCTCTGGGCATAAGCGAAGAGTTAGGTTTTTATGATAAAGCCTATGAAATAGCCGGCAAACTGCATAATACTATCTCCTTACTCTGCCAAGGATATCATTATGATGAGTACGCACCGCAGCTTGCAGAAACAAGGAAGAAAATTCTTGAATTATCAAAAATTGTGCATGGTTATGATAGTACCATAGATAACAGCGCGGTAAGAGTAGGAAAGGGTGAATATAGAATTTCCAATGGTGAAAAACTTGGTTCATATAATACCAGTGATTCCATGAGCATAGTGGCCCATGATAGCGAAACCGGAAAGACCGGGCTACTGCACCTTGCTGATGATAGCCCAGTACAATTAGTAGAAGATTTTTTTAGCCAGTTTGGGGACAAACCGCTTGAACTAAAACTTATTGGTGTAAGGGCTGGCCATCAGGCACTGGCAACATACCAAAGTGTTATGGCACAGCGCAGTGATGATATTGTATCAGCCGATATGCGTCATCAGAATGATATGCCAAGGGCTGTTGTTGTTGACCCGGTAAGCCGTAAACTGGAAGAAAAAATTGCAGGTAATAGCCTTGATACAGAAATTTCTGTTGATGCTTTACAATATGAAACGCCATATTGCCGCAATTTTCAACGATCAAGAAGTACTGGGTGATCAGGGTATCCTTTTACCCATCTTCCCAGCTAAATCCTGGATGAATTGCCATGCAACCCTGCCACTACGCCCACCGCGGGTAATAGACCATTCCAGCGCCTGCCTGTGCAGATCAGATTTTGGTACTTCCAGCTTGTAATATTTGGCGTAAGCATCGATCATTTCCAGATACGCATCCTGCTGGCAGGGATAAAAGCCCAGCGATATACCAAAACGGTCAGATAAGGATACTTTTTCCTCAATGGTTTCCCCGCCATGTATTGCGCTGCGGCTTTCATTTTCCATCATTTCGCGGGCCATGAGGTGGCGGCGGTTGGAGGTGGCGTAGAATAATATATGTTCCGGCCTGCCTTCAATACCGCCATCCAATACTGACTTAAGGGATTTATAACTGCTCTCATTGCCATCAAACGATAAATCATCACAGAATATAATAAAGCGGCGTATGACCCAACCGCGCAGCACCTGTATCAGTTGCGGCAATGTAGCTATGTCTTCCCGGTGGATTTCTATAAGCACAAGGCTGTGCGGGTTCAGTTTGTTCACGTGACTGTAAATAGATTTTACCAGAGAGCTTTTCCCCATCCCACGCGCACCCCATAACAGCACATTGTTAGCGGGCAGTTTTTTCGCAAATTGCAGGGTATTGGCAAGCAGTGCATCGCGGGCCTCATCAATTCCCTGCAACAGGGAAATATCAATCGAACTGATATACTCAACCGGGTCAAGCATTTTTGTTTCAGAATTCCATACATAGGCATCAGAATTTTTTATATCTACCGGAGGTTTTGGCTTGGGCAGCATTTCTTCCAGTGCTGATGCCATGCGTTGCAGAATGCGTATTGCGTCTGGTGTGGTCATAATATTTTAAACCAATGTAGAAAGCTGCTGGTTGGTTAAAGTACCCGGAACCATCAGTATCGGCACAAACAGAGTGTGGTTTAACTGACCGGCAAGCCATGCCGATAATTTGCCGCCGGGTGTATTCTGTTGCTGGGTGATGCCAAGAACTATAATAACAATGTTAGGGTCAGCCATAGCAGTTTCAATTATTTTTTCGCCGGCTGCTCCCTCCAGTAACAACAGGGTTGGAGTGATACCAAAATTGTCCTGCGCTTCCTTGCTGAAGTCGGAGAGCAGTTTCTCACCTTCACGCAGGCGTTCTATGCGCATACGATCAGCAATACTGCCCAACGTCTGGAAATCTATCGGTGGGACAACATGGAGCAATGTTATCCTCCCCCCACGGTCTTTTGCCTTCATACAGGCAAGGTGCAGTGCTACACGACATTCTTTGCGCGCATCAACACATACAAGGTAGCGCCGGTTGCTTGCTGGTGTGTTTTCCATCATATATTCCTTTACGCTCTAACTTCAAATAAACGCCCGGCAAACCACCCGGCACAAATTGCCAGAAGTATTGCCGACAGGCCATATAATACCGGGGAATTATGGGCATAGTTGTATATAAAGGCATCCAGCCCACTTTTCACTACGCTTATTGGCGTTGATTGCATCCCCACAACTTCACCATCGCTTATAAGATATATCTCGGCAGTATAATTACCGGGCGGGATATTATCAGAAAATTCAATAGCTGTTTTAAACAGAGTTTCGCCCATAAAGCTAATATTTTCAGTTTTTGTGTTATATAGTTGCTTTGCCCTCTGGTGGTCAAGGAAGGCAGCCTCAAACTCGTTGAACTGTGCCATTTTTGAAATTTCGTCCGGAGGTGTTAACAGGTTGGTTTCACCAATACCAAGTTTAGTAAAAAGTGCCCTCTGGTTTATTTCTGATAATGGTTTGCTGCTGGCTATGGAATAAAAATCAGGAACGTTATAAAATTTCATTTTATCACGGTTTACCCATATTCCAGCGAATTCCTCTTTCTTGCGTATTATATAATCTTTTTTTTCACCGCGTACCACTATCACTATATCACCGCTATCATTACGCGTTCCGAATAAAAACAAACGTGTCCCGTTAAAGCTGGAATCCATGGCAATCTGATAATTTGACAGGTCAGCAACCAGCGGCGCGGCCTGCGCAGGAACAATAAAAAACAATAGTATAAAAAATAAAATCCTATTCATTTATGATACTAACGCTATATACATTGTCCGGTGGAATAAACAGGGTAAAGGCAAGCTTTATCGCAACACTAAGCACTATCGCTGCCAGCAACGCCCGCAGATAATCGGCAGGTAATTTATCACCAATACGGATGCCAACCTGCGCCCCAAAAACCGACCCGGTTATCAGGAGCATGGCAAGCAGCAAATCTACTGTCTGGGTAGTAACTGCCTGCAGGAAAGTTACGTTGGCAGTAATAAAAATAATCTGCAAAAGCGATGTACCAATAACCACATTGGTAGGCATTCCCAGCAAGTATATCATCGCCGGAAGCAGAAAAAACCCTCCGCCAATCCCCATAAGCGAGACCATTACACCAACAAAAAGCCCTATGGCTACTGGCATTATTGCACTTATGGTTCGTTTGGAATGAGGAAAATCAACCTTAAGCGGCAAACGTTCAGCAAGGGTAGGGCGGGTATTTTCAGTATATCTTTTAGGTATTTTAAGTATAGAGCGGATACTTTCGCTGGCCATCATGGAGCCTATAATTCCCAGGAAAGTTACATAGGCAATTGATATAATCAGATCAATATGACCAAGCTGCTTAAGCCAGCGGAAGGTAAATACACCAAGCGTTGAGCCAATTATACCGCCAACCAGCAAATATCCACCCATTTTGAAATCGACATTCTTCCTGTGCAGATGGGCAAGAAAACCAGAAAGGGAAGATGCAATAATCTGGTTAGCAACGGTGGATACTGAAACACTCGGTGGAACCCCGATAAAAATAAGCAGCGGTGTCATTAAAAAACCACCACCAACTCCGAATAATCCGGATAACATCCCGGTAAGTCCTCCCAAGGCCAGGATTACAAAAATATTAACCGATATTTCGGCTATTGGGAGGTATATGGTCATTTAGTTAGGCGTATAACTTATATATTTACCAAGATAGTTCTTTATATTTAGTTCCAGTTTATCATTCATCATTTTCATCATATCCTGGATCATTTGGGTATAGGCTGCCCTGCGTGAATTTACGCTGGCATTTTCAGGAATTGTAATACTGCGGGTTACAGTAACTGACGTATCGGCCTCTGAAAGGGCATCGCCGCCATAAACCCGCATTTCCACTTCCAGCCTTGCATCATATTTTTTATCCTGATCTACAGTGAACAACCCAGTCAGCCCCTTAGTTTTTGGCAGGTCACTGGCTATTACCGGAGCATCGACAATAGTTACCTGCAACAATTTATCGGAACCAACCGCCCGCAACCTGTCTTTTACCCATAGCTGCATCGCATCGGCCGGCGAATAGGGCATAAGATGTTCAATATTGGGCGGGGAAAAAGGTGATTTATAAGCTTCAATCACCTCAATATTGGCAACATTCAGCTTTATAGGGGGCTGACTGGTAAAGTTAAGCGAAGGGACAGAAGGAGAAGACGGTGATGAACAAGCCGTTGCCAGTAAGCCCAAAGAGGCAAGAAAAAACAATCTGGCCATTCCCAATTTTTTTATAAACCAGTTCATAAAAACAACCTCTTACTTATGCACCAATATTGATGGATATTCGATACGGCCACCACGAATCTCTTCCGCAAAATAAAGCGGGCGGTGCTTGCTTTCACGCAATATCCTGCTGATATATTCCGAAATTACCGCAAGGAACCCAAACAAGATACAGAACAACATGCTTATCAAGACTACCAGCGATGTCCAGCCATTGGCAATTGATGCTGTATCACCAGACAGTATTTTATGCAGTATGGCAAAAATTATCAAAAGAAATGAAAATACGGAAACCCCAAGGCTCATCAGCGAAATATAGCGTAATGGCCGGTCAGAAAAAGATATTATGGCATCAAGTGCTGCTTCAATAAGGCGCGGGTAATTATATTTTGTTTCCCCGGCAAAACGTGGCTCGCGCTCATATAGAACTGTGGCATTCCTGAATCCAACATAAGCATATATCATTTTCATATAGCGCACGTTATCTTTCACGCTGATTACCGCATCCACAACCTTCCGGCGCATCGCCCGGTAATCACCAACCGTATTAGGTATATGCAGCCCGGTCATATGGGCTGCCAGCCGGTAAAATAATTTAGAAGTTGATTTTTTCAACCAGGTTTCCTTTTTCCTGATGGTATGCTGCGCGGAAACAATATCATAGCCAGTATCAAGCTTTTCCAACAGTTGCGGGATAAGGGAAGGGGGGTCCTGCAGGTCGGAATCCAGCATCACCACGATCTCACCAGTAGAATGCTCAAGCCCGGCAGTAACCGCCGCCTCCTTACCAAAGTTGCGAGAAAAACGGATAAGTCTTATATTAGGGTTTTTGCTCTGGTACTGAGCTATTTTTTCAACGGTGGCATCTTTCGAGCCATCATCAACCAGCAAAAGCTCATAGTTGGGAAAATGTTCTTCCAGTACCGTAACCGTCTGGGTTATGAACTCCCCGATAGCCTCTGCTTCATTATAACATGGGGCCACTACCGAAAGCAGTATATCTTTGTGTATTGTCATTTATTTTTTCCGTTATTTTTGCCGCTTCTGTAATTCATCAGGGTCTTTCTGTAATATAATGCTACCAGCAGGCTGTTGTGCAGTCTCCGGTTTGGTATTATCAGCCTTCGGTTCCTGGGTTGCGGCAGAATCATCCTTAGGAGCGCTTTCCTTGATTGTATTTAATATTTTGGGCGGCATTTTTGGTGCTGGGGCCGGTGGTTCCTCACGCGGGGCATTCAATATCAGCGGTGGCTTTTTGAATAACGAATACTGCACTTCATCACCAACATTGATATAAAGCGCTGAGGAGCTCCCGCCCTTTATGAATAAAAAGGCCAGCACCGGCGAATTCGGGACAATGTTGCTTTCCAGATCAGAAAGCATAATATTAGGGGCAATCTGGATGATCTTTCCCTGCTTATCAATGAATAATATATCGACTGGTGAATACTGGGTGGAGCGGATAATCGGCTCAGTTACAGGCTCGCTGAACACCATCATCATGCCGGTATTATCAGAATAGCTGCTCATATCAAACCAGCCATTCTGGTTATACATCGACATTCCATCACGTATTTCCACATCAAAAACCAGAGCCGGATCCGGCGGCGGCTCATCCACCAGCCACGGCAACGATGGTGGCAGATTCTTGGGTATGGATTTGCGGATTATGGTTATTTCGGCACGGGAATAATAAAACTGTGTAGTTTTTTCCCTGTAATCACCAAACAACCTGCGGCTGGCACTTGCTTTTGATTCAGACTTCTCAACTCTGCCACTGTTTTTACTGCCACTTTCTGGTTTTTGCGCAAAAGAAGTACTGCTTACAAGCATAAAAACCAAAGTAAAGACAACGCTATACAGAGTAAAAAATCTCATTTTTCAAAAGCCTTGTAATTTACACTATCCCCAACCACGATATTTTTCTTTTGCGCAATGCCGCCACCTATCTCCAGCACTGCGCGCACCGGAGTCGCTCCGGCACTTATAACGTCAAGGGAATTAGGCTTGGTATCGTGCGCAATATAAATGATTTTTCCACTTTTGTCTATAAACAGCATATCAAGCGGGATCAAAGTATTTTTCATCCACATGGCAATTTTCATGTCCTTTGGGAACAGAAATAACATTGACTCGTCTTCTGCAATTTTTTCACGGTACATAAGCCCTTTTTCCAATTGCGCATTGCTTTGGGCTATTTCCGTATTGAATTTTTGCGTACCGTTTTTAGTGGTTATTTGCAATTCATCACGTTCAAAAGTCACATTGTCAGCAGCGGCAAAGGTATAGGCAGCCGCCAACAGGTTAAAAATAACGGCAATTAAAAATAGGAACTTGTTTAAAGAAGGTTTTTCTAGCATATTCATCCTGAAAAATAATAAAAACTACTGGTTTTACAGGCAAAATAATATGTTAGTTGATAGCCATTGTCATCTTAATTTTCCAGATTTTAAAGATGATATAGCAGCAGTTATCTCTGCGGCGAAAGAGGCAGGAGTAGGGGTCATGCAGACCATCTGCACCGAAATGGCTGAATTCGATGAGGTTTATTCCATTGCCGACAAAAATGATGGTGTATTCTGTTCGGTGGGTGTGCATCCCAACGATTCAGGAAAACAGGAAATTGTCCCGGCAGAGGAGCTTATAAAAAAAACCAAACTTAAAAAAGTAATCGGCATCGGCGAAACCGGGTTAGATTACCATTATGAATATAGCGACAGGGAAATGCAGAAGATAAGTTTCCTTGAGCATATCAAGGCGGCAAGGTTGACCGGGCTACCGCTGATAATACATACACGTGACGCTGAGGACGATACTATACAGATATTAGAAAGAGAAATTTCAAATGGTTATTTTAAGTTTTTAATCCATTGTTTTACGTCAACCAAAGAACTGGCCGATATTTCAGTAAAACTTGGCGGATATATTTCTGTTTCCGGCATTATAACTTTTAAAAATGCCGGGTCTATACGCGATGCTTTGCTGGATGTGCCGCTTGAGAGGATACTTATTGAAACTGATTCGCCATTCCTTGCTCCAGTACCGAACCGCGGCAAGCGCAACCAGCCAGCTTACGTAAAGGAAGTAAACAAAGCACTTGCGCAGCTTAAGAATATCAGTGAAGAAGAATGCGCGAAAATCACTACTGAGAATTTTTTCCGTTTATTTGATAAAGTGAAAACTTCATGAAAATCACTATATTAGGCTGTGGAAATTCACTAGGGGTGCCGTCCATTGGCTGCGACTGCGCGGTCTGCACCTCAATTAACCCTAAAAACAAACGCCTGCGTGTATCAGTATTGATAGAAATCAATGGCATAAATATAGTTGTTGATACATCACCTGATTTCCGCCAGCAAATGTTGCGGACAAATATAAAAAAAATTGACGCCGTTCTATATACCCACGACCATGCCGACCATATGAATGGCATTGATGATTTACGCCAATTCAATGCCTTGCAGAAAGATGTTATACCAATTTACTCCAACACCGAAATAATAAACGCCATAAAACAGCGTTTTGCCTATGTTTTTTTGCCAAAAACCGCAGAAAAAGGCTTGTTTAGACCCAGTCTGGAGGCACATATTATAGAAACAGCACCGGTACATGAGTTTACGGTTAGCGGCATAAAAGTAACGGCCTTTGAACAACAGCACGGTAAAGCGACAACGCTGGGCTACCGCATCGGCGATTTCGCTTATTCCACCGATACAAACGGTCTTTCAGAAGCTGCTTTCGCCGCGCTTAAAGGTATAAAATGCTGGGTGGTGGATTGCCTGCGCTATACGCCATCATACAGCCATTCGCACCTGGAAATGACGCTGGAATGGATAAGGCGGGTGCAGCCGGAGCGAGCAATTCTAACGCATATGGCCCATGAATTGGACTACGAAAAACTCCAAAAAGAGCTACCGGATGGCGTTTTTGCCGGGTTTGATGGTATGGAGGTAGAGGTGTAAATATGCTCACAACGCATTTCCATACCATATTCTTTGCACAGAATTACCTAAAAAACAGCAATACCCCCGGGGATGCCAGACAGCGTAAAACCGGCTGTTTTTCTAGTTTCTTGAGCTATTTTAAAACCTGTTATACCTATTTTTTCCATAATATATATTATACGAC
>CAZUXB010000014.1:0-48214 GCA_964624555.1 uncultured Rickettsiales bacterium | reverse complement strand
CATATTCGCCCTATTTATCAGCAAGTGGAAAGTAATTCTAGCATATTAGCATTCCATTGCCTCAACAAATTATAATTTAATTTATATTAAAATTTAGTTAATATTTTAACAAATATCCAAGGATTGTACAAAATGTTAGTCGTGCTTTCTCCTGCTAAAACACTGGATTATAAGTCAATAATACCAAAATTTGCTTGTGCGGTGCCAGCTTTCCTAAATGACTCTCAGGAGCTTGTAGAGTGCCTAGCGCTCAAGAAACCAGAAGAATTGTCGAAGCTAATGAATATAAGTAATAAAATTGCAATATTGAACTTTCAACGGTTTCAGGATTTTAAAGTTCCATTTACGGCAGACAATGCCCGCCCTTGTATTTTTGCTTTTAAGGGGGATGTATATCAGGAGCTTGACCTATGTAACTATACGAAGGAAGATTTAGCCTTTGCCCAGAAACATCTGCGTATACTTTCGGGACTTTATGGGTTGTTAAAACCGCTTGACCTTATCCAGCCTTACCGCTTGGAAATGGGAACTGCGCTGGAAAACCCGCGTGGGAAGAACCTATATGATTTCTGGGGTGATAAAATTACAAAAGCACTAAATTCTGCAATGTCTGAACTAAAAACCGGGCAGTTGGTAAATCTTGCGTCAAATGAATATTCCAAAGTAATAAAACCGGAAAAACTTAAGGGAAAATTTTTAAATATAGTTTTCAAGGAGAAGCAGGGCAAAGAATATAATATAATTGGCATATTTGCCAAGCGCGCTCGCGGTAAAATGTCTAATTATATAATTAAGAATCGGGTCAGTACAGCAAATGATATAATGAACTTTGCCGTTGATGGGTATAAATTCAATGGCAGGTTGTCTGATCCCCAAAACTACGTTTTTACCAGGAATAAACCTTGAATATGCAGGCCGGAAAATTATCATATAAGCCAGATTTTACCGCATGGTTTGTGGCGCAAGGTACTATCGCCACCATGTATCTACCAGCTTTTTATGATACCGCTAATGAAGATATATTGCGACTCTATAAAATACTTTCTGGCGAAGCTGGTAAAACCCGCATCTTATCGCGGATCATCGAAAAATTGCCATACACATGGCAATATAATATCGGCGAACTGGTAACCAATAAAGGCCGCCTGCGCCATTTTTACCTGCGCAAGAAAGAGATTGAAAAACAAACCCGGAAGATACTGGCTGGCGGTGATATCGGGCAGGTAGTGGTACTTGGGGCAGGATTGGATGTGCTGGCTTTGCGGTTGGCACCGGAATGTCCGCAAATAAAATTCATCGAGATCGACTTGCCTCCATCGCAGGAGTTTAAGTTGGAGGCACTGCGTAAACATGCCGTAAAAATTGCTGGCAATCTGGAATTTGTTTCCGGTGATTTGCGTAACCCGCTACCGGAAATTCTGGCGCAATCGAAATTTTATAACACCCAAACAAAAACCCTGTGGATCTGCGAAGGTCTTTTCATGTTCATACCGGAAGCGGATGTTATCCGATTATTTCTAGGGCTATATAAAGCCAGTCAACAGGGTTCATATGTTATATTCACCACTTTGCCGCCAAAAGGGCGGGGAGGGGCGATGGCCCGGTTAATACAAAATCTATATATGAATAAGGAACAATGCCTTTACCACTGGGAAATCGCCGCACAATTAGTGCCTGGGTTTATGAAAAAGCTGAATATGCAGATAATCACCCAAATAGATAGCTCCATCCTTAACGCAGCTTACATGCCTAATGTGCCGAATCTTGGGGATGATATCAATGTAGCGAAGATTTAGTTGTAGCGGCTGATTTCCGCCATTAAAGGATTTTTTGGTTTAAGAGTAATTCCTGGTTCTATTTTATTATCCACTTTATTTAGTATTACTACCTTAAATAACGATAAAAATTTGGCGATTATGGTTCTTGCCTCCATATCTACGAATGCGTGGCCACTACATTTACGCCCACCATGCATGAATGGAAGATACATGCCATCGTCTATCTTTGCTTCATTTTCCGGCAGGAAACGTTCCGGTATAAAACTATTAGGATGTTCCCAATATTTGGGGTTTCGGTGCATGGCAATAATAGGGATGATTACTGATGAACCTTTTTTAACTTTAAAATCGCCAAAATAATCATCTTCCTTTGCTTCCCTACTGACAATAGGTATCGGAGGATAAAGACGCAACGTTTCCTTGATCACCATGCCTGCATAATCCAGTTTCTGCACTTCCGCAAAGGTTAGGGAACTGCTGTCGTGAGTTGCAGCGCAAGGTATGGTTGTAAGAATTTCTGTGCGAAGTTTTTTTCCCGCATCGGCGAAATCGTCTACCAGATACCATAACCATTGCATGAGCAGCGAAGTGGTTTCAAAGCCGTTAAAGACCATGGTTACAGCCTGATCGCGTATGTCTCTCTCGCTGAAATTTTCCGGGTCGGCTTTCTGGGCTTCAATCAGCAAGGAAAGCATATTATATCGATCGTAAAGCGGATTGGCCCGGTATTGATCAGTTAGAGTTTTTATGTGATGGTCTATGTTATCGCGCTCTTTTTTAAATTTAAAATAAGCAGGATGGCAGAAGAGTCTGCGCGAATCGACATTATAGATAACACGAATCGTCTTTAAATAATCCAGCATCACGTTATAGGATTGGTAAAGTGAGGTTACCGCTTCATCACTTATTTTTTGTCCGAAGATCGAGCGTAAAATGATTTCGGTGGTTATTTTTACCATTTCTTCGGTGAGGTTGACCTCAGCTTTGCCATTTTCAGTAAGCTGTAACCAGCGTTTCTTATATTTTTCAGTTACAAGATTAGTTACATTGAAATAATAATTAGAAATTTGTTCCCGGTTGAACATAGGCTGAATTTTTTGCCTGTCGCGTTTCCATTTTTCACCATCGCTATTTATCAATCCAAGGCCTCCAACTGATCGAAACCGAATATATGCTTTGCTTTTTGCATAGTTTTTCTGGTTATCGACCATTACCTGTCTTACGAGTTCAGGATGATTTATCTGAATAACATTTTCTGGCTCTCCAAAAAGTTTGAACGAAACAATGTCGCCACAATTTTGACGTGAAAGGCTCATAATAGAACCTAATGGATTTTTTATTAAGGGAATCAGTAAACCCGTAACGGGAGAACCTTTAGGTTCGCTTACACTATATCTTGTTTCGCCTGTCATGACTCCAAAGCCCCAAATTTTTTGCTCGGATACTTTAATTAATTTTATAGCCTTAATTAATTATTAACTATATACGATTATTACAATACGATGACATGATTATTACAACGAAATAAATAGCTATGCCAGAGGAAAATTACTGCTGAGGTTGAGAGGATATATATGAATCCAGTTAAGTTGTTGGTTTTATCGGCAAGTGTTCTAGCTATAAATGCACCTGCCGTATTAGCGGATGATATTTCTGAAGCCGACGCAAAAAGGTTACTAAGTCTTTCTCTTGCAGAACTTTCTAATGTGACCATCACCTCGGTATCAAAAAAAGAAGAGCCGGAGAACGAAGCCCCTGCCGCCATTTACGTAGTAACCCAGGAAGATATTAGAAGGTCGGGGGCAACTTCCATACCGGAGGCCTTGCGCGGAGTGCCGGGTATCACTGTCACTCAGTCCGGATCCAGTAACTGGACCGTTACTGCCCGCGGGTTTAACGACCAGTTTTCCAATAAGCTTTTGGTTTTGGTAGACGGTAGGACGGTGTATTCGCCGCTTTTTTCCGGCGTATACTGGGATCAGCAGGATACCATGCTTGAAGATATTGAACGCATAGAGGTCATACGTGGACCCGGCGCTACTTTGTGGGGTGCAAACGCGGTTAACGGCGTTATAAACATCATCACCAAGAATGCTAAGGATACCCAGAATGGCCTGGCGGTGGCAAGCTATGGTAACCAGAGTAATGGCGAAGCGGTGCGTTACGGCGCAAAAGTTGGTGATAATAGCTATGTACGAACTTACATCAAAACTACGAATTTTGATTCGCAGTATAACACTGATGGTAGCCATGCCGGGGACGCATGGCGTAGGCAGCAGGCTGGTTTTAGAGGTGACTTAAAAATTACCGAACGGGATAATTTAAAGATACAGGGTGATATATATTCCATTGACGAGCATAACCCATACATGGTTCCTGACCTGAATTCCGGGACATATTATAGCGCTTCAAAAGGCCTTAAGTCCGACGGTGGGAATCTGCTGATGCGTTGGGAGCAGAAGCAGAGCGATAAATCGGAAACTTCATTGCAGGCATATTTTGACCATTCCTACCGCAAAACCTCCTTGTTCAATGATGATGCAAATACTTTCGATGTGGAGTTCCAGCATACCTGGACAGGGTGGGCAAGGCAGGAACTTATTTGGGGCGGCGGATACCGTTTCATCAATGATACTAATGATCCGACCTACCTGTACCAACTTGCTCCAGCTACCCGTAATGATAGTCTTTATAGTGCTTTCCTGCAGGACAAATTCACCCTTGTACCAGAAAGCGTGTTCCTGACTCTCGGTTCCAAATTCGAGCATAACGTCTATTCCGGGTACGAAGTGCAGCCGAGCGCGCGTGTAACTTGGCTGCCGACCAAGAACCAGACCGTGTGGGGCGCGGTATCGCGCGCCGTGCATACCCCAAGCCGCTTTGACTTTGATGGGCACCTGATTTATTCGATAGATCCAACTTTCCCCACTGTGTTTACCAGCGATCCTAACAAACATGTGGATTCGGAGGATATGATTGCCTATGAACTCGGTTACCGTATTCAGCCTATGAAAACCCTATCGCTGGATGTAACCGGATATTACAATGATTATAAAAACCTGCTTAACGATGTGCTTGAACCTTTTTCTATACCTTCATACGTTCTCCAGCCTATATCTGTTGCTAATACCAATAAGGCTTACTCTGCAGGTTTTGAAGTGGCGGTTAAATATAACGTAATGCCAGCGTGGCAGTTATCCAGCTCGTACAGCTATATTGATCTGGTATTTAAAGATAAACAGGAGTTAGTGTTCTTTTTCTTAGGAAAACATCCGAAGAATATGTTCAACCTGAGTTCTACCTATCTGTTTCCAAACCGTTTAGAGATGACCAACTCCTTATATAGCGTATCGGAGCTTAACAGTATAGCAATACCAAGCTATGTCCGTTTTGATACGAAATTTTCCTACCCGCTTACTGATAACATAGATGTAAGTCTGGTTGGTCAGAACCTGCTGGATAACCGCCATAAGGAATTTACTCAGTTCCTGTTTCAGACACAGGCGGAGATTGGGCGCAGCGTTTACGCTAATTTAGCGTTTAAATTTTAGGCATTACCCGATTCGTGGCCTGTTCTTCGGGTTGTTGGGGTTATTCGGGTTTTCACGTTCGCGTTGCGCGAAGGTTTTATTATCTGGTGCGACTTTATTGGCTTCGGCAGCGGCAACGGCCTTTGCTTCCTTTTCAGCTTTTTTGGCCATGTCATGGGCCTGTTTGTTGCTTTTGCGCAGGCTGCTTCCTGCTTGTTTTACCGCTGCTATATCCAGCTTGTTGAGTCCGCCCATTGCTTGGTTTGAGGAAGCAGCTTCCATCTTTATGTTGGCAACTATGGTTTCGTGCTGGATGGCGGTGTTGGCTTTCTGTGCTGCGCCCTCGCTTTCCTTTGAAGAATTCTGGTGGCGGCGGTGACGGCGGCGGTGGCGCTGTGTTTCAGTTTGTGCGGCCAGATCATGCTCCAAATTTTCTTTCTGTTCTTTTTTCTCATGGATAGTTATTTCTTCGGCGGCGTGTTCTACGCCTCCTTCAATTTTATGCACCAGCTTGTTCAGGCTTGCGCCCCGGAAATCACCGCCACTTTTAACCTGGTCAAGGTGAACAGAAATATCATTCAGCGCTGCCCCGCTGGCGGGCATTTCTTTGGCCGCCATTATATTTATGCTGTTTGCGCACCAGTAGGCGGCATCGTTAGCGTTTTTCACGCGGATGTCGTGGACGACATCGGGATTGATGCGCATGGCCTCAAACAGCAGGTTTTTGTACATTCCCACCATTTCCGAAATACGCTGGGCAAAGGCTAATTTTTCTGACTGGGTACCGGGGTCGATGGCGGCTTCGATAGGTTTATCACTGAAGGACAGGTCTTTGAGGCGCTTTAAAATTTCCCGTGCCAGCTCGATAGACTCTATACGCTCTGGCTCGCCTAGTGTATCCAGTTCGTAAAGTTTACGCACTGCATTCTGGATATTATTGCTTACCTCGATGAGCCTGTCGACCGGAGAACGGTCACCCAGCGGTTTGTTCATGAGGTGGGTAAGGCCGCTTTCAATGGCATTTATCAGTTGTTCAACACTCTGGTTCTGGCGGGCGTCCCATTCGGGCAGGATATTATCCAGTTGCTTATCCAGAATATCGATAGCTGCGCTTCCATCCGGCAGTATTTCCAGCGTGTGCAGCGATATGGAAAAAGCAATACCGCCAGCCGCATGGTTGGCATGGTCAATGGTAAAATGATTAAGCAGTGCCGGGTTGCTGAGCTGGGCGATTTTTACTTGCCCGGCATATATCAGTATTAGTTTTTCCAGGGAGTCGGCCTTGCTTTGCTGCTCTTTGAGTCCGCCAAGACGCAGCCAGTTCTCCATATCATAATTGATATGCTGGAGGTTGCGTAGCCAGCGCAGGATTCTGCGTGCTTCCTCAACATTATTGTCACGGGTGGTGGGAATAGAAAGGCTGGCCGGAGCCTGCAGCCTATGCGCAGTATCCAGTAGAGTATGGCTGGTAAGAATCAGTTTGGTAAATATGTCGTCCATATTTCAATATTATTGCGCCGCCTGGCCACTTCATTGTTCGGCTGGTGGCTGTTCGGCGCTTTCCTCAGCAGAAGCGGAGCCCATTGCGTACACACAGAGATCCTCGAAGGAAACGTTGTTTTCCAGCGCGATTTTATGCAGGCGCTCGAAACTATCCATAACTTCTTGTGGAATGGTGCCGCCACGTATGGTCGACAGCCACCACGCCTGATGCTGCAATGGATGGCGCTGGGCGTGCGGCTCACCAACATAAACGTGGAAGGGGTGTTTAACACCGTTAAAATCGCAAGGGACAGTAAAACGCTTCATAGGCAAGACCTTATAACAGATTTATGTCATCAGATTATGACATATAATCATAAAAAAACCAGCATAACATTTAACTTTTTGAATTCCAAACAGTTATATCGTGTCATACCCGCGAAGGCGGGTATCTCTCTAACAGCTTATTACTCCCAATCCGCTTCATCTTCTGATATTATGCAGCCTTTCATGGAAGGCCCAACTGTATGTACCCGGTTAGGCTTGCCGCAAATAAGCGGATGCCAGTTCGCCAATTTTTCGCCCCGTGCTACCACCCGGTAACCGCAGGTGTATGGCAGCCAGTTAAGTTCATGCACATTATCCGGCGTAATTTTCACACAGTCTTTCACATTCTTCTGGCGGTTGATGTAATCTGTGCATTTATGGGTATTTAAGCAAAGATAACGGCACGCTACATTAGAAAGTGCCAGTTCTCCCGTATCAATATCCTCAACGCGTATCTGGCAGCACAACCCGCAACCATCACAGATCGACTCCCATTCTTCTGGCGTCATCGCATGCATTGGTTTTTTAAGGAATTCAGGTTGCTTATTCATAATCATCACCTGCACAAATCTGCCGGCCTGCCATCCGAAGCCTTGGCCTAGGATGGTGGGCCCGGGCAGAGTTGAACTGCCGACCTCACGCTTATCAGGCGTGCGCTCTAACCACCTGAGCTACGAGCCCGTTCACAACAACAAATCCATATGTTGATTTGTTCCTATAAGGATGAACGAAAGAGAGATGTTTCTAAGGGGCATCAGGACAAAAGTCAACGCTTTTACTTGGCTCGAAGTTAATTATTGATTTTCCTGTATAAATCGTAATTCGTCAAACGTAATACGTAAAACGATTTACGCTATAAAACAGCGTTCATCAGCGGCTTGCTGCCGGCCACGATGGATTGCAGCAGGGAGGTGGCCTGCGGAAGTATTTTGGCCATGAAGAAGCGCGCGGTGGCTATTTTCGCCTCGTAGAACTCTTTTTCCGGGCCAGAAACCTTTGCCAGCGCGATTTCGGCCTGACGTGCCCAGCTATAGGCCAGCGCCACCAGCGCGAACATTTTCTGGTATTCCACCGCGCCAGCGGCAGCATCGTCCGGATTTTTGAGGCCTGCACCGGCGAGATACATGGTCGCCTGTTGCAGATAGCCGACGTTCTTTTCCAACGGTTTGATGAATTCGGCCATCGCCGGATTATCTTTATGTCTGGTGATGAAGGCATCGATGGGGTGGAAGAAGGAACGCAGATATTTACCGGCACCCTGCGGCAGTTTGCGGCCCACTAAGTCCAATGCCTGAATACCATTCGTGCCTTCATAGATCATGGTCACGCGCACGTCGCGCACATATTGCTCCACGCCATATTCTTTGATGAATCCATATCCGCCAAATACCTGCACGGCGAGGTTGGCATTTTCAAAACCGCCATCGGTGAGGTAGGATTTCACAACTGGTGTGAGGAGCTGCACAAAATCATCGGCTTCTTCGCGCACGGCCGGGTCAGGGTGACGATGGGCGAGGTCATTCTTCAGTGCCATTTCCAGTGCCAGCGCACGCGCACCTTCCGCGAATGCGCGCATGGTGAGCAACATCCTGCGTACGTCGGGATGCACGATGATAGGGTCGGCAGCTTTGGTAGGTTCTTTCGGGCCGGTAAGCGCGCGGCTCTGCAACCGTTCTTTCGCGTAAGCCAGCGCGTTCTGATATGCCACTTCGCCGATGCCAAGCCCCTGCACACCAACATATAAGCGTGCGGCGTTCATCATGGTGAACATCGCCTTCATGCCTTTATGTGGTTCGCCCACGAGCCAACCCACCGCGCCATCATATTGCATCTGGCAGGTAGGCGAAGCGGCGAGGCCCATTTTATGTTCGATACCGGCGCACATTAGCTTGTTATGTTCGCCGAGTGAGCCATCATCTTTCACCATGAATTTAGGCACGAGGAAGAGGCTGATACCCTTGGTGCCCGATGGTGCGCCGGGCAGGCGCGCGAGCACCAGATGTATAATATTCTCCGATATCTCATGTTCGCCTGATGAGATAAAGATTTTGGTGCCCGTGACGCTGTAGCTGCCATCGGGCAGAGGTTCTGCCTTGGTGCGGATAAGACCGAGGTCGGTGCCAGCCTGCGGTTCGGTAAGGCACATCACACCTGACCAGTGGCCGGTGACCATCTTCGGCAGAAATTTATTTTTAAGCGCATCATTCGCATGTAATTTAATGGCGTTATACGCACCATGACTTAAGCCCGGAGTAAGACCGAACGAAAGGTTCGCAGAACACACCATCTCCATCAGCGGCATGTTCAGCACTTCGGGCAAACCTTGTCCGCCGTATGCCGGGTCGCAAGTGAAAGACGGCCAGCCGCTATCAACATATAATTTATAGGCTTCCTTGAAACCATCGGGCATGATCACGCGCCCGTTATCATATTTAAGACCCACTTTATCGCCGACCTGGTTCAGCGGAAATAATACTTCCTCGCACATCTGCCCGGCGGCCTCTAATATCGGAGTCATCATTTCGGGGCCGGAATCAGCAAAGCCCTCCACCGCAGAATATTGTGAAAGATTCAGATATTCATGCAGAAGAAACTGGAAATCACGGATGGGGGCTTTGAATTGCGGCATAACTGCTCCTTAATATGAAATTTAAGCCTACCACAACATCAATAAAAAATCGTTAACAAAATAGAATTGCTGCGGCGCAACAATAGTTTATTGGCTTCTTGCCTTGTTGTATCGGACTGAAGAAATCCATGATAAAACAATACATACCAGTCCGATAAGCCCGGTAACCACCTCCGGTATATGCTGGATGGAGCTGGTAAGCATTATTATCGCCAGCGCTCCGATGCCATAATGCGCACCATGTTCAAGGAATACGTAGTTGTCCAACGTTCCCTTGCGAACCATGAAAGCAGTGAGTGAACGCACAAATATCGCACCCACGCCAAGGCCAAGCATGATGATAACCACATCCTTGCTGATGGCGAACGCGCCGATAACGCCATCAAGTGAAAAAGATGCATCGAGCAGCTGCAGATACATGAAACCAATAAAGCCGGAAACTGCGACCGATTTATTGGCATCATGGGCATCTACGGAGAATAAAGCCATTACACTATTTATAGTGACGTATAGCACAACGCCGACAAGCCCGGAAACGAGTGCTGATAGTTTCACTTCTGCCGGAAGTATGGATTGCATAAGCAATAATATAAGTATGGAAATTATTATCTCCAGTGATTCCAGCTTACCGGCCGCTGAAAGTTTGCGCTCCAGGAAACCTATCCAGTGCACTTCCTTGCTCTCGTCAAAAATAAAATGCAGGAACACCATCAGCAGGAACATGCCGCCAAACATGGATATCTGGACATTTGATGCGAGTACATGGCGGCCATATTCATCAGGATTTTCGAAGGCAAGCAGACTTACCTCATACATTGAAAGCCCTGTAGCGCAGGCAACCAGCAGGACTGGAAATACCAGGCGCATACCGAACACTGCCATGAGTATCCCCCAGGTCATGAAGCGTTTCTGCCACAGCTTGCTCATTTTTTTCAGGATGGTGGCGTTTACAACTGCGTTATCGAAGGACAGGGATACTTCCATTACTATAAGAATGGCAGTTATGAGCAGGCCGTCCACACCCGCCCATAAATAGGCAAGTATCAAACCGATAACAGTACAGATATGAGATACATAAAAATCACGCATTTGCAGATGATAACTGACAGTTCGTTCTTTGTCCATTATTTGTCATACCGCACTTGTTGCGGTATCCGGCCTTTTTATTTACCTGCCCACGCAATAAATGCGGGGTGACAAATGTCACTTACTACGTTCCCACAAGGAACGCAACATGCCGCGGAAGGTTCGCACTTCCTGCTCGCTCCATGCGCCGCGCAAGAGCATGTTCTTTAAATTCTGCCACATTACCGGTTTTTTATTTTCAGTGCGCCAGTATTCGCTTTTATCAAGATAGCCTTCAAGCTGGTCGAACAGGCCGAACATGTCTTCTTTAGGTGCTGGTTTTTGTTCATTTTCACTGACGCCGACACCGACACTATATTTCACCCACTCATACCCCACCACTACCATCGCCTGTGCCAGGTTGAGAGATGGGCTCTCTGTGCTGGTGGGAATGGTGATAATCGTGTCGCAAAGAATGATTTCCTCATTCTCGATACCGGTGCGTTCGGGGCCGAAAACGAGGGCTATTTTCTCTACGCTCCCTCCCCCCTCGTGGGGGAGGGCCGGGGTGGGGGGTATAACTGTATCATTACCCCCCATCCTAACCTTCCCCCGCAAGGGGGGAAGGGATTTTTCTGCAATCTCCACCATCGCTTCGCTTGGAGATAATACGCGTTTATTCATATCTCTTGGGCGGGCGGTGGTGGCGTAGGCGATGTTGATATCGCTCATTGCCGCCCTGAAATCGGGGTAGGTCTTTGCTGATTGGATTATACCCTCGCCACCCGCCGAGGTTTCGAGGGCTTTGCGGTTCGGCCAGCCATCACGCGGGGCCACGATGCGCAGTTCGCTGAGGCCAAAATTACTCATGGCCCGCGCCACCGCGCCGATATTCTCGCCCATCTGCGGGCGGATCAGGATAACAACCGGAGACACTATTTTTTACTTTTCATAAGCTTATAGGTCAAAGAATCATGCAGCGCGTTGAAGGAGGCGTTGATCACGTTCTCGGAAATGCCGATGGTATTCCAGACATTTCCCTTTGAGTCGCGCGATTCGATCATTACGCGGGTGATCGCCTTGGTGCCATCCTGCGGCGTGAGTATGCGCACTTTATAATCGGTAAGCACGATGTCTTTCAGTATCGGGAAGTGGCTGACCAAACTCTTGCGCAATGCCGCATCGAGCGCGTTCACCGGGCCGTTACCTTCGGCGGCGTTGATGGTTTCTTCGCCACCTATGATAACTTTCACGGTGGCTTCTACTATATTGATGTCCTTGCCTTTGGAATCGTGCCTGCGTTCACCGATAACGCGGAAACTGTCGACCTTGAAATATTCCGGCACGGTGCCGAGCATCCTGCGCGCAAGCAGCTCAAAACTCGCTTCCGCGCCTTCATAGGCATAGCCCTGTTTTTCGCGTTGTTTGACTTCGTGCACGAGGTCGGCGACATCATCGCGGCCTTCTTTTAAGGTAATGCCGAATTGGGTAAGGCGGTCAACTATGTTGGATTTACCGGCTTTGTCGGAAACCAGAATCGTGCGTTTGTTGCCGACCAGTTCCGGCTTGATATGTTCATAGCTGGTGGAGTCCTTGGCCATTGCCGACACGTGCAGGCCGCCCTTATGGGCAAACGCCGCACTGCCGACATAAGCGGCATGCTGGTTGGAGGCGCGGTTGAGCCTGTCATCGAGCATGCGTGAAAGATGGGTAAGGGTTGCGAGTTTTTCTTCGCTCACGCCGGTGGCAAAACCCATCTTCAGCATCAGGTTGGGTATGATGGAAATTAAATTGGCATTGCCGCAACGTTCGCCGATACCGTTGATGGTGCCCTGCACCTGCCTCACACCGGCGCGCACGGCGCTCAAGCTATTGGCTACCGCGTTTTCCGTGTCGTTATGGCAGTGGATGCCGAGATATTTTCCGTCAATATGTTTGGTGACGTCATTTACGATTCGCTCAATATCAAAAGGCAGCGAGCCGCCGTTGGTGTCGCATAATACGATCCAGCGCGCGCCAGCATCGAAGGCTGCTTTCAGGCAGTCGATAGCGAACTGCGGGTTGGATTTGTAACCATCAAAAAAATGCTCCGCGTCATAGAGCACTTCGCGTTTGTTTTTCGCAACGTGTTTTATGGAATCGCTGATCATCTTCAGATTTTCCGGCAGTGATACACCGAGTGTGGATTTAATTTGCTTGTCCCAGCTTTTGCCGACAAGGCAGATGGATCTTGCGCCGCTATCGAGCAGGGCGTTAAGTGTCGGGTCATTCTCGGCACTGCGGCCAGAACGGCGCGTCATACCGAACGCTGAAAGTTTGGAATGTTTCAGGGGCGGGACATCAGCAAAAAAAGCATCGTCATTGGGGTTCGCGCCCGGCCAGCCACCCTCGATATAGTCGATGCCGATCTTATCCAGCTCGCGGGCGATGGCCTGCTTGTCCGCCACCGTAAAATCAACGCCGCGCGCCTGCGAACCATCGCGCAGGGTCGAATCATATAGGTACACTTTTTCTTTTTTCTGGTCTTTGGTCATCTTAAAAAGCTTTTTTTAGTCATGCTTGTTTTAGAGTTTCATTAGCCGTGTGCCGTGACTTTATACTACCATCAACCGTAAATTCTGCATTTGTTATGGGGCTGAACCAGCGTTCATGATCGCCTTTACCGCTGCGTAAAAATTCACAACCCGCCCGCTTCAATATTTTTTTGAGTTCGGGTGTAAAGCTTTTCGGCATATCTGATTTTAGTGATTATGGCCGCAAGATGTTTGGTGCTGGCTTATCAGTTCAAAGGAAGGAACCGAAAAATTACCTTTTATATAACCGTTAGCCTCAAGAATTTCAGGAACCATTATTTCCAGTTTCTTTACCAATTTATCCAGGGTTTTTGCTTCTGTTGCAATTCCAATAAAATTCTCACTTGAAGCAACCCAGACCTTCGCCTCATCATCCCAGAATGTACGTATGATATAGTTTTTTTTCATCGTAATAGTGTAGCATTACGCCCATTGGCTGTCAATACTGTGGTAAATAAGCCCCTTGTTATTAATTAACTGTTATTATCCTTTTTGTTGGCAAAATCCCACATGTGGATTTTGCATGCATATTTTTGACTTTTTATGTTGAAATATGCCTTTAATTGGCGTTTAACTGCCTTCTCAACTATTCAAAACATCAAAAGGACTAAAATCATGGCTGGCGAAATTATTGTGCCCTCGCTTGGGGAATCCGTATCGGAAGCAACCGTTTCCAAATGGTTCAAGAAGGTTGGCGACAGCGTAAAGGCTGATGAGCCGCTGGTGGAACTGGAAACCGACAAGGTGACAATGGAAGTGAATGCACCGGCCAGCGGCGCATTGAAATCCATTGAGGTTGGAGAGGGTAAAAGTGTTGACGTTGGTGCTTTGCTTGGGAAAATCGAAGTTGGCGCTGCTGGTGCTGTTTCTGTTGCCCCGGCTAAATCCGCTGCCCCTGCTGCCGCCCCTATGCCTGTTGCTGCTGCTTCATCCGCGCCACAACCAGGGCCTGCTGCCCGCAAAATGCTTGAAGAAACCGGAATTTCTGCTTCCTCTGTCGCGGGCACTGGCAAAGATGGCCGCGTGACCAAAGGCGATATCATGTCTGCTGGTTCTGCTGCTCCGGTGACTTGTGCTTCGGCTGGTCCGCGCGAAGAACGCGTGAAAATGAGCAAGCTACGTCAGGTTATCGCCAAACGTTTGAAGGATTCACAGAATACGGCTGCAATTCTTACTACTTTCAACGAAATCGACATGAGCAACGTGATCGCGCTACGTGCGGAATATAAAGATGCGTTCGAGAAAAAACACGGTGTGCGTATGGGTTTCATGTCGCTGTTCGTGAAAGCGGCGGTGAATGCGCTCAAGGAAATTCCGGCGGTGAATGCTGAGATCCAGGGCGATGAGCTTATCTATAAAAATTATTATGATATTGGTGTGGCGGTGGGAACCGAGCAGGGGCTGGTGGTTCCGGTGGTGCGCAATGCCGACCAATTATCGCTCGCTGAGATCGAAAAAGAAATTGGCCGCCTCGCGGAAAAAGCCCGCCTTGGTACGCTGGCCATGAGCGATCTTTCCGGCGGCACCTTTACCGTTTCCAACGGCGGCGTCTATGGCTCGTTGATGTCCACTCCGATCATCAACCCGCCGCAATCGGGTATTCTCGGTATGCACAAAACTGAAGAACGCCCTGTTGCTATCAAAGGTCAGGTTGTTATCCGGCCGATGATGTATGTTGCGCTGTCCTATGACCACCGCATCATTGACGGTAAGGAATCGGTAACTTTCCTGGTGAGGGTGAAAGAGGCTATCGAAGATCCGCGCCGCTTGTTACTGGGACTTTAATCACAACTATTATAATTATGCTGAGTAGATGCGCTGTTTTTACCATTACCTGCTTATTGCTGGCACCATCATTGTTGTTTGCCACCGAAACGGCTACGCCAAAGATTGAAAAGAGGAAAGATTCTGAAGAGAAGCAGGCCATATCGTTATTTTCGGTTATGTGTCTGCAGACTGGTGGTGATGCTGAGAAAATAAGGCAGCAATTGGGTAAGCCATCTGACCGGATTGAAAAACAGATATCGACCGATGATTATATAGTAGGGCAGACCGAAGATGTGTGGACTGTCCCCAGCGCAGTTCCCAGCAACCCTTATGTCGTATCGGTTACCAAGGGTGGCACTTGCTATGTAGCTTTTAATTCCACTGCTCCATATAAGTTGCACCGGGACTTTAAAGCGTTTGTAACAACGCAGGCGGCAAATATCAAATCTAAGGCCCAGTCTGTAAAACCGGATGTGGAAGTGCCGGATGATCTGCAGGTTGATTTTTATGATGTAAAATTTCCTGGTACCACCCATAAAATAAAATTTTCCCTTGCCACTCCTAAGGATGTAGCTACAGAGCATCGCTCGACTATGACCGTGGCCAGTGAATAAATAAAGAAATAGAAATGGAGATAAATATAATGTCTGAAGAATTCGATTTAGTGGTAATTGGTGGTGGGCCGGGTGGTTATGTGGCGGCGATACGTGCGGCGCAACTTGGCCTGAAAACGGCCTGTGTGGAAAAACGCGGCGCGCTCGGCGGAACCTGCCTGAACGTGGGTTGCATACCATCCAAAGCGCTGCTCGAATCTTCAGAAAAATTTGAAGATGCGCAGCATAATTTCGCCGCCCACGGCATCAAGGCCAAAGTGGAACTCGACCTGGGAGCGATGCAGTCGCGCAAGGAAAAAGTGGTGGTGGACCTCACCAAAGGTATCGAAGGGTTGTTCAAAAAAAATAAGGTAACTTATGTTGTTGGCACTGGCGTAATTAAATCAGCCAGTGAAGTTGTGGTTAATGGCAAGGACACGCTCAAAACCAAGCGCATACTTATCGCCACCGGCTCGGATGTGATGAAACTTCCCGGCGTGGAAGTGGATGAAAAACGCATTGTCTCCTCCACCGGTGCGCTGGTACTCGATAAAGTTCCCGCCCATCTTATAGTTGTTGGCGGCGGCGTGATTGGGCTGGAGTTGGGCTCGGTGTGGCGCAGGCTTGGCGCGAAAGTGACCGTGGTGGAATTCATGGAAAATATCGGTGGGCCGATGGATGCGGAAGTGGCCAAACAGTTCCAGCGCATCCTCGAAAAACAAGGCATGAATTTCATGCTCGGCAGCAAAGTTACTGGCGCTGATACTAAGGGTAAAAATGTGGTACTGACTGTTGAGCCAGCCAAAGGTGGTGCCGCGAGCAAGGTGGAAGGCGATGTGGTGCTCGTTTCCATCGGACGCAAACCCTATACCGATGGGCTGGGGCTCGACAAAGTCGGTGTTACGCTCGACCAGCGCGGACGTATTACCGTGAACGGTCATTTTGAAACCAACGTAAAAGGCATTTACGCCATCGGTGACGTCATCGCCGGGCCGATGCTGGCGCACAAGGCCGAGGAAGATGGTGTGGCCGCAGTAGAAGGTATGGTGGGGCAGAAGCCGCACCTTGATTATAACCTCGTTCCCGGCGTAGTTTATACTTGGCCGGAAGTGGCAAGCGTAGGCAAGACCGAGGAAGAACTCAAAGCCGCCGGAGTTGCTTATAAAGCCGGTAAATTCCCGTTCATGGCTAATAGCCGTGGCCGCGCTGTGGGCCAGACTGATGGTTTTGCCAAAGTACTGGCGGACGCTAAGACTGACCGCGTGCTCGGCGTGCACATCATCGGCCCGCATGCCGGAACATTAATTGCTGAAGCTGTGTCCGTAATGGAATTTGGTGGTTCCAGTGAAGATATTTTCCGCACCTGCCATGCCCATCCAACCCTCAACGAAGCGGTTAAAGAAGCGGCACTGGCAGTACTAGGTCGGGCAGTTCACATCTAGTATTATCCTTTTGCCCCCTCTCTAACTCTCCCCCGCAATCCGCCTTCGCCAAGGCTACGGCGGACATGGCGGGAGAGAGGATAAAGAAGAAATTCCCTCTCCACGTAGTGGGGAGGGCCAGGGATGGGAAGCAACAAAAAACCCCGCCGGAGCAGGGTTTTTGTACTTAGCAGACCATTTAAGGAGGAACTATCTTGTATGTTCGGAGTCCCTATAAGAACCGGTAGCGCTTTGTAGTACCTGTGCTGTAGCAGCCCCACCAACCACTCCGGCTGCAAAACCATTACATGCCTGAGCTGCAAGAGGTGTAGCAAATCCGGCTACTAATACTGGGAAGCATGCGCTGAAAACCATAAACACTCCACGTTAATATATAGTTTTATTGGGTTTTGTTAATATTTTATTTACCAATTCGTCTATAAGACAATATTACATATATTCTCGGTTAGGGGCAAATAGTAATCGTATTGTTAACTTTTATTTCATCAATCTGTCATCGTTCTGTAACAGAATTGTCATAATGGTTAACGTAGATGATAAGATTATAAGATGACAAGATGATAATATGTTGTATACAATCTTTTGTCTGGTCATCTCGTAATCCCTTCATCTCGTCATCTATACCTGTGTCCCTCCCACTGTTATAGCGTCAATAAGTATAGTTGGCTGCCCCACCCCGACCGGTACGGATTGCCCGGATTTTCCGCAGGTTCCGATGCCGTCATCCAGCGATACGTCATTGCCGATGGCGCGAACTTTCGTGAGGCAATCCGGGCCGTTACCTATTAAAGTAGCACCCTTAAGCGGGCGGGTAAGCTTGCCATTCTCAATCAGGTAGGCTTCGGAGGCGGAGAACACGAACTTGCCGGAGGTTATATCAACCTGTCCGCCGCCCATATGCGCCACGTAAATGCCGCGTTTTACCGAGGCTATGATGTCAGCGGGCTTACTATCTCCGCTGAGCATGTAAGTATTGGTCATGCGTGGCATTGGCTGGCAGGAGAAGCTCTCGCGGCGACCGTTGCCAGTAGCGCGCACACCCATGAGGCGGGCGTTGAGCCGATCCTGTATATAGCCGGTGAGGATGCCGTCTTCGATAAGAACGTTGCGGCTGCTTGGCGTGCCTTCATCATCTATTGAAATGGAACCGCGGCGGTCGGGTATTGTTCCATCATCGACTACGGTGACACCTTTGCTTGCCACCTGCTTGCCCATTAGCCCAGAAAAGGCCGAGGTGCCTTTGCGGTTGAAATCGCCCTCCAGCCCATGCCCGATCGCTTCGTGCAGTATTACCCCGCACCAGCCTGCACCCATTACAACCGGCATTTCACCAGCGGGGGCAGGGATCGATTCAAGGTTTACCAGTGCCTGCCGCAACGCCTCGTCAGCCTGTTTTTTCCAGTTGTTCTCATTTATATATTGCGCGTAAGGCACGCGACCACCGGCACCTGATGATCCGCTTTCCATGCGCCCGTCTTTTTCTACTATCACATTTACATTGAGGCGCACCAGCGGACGGATGTCGCCCGCCATCAAACCATCGGGCTTGATGATATTCACCGCTTGCCACTGGCCGGTAAGAGAAGCTGATACCTGCTTCACCAGAGGGTTTTTTGTACGCACGTACGCATCAATTTTTTGCAGCAATTCTATTTTTACCTCAAAAGGAACTTCCTTGAGCGGGTTTAAATCGGTGTAGAGTTTTTTGTTGGTGCCGAATGGTGGGGCGATATCGGCATGGATATTTTTCTGCCCGTGACGCACTGCGTTGGTGGTATTGACCGCCCGCAATATTGCTTCCTCGCTTAATTCGGAAGCATGGGCATAGGCAGTTGTCTCACCCAGAACCGAGCGCAGGCCAAATCCCTGTTGGGTGTTGAAGTTGGCGGTTTTTAATTTGCCATCGTCAAAAGTAAGTGCTTCTGACTGGCAATATTCAAGGAACAGCTCGCCGTCATCCATTCCGTGCAGGCTGTTGGAAACAATACCTGACAAACGCGCCTTATCCAGCCCGGTGCGGGTGAAGAAAATATCGTTTAAGGTGGTGCCGTTATCGCTCATGCGCTTTTAAACTGCTTGGCGAGTTTCAGGCGCTGGCCCTGATAGTTGGAGGCAATGGACTGGCCGTATAGATCTTTCGGTGTTGCTGCCATTTTGTCGTAGCGCAGCCAGCCGACTATCTGTCCATGCTCCAATAGGAACGGCACTTCATGCGAGCGTACTTCGAGCACGCCACGGCTGTTTCCAGCTTTTCCGGTAGCTGCGTCCCAGCCAAAACCGGGATCGAAAAAACCGGCATAATGCACGCGGAATTCACCGGCGCGTGTATCATAGGGCAGCATCTCGGCGGCGTAATCGGGCGGAACGGCGATAGGTTCGCGTGTCATCAATATGTAAAATTCTTCCGGGTCGAGCACCAGCGATTCCGGCTTGCCTTTTTTATAGCGTATTTCCTCCCAAAAATCGGCGGGATCATAATCGCGGCAGGCGAGGTCGATACGTGGTGAGTGGCGGCGTGCACGGTATCCTATAAGTTCGCCGTCCTTGCCGTTGTTGCGCAGGTCGATGGTGAATGGCAACATCCCGGTTTCGGCACAGAATATTTTTTCGTCATCCTTATTTTCAAGGCGCACAAGCTGTTCACTGGCAATCAGCTCTTTCCATTTTGCTGCTGCTATGCCTTGCGCTCCCGCGCCGGTGGAACGCTGGAAGCGGAGTTGATTTAACCTGTCACCTGTACGTACCACGATGCTGAAAGTACGCGGGGCTACTTCTATATATAAGCCACCTTTATAGCCTTTGCGGACCTGGTCGAAAGAGGTTCCTTCGTCTGTTATCAGGCGGGTGAGTATATCGAGGCGGCCGGTGGAGCTTTTAGGGTTGGCAAAACCTGTTATTTCGGCGCGGCGCAGATCGAGCGTTTCCAGCAGCGGGATGACATAGAGGCGGTCTTTTTCCAGCACCGCGCCGTCTTCAAGGTTTATTTTGAATTTTTCGTAATTCTCGTCGAGGTGCTTCATTTTGTCCATGACTGAAACGCCGGAACCTGGCTGGAAACTGGTGCTTACCGGGTAGGCATAAAGGCCTAAGCGCAGGTCGATGCTGGCGGGCTGCACCTGTTCGTCTATAAATGGGACGCTGCTTTGTATTTCTTTGCCTGCTATCATTGCCTGGATAGTCTGGCAGGGCAGGATTCCTGTGCCGGAGCGCAGGCCGGAAGATTCTACCTCTGGCGCTATATTCCTGGCAATATTGCTCATTGTTTTTCTCTCTTTTTTTAAGATTTGTTAAGCCTACTATATAATCTACCAAAAAATCTACAAAAAATGTTGCGCGTTAAATAAGGAGAGTTTACAACCGTCCTCGGTTTATAATATATAATCTACAACTGATTAAGTAGCGCGATGAAAAAAGTATTTTTGCTGATAGGACTGTTTGTTGCAAATTTCACCCCAGCTTTACAGGCTGCGGAGAAGCCTTACGAAGGTATGGCGAAGCCTTGGCAGTTAGGTTTCCAGGAACCGGCCAGCCCGGTGATGCGGGAGCTTACATGGATGCATAATGACATTTTGCTGCCGATGTGCATTGGTATTTCCCTTCTTGTCCTTTCCCTTATGGTGTATATATGCCTGCGTTTCAACCGTAAGGCCAACCCGGTAGCGAGCAAGAACACGCACAATACCAAGCTGGAAATAATCTGGACCACGATACCTATTTTGATTCTTGTCCTTATCGCGATACCTTCCTTGCGCCTGCATTATTTCATGGAGCGTGATGTTGATTCGGAAATGACCATAAAAGTTGTCGGCCACCAGTGGTATTGGGAATATGAATATCCGGATGTCGGCTTGCCAAGTTTTGATAGTCGCATGCTTAAAGGCAAGGATTTGAAAGAGGGGGATCACCGTCTGCTTGCGGTTGATAACCGTCTGGTCGTTCCTGTTGACACCAAGGTGAAGGTTCTGCTTACCGGTGCCGATGTTATCCATGCTTTTGCGGTTCCGGCCTTTGGTATCAAGCGCGATGCTATTCCCGGCAGGCTGAATGAAACCTGGTTCCAGGCTACCAAAATTGGCACTTTTTATGGGCAATGTTCGGAATTATGCGGAGTGGAGCACGGCTTTATGCCTATAGTTATTGACGTTGTTTCCAAGGAAGATTTCGCCAAGTGGATTGCAGCTAAAAAGAAAGATGCTGGCATAGTTGAAAAAACCGAAGAAAAAGCAGTTGTTTCTACTGCGAAAACTAAAACTAAGAATTAAAGGAAGTTTCCATGACTGATCACGCTCACGATCACACCCCAACCGGATGGCGGCGCTGGCTCTATTCCACCAACCATAAAGACATAGGGGTAATGTACCTGATATTCGCGGTTGTTGCCGGTCTGATCGGCACAGCTTTTTCAGTGCTGCTGCGTATCCAATTGGCCCATCCCGGCGGGACTTTGTTCGGTGACAACTACCAGCTTTATAACGTAGTGCTTACCGCCCATGCCGTGATAATGGTATTCTTCCTGGTGATGCCGGCCCTTATTGGCGGCTTTGGCAATTATTTTGTACCGTTGATGATCGGTGCGCCGGATATGGCCTTCCCGCGTATGAACAATATCAGTTTCTGGCTGCTTGTGCCTTCTTTCCTGCTGCTTATGGGTTCATCACTGGTCGATGAGGGCGCAGGCACGGGCTGGACACTTTATCCGCCGCTTTCTGGGATTGCCTCGCATCCCGGCATGTCGGTTGATATGGCGATATTCGCGCTGCACCTTGCTGGTATCTCTTCAGTGCTGGGGGCTATCAATTTCATCGTGACTATATTCAATATGCGAGCGCCGGGCATGACCCTTTTTAAAATGCCGCTGTTTCCGTGGGCGATTTTGGTGACTGTATTCCTGTTGCTTCTTGCTGTTCCAGTTCTTGGCGGCGCGATAACCATGTTGCTTACTGACCGTAAC
This sequence comes from uncultured Rickettsiales bacterium, assembly GCA_964624555.1. Taxonomy (GTDB): domain Bacteria; phylum Pseudomonadota; class Alphaproteobacteria; order Rickettsiales; family SXRF01; genus SXRF01. The sequence continues at coordinate 26,077 of CAZUXB010000014.1, read as the reverse complement.
TTTGGCAGCAACTTCTTCAATCCGGCTGGTGGTGGTGACCCGGTTTTGTTCCAGCATTTGTTCTGGTTCTTTGGCCATCCCGAAGTTTATATCCTTATTGTCCCTGCCTTTGGTGTGATAAGTGAAGTGGTTTCAACCTTTGCCCGCAAGCCTGTTTTTGGTTACATGGCTATGGTGGCGGCTATGTCGGCTATAGGTTTCCTTGGTTTTATCGTGTGGGCGCACCATATGTTCACCGTTGGCCTTTCTGCCGATACTACTTCTTATTATATGATCGCGACCATGATCATTGCGGTTCCGACTGGTGTGAAAATTTTCTCCTGGCTGGGCACCATGTGGGGTGGTTCCATCACTTTTGAAACGCCGATGATGTTCGCGCTTGGTTTTATTTTCCTGTTCGTGGTTGGCGGTGTTACTGGCGTGGTGCTGGCCAATGCGGCGGTGGATATACCGATGCAGGATACCTATTATGTAGTTGCGCATTTTCACTACGTGATGTCGCTTGGTGCGGTGTTTGCGATATTCGCCGGTTTCTATTACTGGTTCGGTAAAATGTCAGGCCGTGTCTATCCGGAGTGGATGGGCAAGCTCCATTTCTGGACATTTTTCATTGGCGCTAACCTGACCTTTTTCCCTCAGCATTTCCTTGGTCTTTCCGGTATGCCGCGGCGTATCCCTGACTATCCGGATGTTTATGAAGGCTGGAATTATATTTCCTCCATTGGCTCTTATATCGGGGCAGCTTCTGCTGTTATCTTTATATATATAGTGTTCTATACCCTGAAATTTGGCAAGAAATGTCCTGATAAACAGTGGGAAGGTGGTACAACCATCGAGTGGGATCTGCCTTCTCCGCCGCCGTTCCACAGTTTCGATAAGCTTCCGATCGTTAAGTAGGGTATTAGAGTATTCGAGAACTCGAGGACTAGATATATGTCTAATAGCTTAACAATCGAATCCTCAAATTCTCGAATCCTTGAGTCCTCGTCAACGGTGCGCGATTTCATCACCCTGATGAAACCCGGTGTGATGTCGCTGGTGGTGTTTACAGGGCTTGCCGGAATGCTGCTTGCCGGGCTTGATTCATCCAGCCATATAAACCTGTTCCAGCAATTGCTGGCGGTGTCGTGCATCGCGCTGGCATCGGGTGCGGGGGCGGCGATGAACATGTGGTATGACCGCGACATTGACGCCATCATGAACCGCACCAAAAACCGTCCGGTTCCGGCTGGCCTGATTGCCCCTGATGATGCTTTGGCTTTTGGCCTGTTCCTGGCGGCTTTTTCGGTAATGGTAATGGGGCTGGCGCTTAATTGGGTAGCGTCTTTCCTGCTGGCTTTTGCCATATTTTTTTATGTGGTTATCTATACTATGTGGCTTAAGCGTTCTACTCCTCAGAATATTGTGATAGGTGGCGCAGCCGGGGCTTTCCCGCCGATGATTGGCTGGGCGGCGGTTACTGGTGATGTTACCTTGCAATCATTTTTGCTGTTCATGATAATTTTCCTGTGGACCCCGCCGCATTTTTGGGCATTGGCTCTATACAAAAATGGCGACTATGCTCGCGCCGGTGTGCCGATGATGCCGGTTGTTGCTGGTGCTAAATCAACCAAGAAACAAATGCTGTTCTATACCTACCTGCTTACTGCCTGCACATTGTTGTTGCCTGTACTGGGCATGGCCGGGATTGTTTATATGGCGGGTGCTGTTGTGCTTGACGTTCTTTTCCTCTACCATGTTCATAAAGTTATGGGCGATGCTAGCGATAAATGGCCGCGTAAGACATTTCTCTTTTCTATTTTATATTTATTTGTGCTATTTACAGTTATGGTGCTAGATGGTGGTATTAGTTTAATATAAGAGGAAATCATTTATGGAAAAACAGACGGCCATAGATAAGGTACAGATATTATCCGACATTTCCCAGCAAACTGTTTATTTAATGGGCTGCTCTTTTGTTATTGGCAGCATGTTCACCCTGTTCATCCTGTTGGTGCTTGACTGGGTGCGTCGTGGTAGCGATGAAAAATAATTCACAGCAAAGTAAAAATCGCTTCTTGTTGCTTGTCCTGCTACTGATAATCGCGCTTCTTTACGCGATAACTATTATGAAGATAGGTATGCGTTGATAAGTTAAAAAACAAATGATTTTATGAATTTAGAAAATAAAAAAGGTTTTACTCTTGTTGAGAGTGCTATAGTTATAGTGATAGTAGGGATGTTAGTAGGCGGTATATTGTTAGGCAATGATTTAATAGCATCTTTTAAGATCCGCAGTCAGATAAGCCAGATTGAGCGCTACACTGTGGCTGCGTATACCTTTAAATCAAAGTATAACGCTTTGCCTGGAGATATGAAGGCTTCAGAGGTGGTCGCAGCTGGTTTTGCAACTATCCCGACACGTGCAGGAACTAGGGCAGAGGGAGATGGCAATAGTTTGCTCGAAGGCATTTATTCCGGCGGTGTTCGGCGTTTTTTGGTACATGGAGAAACCGCTTGGTTCTGGGTAGACTTATCAGCAAATTCAGGGTTAATAGAAGGTAATTTCAAATCTGCAACAGCTACTCCTACTGTGGATGATGGTTTTTGGTATGCCAACGGTTCGCCTAATTTATCCAAAATCCTTCCAAGAGCAAAGGTAGGAGATACTAATTTTATTACTGCCTATTCATTGGCAACGGATTACCACTGTTTTGTTATTTCGAAAATCACAGGTATGGCTGGAGCTGGCAACCCAGGAAATAGCACAAATGAATTAGCAATGACCCCACAGCAAGCCTATGCTATTGATAGCAAGATGGATGATGGATTGCCGCAAGTTGGAAGAGTTACAGCCCGCTATCTGGAATGGGATATTCACTGGGATCGCTTAACTTGGGCAGCGGGGGGAGATGTAGAAGGGGCGACTGGCACGGCTGCAACACCGGCATCGGAAACTACCTGTTTTGATAATAGCAATGTATCCGGTGCAACCCAGAAATATTCTTTGAGTACAGATGGTGGCGGCCGTTTGAATTGTGCTTTGACTTTCAGGTTCCAGTAAATTTCCCGCCATACCTATACAGCATTTTTCCGTTCTTTTTCAGCCATTTTTCCCATATCTCATATTCCGGGCAAATGCTTTCCACCAGTTTCCAGAATATTGGGCTGTGGTTGTGTTCGCGCAGGTGCGCCACCTCATGCGCTACCACATAGGACATGACTTCATAGGGCGCGAAAACCAGCCGCCAGGAAAATGATAAATTACCATCTGCGCTGCAACTTCCCCAACGTGAACTGGTGTCGCGCAGGGAAATATTTTTTACTTTTACACAGAGCTGGCGAGAAAAACTTTCCGCAAGCGTAATTATTTCTGAGCGTGCTTTTTGCAGTAGCCATTTTTGCACGCGGCGTTCCATGAACTCCATATCACCATGCACCTGTAACACGCCTTCACCCTCGCTTACAAGCCCGCGTCCGCCGACATGTTCAAGCCGTATATTCTTTCCAAGAACAGAAATTATCTGCCCGTCACAAAATGGTGATGGTGCCAGATGCTCACTCATTTGCCGTAAAATCCACTCGCGTTTTTCATTCACAAAATGTAATCCTTGCTTAATGCTTACTCTTTGCGGTAAAGTCAGCGTAATTGATTTTGTAAGCGGCTGGTAACGCACTATCAGCTTGCGTGCGGTGCGGTGTTTTTTGATCTGTATGGGCAGGTGCGTTTCGCCCAGTTCGATAAAATAGGTGTTTTGGAGCAGGTTCATAATTTTGGTAGTATATGCGCTTTAGTCCATCTTTGATAGAGAGATTACGCTCTCATTTCCTGATGTCGGAAGTGGTTGGTAAGCGCATGGCCATCAAAAAACATGGCCGTGAGTATCATGGGCTGTGCCCGTTCCACAACGAAAAAACCCCGTCCTTTACTGTTAATGATGAAAAAGGTTTTTTTCATTGCTTTGGCTGTGGTGCGCATGGTGATGCGGTAGAATTCGTCCGTCGTTTTGAACGACTGTCATATCCGGAAACGATAGAGAGCCTGGCCCGCGAAGCTGGTATTGAGATAGCAAAAGCGTCACCGGAGGAGCAGCGCAAGGTCGAACAGGAAAAAACTTTATACGATGTTATGGAGGTTGCCTGCCAGTGGTTTGAAAGGCAGCTATTGGCGCCGGCGGGTATGATTGCAAAAGACTATGTTGATCGCAGGGGCCTGCGTGAAGAAACTATCCGCGCCTTCCGCATTGGCTATGCTCCGGAAGACCGCAGCGCCCTTTTCCAGCACCTCCTGAAATTCGGTTTCTCGCAGGCGATGCAGGCGGAGGCGGGGCTTATTTCGGTTTCAGCGAATGGCGGTGTTTATGATCGTTTCCGCGGGCGGGTGATGTTTCCTATCCGCAATGTTTCCGGCAAGGTTGTAGCTTTTGGCGGGCGTCTGGTAGCTGGCAGCGACAGCTCTAAGAATATGCCGAAATATCTGAACTCACCGGAAACACCTTTGTTTAAAAAAGGGGAGCTTTTGTTTAATCTTGACCAGGCTAAACGTCTGGCCAGGGATGGTAACATGATAGTGGTCATGGAAGGCTATATGGATGTTATAATGAGCGTGCAGGCCGGAATACCATATTGTGTGGCGACACTTGGTACAGCGGTTACGCCGGAACATCTGCGCCTGCTCTGGCAGGTGGCCAAGGAACCTATAATGTGCCTTGATGGTGATGACGCAGGGAAGCGTGCGATGTTGCGCTCGGCGGATATTGCCCTGCCACTGATAAAGCCGAGCTACTCGCTGCGCTATGCGGTTTTGCCGCAAGGCGAAGATCCCGATTCTTATGTGCAGAAGCATGGCAAGGTGAGTTTTGAGAAAATATTGCTTTCAGCGCGGCGCCTGTCGCAGGTGTTGTGGGATAATCTTGCGGCGCAGTACCCTCCTGATTCACCGGAAGGGCGCGCTGCACTTGATGATGCTGGCCAGAAACTTGCGGCAAAAATTGCTGATGCAACGGTACGCCAGCATTATCTTACTCATTTCCGCAACCAGCTGCGGGCGCAAACACCGGCATTTAAATATAATGACAAAAAACTTGCGCAAAGCCGCTCGCCACATATTGAGCAGATGATATTGCAGCACCATTCGGCGGCACTGGAATCAGTGGTGCAAAAATTACTGAATGTTCTGCTCTGTTTCCCGCAATTGTTGCATAAGAGCAGCGTGGAGGAGGTTGTCTCCCGCCTTGATATACGCACTGCCAGCGTAAATTCCTTGCGCAATTCGTTGTTACTTGCGGTGACGCAGGTTGATATTGATAATAAGGAATTATTTACGGCCTATATACAGCAGAAGCTTGGTGATAACCCTAAGTCGCTGGATTTTATGGAAATGGCCAGATTGCCGTATCAGGAAAACCTTACCGATGGTGATGCTATGCTGTTGTGGAACGAAACTCTTGCCACTTACGAGATAGCGCACCTTGAATATGAGTTTAAGGAATTGCAGGAACGCATCAGCCAGTCTATGGATGAGTCCGACTATAACCGCATGATAGAACTACAGAATGCAGTGCAAAAGGCGCGTGAAAAGCGTACTTTTGCTCCGGCCGAAAGCGATGTTGCCTGATAAACAGGTGTTTTTTACAGAAATCTATTGAAATTTATAAAAAAAGCCTTACATCTAGGCTGTTTGGGTGGTGCCGATTGAAAATCGTATTCTGCTAATTAATTTTTAGCACGCAGGAGATGGTATGTGGTGGTTATGGTTAGATCCCGAAGAAAAAAAAGGTAAGAAGGATAGTAAGTCCAATATGAGAAATAATGCAAGCAAAAAAAATGCGGTAAAAAATGCGGTAAAAAATGTAGCGGCAAAGAAATCTGCTTCGCGGTCGGCGGCGAAACCTGCGCAGAAAGCGGCTCAGAAAAAGCCGGCAAAGCCAGTGGTGAAGATACCGCAAAAATCTAAAGCGGTGGCAACAGCAAAATCTGCGGCGGGGAAAAATACTGCCAAAAAAAATACAAAGCCGAAAATTGAAAAACCGGTGGCTAAATCTCCGGTGAAAAAACCTGTTGTAAAAGCTCCTGCATCTAAGGTAATAAAGCAACCTGTTGCAAAAGGTCCTGCCGCCAAGGTGGAAACCAAGTCACTCACCAAGCCATTACCCGAAAAGAAAATTACAACTGCGATGACCGATAAGAATAAAACCACTAAAGATTCCAAGAATAAAGAAGTAAAGAATAAAGAAACAAAGGGTAAGGAACAGGGGGCGGCAAGCAAGGAAGAGCTGCAGGTAGCTATAGTTCGCAAGCTGCTTTCCATGGGCAAGAGCCGTGGCTTTATTACTTATGATGAACTCAACGCAGTGCTCCCGGCTGATGAATTTTCCCCGGAAGTGATCGATTCTGCGATCAGTGCATTGGCGCAGGCCGACATAAATGTGGTGGAGGAAGATGCTGCCACTGAGCCGTCGGAAAATACTGAAGGTGTTGAAGTTGCCGAAGAGATAGAAAATGTTGGCCGTAGCGATGACCCGGTGCGCATGTATCTGCGCGAAATGGGTAATGTCGAGCTGCTGTCGCGCGAAGGTGAAATTGAAATTGCCAAGCGTATTGAATCGGGCCGTGAGGTGGTCATCAGCGCCCTGTGCGAATGCCCGATGGTGATGAAGGAAATTCTCTCCTGGCGCGATGAACTTGATGCCGGAACGATTCTGCTACGCGATATCATTGACCTGGACGCCACCTATGGTGCCGGTAATGAGGGCGAGGAGTTCACCGGTGGGGTGATGGCGAATATGGCGTCTTCTTCTAAGGCGGAAGCTGATGACGATGAAGACGAAGAAGATGAGGATGATAGCGAAGATTCCGATGATGATGAGGATTTCGAGGAAGAGCTTGGCTCTGATGATGGCGATGATGAGGACGATGGTTCAGTATCGCTGCTGGCTATGGAAAGTGCGCTCAAGCCGCAGATTCTTGAAACGCTCGACCAGTTTGCCAAGATAAGCAAGAAGATGCGCAACCTTCAGGAGAAGCGCATGAACAAATCTTTCGGCGATGGCAAGTACAGCAAGGAAGATGACAAAGCCTACCAGAAACTGCACCGCGATCTGGTAGAGTTGATGATGGGTGTGCGTTTCACCATATTGCGCGTTGAAAGCCTGATTCAGAAACTTTATGACATCAACAAGCAGCTCATGACTCTGGAAGGCCGCTTGTTGCGTCTTGCTGAGCACCGCAAGATCAACCGCAAGTTGTTCCTTGAGAGCTATATAGGCAACGAACTGTCGCCGGACTGGTTGCCGACAGTCAGCAAGCGTACCGATAAAGGCTGGAAGGATTTTGTGACCAAGGATGCTGCCGAAATCGAGGAGATACGCGGCGAGATAGCGAAAATTGCCGGTTCCGCTGGTCTTGATATCGGTGAATTCAAGCGCATGATCATGGCCGTGCAAAAAGGTGAGCGCGAAACCAACCGCGCCAAAAAGGAAATGATCGAAGCCAATTTGCGCCTCGTTATCTCCATTGCCAAAAAATATACCAACCGAGGCCTGCAATTCCTCGACCTCATTCAGGAAGGCAACATCGGCCTGATGAAAGCCGTCGATAAATTCGAATATCGCCGCGGTTATAAATTTTCGACCTACGCAACGTGGTGGATACGTCAGGCGATTACGCGCTCTATCGCTGACCAGGCGCGCACCATCCGCATTCCGGTGCACATGATCGAGACCATAAATAAAATCGTGCGCACCTCACGCCAGATGTTGCACGAGATCGGCCGCGAACCAACCCCGGAAGAACTGGCCGAACGCCTTGTCATGCCGCTGGATAAAGTGCGCAAGGTGATGAAAATTGCCAAGGAGCCGGTCTCTCTTGAAACCCCGATCGGTGATGAGGAAGATTCACATCTCGGCGATTTTATTGAGGACAAGAATGCTATCCTGCCGCTCGATGCCGCGATACAATCCAACTTGCGCGAAACCACCACCCGCATTCTTGCCTCGCTCACCCCGCGTGAAGAGCGGGTGCTGCGCATGCGTTTCGGTATCGGAATGAATACCGACCACACGCTCGAAGAAGTCGGCCAGCAATTCTCGGTGACGCGCGAACGTATCCGCCAGATCGAAGCCAAGGCATTGCGCAAACTGAAACACCCATCCCGTTCCCGCAAACTCAGGAGCTTTTTGGATTATTGATAAGGTTACATAGGTGAAAGGTCTGTATAAATTTGTGCCTACCATATGTGAGTTTTTTGGCATTTATATATTGGTAAACTGGAGTGATCATAATCCTCCGCACTTTCATGCGGAATCCGGTGAATTTGCCGTATCGATAGCAATAAAGACAAGAAAAGTTTTGGATGGTACGATGCCTCCTTCCCGGTTGAAGAAAATCATAAAATGGGCTAAACTGCACGAAAATGAACTAATGGAGAACTGGGAACTGGCGCAGTTAGGCAGGTCCCTTAAACAAATTAGCAGGGATATGTAATGGCTAAGACCGAGAAATGGAACAAGCGTTGTAAAGTTACGGATGCGGAATATCTAGGTGGGCATAAGTTGCATTTGTGGTTTAACGACGGGTTGGATGGGGTTGTAGATTTATCCGATCTTGTGACAAAAGGCGTATTCAAAAATTTGAAAAATACTAAAAATTTTACGGCTTTTGCGCTGATGTTTGATACGGTGGTGTGGATGGGAAAACTGGATCTGGCACCAGAATATTTGTACCAACGTGTTTATGATGCTAAAAAAGGTAAAAAGAAACACGGCTTTAATTACTTTAATTCAGAATCTTGGGAATCTCAGGCTTTATGACCATCACCACCAGACTTTATACGCATTTTAAAGGTGCTCCGGTAGGGGAGGATGCTTTCGGCAACCAGTATTTCACCGAAAAGAATCCTTCCAAGGAAGGGCGCGCCAAACGCTGGGTAATCTATAAAGGTATTGCCGAACCGAGCAAAGTCCCGCCGGAATGGTTCGGGTGGCTGCACTATACCACCGACAAAGTGCCTGACGAAAAAAGCGTAGTGCACCACGCTTGGGAAAAATCGCATCTGCCTAACCTAACCGGCACAAAAAATGCTTACGCTCCCACTGGCTCATTGCGTGGTGCTGCTATCCATGATAAATCAACGGCTGATTACGAAGCGTGGAAGCCTGAATAAATCACAACCAACAGGAGGTAGTATGTCCGCAAAATATTGGGTATTGGGGATTGTGGGGCTGCTATTGGTCCTCATTCTCAGCGGTATGAATACTATCCCGACGCTGGACGAGCAGGTGAATGCCAACTGGTCGCAGGTGCAGAACCAGTACCAGCGGCGCATGGACCTTATCCCCAATCTGGTAAATACTGTGAAGGGCTATGCTGAGCATGAAAAGGAAACGCTTGAGGCGGTCACCAACGCGCGGGCCAATGCCACCAAAATCACTATAAATGCCGACAATCTCAGTGACCCGGAGGCGGTTGCCAAATTTGAGCAGGCGCAGGGACAGCTCAGTTCGGCGCTGGCGAAATTGCTAGCGGTTTCCGAAAATTATCCTAACCTCAAGGCTGATCAGAATTTCCTTGCCCTGCAATCGCAGCTTGAAGGAACGGAGAACCGCATATCGGTTGCGCGCCGCGATTATATTGAAGCAGTGCAGCAATATAATACCACCATCCGCACTTTTCCGGGCGTGATATGGCGCGCCATCTACGGTTCCAAGACCAAGGCCAACTTTACTGCCGCGACCGGTGCGGAACAGGCCCCTGCCGTAAAATTCTAAGTGCTATATAATGCGCGCCTATCTGCCATTTTTTGTAGTGCTGCTGGCGATAGTTTCGCCGGTGCTGGCTGCCATCCATTTCCCGGAACTCACCGGGCGGGTGGTCGATAACGCGCATATCTTGTCGCAATCCACCATCTCTTCACTTTCGCAGACACTGGAGGAATATGAAAACGGCACCAGTAACCAGCTGGTGGTGGTGACGCTGCCTTCGCTTGAAGGTAACACTATCGAGGATTACGGCTACCAGCTTGGGCGGCATTGGCAGATCGGGCAGAAGGGCAAGGATAACGGCGTACTTCTGATAGTAGCGCCTAATGAGCGCAAGGTTCGCATCGAGGTTGGTTATGGGCTGGAAGGAGTGCTTACCGACGCCATCTCCAGCCAGATAATCCAGACCATAATCCTGCCTGATTTCCGCAACAAGGATATGGAAAAGGGGGTGGTCGAGGGCACGCAGGCGATCATTTCCGTGCTCGGTGGGAAGGGCGTTCCGTCCTACACTTCTGGCGATGTGGTATCAATAATAGAAGCCTTGTTCGTGTGGCTGTTCTTGTTCTGGTTCATCAGGTTCGCTATGCGCCACCCGTTCATCGCCGCCTACATATTGGCAAATAGCAATTCCCGTTTCGGTAGTTCGCGGATGGGTGGAGGCGGATGGAGCGGTGGCGGTGGATTCAGCGGGGGCGGCGGAAGTTTTGGCGGGGGAGGGGCATCGGGCTCATGGTAAAAGCACTAACCAGCACACAAAAACAAGCTATTTCTTCGGCGGTAATGGAGGCGGAGAAGAAAACCAGCGCGGAGATAGTGGTGGTGGTTGCTTGCGCCAGTGATGGCTACCAGAGCTATGTTCTACTCACTGGGCTGGTGTTTGGCAGTTTGCTTGCCGGTATTTTCTGGGCTTATGGCATTGTTATAGCGTTTCCGTGGCTGCTGATCGTGCAGATGCTCGGCATATTGCTGTTTTCCGTAACACCATTCCTGCGGAAATTCTGCGTGCATTTTGTGCCCAAACAGATATTACACCGCCGCGCCGCCCATCGCGCCTATGAGGAATATCTGGCGGTCTCGCAGAAGGTTTCCGCAGCAACGCCGCTGGTGATATTCTATATTTCCCTCGCCGAACGCTATGCCCATATATTACCCAGCCGGATGGTGCGGGAAAAAATAGCTGATGAAATATGGGGCGGGGTGGTGGCCGAATTCACTGCGGCAATTCCCCAAAAAGGCCTTCAGGATGCCTGCGTTGCGGCGATCGGGCGCATGTCCGGGCTTTTAAGCCCTTGTTTTCCGCACGGCAATGAACAAAATGCCATAAGTGATAAGGTTATTACAGTATAGCTATGGATTTTTTTATTTAATATGGTTATATTCCGGCTGAAACCTAATTGGGAAAATGTATGCAGAAAAATATTATTGAAACATTGATGGGGGCGGTGGTGCTTGCCGTTGCCGGAATATTTTTATTTTTTGCCTATCAGGGCAGTGGCATGAAAATGGAAGCCGGCTATGCCATAAAGGCTCACTTCGCCAATGCTACTGGCATTGCGTTGGGCAGCGATGTGCGCATCGGCGGGGTGAAGATCGGTACTGTTTCCGATATTACGCTTGATGGCAACAGCTATGAGGCCATCTTAGTGATGCAGATCCGCAGCAGCACCAAGCTGCCTAAGGATTCTTCGGCAGCTATAGTAAGCAGCGGCCTGCTTGGCGACAAATTCATCCAGATAACTCCCGGCGGTGAAGAGAAAATGATGGTCAGCGGCGACAAGATCGAGTTCACCCAGTCGGCGGTCAACCTTGAGGAGATGATCGGTAAATTCATGTTCAGCGGCGGCGGGGTTGACAAGAATAAATCTGCGGCTCCTGCTACCGGCACCCCGTAATTTTTGTGCTGTTTAGGCTCTCATTCATTCTTGCCTTGTTATCTTGTCCGCTGCTTGTTTACGCGCAGAGTATGGATATTCCGGCCAGCGAATCGCCGGATGATGAGCCGGTTGCTGATCCGGTGTCGAATCTTGATGATGCGCTGAATCCGGAACATCGCCTGCGCAAGCGTGGTGAGGAAAAGCCTGTTGTTCAAACTGAAAGCGGCGATAAACAGGCACAGGAAGATATAAAAAAGGAAGCGCCTCTGGTGCCAAGTAATATGGTGCTGCTGCGTGGCCTGAACAAAGTGGTGGGCCGGGTTTCGACCTTTGAAGTACCGCTCGGCACTGTCTCCACTTTTGAGAATTTAGAAATTATCGCCCGTAAATGTGTGAAATCGCCGCCTGATGAACGCCCGGAAAATGCCGCCCTGTTGGAAGTGCGCGAAATAAAAACCGGCGAGGAACCCAAACAGATATTCCTAGGCTGGATGCTTTCTTCCAGCCCCGGCCTCTCTGCCCTCGAACACCCGGTCTACGACATCACTGTTCTGTCGTGTGAGAATAAGAAGAATCTGGAGTAGTGCTCTCTTCTTCTCCCTCTCCCTCTGGGAGAGGGGCGGGGTGAGGGCTAAGTAAACACGATAGATAGCCCTCATCCTAACCTTCTCCCAGAGGGAGAAGGGATATTTGTTGCACTGCTATGTTGTGCGCCCAGAATCACCACGCCTTATTCGTTCATCGGTTAGGGCCTGGCGAAGATTGTGTTCAACTCTTTGTGAATGTGGGAATATTTCACCACCAGCCAATGCCAACTCATCTCGCTCACTATTAGGTACTCTATCTTGGCCGAGTCGAGAAACTATGTGCTGAGCAGCTGCATCAGCGCTACCATATTTTTCCTTTAATTCTCTAGCATATCTTTTTGCCCAATATTCTTGTGTATCTGTTGCCACACTCATAACTTCTCTCCTTAAATATTAAACTGCCTTGATTCTAATAATATGGTGGTTAATTAACAAGTTAAGCTTTTGTGACAATGTTAATATGCTGTATTATATTATTAATTATTGGTGCCACCTTCTCCTTCTCCCTTTGGGAGAGGGAATTCTTCTTATCCCCTCTCCCGCTTTAGCGGGGGAGGGCTAGGGAGGGGGTAGTTCCAACCGCCTCGCCAACATTTCTAAAACCGTCTTTTGCAAGGAGGATGGGCAGTTCTTCGTTGATGGCGCGCACTAATCCAAAACCCTGATAAACGAGGGCGCTGTAGAGTTGCACCAGCGCTGCACCGGCGCGGATTTTTGCGTAGGCATCTGCTGGCGATGAAATTCCACCGACACCGATCAGCGGAATTTTTTTGCCGACCAGTTTATACATTTCAGCGAGCGACTGGGTGGAAAGTTCAAAGAGCGGCGCGCCGCTGAGGCCGCCAGTTTCAGTTTTATGTGTGCTCCTTAAAAAATCCGGGCGGCTGATGGTGGTGTTGCTTATGATAATTCCATCAAGCGAATTTTCTATGACCGCTGCTGCGATATCCTCGCGCTCCTCCGCATTTATATCCGGCGCAATTTTAAGGAGCAGGGGAACCGTGCGGTTATATTTTGCAGCAAGCCCCTTGCGTGCATTTGCCATCTCGGAAAGTAAGTTGGTCAATGCTGCTTTTTGTTGCAGGTTACGCAGTCCTTTAGTGTTTGGCGAAGAAATATTGATGGTTATATAATCGGCGAATTCATAGACCGCATTTAAACCTTTCACATAGTCTTCTGCGGCATTTTCCGTATCTTTATTCTTGCCGATATTGGCCCCGGCAATGCCCAGAGCTTTATCATGCTGCGAAAAATTTTTCACAAAATTTTCTAAACCGCCATTGTTAAAACCAAGACGGTTGATGACTGCATTATCTTCGGGAAGGCGGAAGATACGCGGTTTGGGATTGCCGCTCTGGGGCAGGGGGGTGACCGTTCCCGCTTCGACGAAACCGAAACCCTGCTTAAGCAGCGCATTCACCGCAACCGCATTTTTATCAAACCCGGCGGCAAGGCCGAGAGGTGTTTTAAACTCCAAACCAAAAATATTCTGCGTAAGCAGCGGCGAATTTTTCACCGGGCAGGTGGGCAGCAGGCCACAAGAAAGCGCGCACAAACCCATATTATGTGCCACCTCTGGCGGCAAGGCATGGATAAACGGACGAGCTAATGAAAATAATGCTGACATTGCGCCAGTCTATTTGTTCCCGCTGAAAATGGAAAGTAATTGTTGCGCCTGTTCGGGCGACATATTGGCTTTGCCGTTTAAACTAGCGCTGGGAAGCGTGTTTGCCGGTGCCTGCGAAGGCGTGCCATAACGTGCCTGAGGCAGTGGGAAAAATTTTGGTGCTGGCGAGATTAAGGGCTTGCTTGCCTGCAATCGATTGGCTGGTGGTAACGGGATAAAACGTTGTGCGCTGGCAAAGGCTGGCCCTACCGGCAGCACAAAATATCCGGTAAGTAATATCAGGGTTATTAAAAAAAATTTTATTTGCGCCATAAATTTTAATCAAATTTAAACGTAATGTAGCTTACAAATTATGAGCAATTAATATGCCACAGCAAAGCTGACATAAAAATGTTTTTATTGTTTTGTTTAATGTAATCATCGTGTACAACATAGTGTGTGCCACAATCTTTTTTTCGTTGTCTGAAACTATATGAAGTATGTATCCAAGGTGATAAACCGTAAATCGCTGGTTTTACTGGTTGTTTGTGGAGGCCTATTGAGTCCGGTTTCTGGCGGCGCCTTTGTTGATCGCGAAGGCTGGCTTGCTTCCCCTCTTAAGGTAACTGTTCCCAACATTGCTTCCCTGCCGGCTACCCTGCCGAGTTTTTTTGCTGCGGAAAGGCTGGATTACGATCCTAAGAAATCTTTGGTTTTTATTAAAGGCAAGGTGGAGATTGAGCAGGGTGAAACCATCATAAGGGCTGATTTAATCGAGTATGACCAGAAAAAAGATACTGTAAAAGCTAGTGGCAACGTTGTTATCCTGGAGCCGAGCGGTAATGTTAAGTTTGTTGATAAGCTTGATATAAAGGATGAGTTGAAGACAGGTGTTATAGGCAGCCTGAGGCAGAAATTTGCAGCTAACAGCAGCTTCATGGCTGTTGAAAATAAGAAAATCAGCAAGGAGAAAAAAGTTGAGCAGGCAGCAAAAGAAAAATCCCTGTTCGACCGCCTGCTTTCTGATTTAATCAGTGACCCGCATGATGATGTTACCAGTAAATTTGCCGCTCTTTCCCCGGCAGCCGGGGAAGCCGCCCTCCAGGATGAAAAGCCTGCCGCCTCTATGCAACCAATTATAGCTCTTCCAGATGATAATAATAAAACAGATTCTCCACCAGCGCCGCCATCCGTTCCTGCCGCACCAGTACAAGATGCAGTTCCGGCAGCACCTGAAACAAAAGCAGATGCTGCTCCTATTGCAGTTCTGGAAGCAACGCCAGCCGCACCAGCCGCAAAGGATGATGTTAACACCATTGCTCCAGAAGTAACTCCAGTAGTTGAACCAAACCTGTTTGACCTGCTGAAGAATAAAAATATTGGGGGTGATAGCGGTAACTTGGTGGATCTGAAAAAAATCACTGCCCCGGTTGATCCCTCGCTCTTAAAGGCAAATGATACCGCAACTCCTGACCAGGCTGCTAAAGAAGAAAGTTCCGCTAAGGAAGAAAATTCAGCTAAAGACAGTAAGGATACAACTAAGGCCAAGGAAACGAAACCGGCAAAAGCAGCAAAGAAACCAGTCTCTAAAGTTGTGCCAAAGAAAACAGAAGAAGAGTCCGATGATGAAGAAACTTCTGAGCCGGTGGATGAATTGCCGCGGGAAAGCCGGGCATTGTTGAATAAAGTTGCTCCCCGTGCGGTAAAAAAAGAAAAGGCTAAGCCTGTTGCGCCGATCAGCATGAATCACACCCGTGATATGCATGATTTGTTCAAGGCTGATGAGGCTCCTGCGGTAGCGAATGATACTCTGGGGATCAAGGTCGAAAACAAGACACCAAAACTAAATATGGATTATGAGCTGGAGACGGCCTATGACCAGATCAATGCCGGGCAGAGTGATGCAGCGATTGAAACATATAAAAATATACTGGCAAGTTCTCCTGACAATACGCAGGCATTGTTTGGTTTGGCTACGTTATATCATAGGGCGCGCCAGTTCGATAAGGCACGGCCTTTATATAGCCGGTTGCTTGCCATTAACCCCCAGCACCGTGATGGGTTCAATAATTTTCTGGTAATGCTTTCCGATGAGGCCCCGCATGAAGCATTGGTTGAATTGGAGAAGCTGGAGGATAAAAATCCTGGTTTTAGCACAATACCTGCGCAAATTGCTGTTATATATCAGAAATTAGGTGAGAAGGACAGGGCGATTGAAAAAATGTTCCGCGCTGTTTCCCTTGCTCCTGAGAATCTGGTTTATCGTTATAATTTGGCTATCATGTTGGATAAACAGAAGAATTATGATGAAGCTGCTAAGTTGTACCGTCAGTTGGTCGAGGCGGCGGCGCGTGGTGAAAAAATACCAGGAAATATTGAAAATATTCAGCAAAGATTAACTTTTATTAGTTCTAATAGGTAGCAGAGGTCAGTGGCCAGGGGCCAGAGGTCAGTAAAGAGGAAAAATCTTCTCTCTGATCTCCGACCTCCGAACTCTGGGCTCTAACTAAAGGAACTAATATGGAAATCACCGACCTACTGGTTTTTACCCAAAAGAACAAAGCGTCCGACTTGCATTTATCCGCAGGTAGCCCTCCGATTCTGCGTATTCATGGTGATATGGTGCCTTATAAAGGCGACCCCTTAACTGGCGATGCAGTTAAGCAGATGTTGCATTCTATTATGACGGAGCAGCAGCGCGCTGATTATGAGCGTGATTATGAGCTGGATTTCGCTATTTCTTTTGGTAAGGATCTGCGTTTCCGCGTCAATGCCTTCAACACATTAAATGGTGCTGCTGCTGTTCTCAGGAGTATTCCCAACCGCGTACTGAGCTTAGAAGAGCTTGGAGCGCCGCCGATTATGACCAAGCTATGCTCATTGCATAAGGGGTTGATTTTGATTACTGGCCCGACTGGTTCGGGTAAATCAACCACCCTTGCCGGGATGATAAATCATATCAATACTAACGATGCCAAGCATATAATAACTATTGAAGATCCGGTTGAGTTTATCCATTCTTCAAAGAAATCATTGGTCAACCAGCGTGAAGTAGGAAAAAATACCCGCTCGTTTGCCAAGGCGTTGCGTAGTGCCTTGCGTGAAGACCCGGACGTGATTCTGGTAGGCGAGTTGCGCGATATAGAAACCATCCAGCTTGCCCTTACTGCGGCCGAGACCGGGCACTTGGTGATGGGGACACTGCATACCAACTCAGCCCCTAAAACTATTGACCGTATTATAGACGTGTTTCCTTCCGGCGATAAGGAAATGGTACGTGCCATGCTTTCCATATCCCTTGAAGCGGTTATTACCCAGTCATTACTTAAAAATAAAGATGGTGGCCGTATAGCTGCGCATGAAATTATGCTTGGTACTCCGGCAGTTCGTAACCTTATCCGTGAAGCTCGTATATCCCAGCTTTATTCCTTGATCCAGATGGGTGGTAAACTGGGAATGATTACTATGAAAGACTGTATATATAACCTCCTGAACCAGGATATCATAACGGAGGATACTGCACGTGCTGCCCTGAGCACCAGCACTTCGGATGATTCTGAAAATATTGCAGAACGCGCCAGCCGGTCGGGTGATCAAAGCTCCGGGGTTAGAAGTAAGAATAGTGGTTTTTAAATTTAGGATTTTGGAAAATGCCGGTTAACCTGAATTCGATTCTTGCAGATTTTGTAATGAACAAAGCATCTGACTGTTACTTTACGGTTGGGATGCCTCCTTCTTTACGTCTTAGCGGTAATATTGAGGCCCAGGAAGCGGATAAGATTACCCAGGATGATATGGATTATATATTGCGCGAGTTGCTGACCCCGGATGCAATAGCAGAGTTCGAGTCGAAACATGAGTATAATACGGCGATAGTGTGGAATGATGCCCGTTTCCGTATGAATGTTTTCCGCCAGCGCAATAGAACCGGGATTGTTTTGCGCCGTATCCGTACTACGATACCAACAATGGAACAGCTTGGGCTTCCCAAAGTATATGCTGATTTGATTTTGGAAAAGCGCGGTCTTATTTTAGTGGTTGGGGCAACCGGGTCTGGAAAATCAACCTCCCTTGCTTCTATGTTGGGATACCGTAATATCAATGGCGCACCTGGTCATATTGTAACTATCGAAGACCCCATAGAATTTGTCCATGAGCATAATAAATGTATCTTTACCCAGCGTGATGTGGGTATAGATACAGTTTCTTTTGAGGTGGCGCTTAAGAATACTCTGCGCCAGGCCCCGGATATTATTGTAATTGGTGAAATACGTGACCGTGAGACCATGGAGCACGCTATTGTATTTGCTGAAACCGGGCATTTGTGCCTTGCTACACTTCATGCCAACAACTCGAACCAGGCCATTGAGCGTGTGATTAATTTTTTCCCGGAAGAAAAACATAAGCAGGTGCTGCTGAACCTTTCTTTGAATCTTCGCGGGATAGTTTCCCAGCGTTTGGTGACCAATACCAAAAATGGCCGCAGCCTTGCGGTGGAGATCATGCTCAACCGGGGTATTATACCTGATTTAATTGCCGAAGGGCGGATAAAAGAGATCCGTGAGCATATAGAAAAAGGACATGATAGCGGGATGCAGACTTTTGAGCAGAATTTGTTTGAGATGTATTGCAGAGGCCTTATTACTGAACAGGTGGCCCTTGCCGAGTCGGATAACCCGGCGAACCTGCGCCTTGTTATAAAACAGTACGAGATGGGGAAAGACGGGGCCAAGGCAAAATCCTATGCTGCCATGCCGATGCTCGACATTCACAAAACCCAGTTTTAGAAGTTTCTTATATGGAAAAACTTACTTCACCCTCTCCCTCTGGGAGAGGGTGGGGTGAGGGCTGAGCCGAACAAGAAAAAGCCCTCATCCTAACCTTCTCCCAAAGGGAGAAGGGATATTGGGCATGTTTGTTGCGGGAATAAATTTTATTTCAAATGACTATAAAGTGTAAATACTGCTATAACTAGCGGTATTATGGAATCAAAGCTTTCACGTATATTCAAAACATTTACTTTCCGGCTGGCGACGGTTTATGTGGCCATGTTCAGCTTTTCGGTGGTTGTATTATTTGCCTTTATTTATACCTTTGCGATGAATTATGTGCAGAATCAGGTCAGCGATGCCGTGCGGATGCAGTATACTTACCTGCTGAATGAATACCGGCAAAATGGCTCCGCTGGTGTTGAGGGGCGCATAAAAGAATTTATAGGCAGGGACGATGAGGGAACAGAAATCTACCTGCTGGTTAATAACAAGAATGAAAAGCTGGCGGGCAATTTGAATGAATGGCCGGTAAATGCGGTGAAGGAATCTGTTTTTGAGAAAGTTGGCAACTGGGTACGGTTCCATATTGAAGGGACCAGGAACAGCCCGAAGAATGTTGAGGTCAAGGCTATTACCATACAGCTTTCGAAATGGCGCGTATTACTGGTTGGGCAAACCATGCAGAGTACGGAAAAGATCGAGCAGATTATTGAGCAGACTTTCTGGGCCAGCTTGCTGGTAACGATGATTATGGCCTTTGCCGGAGCGGTTGTAATAACCCAGAGCGTTATGCGGCGTATCAATGTTATCAACCGTTCGGTTTATACTATCATGCACGGCGAGCTTAACACCAGGATACCATTTACCCGCGGCGGCGACGAGTTTGATGACCTGTCCTTTAATCTAAATAATATGTTGGACAAAATCGAAGGATTGTTACAATCGCTGGGCCAGTTTGCCAATAACATCGCCCATGATTTACGCAGTCCCCTTAACCGGATTATCAACCGCCTTGATGCCGGACTGCGCAAGATGGACGATGATAACCCCGCCCGCAAGCTGCTGGAAAAAAACATTCAGGATATGCACGAACTGATCGCCACTTTTAATTCCATCCTGAAAATATCCGAACTTGAAGCCAATACTGATTTCCGTGATTTCAAGCCATGTGACCTGCACGATATAATTGAGAATATGATCGAGTTTTACGAACCCTATGCTGCTGGCAAGGATATAGTCATAAATAACCATATCCAATCGCAGATTGTCATAGATGGGGAAAAGAATCTGCTCACCCAGGCATTTACCAATGTGCTGGATAATGCTATAAAGTTTTCCTCTAAAGGGGGCAGGATAGATATTTCCTGTGAGCAGAGTGAAGGAATTATAGATATTATTATTGCCGATAATGGTATAGGGATACCGTCTGATTATCGTGATAAGGTATTTGAGAAATTCTTCCGTCTGGAGCAGAGCCGCCATACCAAAGGTAATGGCTTGGGGCTTAGTCTGGTGGAGGCGATAGCGCGGATACACAATGCTGATGTTATCTTAAGCGATAATCATCCGGGCCTTAAGGTATGTATAAGGTTTCATGTAGTAACATAAGGAGTTAGTATGGCTGCTGTTATCGAAACCAAGAAGATAAACCTCGCCTTACAGGGCGGGGGCGCGCATGGCGCTTATACCTGGGGTGTGCTTGACCGCCTGCTTGAGGAAGAAAGGCTGGTAATTGATGGTATCAGCGGCACCAGCGCCGGGGCTATGAACGCGGCGATGCTGGTGAATGGCTATGTGCGCGGCGGCAATGCCGGGGCCAAGAAGTTGCTGGAGGATTTCTGGCGGCGTATAAGCGAGGTGGGGGCGGTAAGCCCGCTGCATAAGAACCCTCTGGAGAGGATGCTTACCGGCTGGAACATGGATTTATCGCCGACCTATCATTTCTTTGACCTGTTAAGCCGGGTGTTTTCCCCCTATGAGCTGAACCCGCTTAATTTCAACCCGATGCGGATGATAGTGGAGGAGATGCTGGATCCGGAGACATTGCGGACATGCAGCACCATAAAGCTGTTTGTTACTGCCACCAGCGTGCATAGCGGCCATGCCCGTATTTTCAAATGCGATGAAATAACCGTTGATGTGCTCATGGCTTCGACCTGTATTCCATTTCTTTATCAGGCGGTGGTGATAGACGGCGAGGAATATTGGGACGGCGGCTATATGGGTAACCCGGCGATCTGGCCGCTGATCTATTACTGTGGCAGTGAGGATGTGGTGCTGGTGCAGATAAACCCTCTGCATAAGGAAACCATGCCGCGCACGGCCAGCGAGATAATCAACCGGGTCAACGAGATAACCTTCAACTCCAGCCTGATAGCCGAAATGCGTGCTATTACCTTCGTCAAGAAGCTGATAAGTGAAGGCAGGTTGTCTGATGAGGAGTATAAGGATTTAAAGATACATCTGATCTATTCACCGGATGAGATGAAGGCGCTGAATGCTTCCAGCAAGATGAACGCTGACTGGGATTTTTTCCAGTACCTGCGCAGCATTGGTTATAATGCTGCCGAAGAGTGGCTTAAAGAGAACTGGAAGAATATCGGCAAGCAATCTACCCTCGACATAAAGGACAAGTTCCTGCGCGATTCGTGGATGAAGAAAAAAGTATAAGTAAAAATCATGAAAGGGAAATTATACATGAAATCACTTCTTACCGGAATAAGCCTGTTTTCTATGTTGTTTGTAGCCACGGAAGCCCTGGCCGCGGGTGGTGACAAGCTGGTATTTTCGACAACGGAACATGCGGCTGAGCGCCAGATGGTTATCGACAGTACTTCCTACAAGCAATATATCGCGCAGAAGATGCTCTCGCCGGACAATATCGGCATAGCGCTGTATGACCTCAATGGTGATGGCAATCCTGAAGTTATTTCCTACACCCAAAGCAGCCTGACCTGTGGTGCGCATGGTTGTGACCTGAAAGTTTTTGAAACTGGCGGCGGCAAGCCACAGATATTGTTGGAGGTGACTGCTGCTGAAACGGTCGAAGTATCGCAGCGCATAAGCCACGGCAGCAAAGGCCTTATTTTAGGCGGGCCGCGGGGCGCAAGCCTGTGGTCGTTTGACGGCAAGGCTTATAACTTGGCGGGAAAGTAGTTTCAGCGTTTATAGCCAATTAACCAGATACTTAATATTCATAATTTTTGGCATAATTCTTCCTCCCCCCTTGCGGGGGAGGAAGGTTTTTCATGGATTTGCTGTAAGCAAACCATAGAAAAACCAGGTGAGGGGTATGGTTGTTTTCACCCCCCACCCTGACCCTCCCCCGCAAGGGGGGAGGGAAATTTTGTATAAGTATTTCGTTGGTTAGCTATATATACTCATTTGTATAATTAATCATACAAATGAGTATCAAAACCGCAAGCCCATAACACTAATTTGGGCGCGGTTTTGCGCCGCGTAGCGAGCGTAACGAATTAATAATGTGTAACATTATTAATTCAAATGACTATAATACAAATTAATCTTTTAATATCCCAGCACGTCAATGATGTCTTCAAGTTTATCAACAACATGGTAGTAGGTTGCGACCTCGGCCTTGGCGAAACGCTGCTCGATAATGTTTTTCATCAATACGGTGAGCGGGTCCCAGTAGCCCTGGTAGTTGAATATGACAATCGGTTTGTCATGCAGCATTAGCTGTTTCCAGGTGAGTATCTCGAACATTTCATCCATGGTGCCGAAACCGCCGGGGAACACGATAAAAGCATCGGAACGTTCAAACATATTTTGTTTGCGTTCGTGCATGGTATCGACAATGGTTATTTCGGTGAGGGACTGGTGTTCATTTTCGATATTGCGTAAGCTACGCGGGAACACGCCGATAGCGTAGCCGCCGTGCTTCATGGTTGAGTTGGCGACTGCGCCCATGACACCGCAATCTCCACCGCCATAGACGAGGTTTATGTTGCGCTGCGCGAGCAGCTTGCCAAATTCAGCGCCTATATCCAGGAATTTTTTATCAACGTTGTTAGAGGCACCACAAAAAACACAGACAGATTTCTTACCAGACATGAATTTCCTACTTTTTTCTTATTATTATGCTATCAATATACCATACAATTGACTTTACTCATAGATTTATTAATACTTTATGAAAATACCAAAAAATATTCTCATAACAGGGGCCAGTAGCGGTATTGGAGCGGCTCTGGCCATAGAATATGCCCATTTTGGCAATAATCTGTACCTGTCGGGGCGGGATGCGGGGCGGCTGAAAAATGTAGCCGATAGCTGCTTGCAACGTGGGGCGAAAGTTCATACCAAAATACTTGATGTGACCGATGCCATCGAAATGCATAAATGGATAGAGCGGGTGGACGCCGCCACGCCGCTCGATCTGGTTATCGCCAATGCTGGTGTTTCGGCGGGTATGGGTGGCGATGGTGAAGATGGTGCGCAGGTGCGCCGTCTTTTCGCTACCAATATTGACGGTGTAATAAACACGGTGCAGCCGGTAATACCGCTTATGCTGAAAAGAAAAAGCGGGCAGATAGCTATCATGAGTTCGCTTGCTGGTATACGCGCATTGCCCAGCGCTCCTGCTTACAGCGCGAGTAAAGCCTGCGTTCGTTATTATGGCGAGGCTTTGCGCGGTGTGTTGCTTAAAGATGGTGTTACAGTAAGCGTCATCTGCCCCGGTTATATAGACACTGCCATGACTGCTGTAAACCAGTTTCCGATGCCCTTCATTATGAGTGCTCCCGACGCGGCCCATAAGATTGCAACCAGCCTTGCCAGGGGTAGGGGGCGTATTGCTTTTCCTCCCATGCTTTATATCCCCTTGTGGTTTATATCCTGCCTTTCCCCGCTGCTTACCGATTGGGTTTTTGCAAGACTTCCGAAGAAATAGGAAGTTTATGCACTGTAATATAACAATATATTTATTTTTTTAGTTGTAACAATATCTTAATATAGATTGTAACAATATCTTAATATCAATTAATTTGATTGTTATGATATGCTGTACTTCACTAATTTTTATTTATTATGGTTATATGAAAAACATAACTATCAATAAATGACAGTTAGTTTTGGTATCAGCTATTAAATAGATAAAATATTGATAAAATTTTAAATGTATTTAGCTCATATGCCACCAAATAATTATAGTTGGTTAACTTTTTGTGGTTAAAATAAATAAAAAAAGTGGTTAATATAATAAAAAGGTGTTTGAAATGCTTGAGTGTCCTTCTTCTGATACGGCTACGGATAATATTAATAACTCTAATTTCTGTCAGTTTATATACTCTCCACTTTTTTATGAATTTAACCGTAATTTCGGTATAGAGTTTGCAGTTACTCCTAAGCAAAAAAGAAAAGTATATCAGCTTCGTTACCAGTCATATTGCATAGAATCTGAAATATTAGATAAAAGAGATTATAACTATAGCATGGAGTATGATGAGCTGGATCAGTGTTCCAAACATGCGCTGGTTGTTCATAACGATACTGGTATTGAGCTTGGCACAGTGCGTATAATACTTCCCGATGACAGTATTGAAAATAGCAAATCAATGCGTTCTTTTCCTGAGATTGAACCGTTGCTCCGTGGAAAAGATTTTGTCGAGATATCGCGCTTTTGTTTAATAAAGGACGCTCGCAAAAAGATCAGTGCTGTTTATGATGAACACTCTGCTTTTGCTTTGTGCCCTAAATTGGGATTGGAATATGAATCAGCAAAGGATGTGTTTAACCGTATATATTACTATGCAGTGGTAGCGCTTATACGATCTGCGGTGGAAATGGCTCTTGATAATGATTATATGGAAGCTTATGCCATTTTAGAAAGTCACCTTATAAAACTGTTGAAGAAATTTGGAATAGACTGTACCGTTATTGGGCCAGCTGTTGAGTATAGCGGAATCTGTTATCCTGTAGTGTTTGATTTTACGAAGTTCGATGAGCTTAAGGAAAGCAATTATGATGTATGGCAGATATTGAGCGATAATGGTAGGCTGCATAATAAGCTAAACGATGTGTATGAAAGAAAATATGAACAGTTACGCTCAGTTTGTCCAAAGGAACATTGATTACATACCTTCTGCAGCTCAGGAAAAAATAAGAAATACGCGCATATTAATTGCTGGTTGCGGGATGGGCAGCTATTTTGCTGAAGCAGCTGTGCGCATAGGTTATGAAAAATTCATTCTGGTTGATCACGATACGGTCGAGTTGCATAACCTGAACCGTCAGGATTATACTGCGCAGGATATAGGCAAGTCAAAAAGCCGGTCGCTGGCTGCAAGGATGCTTACGATCAATCCTGATATCGATATTGAAGTAATAGATGATAAAATAACACCAGCTAATGCCGAAATGATTGTCAGTAAAGCTGATATGGTATTCGATACTGTGGATTTTATTGATCTGGCTGCCTTGGTTGCCCTGCATGATGCCTGTACTAAATTTAAAAAGCCAGTTATAACAGCCGTAAGTGCTGGTTTTGGCGGAGTATGCGTTTATTTTCCTGCCATCAAAACAGTGACCTTTCGCGAAATGTTCGATCTGCCAGCAAATGGTTCGGTTGAACATATTTCCTATGGTGAAAAATATGCGGCGTTTATTGATAAGATAAGCGATAAGCTTGACCAGTCAGTGTTGCAGGCGTTTTATAAGGTTGTAAAATCCCTGCAGGAAGGAATCCCCTGCCCGGCATCGCAAGTGGCACCGGGGGCTATGTGCGTTGCAACTATGGCTGGTACTATAGGGGTGCGTATTGCTATGGGATTGCCTGTAGTTCAGGCGCCAGACATAATCGTCTGTAATCTGTTCGGTATGGTAGCTGCTTAGCTCTTTCCTTATTGCTATTATCTTCCCCTCCCGCCGCCATCCTCAGTTCCGGCAAAACGGTTCCAGCGTTCCTCGCTTAAACGTTTGTGGCCGGTCAGGCGGTTGCGAATGGTTGAAACCTGCACGCTCCAGATTTCATGCTTATCGGCTTTTTGTTCTTCATCGCGGGTACGGTTTTTTTTCTTTTGTTTTTCGGCAGCCTCAAGAACGTCTTTAAGTTTTTTCTGGTTGGCCAGGCGTTTGCGCACACACTCATATATCTTCTGGTGATAGAGGTTTTTCTTTTGCTGGAGCTTTTTTTTCTGCTTTTTGGTCAGGTGCTGCTGATGGGGATGGTCGTTCATTGCGCCTTATCCTTCTGTGGTGAAGGGGCAGGGGCTTTGCGGCGGCGCAGATTGTCGCGTAAGGCCTTTGCCAGCTTTTCTTTTTTTGCCTGTGACTGCGCTTTCGCAGGGGGCTCGACTTTCTTTTCCATGCCCCCATTTTGCCGAAAAGATGCTGAAATTGCAATTATTTAATAAGGATTTAAACTTAAGCGTTGCACTTGCCTGATTCTTATGTCATTTTCCCCCGCCTCACCACCTTCATATGTGCTGCTGTAGCTCAGTGGTAGAGCACGTCATTGGTAATGACGGGGTCGGGTGTT
>CAZUXB010000013.1:32354-49566 GCA_964624555.1 uncultured Rickettsiales bacterium | reverse complement strand
GCAGCGCACCAGCCGCCCACGCTCCGGGTACATGGAATAATCGGTTTCATCTGCACGCGAGAGCGGATTGCCAGCGCCATCCTGTAAGCCCAACTCATCGGCCACGCCAACAATCAAGCCGATGCAATCCACGCCGCCCGGACCCGCCGCCGATTTCTTAAGCCGCCCTTGATGGTGATAGCGCGTGCCGAGCCATGTGCGTGCCTGCACCACGATTTGCGATGATGAAACTCTAGCCATTGCGATTGCCTTTATCCATCGTGCCTGCGGTCATCAGCAGCTGATCGACCCCCGGCACGTCCGGCTCTCCCCGGAAATTAAGAATGTTGCTAAACTTGGTGCGGCAGGTTTCGCGGGTTTTGTCGCACCCGGCGATTACCCGGAACCCGTCACCGACCTGAATGGATTTTCCCATCGGCAGCGCCAGCACCAGCTGGGCTGAGGCAAACTCCTTCACCTCCATGCGCCGACCGGCATTGTTACCGGATGTCCATTGCACTTCGCCGCCCGTGAAATACCCCGCCGCTTGGCCGAGCGCCGAGGCTTTGAAGGTTTGGTTATTGGTGATTTCCGTGACAGTGGTGGTGATCGTGAAGCTGGTGAGCGACCGCTTGCAGCGTGCATCACCAAACACCGCACGGCAGGAAGGCGAATACACTTCCCCGATGGTCTGGCTAAGATGCTGCGTGAGGCCGCGCACCTCGGCGGTGAACAACTGCTCGTTGATCGTGACTTCGCCCAGCCGCCCGCGCTTCACGATCAGCCTACCTTGGCTTAAATCCTCGTAATTGACGGTGAAGATTTCGATTTCGGCGTAATCGTACATCCCGGCCAGCAGGTCGGATTCCGTGATCTTGGAAGGAAAGGTCTGGCCTTCCACTTCCAGATTATCCACGCTCATGTTGGATTTGCTTTCCACGGTCGTTGGCGTGAACCCAGCGATGGAATCATAATCTAACCCATCAATACTCAGTGCCAGGTCGTGATCGGTGAAACCTAATTCCACGCCATCCTGCCGAATGATTTTCCAGCAGGTGGCCAGCGTGGTCATGCCCCCGGCGAAATGCGCCTCAAGTTGTGGTGAAATAACCCTCATACGCGCACCTCAATCAAAGGAATGTTGTTCCAGCTTCCCGCATTGAAGCTATCCATCGACAGCGCCAACTCGTCGGTGTCGAAGCGCACCGGCACGTCAAACTCGTAATCGACCGTGAGCGTGCCGGTGAGCGCCGTGGTGATGATGCCAGTGGCCGTGTCCACGCTCCACCCGCTGGCTTGCAGCAGACTATTGCGATAGAGCTTTACCGACCCAGCGCCCGGCTTGGTGATGATGCGCTCCGCCACCACCGCGCCACTGACATAGCGTTTCACCATCTGGTACTCGTCATCGCCCAGCGATTGCAGCGGTTGGTTGATGGCTTGGTAATCGCTCCAATCCTTGAAACGAAACCCCACCGCCTTGCCGCGCCGCGCCCGGAAAAAAGCGATAAGCGACTGCCATTGCGCTTCGGTTTTCACGCCGGAGGCGACGTTGTAGCGGGCGCGGGCTTGGCTCCATTTGCTGTTGCGCTGCTCATGGCCGGAAATGGTCGTGACCACATCGGTCAGGAACATTGGGCCACCCGTTGCGCCATAGCTGATGTCGGTGGGGAATTGGACTTCCACGAAGCTCATAGGTTTCTCCTTGCCCGTTCGATGGAACGCGCCATGTCAGCGGCAATCTGGCTTTGGCTTTGCCGAAAGCTGCGAACATCCGGCGTTTGTACATTCATGTTGATGGTGATCGGCGCAGCACCCGTGCTGGCACCGGGCGTAATGTGCATGGGCGCATTTCCGGCAAAGGCGAGTTCCGGCCCATTCTCACCGACCACACCGAACTGGCCGGGCTTGAGTCGGCCACCATCGGCAAAGAACCCACCGAAGAAGCTGCCGATCCTGCCGAGCATACTGCCCAGCCCACCGCCGCCGCTGCCACCGCCGCTACCACCGAAGATGCCTTTAATACCGCCGAAAATATCCTCCATGATGCCACCCTTGCCGGTGATGCCGAGGTCATTCAGCGCCCATTGCAGGAGCGTGCGGTTGAGGTCGGACAATGCGCCGGTGATGAAGTCGCCAAAATTGTCGAAACGCCCGCTGATGGCATCCAGCGAGTCGGCAATCGTGCCTTCCATGCTTTTGCCGATCTTGTCGAACTCATCCCCGATGGTGTCGGCGTTTTTCTTCGCCGCTTTTTCCATTCGTTCCCCGGCTTGCTCCGCCGCCCGTGCGAAGGTGTCCTGATTGATGAGGCCTTTTTGGAGCAGCATGTTCAGCCGTTCCATTTCCGCATTGTAGTTTTCCAGTGGCGTGCGCGTTGCATCGATGACGCGCTGCGCTTCCCGTTGCAGCTCGTTGAACGATTTGACTTCCTTATTGGTCGCCGCCTGCTTTTCCTCTGCCTTCGTTTCTTCAAATAGGCTGGCAAGCGACTGGCCGGAGGACTGCCGCGCATCGACGATTTTCTGCGCGGCGCTTTGAATCTCCGCATCGATTCCGGCATTGAACTGGCGGGCTTCGTTCATCGCCGTATCGAAGGCTTGGCTCATCGCTTGGCCGAGGCCTGTTTCCAATGCCTTGCGGGTGTTCTCGAATGAGATCCCGCTAAGGGGATTCTCCACGAAGTTCTTGAGGTCTTGCCCCAGCGCTTCAAAGCGGTTGGAAATGGCATCCCCGAAGGCTTGGAACGCATTACCCACGCCCTTGAACACGGCAATGAACAGGTTGCCGAACTTCACCACCTCCGCCACGAACGCCTTGAAACCAAGGCCAAACGGTTCGATGGAAGCCGTGACGACTTCAATCAGCCATTTGATTTTGTCGGCAATGAAAATCAGGATGTCGGTCACACCGGCATCGCCAATGGTTTTCACCAGTTTGTTGAAAGAATCGCCCATGTTGGACAATGCCACGTTGAGCGTACCTGCTTGCTGCTCCATCGCCCCGGCGAATTGCACGTCACCGATGGAACGCAGGTAGCCTTCGATTTCCTTGGCGTTTTTGCCGACGGTCGTGCTCACCCCTTGGAAGGTGAAGGTGACTTGGTCGCCCTGTGCGCGGGATTTAATCCCAAACTCTTTCAGGCGCTCGAACTCACCGGTGGCCGCATCCGCCACCGCTTCGATCATCTGGTTAAGGGATTTCCCCATCGCCGTTGCGGTGTTGCCGTAGGACGTAAGGGCTTCTTCCGAGGGTGTGAGGCCCAAGGCTTTCAGCTTAATGAACGCCTCGACCGCTTCTTCCAGCGAGAATGGCGTTTCCGCCGCGAATTTCTCGATGAAACCGAACGCAATCTTGGCATTTTCCGCCGAGCCGGTCACGGTACGCAGCGAGGCTTCCAGCTTCTCAAAACTGGTAATGGTATCGACAAACTGCTTGCCGACGAAGGCCGTGGCCATCAATCCGCCAATGCGGTTCAAGCCGTTACTCAGCTTGGAAAACCGCCTGTCCATATCATTCACACCAGAGTTAATCTGCTGGAAGGTCTGCTGGGTTTTATTAATGGCGCGGATGACAAACTCCGCGCTGCCGAATGCGGCCATGCGAATTACCTCCTTCCTGCTGCCGCATTGCTGGCTTTGCGGAGTTGTTCCTGTTGAAGTTCAAAGAAAGCGACCCACTCCGCGAATTCGCCGGTGGTCATTTGCTCGATGTCGGAAACCGGACGGCCGAGCCGCCATGCCAGCATCAGCTGGCAGGTTCGGATGGGGTCGCGTCGGAGTTTCCCTTGGCTTGCTCCACGTTCTTAAAGAAATGGCGCTCTATCTCGTCGTTAATGCGGAGAATCACCCGGCAATCCGCGAAATTGAGCAGTGTTTCCTTGTCCTCGATTTTGAATAGCCGGTGGCCATCCTTGTCGCGGGCTTTCACGATCAGGGAGTTCACCGCGCTTTCGATGTTGGAAGACTTCTTGCCAGACAAACGCTGGATGAAACTGGCCTCCGCCATCGTCATCGGGAAGATGTGTATTTCAAGCGGCGTGGTGCCATCGCCCCATTCGGGAACGGAAATCACCACGCGCTCTTGCGCCTGATAGTGCTGCTTTACTTGGTCAATGATACGCATAGCAGCCCCCCTACACAGACACGGTTTCTTCATCCAGCGCACCGCTGCCGGTGAAGCTGAATGTCGCTTCCACGATGCCGTCGAAGGAACCGCTGTAAGCGATGGAGGTTACGATTGCTTCACCCGACCAGTAGGTGGCACCGGTGGCGTTTCCTTCCGGGTAAAGATTGAGCGTAACCGTAGCCCCGGCAACCAGTGCGCCTTGGCCCGTGGTATCGCTTTCATCCCAAAACGCATCGAAACTGCCTGACCAGCTTTTGATTGTGGCTTGGTTCTTGCGCCATTGGGTGCCGATA
The DNA here is from genome assembly GCA_964624555.1 of uncultured Rickettsiales bacterium. GTDB lineage: Bacteria > Pseudomonadota > Alphaproteobacteria > Rickettsiales > SXRF01 > SXRF01. The sequence goes on along the minus strand of CAZUXB010000013.1, from coordinate 45,166 downwards.
ATGGATGCGTCCACCGTGTCGGCGGTCACTTCCAGCGACCATGATTTAACTTCTGCGACTTGGGCAGTGGCAATAAAGACCTTGCCCTCGCTTCCAGCGTGGGTAGCCATAAGATTCTCCTAGATGTTGGATTGGTTGGTTAAACGAGCGTTTCTGGCGCGTTTTCTTTGGTGCAGTAGAGGACGGCGAAGGTCAGGGTGATGACCGCGACCGGCTTTTCTCCATCGCCGGAAAGCTGGATGGCTGTGCTATCGAGCATGGTATCCTTCACCCGCCCGCCCAGCGTGGGGTCAGCACCGATGATTTTCTCGACTTCCACCGCCAATGCGTCGGCCTCGGCTTCAATGTCGCCTCTGGCCTTCACATAGCCCTCGATCACCAGCTGGGGCGTGCGCTGCTGGGTGCGTGGCCGCTGCATGGAGGGGTTCCCCATGCTTTCCTGCGGCGTGGACACCAGCAGCGCGGGCAGTTTCGGGTCATCCAGCGGATAGACGCGGGAAGTATAGACCCGGCTGCCTGCGGCAGTGTGGCCGGTGAGCAAAGCCACCAACGCCTGCCGTATCTGCGTGCGAGCATGGCTCATAGCGCCTCCAAGATCAGTTCGGTGATGCCTTCGCTATCCGGTCGAATCACGGCCACCTCGTAATCCTTGCCATCGACCGTGAATTGGTCGCCGGTCTGGATTTCGGGAATGTCCTGCGTCCGCACGGAAAGCACCGGATTGTTCACCACCACATCGACCGATTCGCCGCCGACCAGTTCGGAAAAGGCCTGCAACATGCCGGAAAGGACGCGAGGCGTTCCCCCATCGGGGGTGTACGTCACCTCGCGCCCATCCAGTGCATTCAGTAGGGTTAGGTGGTGGCCGTGCATGTCATCCATGAACGTCATGGCTTACAGCCCGACATTCAGCAGGATGGACACGCGAGCATCACCGCCTGCTGCCGCCGCTGCCGCCACGCCGACAATGGTATTGCCGGAGGCGGTGGTGGTCAGCACGCTATTGGCCGTATCCCAATAGAGTTTGGCCCCTTGGGTAACGGCACCGGCGGCTTTGGGAACGCTGAATACGCCCGTGAGCTGCACCGGGCCGGTCGCACCATTAGCGATGTCAGCAATCGCCACCGCACCGATGGTGCCGACCAGCACGAACTGGCCGGACGCAATATCCGCTGCGGCGGTGTAATCGAGGACTTTGCCCTCTTGGATAAAGTTTTTTGCCATACGATTTTCTCCTGTGTTGAAGGCATAAAAAAAGCGGCCCAGATGTGACTCTGGCCGCTGGGTTGCTTTGGGTTAGGGGTTAAGGGTTACGCGCCGGGGTTTTTATACAGCGTGCGGAAATCAAGTGCCGCTGCCGCCGCGTCGATACGCACCTTGTATTCCACACCGTCCACCGTCCAACCGTCTTGCTGGTCGAGGAACGGTGCAGCCACCCCGTCGAGATAGCCTACCTCAATTGTGTCATACACGTTCGGGTCGGCGGCGAGATACCATGCGGTGGTCGAAACCTCATCCAGCCGCGCATCCACGATGATTTCATGGGAATCACGCACCGCGTTCGGTACACGGCTGTTGGTTTGCGCCGGGTCGGTTTCCGAGGCCATCAGCACCCGTGCCGTATCTTCCAGCGCCGCAGGCACCAGCAGATAGTTCGTGCGGATATTGAGGGTCGCAGAGCCATCTTTTTGCTTGCGTACCGCCGTGCGGCCTGCGCCAACGCTGGTTGCCGTGATTGCGGCACCGGCAGCAGCGAGGTTTTTATGCGTGGCGGCATGGAACAGCGTTACCCCATCCGACATAGTGGGGTTGCTGGTCAGTACGCGCCACACGATGTCGCCCACGGTGCGCGAGGCAGCGCGGCCCATCTTGCGCGGAATGTCGGTGAAGGCGGTCAGGTCGTCATTGATGATGGCCTGCCGGGTGATCGCAAACAGCTTGCCATAGGTCGCCAGCTGGATGGTTTCACCACGTTCACCGATAGTGCCGTGCTTGTATTCCCCACCTTCAGGAATCTTGTCGAGGGTTTCAAACACGCCCATCCCGACACGGTTATGCACCTTGAAGTCAGACAGGTTGCCAACGCGGGTGAATTGCTGGAACACTTCCTCCGCCTCGTCATAGCCGCGCAGCATGGCTTTGCGGGCGTTGTTCTCCAAGATTTTGGGGAAGTCGCTGCTGGAATGGGTGAAGGCACGGGCTACCAACTCGCGCTTGTCCAGACCATTCACGCGCTCGCCACGCACTTCCAGCGATTTACGCGCCAGTTCCAACATCGTGTAGCCACGGAACTCGGAAGGCTGGTTATCCTTGCCAGCGATACCGGCGCGGAAGGCAATCGCATCTTCGGCAGCGCGGGCGAATTTCTCCACCTCGGTCTGGCCCATTTCGATACGTTGCCCGGTCGTGGCCGGTTCCTCACGTTTGCCGATAGCATCCAGCAGCAGCTTGCGGGCCTCGTTCACATCCACGTCCGGGTTATCAAGGCACGCATCGCGTACCTTGTCGTGATCGGCGTGGTTGGTAAATAAGGTGCGGATGTCATCCCGGCGTTTCTTTTCGGCTTCCAGCGCACGTTTTGCGCCTTCGGCCATCGCGTCACCGCGCACCGTTTCCAGATCGGGTTCGGTGCGGGCTTGCGGTTCGGTTACAGATGCAGGCATCAGGTTCTCCTTTGGGGTTGGTTGGGGTTGTGGTTTGGGGCTTGCGGCCTCCATTTTCCGGCCCACGCCCACGGTGGCATCGGCAGGAATATCGACCAGCGACACTTCCATCGGCATCCAGCGGATGACGCGGTAAACATCGGGCTTATCTTTGTGTTCTTCGGTGAGCTTGCGCTCGATGATGCGGTAGGACACCGACACGTTGCGAAGGATGCCATCGCGCACGTCCTGCCAAATGCCTTCCACCTCGGCGCGTTTGGAAAAGCGCACTTCCGCATAGCCCCGGCCATGTTCCAGCCACGCGCGTTCCACCACGCCGATGCGGTTAGCACCTTCGCTGCGGTCATGGTTGTACAGCACCGGCGCACCATTATTCAGCCGTGCCAGATCCACTTCGCTGTTTTCGTGGCCGAGAATTTCCACCCACGGGTCGCTGAAAAAGCTCTGGCGGGTAACGGGTTCCTCCGAAGAAAAAGAAAGCCGCACAAGGCGGCTTTCAGCGTCGAGGATGGAACGGGAGGTTAGCTCAAGCGTTCTCGTCAGTATTTCCGGGTTTTTGTTCGGCATCATCTTCTCCTTCTTTTTCGGGTTGTGGGGCAGCGGCCGCCGACTTGCTGGCGCTACTACTGAATGTCAGGCCTGCTTCGGCATCCTGTGTGCGTTCCTGCTTGATTTGCTCGAACACGTCCTGCGGGTTGCCGCCGCGCTCGCGGATGACCTGCGTGCGTGACTTGAATCCGGCAGATACGGCCAGCTGCTCAGCTTCACCTTCCTTCTTCGGGTCAATCCACGGCATGGTCGGGCCTTGGAAACCTGCATTCCAAAGGGTGCGCGGGTTAATACTACCTTCGGGAATCACCAGCTTGCCTGACAGCACGGCCATATCCACGAACCGTTCCCATATCGGGCGCACGCATCGCTCTATGAAATGGTCACGCAGCACGCCGTAATGCACGGACTGCTCCACCAATTCCTGCCGCTGGGCGCTGTAGGTGCCGTTGTAATCCTTGGATATGCTCGAATAGCTGGTGCTGGTTCCCGCCGCGACCGCCCGCAGCTGCGCGTTGCGGAACTGTTCCAGCATGGCATTGGGCCGGTTACTGTCGATCATGCCGACTTCCTCACCGGGCAGCAGATTGTCAAAAATCATTCCCGGCTGCATCTTTAGCAGGCGATTGCCTGCCGTATCGACGTTCTGCGGATTCACCGGCGCGTCGAGGTTCTTACGCACATAGGCGCAAATGCTCGCCGCTACCTTCGCTGCCAACCGTTCGGAAAGCTCGTAATCCTTGATGTCCTCCATGCGCGTCAACACGCTGGCGAAGATGGAAACGCCCCGTGTCTGCGCGATGCGGTCAGCGATTTTGAGGTGGATGATCTTGTCTGCCGAGAAGCGCCGTGTGTCCTGCCGGGTCACAAAATTATGCCGGTCGCCCGGATGCTCTTTGTAGAGGTAAAACGCCACCGGCCTGCGCCATGCGTTTTTCTCCACCCCATGAATGATGCGCTTTTTTGAGTCGCTGTAATCGAAGGGCAGGAAATCCGCCTCTACCAGTTCCAGCGAATACGGAACGGCCGTGCCGTGATTGAGCGTCGCGCCGGTGCCTTCGATATGCTTCACCAGCACTTCGCCATCGCGGAACCAGCACCGTGCCAGTAGGCGCAGCATTTGGTTCCAGTGCAGTTCCCACGTCACTTCCGGCAGGCAAATCCACTCGTCCCACAGGTCAAGCAGCTGGTCGTTGATCGCTTTGGCGAGTTCGCCGGTGGCCAGCTTCACTTGCGGCTCCACGGTGATGCCACGCCCGATGACGTTATTGACGAGGCAGTTCAGCACGCCGCGTGCCAGGTCGTGGTTCTCGTCCAGATAGCGGGCTTGCAGGCGCAAGGACTCACCGGCGCGTTCCACAATAGCGTCACCGCTACCGGAATCGGCCTTGATCTTCCGCAGGCGCGAGGGTTGCGCGGCTTCGTAGGCCCGTTGGTTTTTGAGAATCCAGCGGGCGGTTTCCCGGCGTAGCGCCGACTCCGGCGATACGAGTTCAATGGCTTTGTCGATCACGTTAAACATCGCTGAAATCCGCTAAGGCTGCTTGTTGGTTTTGATTGGCCGATTGCAGGGTGGCGACACGGCGCTCCCAATACTGAATCTGCTCCCGTATCTCGCGGGTGTTGGCGAGCGTCAGGCTGCGCCCGTTCATGGAATAGCTTTGGCCTCTCGCCACCGCCAAATCCGCCGCAATCCACGCATCGAGCGCGGTTTGCGCCTGCATTAATGTCAGTGCCATGTGTGTCGTCCTCTAGTTGAAGTTCCAATCGTCGTAGCCAATCCATCCCCCGGCCTTGGGTGCTGCCGGTTCGCTGGCCTGCTGTTTCAGGGCTTCGCGTTCCTGCTCCTGCCGCAGCGCATCGAGGTTCGGGTTGGCGATATGCAGGGCCGCAAGGCCATACACCCGGCAATCCAGCGCCTCGTTGCGCTTGCCTTTCGGCATCACCCAAATGCGCGTCGGGTGGCCGTTGATGAACTTGGTCTGGATGCGCTCGGCGGTGAGCTGCTGGAAATACTCCTCCGGGTAGTCTGCCGGGAAATGGCAGTAACCCGGCCCCGGCTGGTGGACTTTCAGCCGCGAGTAAATCATCTGCTTGGCCGTGTCGGTGCCGAGGGTAAAGAGCTTCACCCGCAGCTTGTTGGCCTTGCTGAACTTGCTCACCAGCGGTTTGCCCGCCGCGGATGCACCTTTGATTGCGTACACGCGGGCATGTTCCCGGCGCTTGCAGTATTCATAGACTTTTTGCGTATGGTGGCCGCCCGTATCCACGCAGGCCGCCAGCACCGGCATCACGCTGCCATCGGCACGCTGGATGGTCTGGCCCAACACTTTGTCGAGATCATCCCACACCTTGTTTTGCGCCGGGTCGCCGTGAATGACGTGGTATTGCAGCGACCAGCTTTCTTGGCCCACGCCCCAGCCGATGACTTCCGCTTCCAGCCGGTCGTCCTGCACGTCCACCCCGGCAGTGATCGCCAGCACTCCGGCAGGCGCGACACGGCCCCAATTCTCCTTGCGACCGAGCAGACCGGATGCGTCGATGCCCTCCGTTGCTTCCTTCCACGTTTCGCCAAGGCTGGTGTTCACCCATACTTTGAGCGTTTCCGGCAGGCGTTTGGCTTTCAGGAACGCGGCCACCATTTCCGACCAGCGCACCCACGGGCTGTAAAGCTCCGAGATATGGAAGCCCGCCACGCCATTGAACGGGGCCGAGGCCCACCATTCGCCGCGTGCCAGCATCCAGAGCTTATCGCTCTCGTTCAACTGCGCTTGGCAATGCTCGCATTCGTAATAGGTCGTGGCCTCTGGCGCTTTCTTGTCGAACTTCAGTTGCGACCAGCTCAACACCTGAAACTTCTTGCAATGCGGGCATGGCACATGGAAGCGGCGCATGTCGCTTTGCTGATACCGCGCATCAATCTTGCTCTCGCCCTCGATGGTGGGCGTGCTGGCTGATACCATCAGGCGATTCCAGAAAGTCGTCGTGCGTTTCTGCGCCAGCGATCCGGGGTCGCCCTCCGCACCGGCTGAGGATGGGTAACGATCTTCCTCATCCAACAGCACGATGCGGATAGGCCTGCTTGCCAGCGACGAGGGGCTGTTCGCTCCTGCCATCGTCAGGTGGCCACCAGTAAACTTTTTATGCAGCAGCGTGTTGTCGCTGTTGCGGGTCTTCGCATCCTTGAACAAACCGCCCAGCGCATCGGTGTCGCGAATCATCGGCGCGAGGCGGTCTTTGCTCCATGCCTCCGCCATTTCTAGCGTCGGCTGGATGAACAGGATGGGCGACGGGTCTTGGTGAACGAAGTAGCCGAGGATGTTATTCAGAATCTCGGTTTTGCCGATCTGCGCGGAGGTCATGAATACCACCTCGCGCACGCCGGGTTCGTTCACCGCGTCCATCATGCCCCGCTGGTATGGGGCGCGGTCAGTCCTCCATCTTCCGGGTTCGGCGCTTGCCTCCGGGCTTAGTTTCCGGTGCGCGTCGGCCCATTCGCTCACCGTCAGTTCGGGCGGCGGCATCCACGCGAGCGCCACCTTCCGCCGTACCGTCTGGTAGAATGTCGGCAGGTTCATCATGGCTGTTCGCGAGTTCGGTTAGTGCCTCGTAAATGGCGCGTTTCAGGAACCGTTCGATCTCGGCGGGTTCCGTCATCACGGCGATTTGAAAGGCGGTTTTCGTCGGCAGCGCCAGCAGCCGCATCCGGCACGCGCTGATATGTTGGAGCCAATCGGTTTCCACGGTGTCGATCGCCACCAGCTGGTTACGCATGGTGGCTACTTCCAATTCGGTTTTGTCGGCCTGCGCTTTAATCAGGCGGGCGCGTTCAATATGCGTATCCTGTGCGGTGACACCGCTGCCATAGGCGCGTTCTTGCAGATAGCGCACATAGGTCTGCACGCACCGCACCAGATCGTATTTGCCTTTTTCCGGCTTAGGAAGGATGCCCTCGCGCGCCAACTGCTGCACCCGTCGCTCGGTCAGATTCAGGAACCGGGCGATCACCGCGACTTTGTGAAGGATTTGCATAATGGTTTCCTGTCATGACGTGATGACCCATCCTGCAAACTCTCCAAATCGAAACCACTCTGCGGCATCATTACCCAGCATCGCAGGGTCTAGCGGTCGCTGCACCCCTCCGAGTGACAGTTCTTTGGCAATGATTTGCTCTGCATCCACACCGGCAGCCACTTTCCCGGCCAGCGTGAGCCGCCATAGCACGGTGGCCTGATAGCCGGTGGCGGCCTCGCATTTATCCACGATCACGATAGCGCCGCCCGGTTTCAGCGCGGCCCGCAGCTTGGCGATGAAAGCCGCTCGCGCATCCACCGGCATGAACATCATCACCAGATAGCAGATCGCCACGTCGAACGGCTCGTAGTCGTACCGGCAGGCATCCATCTGGATAAGATTATCCTTGCCGGGGCCATCGTAGCGGGCGCACATTTCCGCGCTCGGCTCAATCGGCACCAGCCGCGCATTGCGCTGGGTTAATGCCGCTTCCAGCGACCGGCCAATATTGCCGGTGGACGCGCCGATGTCATAGACCAGCCCACCTTGCGGGATGTAGTGGCGGGCGATATGCGCCACCGCGCCGGTGACGAGATCATACCACGGCAGCTGCTCACGCACATGCAGGTTGAAGCCTTTGGCTACCGAGGCGTTCTCGAACGTCCACTCCTTGGGGATGTGGATGGGGCTGTCGGTAGTTCTGTCCATTGCTCGTTCTCATAGATTTTGACCGACGGGATGCCGTACTCCGCATACATCGCGTGTGTGCGGGGATTACTCTCAATCGCGAGGTATTGGGCGTTCCGTCCGTGTTTCGGAAATACAAGTTCTTCCAGCATGATGCGCTTCGCCTCATGCGGTGGCTTGTGATAGCGGTTAAAATGTGCCTCTTGCGGCACCCATCCCACCTTGAAATACAGGCTATCCAGCGTGGCCTGCCGGTGCATTTCCGGGCGGGCGGTCATCAGGATGGTGTGGTAGGGGGCGACCAAACTCACCAGCCAGTTCCGATAGGTTTCATGCTGGATTTGCATGGCGAACGGGCGTTTCTTTTCAAGGCTGTTGGCAACCAGCGTATAATTCAGATCGAGCAGTATAATCATAACTTCATTCCTAGCCGCTGTTCAAAGGCGGTAATGGCTTCCTCCACAAGCCCCATGCGGCTGCCATCAGGATACGGTAGGTCGAACTCAAAAGCGATAGCTGCTTTCAGTCGTTTCGCATTGATAGCCAGCGGCTTAGAGCATACCGCCTGCACGTTACTGTTGCTTTCATTGACCTGCACCACCGCGAAGAACTGCTTGAATAGATCGTAGAACTCGCGCTGGGTATGGTACTTCTGCACCTTGGGCGATGTGGCGATGTCGCCCAGCGTAATGCCCGGCTCATAATCCAGCTTGAATAACACCGCGCCGGACTGCCGTTCATTCAGCGAGTGATAGCCACTCAGCTGCTTGAGATTGATGTGGCTGCTGGACGATGCCACCGCGTAAAGCCGGGTCGCATCATCCGCCAGCGCCGCGCACAGGCAGGCGATATGTTCACGGTCGGCGCTGAACGGCACGCTGTTTAGCACGCTGGAAATGAAGATGGATGACCAGCGCAGCTTGCCCGTGCCGACCGCGTGCAGGAACTCCCGCGCCAGTGCCACGCTTGCCGCTTTGTCGATTTCATCGCCTTCATCCACCCGGTACGGCTCAAACGGTGTGACGCTGATGCCGAGCTTTCGCAGGATGCGTGTTTCGTGCAGGTGGCCCGCGCCGAAGTCCAGTACGCAGCGGCCATGCTGCTTAATCCAGCGTTCGCGGTTGGCCGCATCGTTGATGTTGAATGCTTTGGCCGTCGAATCGCCCGCTACCGCGAAGATGAATCCACGGCCCAAACTGTTCCGCACTTGCCGCAGGCGCCGGAACGAGTTGTGGCGTAGCAGATCCTCGTACCGGCGATGAATGTCAAAATCCATCGACAGGAAGTTGAGCATCGCTTCGGCCAACGCGCCTTCGGCATCGGTGACGAACACCACCGGCACCTGTGCAAGCCCAAGTTCAGCACAGTGCTGCAACCTGCCTATCCCGTTCACCACCCGGTAATCGCGGGTGGCGACCACCGGCATAGTGATGCCCCGGCGCTTGAGCGTCTTGGCGATGTTGAGCGAATAGTTCTTCCACCGGCCTTTGTTCGCTTTCAGGAACGGAGCGATGGGATGCAGCTTTGCGCCGAGGCATGGGTAGAACTCCGGCGTATCCACCGCCTTGTCGGGGATGCCTTCCGCGAGCTTGCGTACGTCGGCGGCTTTCAGCTGCTCGTTAATCTTCGCCACCGTGTCGCTTTGTCCCAAGTCGTTGGTGGCGCGGTTAAATACCACGTTCACGCCCTTGCGTTCCGCCAAGTCCATCGACCGGGTGACTTCCAGCGGCACTTGTGTTGCCCCCATGCGGCAAGCGACATGGTGGCGCTGGTGGCCGGAGATAATCTCACCGTCCGGCGTAGCATATAGTGGCAGCAGGAAGCCCAGCTTACGCAGGGAAAGCTCGATCAGGTCGAGCCGCTCCGGGTCTGCCACGCGGGGGTTGTAGGTAGAGGGTTCAATCTCTGTGACATTGACGAGTTTCATAAGCCTAGCCTGCGTTTCAGTTCTTCGACTATTTCCTTTTTCTCGAACCCGACCGATTGCTTGATGGATTCCAGCCATTCGAGGTATTGCTCGCGTTTGATCGGGAAGCTGTAAGCTCCGATGCGGGCAGTGGTATCGGCTTCCTCGATGTCGTCGTTTTCGTCATCGCCAAAACCATCTTCCAGCAGGCCATCCACGGCGGCCTTGATGTCCCGTATTTCTTCATCGTTGAACCCCAATACTTCTGCGCTAAATGCCGCTTCCTCCAGCTCCACGATTTCGAGCTGCAGAAGCGCCTTGTCCCATTCCGATTCCTCGCCCACGCGGTTGTCGGTGATGCGATATGCCTTGATCTGCTCCGGTGTGAGTTCGGCGGCGATATGCACCGGCACTTTCTTCAAGCCCAGCCGCTTTGCCGCTTCGTAGCGGACATGGCCGACCACGATCACGTTCTCTGCATCGACCACAATGGGCTGGCGGAAGCCAAACTCCTTGATGGAAGCTGCGACCTTATCAATCGCGTGCGCGTTTATCCTTGGGTTGCGGGCGTAAGGAAGCACCTGCGCCAGCGGCATCAGTTCAATTTTCATAAGACCATCCATTTCGTTTTTTTGATCGACCCATTTCGTTTTTTGATTTCTGGAAGTCATTGAACTCACTCAACAACCGCACCAAAAAAACGAAACGAAACGCACTTTCCAACTCTGTCCCTAGCGAAATCCCGCGCTCGCGGCGTACCCGTAGAGGGTGGTCGGGAAGGACCCGCCGCCGCGCCGGTCGAGGGCGCGGCGGCAGGCGGGCGCTGCGGGGGCCGAGGGCATTAAGGGGGGTATGACCACTCGCCACCGGGGAAGCGCCGCTACAGGGGCCGTTGCCGGGGCGCTGCGGCCTAGCCCTTGTGAGGTTATGGCCGCAGCAGCCCATGTCGCGCATCGGCGCTGCCTGTTCAAGCTATTGTAAACATTAAGAAAAGACCATTGATTGCAGGTGCAGCCCTGTTATCGTTTCACCTGCTAACCAACTGTTATTGAATTGCAAACAGCCCATGCAGGCACCCGATTACGCCAAGCAATTTCGTAAAGCCTTTGACCGCCTGTCATATCGCCGCAGCTGGCACGATGCCTTCCGCGACTTCGTAGAGATCGCCGCGTGTACCGTTCATCAAGAGCCATACTTCTACGGCCATCTTGAGAAAGATGCCGACTATGAGCGCATTGAACAGCGTTACCTCGACACCATCAAGAAATACACGCCCGACGAGATAGAGCAGATCGTGACGCTCTACAGCACCGCGCTCATGGCCCTACGCGCCGACCGCGTGGATTTCCTCGGTCAGCAATACATGGACTTGGAAGTCCACAATAAGCACAACGGCGAGTTCTTCACGCCCAGCAGCGTGAGCCGCATGATGGCGCAAATGCAGATGCACGGCATCGGCCAGCTGATTGCTGCCAAAGGTTACGTCACGCTTCAAGAACCGGCCTGCGGTGCAGGCGTGATGGTCATTGAAGCCGCCAACGCCATCCGCGAGGAAGGCCACGACCCATGCGTATCCATGCTGTTCCAAGCCATCGACATCAACCGCACCTGTTTCAACATGGCGTATTTCCAGTTGTCGGCTTTGCAGCTGCCGGGGGTGGTCGTCCACGGCGACACCATCCGCATGGAGCAATGGGAGGCCCGCGCCACCCCGCAATGGAAGATGATGCAGAAGCACGGCGTTTCCGCCGCCCTGTTGCCCGATGCCATCCAGCCGATCACCCCGGCGCAAACAACCCTGAACCTATGAGGCCCATCATGCTCGACACCCAAGCCACTACCACCAAAATCGCTGCCCTGAATGACCGGCTACGCCAGACCTATTGGGGCGGCAAAGTCATGACGACACCCGGCATCAACGACCTGCCGGAAGATACGCAGCTCGCGATCTTCCGCGCCGTAATGGAGTACGACGCTTTCACCGGCGAGAACGACCCGCATGGTGAGCATGATTTCGGCAAGGTGGTCGTCGCCGGTGTGTCCTGCTTCTGGAAAATCGACTATTACGATCACACCCTGACGTATGGCTCCGAAGACCCGGCTAACCCGGATGTCACCACCCGCGTCCTGACGATCATGCAGGCCAGCGAGTATTAAGCTATTTCCCTTTGAGGCGTGACAGGTAGAAGGCAAGGTTGCGTGCAAACTCCGTCCCGAATTGCTCGTTCACGCGGTTGGTCATCATCGCCGCATTCTCCCGTTGCTTGAACAGCTGCATGATGCCGGGGCCGAACAGCATTTTCAGGGGCAACCGCTTTCCCGATTTCCGCATGTAAACTTCGGTCTGGCTTGAGCCTTTCTTGCGTGGGGCGATGAACGCGCCCCGGTAGGTGCGGGTGTTGCCCCATGCCTTCGCTTTCACCAGCCCGCGCTTACCGCCGACCTGTTGCGTCGGCTTGCGCGACCCCACCACGAACTCAATCAGGCGCAGCGGCCGGTCGCTTGCCACCAGTGTCACCCACAGGCGCTTGAAGTTGGCGCGGCGTATCTCGATGCGCCGTTTTACCCCGGCCATCCTGCTATCCATCTGCGGGGCGATATGGCGGGCGCTGGCCGTAGCAGCGTTATCCGCTACCCGGTTTAGCGTCCGCACCGTTGTCTGCGGCACAACCTGCTTTTCTAGGGCCGTGAGGCCGCGCTTGAGCGACTTCACGTCGCGCTCGACTGATACGTCAAATGTCATGGCTTGATGTCCTTGCTACGCTGCTACGGTGAGTGGTTCCCACTGGAAGGTTTTGCCTGCCAGTTGCGGCGGGGACTTGTAAATCTCCGCCCAGTCTTTTATAACCACCTGTAATTGTTCAACCCGGTTCGAGTTTAGTCCGCGGGGGAGCACCATCCTTCGCCGTTGGCTTCGGATGGCTTACGCCTTCGTAAGACAGCTGAAGACTTACGCCGAAGGATGCGCTACGAAGCTTCCGCAGGAAGCGAAG
>CAZUXB010000013.1:24954-32344 GCA_964624555.1 uncultured Rickettsiales bacterium | reverse complement strand
TGTTCAACCCGGTTCGAGTTTAGTCCGCGGGGGAGCACCATTTCGGAGTTGGTCGTTTGAAAAACGGTTCGAGTCCGCTCCAGTCAAAGATTGGCTGTGGTTCTAACTTTTAGAATCTCGCCGACACCAATTTCGAGCGCAGATTGCAGAAAATAATAAAATACAACCAGATCGGCGGTTCTAACAATTATTATTGCCCATCCCAATAGTATTTTTTATCAAATCGTTTGGACTCAAACTTTGTATAAGTCTCTACAAATTCCTCTCCAAATTGATCGACGGTATTATAATCATCAAGAATACTGCACACATCAATCACTTCAACTAACTGCCATCTTACTTGCTCCATGTCAGTATTGAAGTAGGGATTTCCGTACTTCTTTGCTTCAGCCCATACTTTCTTTTCCGCTTGCTCAAAATCTTTTGCTTTGACTAGGACATGGCGTATTTCATGCGTTTGCATGCCATGATTTTGCTTTTCTATCTGGATTACATATCTGCAAACTACATTATACCATTCCTGTTGGGCTCTCTTATGCGCACTCTTTTTAAGCCCTTTAATGCTGCGTATACAAACATCCCTGATGTTATTCTTTTTAAATAAGGCGATCAGCTCACGGCTATTGAACGTACCTTCTATTCCTGCTGGCGAATTCTTTGGGCCAATGGGTTTGAAGTTTTTAGAAGAGACACTCGCAACCAAAGATTTATAATTTTCTCTAAGGAAAGCGCTGTTTTTTTGTTTTCTTTCGCTAGGCGAAAGAGGTTTCAATACCTTGTCCGGTAAATGATATACGCAATATACCGCCGCCTCGCAGACATAGTCCTTTCTAGAAAAAGCTTCTGGCGTGAGATTGTATTCTTTTAGCCCTGTTATCATAAATGCTCATAACTTATTTTGTTCGAACATTATAGCAATATGGCTATTGCTTGTATATGCTCAATAAACTCCAAAATCCGGTTCGAAGTTTCTCCGCGCTGGTGCACCATTTAGGAAATGGTTTACACAAAATCGGTTCAGTTCCGCGTGGGAGCCTGAGTTGGCTCTGGTTCTAAATTCTGGTGAGCTGTTAGCACCCATTTTAGGGGTTGATATTGAAAGCTTAATAAATACAATAGAATAACTGGTTCTAACTGCCTTGTATTAAATTAAAGCATTTAGTTCCGAAGATTTCTATATAGGAAAGCAAAATGACATATTCGCCCACTGTTATCGGTATTGAAACCGCAGTAACGGACTATATTTACGATGAGAAGAATGCAAACGCACAATTGCGTGACCGTTTTTTACGATTTCTCAAACCAGAAAACCCTCCACGCAAAGGTGAGAATATTCTGGTAAGCGCAGAGGAATTTGACGAAAAACTGCTCGCGTTTGCACGTGACAATCATTTGAATGCTACCGGCGATACTGACCGCGAGAAAGCAGAGTCAATTCGTAACCAGATTCTTGGCAAGCCACGAACGATTGAAGCAGGCGGCGCGTTGGCGAATAGCTTTTATCTTATGGCAAATGCAAAAACCAATAATAAGGCCTTGATTGGCAGCGGCACATTCCTGACGGCTGTCGGTGATGACGAAGCTGGTCGCGTTTTCCAGAAGTCTCTGGATGGAGCGATTACTCATGCCACGCCCGCAGGCCGCACCATGACGGCGCATATTATTCCTGTGGACGGAGATCGTATTATCGTTGCCTCACCAAGCTTTCAAGATTCGTGCGACAGGACATTGGACGGTGCACTGGAGCAACTCAAAGAAATAGATTTAAGCCAAACTAAAATGGTAATGCTTGGCGGATATATGAAATATTCAGGCAAATATAATGACTTTCTTGATGTTCTGCTTAAAAAAGTAGAAGCGGCAAATGACGAGCCAAGCAAACGTCCGACGATTGTACTAACTGTAGGCGCACAACCCATTGCTGAATCAGACGACCTGAAATCAGCATTAGACCGAACCAGTAAGGTGGCACCCGTCATTATTTCGGCTAACACGGGCGAATTTAGACGACTGATGCGTATGGACACCGAGTGGCGCAAGCCGCATGAGGCCAAATGGACTGGTTTAGAAGGCGAGGCATTGGAAAAAGCGAAGCAAGCTGATCCCATTTATATGGCAAATAAGTTTGCAGCAAACGATGCCGCTTTTTCGTATGCGTATGAAAACTACTGTAAAGATAAAGTTCCACCCGTGACATTTGTAGTGACAAATGGGAAACACGGCGTCCGTGTCGTTAGCAATCAAGGTATTTCAGAACAATATGTGCCGCCAAGACCACCACATGGAATAGTCAACACCGTTGGCGGCGGTGATGCTTTTGCTGGCGGCTATTTGTTGGGGCAAGTAGTAGGTTTGCCGGAAGCACAAAAAGCACAGCTTGGGTTCACTGCGGCAGGGGAAGTGATCGGGCGCGACGAGGCACGTCTTCAAACTATTAGTGAAGAAAACGGTTCGGCGGGGCTTCCTGCTTATCTAAGCCAAGATAACCCTGCACAAAAAGCCCTTTTGGCAAATCTGAATAAGGCAGTTTCATTAAGAGAGGTTTCTTAATGAGCGGTGATTTAGAGACGGAATATAAATTCTTAGTAAAAAATGATGACTGGAAAGCAGTTACTCCTTCATCTGTAAAAAATATCACTCAATATTACCTCCCAAGAACGAATGAGGAGATTGCGCCGCTGAAATTAGAAATTAACGGTGCGTCAGCGGCCATTGTGGTAAATTTTTCAGGTCAAGAAATGATACTTACAATTCCACGGGAGGTTTTGGAATCTTTCGGCATAGACAACTTGCGAAAAATTACTAATGAGCGCGGAGAAATTATTATTGATGAGGGAACAGAAGCGCGCATTCGTAACAGCGATGGCCACTACGTTCTGACAATCAAAGCCAAAACAGAGAATATTGCCAGCCGCCGTGAACTTGAATTTCCTATTTCCAGAGATAGCGCCTTGAAACTTATTCCGAATTGTCCACATTCTTTAGCAAAGATTCGTCATGTGCTAAATATTGAAGGAAAAAAGTGGGAAGTTGATATATTTCAGGGAAGAAATACTGGATTGGTGACTGCTGAAATTGAGGCTGATAAAATTCCCGAAAACCTTCCGTATTGGATGGGAGAAAATATTACAGGAATTGAAAAGTATTCTAACCAGCAATTAGCCAGAATTCCCTACGACCTAATAAGCCGGGATGATAGAGGGCTGAGGTAAGTACAGCTGCCTGCTATTAATCATTATTTTGCCTAAAACTTTTAGACCCTCCACAAATTCCCAAATCCGGTTCGAAGTTTTTCCGCGCTGATGTGTAACTGAACAACTAAACTTTAGAATTGTTTTAGAATTTTAATTTTGGTATAAACTTCTTAACTGAATCTCTAAATTGTTAAGAGGGAATTTATGCAAGGTGGGCGTGTTGTACAGTATAGCCTTATCCAGAAGAAAACTCCCACAAGCAAAGAGTTACCCCAACCCCAAAACGACCAAAGCGATGAGCGGTTCCGACTACTGGCCAATTCAATCCCGCAGATGGCATGGATCGCTGACAGGAACGGGCGTATAACTTGGTATAACCAACGCTGGCGTGAATATACCGGCATCGAAACCTACACAGCGGTAAGCAAGGGCTGGAGAGATTTATGCCACAGGGATCATATTGAACGGGTAATCGACCATTTCGATAGCTGTATAGAAAACGGGGAAATATGGGAAGACACCTTTCCCCTGCTCGGAAAAAATGGTGAGTATCGCTGGTTCCTGTCCCGCGCCTGCCCGGTTTATGCTGAAAACGGCTTGATTACAAACTGGTTTGGCACCAATACCGACATCACCGGCAGGATGGAAGCGGAGGAGTTGCTCCTGGACAAACAGCAGCGCCAGGACGAAATAATCACCACTATGCGCCACGACATGGAAGCACTGCTTGAGTCCATAATCAGTGCCGGCAATAAGCTGGAAAAAAGCGCCTCCCTTAACAATGCGCAACAGGAATATCTGCAAACCATACAGGAGAGCTCTAAATCCATGCGCCTCCTTATAAATAATCTCCCCGGCCCGGAAAAAACTGCAAATGGTGATGGCACAACCGAAAATATTTCTTTCAATTTACGTGAGCTGGTGGAAGAGGTAGCGGTCATGATGCGCGTACGGGCCACCGAAAAAAAGCTGCCCCTTGACCTTGATTACGATTCCAGGCTGGATAACAATTATATCGGAAACCAGCAGCGCCTGAAGCAGATAATCCTAGGGCTAGTCAGCAATGCGGTAAAATTCACCGAGCGCGGCGGGGTAAAGATAATTGTCGGGCTGACCAGCAAGTCCCATAAAACTGCAAATATCGCCGTACATGTGGTAGATACCGGGATCGGGATAAGTAACAACAAAAAACAATCTATCTTCGAAAGCCCATTAAAAAATGGCCATGCCTACAGGCATAACGGCATACCAAACCTTGCCAACAGCAAAAACTCTGCGCTGCTGATGGGCGGCGACATAACTTTTGAAAGCCGGGAAGGTTTTGGCTCGGAATTCACCCTGCGACTGCCCCTTACACCAGCCCAAGAAGTTGACTAGGCCACCAGCGTATCCAGCGGTTTACGGCTTCTGGCACCAAGCTGGGTGATTATTTCACCGGCGCATTTATTGCCAAGCTCTGCACAGTTTAATAAATCCCAGCCGCGGGAAATCCCGAATAAAAAGCCGCTGGCGTAGAGATCCCCCGCTCCTGTGCTGTCCACTATATTGTGGATACGCTGGGCCGGGGCGGTTTCAATACCGCCCGCAGTTACCACCACACTGCCCTTCTCACTGCGGGTGACCGCAGCAATGGCTACCTTGCCCCGTATATACCCTATGGCATGGTCGAAATCATCAGTTTCGTAGAGTGCTTTTATTTCCGCCTCATTGGCAAAAAGAATATCAATGTCATTTTTTATAAGTTGTAAAAATTCCGCACGGTGACGGTGCACACAAAAAGTATCGGAAAGGGTAAACGCCACCTTTTTCCCATATTTTTTCGCCAGCGCAATCGATGAGCGTATTGCCGCCTTGGCATCTTCCATATCCCACAGATAACCCTCAATATACAATATTTTAGAACGACTTATAAGCTCCTCATCCTTATCCAGTTCCGAAACCATACTGCACGCGCCCAGATAGGTTACCATGGTGCGCTGCGCATCGGGAGTTACACAGATCATGCAATGGGCAGTTGCCGCGCCATCAGTCGCCGGCTTGCTGGAAAAATACACCCCGGCAGCGTGCAAATCATGAGTGAATATCGCGCCAAGCTGGTCATTTTTCACCTTACCAATAAAGGCTGTCTTCGCACCAAGCGATGCCAGCCCGGCCAGCGAATTGGCCACCGACCCGCCGGAACATTCGGTTGTCTGCCCCAGCTTGGCGTAAAAAGAGGCCGCCACCTGCTCATCAACCAGTGTCATGCTGCCCTTGGCAAAACCATTTTCTACCAAAAACTCATCACTGCCAAAACTCAAAATATCAACAATCGCATTGCCAATGCCAAGTACATCAAAATTATCTTTGGCAAAATTCGCATCATTCATAAAACTTCCTCGCTTTTTCTAAACCTTCCTGCGTATCTACTCCTAGCGGAACGGTATCCACCACTGCAACATATATATTCATCCCGGCTTCCAGCGCGCGCAACTGTTCCAGCTTTTCGCGCTGTTCCAGCGGGCTTGGCGGCAGGGATACAAACTTCTCCAGTGCCGCCCGGCGGTAGGCATAAATACCGATATGGTGATATAATGCTCCTTCCCCATTCGGTATGGTAGCACGGGAAAAATAAAGCGCCCTGCCATCTTTACCCATAGCTACCTTAACCACCGCCGAGTCAGTTTTTTCCGCTTCGTCTTTTATAACCGCCGCAAGAGTAGCTATATCGGCCTTTCCATTTTCCAGCACTTTAAGAACGGCCGGGATTATCTGCGGATCAAGAGTTGGCATATCGCCCTGCACATTTATTATAATATCGTGTTTTCTGTCCGGGTCTATTTTACTGAGCGCCTGGAATATACGGTCAGAGCCAGATGGCAAACCAGCATCGGTTATCACCGCTTCGCCTCCAGCTCGTTCCACTGCTTCCGCGATTTCCCGACAGTCGCAGGCAACCGCCACCCGACCTATGCCAGATTGCGCTGCCCGCTTCATTACCTGCACGACCATCGGCAAACCGCCAATAAGCGCCATAGGTTTATCAGGAAGGCGTACAGATGCCATACGCGCTGGAATTATAACAATTGGCTGCATATATATTCTTATTTTTATTGAATAAATATAATGAGTATATTATAAAAACAACCAGTTATTTATTGTTCAATTTTTTGAGAAAGATTAATTTATGTCTGGTAATGGATTAGAATTTAACAAAATAGCAGGTGCAATATTACTGGCCGGGGTTATAGCCATGGTTTCCGGTGTTACCAGCGAAGCATTATATGCCGGCGGCGAAGGTGAAAGTGGCGGCGAAGCTAAGCGCGGCTATACTATAGCGAGCGCAGAAACAACTGCCGCTCCCGGTGGTGCGGCAGCGGCTGAGGAAAAACCGGTGGACATCGCCCCGCTCATGGCCAAAGCTGATACGAAAGCCGGCGAAGCTCTGGTTAAAAAATGCACCTCCTGCCATACTTTTGATAAAGGCGGAAAAAATGGTGTCGGACCTAACCAGTGGGGTCTTGTTGGCAGCCATTTTGCCCACAAGGATGACTATACCTATTCGGCAGCAATCACAGCAATGAAGGACAAGAAATGGGACGCCCAAACCCTCTCCGATTTCCTCGCCAACCCTAAAAAATATATACCCGGCAACAAAATGTCTTTTGCTGGTATTACCAACCCACAAGACCGGGCAAACCTGATTGCATATCTGAGCACACTTAAATAATAACGACCTTAGAGGAAGCTATATGTCCAGCCCTATATTTATCTGGTTAGTTGTGGGTATTGCCATTTTCGCCGCTGATAAAATGCAGAGCAAGTTCAATCTTATGTACGCTTCCTACTCGGCGTTCATGATCAGTGCATTTGTGTTGCTTGGAATAATGAAACTGCCAGCCCCCGGGGCCCCGGATTATCCTTATTATTCCTTCTATATCTTTGGCGAGATTATAGTATTTGTTTTTGGTTGCTTTGTCTTCAGGTTCGTGCTGCGTGACTCTGCCCCGAAATCAAAACTTGGCCGTAAAAGCAAAGAGTTTTACCAGAACATAATCGGAAGGAACGTGGAAGTATCAAGCGGCGGTATGAATTCAGTACGTGGTGGCGAAGTCATACTGGATGGCAAAATCATGCAGGCAAAATTGCTGGCAGATAGTGACGTTGCAAGCGTAAAGGCTGGTACAAAAATGCAAGTCCATGAAGTTGTCGGCGAC
>CAZUXB010000013.1:0-24944 GCA_964624555.1 uncultured Rickettsiales bacterium | reverse complement strand
GACATCCTTATAGTAAGCCCCAGCGATGATTAAAAGGTAGTGACATGGAAATTTCAACTATGGTCATGTGGCTGGTTGCTGGCGTGGTTCTGTTCCTCGCCGAAATGGGTGTTCCTGGTATCGGCCTGATGTTCGGCGGCTGCGGGGCGCTTACTGTTGGCATGCTGCTGAATTTTTCTCTTATACCTGCCGAGCATGTTTTATTACAGGGTGTTATATTTATTGTCGCAACTGCACTGTGGGCGGTAGTGCTGTGGAAACCTTTACAGAAATTGCGTCTGGGAAAAGGCAAAAATTCCTACAGCAACATCATCGGCGAAAGCGCAACTGTCGGCGATAAGGGCATAAGCAAAACCCACGGCGGCGAAGTGCTGTGGTCGGGGGCAATCATGAAAGCGCGCCTGCCTGAGAACTCAGCTTTGGAAAAGATTGACGCAGGGACTGTAGTAACAATCAAGGAAATAAACGGCAATATTCTCACCGTAATTCCTAAATAAGAGCCTAATTTAAGAGAGGGGTCATCACATGGAATTTTTTATCGCGCTGGGTGCTATCGTCCTTATCATTATTTTCAATGGTGCCAAAACCGTGCCGCAACAGCAGGCGTGGATCGTCGAAAGCCTCGGCAAATTCGACCGCAAACTGGAGCCAGGACTTAACATAATAATTCCTTTCATCCAGCGCGTGGCCTATAAACACTCGCTGAAGGAAACTGCGGTTGATGTCCCAGAACAGGCTGGCATCACCCGCGACAACGTGAGCCTGACACTTGATGGCGTGCTTTATGTCCGCATCATCGACCCGGTTGCCGCTTCCTATGGCGTGTCCAACCCCATCGCCGCTGTGCAGCTTCTCGCCCAGACCACCATGCGCTCCGAAATCGGCAAGCTCACGCTGGACCGGACGTTTGAAGAGCGCGAGAACTTAAACGCCAATATAGTTACCGCGATAAACCAAGCCGCGCAGAGCTGGGGTATCCAGTGTATGCGTTATGAAATCAAGAACATCACCCCTCCTGCCTCGGTACAGAAGGCCATGGAACTGCAGATGGCCGCCGACCGCCAGAAGCGCGCAACCATCCTTGAATCCGAAGGTAAGATGCAAGCCCAGATAAACGTGGCGCAAGCAGCAAAACAGCAGGTGGTACTGGCTTCCGAAGCGGCGCAGATCGACCAGATAAACCGCGCCAAAGGGGAAGCAGAGGCGATACTCGCCGTTGCCGAAGCTAACGCCAAGGGTATCGACCTGGTATCACAGGCGATCATGAAACAGGGTGGTAGCGAAGCAGTAGCCCTTAAAATTGCCGAACAATATGTAACCGCATTCGGCAAGCTGGCGCAGGAAGGGACTACTATATTACTTCCCGCCAATGCTGGCGATGCTGGCTCGATGGTGGCTCAGGCGCTGACGGTTTTTGACTCCATCAGGAATAAAAAAGCTGCCGTAACAGCAGACACACCCAAAAGCCCATGGGGTGGGGCATGATTACCCTAGAAGATTTACGCACTAAATATAAACCGCAGATAATGGCTATCGCCAAAAAGCATGGCATTACCGATATTCGTATATATGGCTCTGTAGCTCGCGGAGAGGCTACAGAAGAGAGTGATGTTGATTTTCTGGTAAGGAGAGAAAAAGATGGTGACGCCTGGGGAATCGGCGGTTTTTATTATGATATGGAACAGTTGCTTGGTTGCAAAATCGACGTGGCAACAGACGGTGGTATCAGTAAATATATAAGGGATAGCGTAATAAACGAGGCTAAGCCTTTATGAATACCAAAAACGATAATATAGTGCGATTAAACCATATTGTTGATGCTACCAATGACATAACTGATTATTTTTCAAAAGGCGAAAAGACTAAACTGTATTCTGATGCTATAGAGCGTAACATAACTGTAATTGGCGAAGCAGTTCGCTGCCTTTCTGATGATTTAAAGAGAAAATACCCGGAAGTTCCGTGGAATAGTATCATTGGGTTTCGCAATATTCTAGTTCACGAATATCACCATCTGGAAACTGAAACTATCTGGGATATTGCAGAACATAAAATCCCTGCTCTGCGTGACTGGATAATCGGCATTCTAAACGAGGCGGAAAAATAATATGCAATCATTACTTGTACTGGCTTCTGTCCTCTGGTTTCTGGCTTCTGGAGTTGCGAACGCAACTCCCTCACAGTGCCTGCCATTATATGGCGAATGCAAATACAAGGATGGGTTCAAACATTTTGATTATGTAAATCCTGATGCGCCTAAAGGTGGCAGCGTAAAACTCGCCGAAACCGGAACTTTCGATAACCTGAATCCCTTTATATTAAAAGGCGTGAAAGCCCCTGCCATAACCGGTATTTTTGATTCTCTGATGGTCGCCTCGCAGGATGAGCCGGAAACAATGTATGGTCTTGTCGCCAGTTCTGTCGATGTCGCCGCTGATAATTCCAGCGCTGAATTCACCATGCGGGGGGAAGCAAAATTCCATGACGGCACGCCCATAACCCCCGATGATGTGGTTTTTACGTTCGCCACCCTGAAAGAAAAAGGCGACCCTACTTATAAGATAATGTACGCGCCGATAGTTAAAGTCGAAAAAACCGCCGACAATAAAGTAAAATTCACCTTCAACGACTCGAAAAACAAGGAGCTGCCACTTATCGCCGCTTCCATGCCGATAATTTCCAAAACCTATTACAGCAAGGTCGATTTTGAAAAAACCACCCTTGAATCACCGCTCGGCAGCGGTGCCTACAAGGTGGAAAGCGTCGAGCAGGGCAAAAACATAACCTATAAACGTGTGGCCGATTACTGGGCCAAAGACCTGCCGGTAAGCGTTGGCCAGTATAATTTCGACAGCATACGCTACGATATGTATCGCGATGAGAACGTAACTCTGGAGGCGCTTAAATCCGGCGATTATGATTTCCGCCGCGAATATATCGCCCGCAACTGGGCAACGGCCTATGACGCACCGGCAGTAACAGACGGGCGCATCATCAAGCGCGAGATACCTGACGGTACACCGCAGGGAATGCAGGCTTTTATTTTCAACACGCGCAAACTGCAGTTCGCCGACCGCCGCGTACGCGAGGCTATCGGCCTGTCGCTGGACTATGAATGGGTCAATAAAACTATTTTTTACGGCGCCTATACCCGCAATAAAAGCTTTTTTGAAAACACAGAATTTGAATCCAGCGGGATTCCGCAGGGTAAAGAACTTGAGCTACTGAAACCTTTCGAAAAAGAACTGCCGCCGGAACTTTTCAGCAAACCTTTCGAAAACCCGACTACTGACGGTTCCGGCAATGCCCGTGACAACCTGCTGAAAGCGCAAAAACTGTTGGAAGATGCCGGCTGGAAAGTGGTCGATGGCAAGCGCGTGAATGCCAAAGGCGAGCAACTCTCCATAGAATTCATGCTCCGCCAGCCGACGATGGAACGGGTTATTGGCCCTATGCGCAAGAATCTTGAGCGCTTGGGCATCACCTCCTCGATCCGCATGGTTGATGATGCACAGTACCAGAAGCGCACCGATGAATTTGATTTTGATATAGTTTCGATCTGGATAAACCGTGGCGTATTTTTTCCCGGCAGCGAACAAATGGCTTTATGGAGTTCATCGCAGGCTGATGTTAAAGGCGGCAACAACCTGGCCGGACTTAAAAGCAAAGTAGTCGATGCCATGCTCGAAGCCCTGACCAAGGCCCAGGATAAAGAATCCCTCATAGCTGCCGGGCGCGCCCTTGACCGCGTACTGCTCTGGGAAAACGTGGTGATACCGAACTGGCACTCCGGCTCGTTCCGCGTCGCTTACTGGGATAAATTCGGCATGCCCACCACCACCCCAAAATATAATCTCGGCTTTCAGACATGGTGGGTGAAGGAAGGCAAAAATGAACGAAAATAACGATGCTATAGTTTTATTCAAGGAACAAAAAATCCGCCGGATATGGTATAGGGACGAATGGTGGTTTTCGGTAGTGGATGTGGTGGGGGCTTTAACCGATTCTACCAACGCTCGCCGTTACTGGTCTGATATAAAGATACAACTCACTGAAGAAGAGGATTTTTCTGAGTTGTACGAAAAAATCGTACAACTGAAATTAGAAGCATCGGACGGTAAAAAATATAATACTGACTGCGCCAACACCGAATCACTCCTGCGTATTATCCAGTCCGTGCCATCACCTAAAGCCGAACCTTTCAAAAGATGGCTGGCCAAAGTCGGTTATGAGCGGATACAGGAAATTGAAAATCCAGAGCTGGCGCAAGAGCGGATGAAACAAATATATGAACAGAAGGGCTATTCAAAAGATTGGATAGATAAACGCCTGCGCGGCATAGCAATTCGCCAGAATCTGACCGATGAATGGAAAGAACGCGGCATCACGAACGATAAAGATTACGCAATTCTAACTGCTGAGATATCCAAAGCCACTTTCGGCCTGACCCCGACCGAATACAAAAAGCACAAAAACCTGCCAAAAAAAGCCAAAGACAATTTACGTGACCACATGACCGATCTGGAACTGATTTTTACCATGCTCGGAGAACGTGTGACCACTGAAATATCCGCCAGCGAAAAACCACAAAATTTTATAGCCAGTAAACAAGTCGCAAAACGCGGAGGGAAAGTTGCCGGAACAGCCCGCACGGAAACTGAAAAAGAATTAGGCCGCAGCATCGTAAGCAAAGATAATTTTCTGACCCTGCCAAAAAAATTGAAGAATTAGGCAATTCAGGTTATAAAATCCTGACCACTGAATCCTGACCACTGAACACTGACTCATGACCGCATATATAATCCGCCGTCTGCTGATGATGATACCGACCTTGTTCGGGATCATGGTGCTAAATTTCGCCATCGTTCAGGTAGCGCCCGGTGGCCCGGTTGAGCGCATGGTGGCGCAGCTTACCGACATCACTTCCGGGCATGGCAGCGACAGGCTGACCGGCGGCGGTGGTGACCTTGCTGCTAAAGCCGATGCAGGCAACGCCAGCCAGTCGCTTTATCGCGGTGGGCGTGGGTTGGATCCGGAAATCATTGCCCAGATAAATAAAATGTACGGCTTTGACAAACCGCCGCTGGAGCGTTTCTGGCAAATGATAGGAAATTATCTGCGTTTTGATTTCGGCGAGAGTTTTTTCCGCAATGAAAAAGTCGTAGACCTAGTATGGAAAACCCTTCCGGTGACTATCTCCCTCGGCCTGTGGACCACGCTTCTGGTTTATCTTATCTCCATTCCGCTGGGCATCCGCAAAGCCGTGCATGATGGCTCAAAATTCGATATCTGGACCAGCTGGGCAATAATCATCGGCTATGCCATACCCAGCTTTTTATTTGCCATATTACTCATTATAGTTTTCGCAGGTGGAAATTATTTAAGCTGGTTCCCGCTTAAGGGCCTTACCTCCGACAACTGGTCCGAGCTGTCGCTTACTGGAAAAATAAGTGATTATTTCTGGCATATCACCCTGCCGGTTATCGCGATGGTGATAAGCGGTTTTGCCAGCCTGACCATGCTCACAAAAAATTATTTCCTCGAAGAAATCTCCAAGCAATACGTACTCACGGCCCGCGCCAAGGGACTTAATGAAAACCAGGTACTTTACGGCCATGTTTTCCGCAATGCCATGCTTATCGTCATCGCTGGTTTCCCCAGCGCCTTGCTTGGAATATTATTCACCAGCTCCCTGCTCATCGAAATTATTTTTTCACTTAACGGGCTGGGCCTGCTTGGCTACGAAGCGGTGGTCGGGCGCGATTACCCGGTCATGTTCGGAACACTTTTTATCTTTACCCTGCTTGGCCTGGTCACCAACCTTATCGGCGACCTGATGTATGTATGGATCGACCCGCGTATTGATTTTGAAAGACGCGATGTATGATAATTTCTTCTGAAAAATTTGTGCCGCACAGCCTTCAACATTTGATAGATGTCCATGTTTTTCCCACGCCATTGCCTGAAACTTTTTATAACAAAACCTGCGCTGAATATGAACAGATAAGCAACGCTATAACCAATCGCATCATCTATGAAAGCGATGGTTTAAAAGTCACCGGCATATCCTGCCTGCCGCAGGAAACTCAAAATAAAAAATACCCTATCTATATCTACAACCGCGGTGGCAACCGCGAATATGGCAAGCTCACCGTGCTTTCAGTAATGCGCTCGCTGCTGCCTTTTGCCAGCAAGGGCTACCTCACCTACGCCTCGAATTACCGCGGCAATGACGGCGGCGAAGGCATTGACGAATTCGGCGGCAGCGATGTAAATGATGTCTTAAATCTTCTGGAAATAGCCAAACAGAATCCGGCATGGGATGGCAGAAATATTTTCATGCTCGGTCATTCCCGGGGCGGAATGATGACCTACCTGTTCCTGAGTAAAAATCAGAACATCACCGCCGCTGTTTCACTGGCTGGAATATCTGACATCGGCGAGCATGACACCAGCCGTTTCAAAAAAATAATGGACAGCCTTGGACTTACCGCTGCTGAAGATTATAAACAACGCTCGGCCGTATGCTGGGCGGAAAAAATTTCTACACCGCTCCTACTGATGCACGGAACTTCCGATGAGGCCATAGACCCGGAACATTCCAGAGAGCTGGATAAAAAACTCACCGCGCGTCATGAGCTTATAATTTATGAGGGCGGCAACCATGCGTTGCTGCGCCACTGGCCGCAAGTGTTGGAAAAAAGCATGGTCTGGTTCGAGAGGTATAGAAAATGAAACTATCCCCGCTGGCAAAAAAACGTATCGAGCTATTCCGCGCCAACCGCCGCGGGTTCTGGAGCCTGTGGATATTCCTGTTTTTATTCTCCATTACCCTCTGCTCGGAAATAATCGCCAACGACAAACCCCTTCTCCTTAAATATAAGGATGAATTTTATTTCCCCATCTTTGAAACCTATAGCGATAAAGTTTTCGGTGGCGATTTCGAGACCGAGGCCATTTACCGCGACCCCTATATCAGCGGTGAGATAAACGCGCATGGCTGGATGGTATGGCCGCCGGTAAGATTTGCCTTCAGCACCATAAATTATGACCTGAACCGCCCCGCACCCTCGCCACCAACCGCAGTAAACTGGCTGGGCACCGACGACCAGGGGCGCGATGTGCTCGCCCGCCTGATGTATGGTTTCCGCATCTCGGTGTTATTTGGCCTTATACTAACCGTCCTGAGTTCGGTGGTAGGGATTTTCGCCGGCGCGGTTCAGGGTTATTTCGGCGGCTGGACCGACCTTCTGTTCCAGCGCTTTATCGAGATATGGTCGGGCCTGCCTGAATTATTTTTGCTGATAATTCTGGCCAGCCTGGTTACGCCGAATTTCTGGTGGCTGCTGTTGATATTGCTGCTGTTCAAATGGATGTCGCTTACCGGCGTGGTCCGCGCCGAGTTTTTGCGCGCACGCAATTTCGATTACGTGAAAGCCGCCCGTGCGCTTGGCGTTTCCGAACCCGTCATCATGGTCCGCCACGTCCTGCCCAACGCCATGGTCGCGGCCATGACCATGATACCGTTTATGATGAGCGGCGGCATAACCGCACTTACAACGTTGGATTTCCTTGGCTTCGGCCTGCCTGTCGGCTCACCATCTCTCGGAGAATTACTACTACAGGGGAAAAACAACCCGCAAGCACCCTGGCTCGGCTTTACCGGCTTTGTCACTATCGCATTACTATTAGTATTAATTGTTTTTATCAGCGAAGCCGTGCGCGATGCCTTTGATCCGAGGAAGGTGATAAAAAGGTGACCCCTCCCTAGCCCTCCCCACTACGTGGAGAGGGAACTTTCTTATTCCCTCTCCCGCTTGCGGGGGAGGGCTAGGGAGGGGGTAAAATTAAAGCTGCACCCGCTCACCTTTTTTGCGCTCGCTATCGGATTTAAGCTGACCGCACGCCGCATAAATATCCTGCCCGCGGGTGGCGCGAATGGGTGAGGAATAACCCGCAGCATTGACTATATCGGCGAAGGCGCGGATGCGGTTTTTCGATGAACATTCATAAGGAGCACCCGGCCACGGATTGAAGGGTATTAAGTTCACCTTGGCGTGGATGCCATCAAGCAGCTTCACCAGTTCGCGCGCATCGGCGTCGGAATCATTCACGCCTTTAAGCATCACATATTCAAAGGTGATACGCCGCGCATTATTCGCCGCCGGATATTCGCGACATGCGCGGAGTAATTCCTTAAGCGGATATTTTTTATTGATAGGCACTATCTCATCACGCAGATCATCGCGCACTGCATGTAAAGATATAGCAAGATTAACGCCTAGCTCCCGCCCGCATTTTTCTATCATCGGCACCACGCCGGAGGTGGATAAGGTGATGCGCCGCTTGGAAATGGCGATGCCCTCGCCGTCCATGACTATCTGCAAAGCTTTGGCCACATTGCCGTAATTAAACAGAGGTTCGCCCATGCCCATCATCACGATGTTGGTGAACAGGCATTTTTCGCGAGGCTTGTTCCATTCGGAAAGCCCGTCACGCGCGATCATAACCTGCCCGACAATATCATTTGGGGTAAGGTTACGCACCAGCGGCATGGTTCCGGTGTGGCAGAAGGTGCAGGTCAGCGTGCAGCCCACCTGCGAAGAAACACAGAGCGCACCGCGGTCTTCTTCGGGTATGAATACGGTTTCGACCTTGTTACCGTCACTCATTTCCAAAAGCCATTTGCGCGTACCATCAACTGAAGTAAGAGCGCGGGCAATTTTCGGACGGGTCAGGGTAAAATTATCGGCGAGCAGCTGGTGCTGCTTTTTGGCGATGGTCGTCATCTGCGAAAAGTCGGTGGCGCCTTTTACATATATCCAATGCCAGATCTGCTTGGCACGGCATGCCTCAAAGCCAACCTCTTTCAGTTTAGCTGTAAGCTCATCACGCGATAGCCCGATTATTTCTGTTTTTGTTGTCATAAGCGCCTTTGGGCATCCATGCTTTGGTGCAGTACACGCAGAATACGTACCCCATATTCTTTCTGAACATAAAACACTATATGTGATCGCTGTTCTATGCGCCTTAAATCAGGCCTCATTTCATTTACGCTACGCCCTAACATAGGTTTATTTGCAATAAGCTGAAAACATTCATGCAGTTCAAGAAAATATGTGCGGGCCTGTTGTGAACCAAATTTAATAGCTGTATATTTATAAATTTCACTAAGATCAGCATTAGCTTTTACCGCTATTTTATAGCTCGCCATTTGCTCTCAGCCCATTTTCAACTCTTTCCATTATTTGCAATACACTTTCGTCACTATCTCCGCTAGCCTCACCCTCATCAATTGCTGCCCGAAGCGCAGAAAGCTTTGCCTGATATTCCTGTTCTTCACGCTCTAACCTGCGCAAAGCCGAACGCACTACTTCACTGGCATTTTCATAAAACCCACTCTCAACTTGCGAAAGTATAAAGCGATCCAGTTCTTCTGTTAAATTTACATTGCGGGTAGGCATCGTATACTCCTTATCTCATTGTCTAGCTTGAATATATCATAATTGGCAAAGATTGACAATGGAGTTTTACCTGAAAATATTCTGCACATGATGCACGATATTGCCGATAAAGCTGCGCTTATTGATGAATGACGGTGTCATATCAATTTTATCCATCAGTTCGCGCAGGGTTTCCCTTTTTTCATCAAGCGCCATATAGGCTGAGCCTAAAATTTCCTTGGTATGTTCTTTGGTCGGAGCGGTAGAGCTATCACCGGCATAAGCCGCGCCAGTGCGCTGTTGCAATTTGAGTAGC
Organism: uncultured Rickettsiales bacterium; assembly: GCA_964624555.1. Taxonomy (GTDB): domain Bacteria; phylum Pseudomonadota; class Alphaproteobacteria; order Rickettsiales; family SXRF01; genus SXRF01. Next base: position 15,185 of record CAZUXB010000013.1, on the reverse strand, counting down.
CTTGCCTGTAACTCCGGCGGCAGGCTCGGCGCAATAGCATCCAGCTCCGGCGAAAACTGCATGAGTGTAAACATCTGGTGGTTAGTAAGTGTGTTACTCATAACTATAACCTGTAGCCGCCTTCAAAAGCCTTTATAATTTCGTCACCGAAAGCGTCCTTTATTTTCTTACGCAAACGGTAAATATGGGTCTCCAGAGTATGTGTATCCAAAATCGCTTCCATTTTCCACACTTCTTTTAACAAAACCTCCCTGGAAACACCATTTTCTCCGGCATTTGCAAGCACCTGAAGAAGCTGGCTCTCTTTATCGGTGAGGTCGGCAGACAGGCCGGAGCTATTGCTTAAGGTTTTCTGCTGCACGGAAAGCACCAGTTCCGGGGTTATTGCCAGTTGGTCCATGCGCTCAAGGTTGCGTGCAACTGTTGCTATATCATCCAGCAACTTGCTGATACGTATAGGCAAATTGACAATAATGACCGGCATGTCATAATTTCCCAACAGGCTGTGGTCACTGACCAGAAGTATAGCTCCAGAATTTTTTACCTCCGCTTCCGTGGCAACAGATTTGCAACTTAGGCCCAACTCACGCGTGACAAGGCTCGACAAGGGTTCTATAAAGTCACGGTTATCGCTTAAAACTGGCTGGCTCTTCATGAGAGAATTATAAATGACACGGACCCATAAAAACAGCAAAAACATTATGGCGCAGTTGGCGGACGCTATAACCAGCCTGCTTAAGCAGGAAGGGATTGTGGTAACTGCGGCCAATGGCAAACAATATGGTGTATATCCTGCTGAATTTCTTAATAATACTGCTGGTAGAGATGTTAAATTAACAAAGTCTCCAACCCTGATAAAACTTGCCAAACGGGCAGGCCTGCTGCCTGTACTTGCTACAATTCCCATAAGCGCTGCCACTAAAAGCTGGCCGGTTTTTGCAGAAAGCGACCTTAAACAGGCCCTGGACAAAACCAGTAATGCAGTCTTTGAAACAGCGCGGGCAAAATTGCCGGTGGAGGGAGCTGAAGATTCAACAATAGTAACTTTCCGCACAGAAGGTGATGTAGCTGTGCACATCGCCCTTATCATCGGGAAAGGAAAAAGCGGCACGGTTCCTTTAGTACGTGTACATTCTTCCTGTGTTACCGGCGACCTGCTCGGTAGTTTGCGCTGCGACTGCGGCGACCAGCTTAAAATGGCGCTTAATGCCATTAAAAAAGAAGGGTACGGGGTATTGCTCTATATGAATCAGGAAGGGCGCGGTATCGGCATTACCAACAAGATCCGTGCCTACCATCTGCAGGAACAGGGCATGGATACTTACGAAGCCAACCACAACCTTGGCTTTGAAGGTGACGAACGCGATTTCGCAACCGCCGCCGCAATATTAAAATCGCTGGGAATCAATAAGATAAACCTGCTCTCCAACAACCCGCATAAAATCACGGAATTAAAAAAACATGGAATCACCATCGCCAAACGTGTGCCACTGATTGCCAAAGCCAGCGATTATAACCGTGTTTACATAAACGCTAAAGCTAAGAAGGCGGGACATATTATTTGACCCCTCCCTAGCCCTCCCCACTACGTGGAGAGGGAATTTTGTACAAGCATTTATCTTTATTTAACCTTTTTCTATTATACTGCTTCAATGATACGAATTTTACCTTACAGGAAAATAGCAGTGCAATGCGATCCCCCCCCTTAACTTTAGGTTGCAATACCTGTCATACCGCACTTGTTGCGGTATCCGGTGATAAAACCACTACTATAAATTGTAGCTCCAGACCCCACAATAAATGCGGGGTGACGGTGGGGTTCACATTAATAGAATTAAGTATAGTGCTGGTTATTATTGGCCTGATAGTTGGCGGTGTGCTGGTGGGGAAAGATTTGATAAAATCTTCAGAAATACGCGCCCAGATAAAACAGATCGAAGAATTCAAGATAGCAATCAATAACTTTAAAGGAAAGTTCGGCTACCTGCCCGGCGATATGCCATCTGACCAGACATCACAACTTGGATTTTTTACCTTTGCTGCAGGCAGTGCAGGGAAAGTAGTTATAATCCTTTTCGCCCCCCCTATTGGTAATTTACGACTTGCTTTTGGCGATAATAATGGTGTTGTTAATTTAGGAGAGACCAATGTTTTCTGGAGGCATCTTACCGATGCCAATATGATTCCCGGTCAATTGGGCATAGGCAATGCTACCAATTATATAGATACTAATAACGGCACTTTGACAGGAACCTGCACTAACGCAAACGGATGTTATGACCTCTTCTATCCAGTTTCAAAATTTGCACATGTTGATAAACACATAACCGTGCTACCCAATGCTATGGGAAGTATGGTAAATTACTACAACAACACTTCGTTTCTTGATTTTTTTACGTTTTATGCCACTCCTTACCAAGAGTACACTATCGAAACAAAAATAGATGATGGTATGCCGGAAACCGGTACCATCAGGGATTATACTACCGCCTATGGCAGCGGCACCAGCATATGTATTACCAACGTCTCACCGCGCACATATATTTTGACAGAGGCAACAGCTAATACCGCAAGCACCTGCCAACTATCAGTACTATGGTAATTACTTCTTATCCAAAATATTCAGCAGGTCTTTGGAAATTTCGGCGCTTTTGGCGTTGTGTAAAATTTCCTAAAAACTATAGCAAACTAACTTAATATTGACGTATTCATTTATCTCCTCTCCCCCTGCGGGAGAGGAAGGTTTTTCATGGATTTGCTGTAAGCAAGTCCTTGAAAAACCAGGTGAGGGGTATGCTTATTCCTCTACCCCCCACCCTGGCCCTCCCCCGCAAGGGGGGAGGGAATAATAGGACAATACAAAATTAATTTGCTATATCTGACAATCTGATTTATTTGACAATAATCAGCAAAATGATTAAAATGAACAAATTGACCACTATTATATAAGGTTGAAAAATGGAAATATTGAATGCTACTGATGCAAAACGTGATTTTGGGGAAATGCTCTTAAAGGTGCAAAAAGAGCCTGTTGGAATTAACAAAAACGGTAAATCTGTCGCGGTAATGCTATCCAGCAGCGATTATGAGTATCTTGAAAACGTGCACCAGCAATGGCTCAAGGCAGAAATCCAAAAAGGTATGGACGATATTACAGCAGGAAATATTGCGGATGGAAAAGATGTTTTTGCAGCTTTAAGAAAACAGGTACGGGATGCCGCGCCATAAATTTACCGCACACGCCCAAAAGGACTTGGTAAATATTATTGATTACACAATACAAAACTGGGGTAATGATAAAGCTGACAAATACATAGATGGTCTGGAAAAATTAGCCGCAAATCTTGCAAAAAACCCTACATTAGGCACTCGCCGGGATTCATTAAAGCAAGGCTTGTTCAGCTTTCCCTACCAAAGCCATATGATTTATTACATTAGCACCAATACAGGAATTACTATCTCCCGCATACTGCATCAGCACCAAAATCTTAAAAAAAATCTATGATATAAGGCAATTTTACTTCTTATCCAAAATATTCAGCAGGTCTTTGGAGGTTTCGGCGCTTTTGGCGTTATTGACCATTTCCCAGGCGCAGCTATCGCGCTTCCAAGTGTTGACATTGGCGTCAAGGTTCACCTCTTTCCATTTAGGGTGGCCACTTTCCTTAAGGGCGGGAAGCCCGGCGCGAATCATATCGGCAAATTTTCCAAGCTGTTCACAGTTGCGTGGGTTGCTCTGGGAAAAATCATAACTAATCAGAATCGCCTGCACTGAAATAGTCGGAACCGGCTCTTTGACAAAATTATAATCAACACTGGTTATCTCTGCCGGCTTGTATTCTTCAAGCATTTTCGGGCTATTCAGAGGAAGAAAATGTACTTTTTCTAACATCGCTGCATATTTCTGGTTTTCCGGCAGAGTCAGATCCTCAAGATTCTTGAACAAACGCACCGGCTTGCCGCCAACAAATATCACAGCATCCAGTTCGCCCTTAAGAACCGCAACAACACCTTGCGCTGAAGGAATTTTCTGGCTTTCCGCAGGGCTGATATTCAGCATGGAAAAAAGGTTTATGGCGGTAAGCATATTGCCGCTGCCCTCTTCACCAATGGCAACTTTTTTACCTTCCAGCTCTTTGAAATCTTTTATTTCCTTGCGCGCCAGAACATGCACTTCTTCATTATAGAAAGGAAATACCATACGCAGGTTGCTGGCCATTTTCATTGAGTCCGGATTTTTAGAACGACCCAGAAATCCCAGCACATCCGACTGGACAATACCCAATGTTAGCGAACTGTCGCCATTTATGAGTTTTATATTATCAATAGAACCTTCCGATGGCTTCACCAGAACATCAGTTCCGGATTTTTTGCCCAATTCAAAAAGATCGCGACCAAAAATATAATAAGTCCCGGTCTTAAGCCCAGTGACTATGGAAACCGGCATCTGACGGCCAGTACCGGCGGTTTGCGTAGCAGAAGCCGGCAAAGCAATAAGGCATGAAAAAAGAAATAGAAAAATGTGTTTCGCTAATTTGTTAACCATAAAAACTCTTCTGTATCTAGTTAATGTAGGGTTTATCTAGCACAAAAAGTTAATATCAGTCAAACAAATTTTTACTTTATATTAATATTTGGTAAGTATGCCCATAAGTTCGCGCTGTGTAGATGCATCATCATTTTTGGGGCCGGTATCAGTACCCTGAGCAGTAACTGCTTTTTCTGAATCAGGAGCCATTTTTACCATCTGCCCGGCTATCACCCCATCGTCACTTCTCAGATAAATGCTCGATTCTTTAGGTTTTACAACATCATCCGTGGAAGAAATCACCTCAAGCAGGCGGGCGTCATCAGAATAAAATGCCCGGTAGCTGGTAATTGCAGACAATAAAGCGCCAAAAACCAACGCCAAAAACAGCCACTTGACGAAATTTGGGTCAACACTCCGCTTATCTACCGCCTGTCGACTGGTGATAGACGGGGGAAGGCGATTAATTTTCGGCCTGCAGACAAAATCATCTATAAATGCTTCACTATTCATAATTCGCGGATTATACATAAAATTTGAATTAAATACAATATACTCTTTTTTAACCCGAAAATGATGTTGCCGCCATGCGCCAAAGCTCCGAGACATTAAATCAACTACTTGATATAGCTAAACATTCTGGCGCAATATGGTCTGATGCGGTTATGTTCAAAACCACCAGCCTGAGCCTTTCCCGGCGCATGGGAGTGCCGGAAGGCATCGAGCGTTCAGAGAGTTCGGCTGTGGGTCTGCGCGTTTTTGTAAGGCAAAAAGATGGTGCTATCGGACAGGCCAACGTCTCTTCCACCGATACTTCAGTGGCTGCTTTTCAGGAGATAGCAGAGCAGGCCGTTGCCATGGGCAGGCTAGCCCCGGCTGACAGCAACAGCACTCTTGCTGACATATCGTTACAGGCAAAAAATATACCTGATCTCGACCTGCTTGATGCCAACGAACCAACCCCCGATTGGCTGATTGAGCAATGCGCCAAGGCCGAGGATGCTGCCCGCAGCGTGGAAGGCATAACCAATTCGGAAGGAGCTGATGCCAGCTATAGCCGCTTCAATATAAGCCTGGCCATAAGCGGCGACAATGGAAATAGCTGGTTCGGCAATTACGAGAGCAGTTATTTTTCCACTTCAGTTTCAGTACTGGCTGGAACCGGAACTGAGATGGAACGCGACTATGATTTTACCAGTGCACGCCACCGCTCTGGCCTGAAACCGGCCACAGACATTGGCCTTTCGGCGGCAAAGCGTGCCATTGCCCGCTTAAACCCGCGCAAGGTTGCCTCGTGCAGTGTTCCTGTGGTTTTTGACCAACGCGTCAGCAAATCGCTGGTTTCCGTCCTCACCAGCTCTATTTCCGGTAATGCCATTGCCCGCGGGGCCTCTTTCCTGAAAGATTCTCTTAATTCACAAGTTTTTGCCAAAGATATTTCCATAATCGACGACCCGCATATGCTACGCGGTTTTGCTTCCAAGCCCTTCGATATGGAGGGTGTCGCCAACCGGAAAATGGCACTGGTGAAAGACGGCGTTCTGCAAACATGGCTGCTGGATGTGCGCACCGCCAATAAACTGGGGCTTACCACCACAGGCCATGCCGCGCGCGGGATTTCCTCACCGCCAGCACCATCTTCGACCAATGTTTATATGGAAAATGGCAAGCTTTCGCCAAAAGAACTTATGGCTGATATAAAAAGCGGGCTGTACCTGACCGAAACCTTCGGCATGGGTGTAAATACCATCACCGGTGATTACAGCCAGGGTGCCGCCGGCTTCTGGATAGAAAATGGCGAGATCGCCTACCCGGTATCGGAAATCACCATCGCCGGACACCTTAAGGATATGTTCCGGGAGCTGACCCCAGCCAACGACCTTACCTTCCGCTATTCCATCAACGCCCCGACCCTCCGCGTTGAGAACATGACCGTGGCAGGGGTTTAGGGATAATAAGCAGGACTGGTTGCATTAATTATTTCTTAAGTATATTACGCTAAAATGGCAGGGTCGGCTTGCCCTAACCAGCAATTATAACTAAAAATGCATGAACATTACCCCCCCCCCATCAACTATAGTTTGCAATTCCTGTCATACCGCACTTGTTGCGGTGTCCGGCGATAAAGCCACTGTCATAAATTGTAGCTCCAGACCCCGCAATAAATGCTGGGTGACAGGAGGATTCACACTGATTGAACTATCGATTGTGCTGGTTATTATTGGCTTGCTGGTGGGTGGAATATTGGTGGGGAAAGATTTGATAAAATCTTCAGAAATCCGCGCCCAGATCAAACAGTTCGAAGAATTTAAAACCGCTGCCAATACCTTCAGAGAAAAATATGGTTACCTGCCCGGCGATATACCACCAAGCCAGACAGCACAGCTTGGATTTTTTACCTTCACCGGGACTTATGCCGGGAAGCAATATATCGCTAACATTGGTCCACCTTACGGAGCCTATAGATATGGATTCGGAGATGCCAGCGGTGATATCCAAATGGGAGAAATTTATGTTTTCTGGCAGCACCTTACGGAAGCGAAGCTGATACCCGGGCAATATGGCGGCACGGTTGGCGGGGCAAATTATCTGCAATCGGATACTACTACGTACACTCACGGCGGTCAGCCCGTTAATGCCTGCACTAACGGGAACGGATGCTACGACCTGATGATGCCAATATCAAAATTCCGTGCAACTGATAATCATGTTTATCCCAGTGCAAATCGCCCTTATACGTTAGTACCGCATTTTGCCATCACTGCTTCCTGGTTTAATCTTTTTTATACTTATGCTACACCTTTCCAGGAATACATGATTGACAGCAAAATAGACGATGGGCTTCCGGGCACAGGAACAGTAAGGGATGTCAGCCTAGATTTATTTTATGGAGGAACTGGATGGCCTCCCTGCGCAACCGCTACGTCGCCACCAGCCTATGACCTGACCCCAACAACCGCAGATAAACCAAACATATGTAGTATATATATATTATGGTAACCGGTTGGTGATTATCGTGATTGCCACATCCGCCCCGACCCTCCGCGTTGAGAACATGACCGTGGCGGGGGTTTAGGTATAATCAGGCAGGGCTGTCTGGTTGTATTAATTAACTCCAACACAGATAAGGAACAACTTACTTCCCCCTCTCCCAGAGGGAGAGGGGATATTATAGTTGTTTTACTTTTTATGTATGTATACATAAAAAGTGGTTACGCTCGCTACGTGGCTATTTATTAGTTGTTACAAATAATAAACATACAATATACTAGCCGCACATGAAACTATCCGCCCACAGCAAAGACATCATAAAGCGTATGCTCCGCGAGCATATCCAGCCTTACCGCAAGCAGGTAATGGTAGCTATATCCTGCATGATAACGGTGGCCATCACCACCGCGCTTACCGCCAAGATGATCGGCCCGACCTTAAAACTCATCTTCCTGAATAAGGATGAAAATATGCTGCTGGTAATACCGCTGGTGGTGTTCGCCATCATCACTACCGGCGCTGCGGCCAATTATGGCAGCCAGCTCGCCATGCGCTATATCGGCCAGCGCATGGTCGCCGATATGCAGATACGCCTCTTTTCCCACCTCATGAAAAGCGACTTAAGCCTGTTCCATAACCAATCTTCGGGTCGCCTTATCTCGCGTTTCACCAATGACATAAACCTGCTGCGCAACGCTTTTACCAATGTGTTGTCAGCGATGGTCAAAGGCACTTTTACCACCACCTTCCTGGTTGGGGTGATGTTCTATGAGAATCCCAAACTGGCTTTCCTTGCGCTGGCGGTATTCCCTGTGGCCATTTACCCGCTTATCCGCCTGGCCAAGCGCATGCGTAAGATCTCCGGCGACACGCAGGACAAGCTGGGCGACTTCACCACAACACTAGATGAGATATTCCAGGGCGCACGCACCGTAAAATCCTATAACCGTGAGGAATTTGAAACCGTGCGGGCCCGCACCATAATCGAAAAACTCACCTCGCTTTACCTGAAAGCGGCGCGGGTACAGGCGGCCTCATCACCCATGATGGAAGTATTAAGCGGCGTATCGATAGCTCTGGTTATCTGGTATGGCGGCTGGGAAGTGATGCACGGTGCCACCACACCCGATGCTTTCCTGTCATTCATCGGGGCATTTTTAATAGCCTATAAGCCGGTACGCTCAATGAGCGGAGCGGGCGGGACGTTGCAGGAAGGAATCGCCGCTGCCGAGCGTTTATTTACAGTGATAGATACCCCACCCAAAATCGTTGATGCGCCCGATGCCAAACCACTTGCCGTACAGCAGGGCAATATCCATTTTGAAAGGGTGAATTTCAGCTACAACCCGGAAGTTGCTGGTATAAGAAATGTAACCATTGATATTCCCGCCGGAAAAACCGCAGCCCTGGTTGGCCTGTCCGGTGGCGGCAAATCAACCCTCATGAACCTGCTGTTACGCTTTTACGATACTGATTCCGGCAGCATAACCATCGACGGGCAGGATATAAGAACCGTAACCATGAGTTCCCTGCGCGCAGCTATGGCTTTTGTCCCGCAGGAGTCAATGCTGTTTGACGATACCATCAAAGCCAACATCGCCTATGGCCGCGATGGGGCAACTGACGCAGAGATTTTTGCCGCCGCCAAGAATGCTTCCGCCGATGATTTCATCCGCGCCATGCCCGAAGGTTACAACACCATGATCGGCGCGCATGGCGTGCGCCTGTCCGGCGGCCAGCGCCAGCGCATCGCCATCGCCCGCGCCATGCTCAAGAACGCGCCGATACTCCTGCTCGATGAAGCCACCTCCTCGCTTGATAATGAATCCGAGCGTAATATCCAAAGCGCACTAACGGAACTCATGAAAGGGCGCACCACCCTGGTCATTGCCCACCGCCTAAGCACCATCGTCGGCGCCGATATTATCTATGTCATAGATGATGGAAGGGTTATGGAAAGCGGAACCCACGAAGAACTAATGGACAAACGTCGCAAATATTACAAGCTCTACGCCAATAGTTTTGAGAAATAACTACCCCTCTCCCTTTGGGAGAGGGCCGGGGTGAGGGCTAAGTACCCACGATAGATAGCCCTCATCCTAACCTTCTCCCAGAGGGAGAAGGGATATATTAGAACCAACCTGCCACCTTGTCCGTAGTTAAAGGTCAATAGCCATTACTTACTACGGTCACCGCGTGGTCTATCACTAAGAGCAACTTTCTCCAGCGCTTCGTTAATGGTCATGTCACCTTCGGAAATAATTCTTTGTCCGGGCGGGATGTTTATTCTGGGATCGGACATTATGTCAAAAAGTATAGGGGCTTTATCCGGTCTAGTGCTGTGTTTATAGGGATCATTCGCTGCCCTCCAGCAATCAGCAAGAGTCATTTCAGTATCATTAAGACTCACTGTTCCGAAACCAAGAGTATCCTCATTTTCATTCCAGCGCTGATGGGAAACCGTGCCATCTCCTTTTATTTCAGATACTCCAAGGTTGAATTCATCGCCACCATCATCCAATCCATAGTGATTTATTTCACCGTTTCTTCCCATCGTTGTGCTGCCTATAGGTTTACGCGAAGTCCCATCAGCACTCTCCAGATAATGGGTTACGGTAATAACCGCGGTTTGTGGTGCTTTACGAATTTCCCTTGCGCTGCGCGGCACTATATTTACAAATGGTGTACTGGAAGCGGCAATTTTGAAACGGTCTAAAGCGCTAATACACGTATCATTTACTGGAAAAGATGCTGTTCCATCTACTGGATCAGGATATTCCACCTGAGAGGCCAGCTTATCACTTGCAGAAACACTGCCCGCTACAGAATTGTTACTTGAATGCCCAGGATTGGACGTATTAAAACTGGCATTTAGCTCTTGCCATACCTGAGTAAGCTGTTTATTTCCAAACTTCTCTTTATATGGTTCAGTTTCGAGCTCACTGTAACCACCATCTGTAGCAACGCTATGAATCACAGCATGATTATCACCACGCTTTGTCATGCCGATTTCAACAGCATTGCCATTATCATTACGAAAATGGTGAATTTCTCCAAGTGTAACAGCCGAAGTGCCAACCTTAACTCTTTTGCCATCTTTTTCCAGATAATGATGTACAACATCGGGAGAGCGCTCAGGAGGCGCAGGAGTTGCCGGGGTATCAATCGTCATAATTATATTATCTTAATGCCTTGTTTAATACCAATAATTTTGAGAAACAAATTAGCGGGTAGCAGCCGGAACAGTTTGCCTAGGCTTGTCAGCATTTTGTTCAAAGGCCCTAACATACCCCCCTAAATTCTGGGCACTGGCTCTTTCTGCTGCGTAACGGTCTAAATTCTGGGCACTGGCTCTTTCTGCTGCGTAACGACCTAAATCAAGAGCACTGGCTCTTTCTGCTGCGTAACGACCTAAATCAAGAGCGCTGGCTCTCTCTGCTTCGTAACGTTTGAGGTCTGGTCCAGTATCTTGTGGGGCCTCTGGTGCAGTGCTCATGATAATAAAACTCCCTAGGTTTGTTGATATTCAGGCACATACTGTAGCATATTATGTCCGTGGTTTTTGTTACAGTTTTGTGAAGTTTTTAATTATTGACATATTAAGCATTTTGATAGGATAATCAATGGTATAACCTTTTTCATAGTTCCATGTCCCTTAGCAAACGCATCTTAAAACACCCTGCTAGCCAGTCGGTCATTGCCTATATACTTTCGCTATATATAAGGCTGGTCATGCTCACCAACCGCAAGAGGTTTGATATCCATCCCGCTGCCGCGGCCCTCATGCGCGGGGAGGGTAATGCAATATTCGCCTTCTGGCATGGGCGTATGATGCTCTTGCCCGCCATCAACCCGCCGCGCAAAATGCACGTGCTTATTTCCGAACACCGCGATGGCAAATTAATATCACAGGTCATCAGCCATTTCGGGCAGGATACGGTAGTCGGCTCATCAAGCAAAGGCGGCAGCGAGGCGGTGCGCAACATCGTACGTCTGCTTAAGAACGGCGATAATGTGAGCATCACCCCCGATGGCCCGCGCGGCCCCAACCAGATAGCAGAAATGGGGATAGTAACGATTGCGAAACTGTCCCGGAAAATGGTACTGCCGGTTACTTTTTCAGCAAGCAAGCACAAACGCTTAAAGAGTTGGGACCGTTTCATGGTCGCCAAGCCTTTTGGTTCAATTGTCTTTTGTATTGGCGCACCTATTGTGATAGAACAGGCCGACGAGGCAGCAAGGCTTGCCGTGGAAACCGCAATGAATGCTTTGGTAGAACATGCAGATAGGCTACAAAACATATAAAATAGCAACCACTGTTCTTTCCCCACTGATAACATTGTGGCTGAAGATGCGACTCCGTAAGGGTAAGGAGAGCAAGGCAAGGTTCCGCGAACGTTTTGGCTATTCAAAACTTCCCCGCCCGAAAGGTTTGCTGGTGTGGCTACATGCCGCCAGTGTTGGCGAAACAAACTCGGTTTTACTGCTTATCGAACAGTTAAAGGCAAATTTTCCTGACATTCATATCCTGCTTACTACCGGGACTGTCACCTCGGCCCAGCTTATTGCCAAACGCAATCCCAAAAACGTTATCCACCAGTTCGTCCCCGTTGACACTGACGATGCTACCAACCGCTTCCTCAGAAAGTGGCGGCCAGATATCGGCTTCTGGGTGGAATCTGAATTATGGCCGAACCTGGTGGTTAATGCCAAGGCACGTGGCTGCTTCATGATAATAATTAATGGCCGCATGTCGCTTAATTCCTTTAATTCCTGGCAGAAATACGCCGTGCTGATGATATTTAAAATGCTCAGTTGTTTTGATTTGGTATTTGCCCAGAGCGAGGAAGATGGCCAGCGTTTCAAGTCGCTGGGCGCGCGCGATGTGCGCTGCCTCGGTAATCTTAAATACGATGCCGCTACCCTTACCTGCAATGAGGAGGAGTTGTTTTCCATGCACAACGATATTGGGTACAGGCAAGTATGGCTCGCCGCTAGCACCCATGAAGGCGAGGAGGAACAGGTCGCCAAAGCCCATGCCACACTTACCGCCAACAATCCTGACCTGCTCACTATTATCGCTCCCCGCCATCCCGAACGTGGGCGGGCAATAGCCGAATTGCTTTCTGCCTACGGGAAGGTCGCACTGCGTTCGCGCAAAGATAAAATAACTCCCGAAACCAAATTCTATATCGCTAACACACTTGGTGAAATGGGGCTGTTCTATCGCCTCTGCGAAGTAGTATTCATGGGCGGATCTCTAGTCCCACATGGCGGACAGAATCCGCTGGAGCCAGCGCGCTTGCGCTGTTGCGTGCTTAGTGGAAACAATACCGAAAATTTCTCGGATATATATTCGGAAATGGAAAAGCAGAATATTTATATAAAAGTGCAAAACGCCGGTGAACTGGCCAAAGAAGTCGGCATGCTCCTCGCCAGCTCCGATAAGCGTACCAGGATGCAGATGCTCAGCAAAGAGTGGCTGGCAACCAAAGGTGGGGTTATAAACCGCATAATAAACGTGATAACCCCTATTTTTGGACCAATAGCAAAATGATGAAAGCGCCACATTTCTGGTACTCGAAAAATTTTATCGCTAGCATTATCTCAATTTTTTTGCTGCCGGTGTCATGGGTATATTACTGGGCCAGTAAAAAATGCTATGCGCGGATAAAGCCGGTAACCCTGCCAATTCCAGTTATCTGTGTCGGCAACCTGACTGTCGGTGGCGCTGGTAAAACCCCGGTGGCGCTGCATATCGGCGAGTTACTCAGGAAAAAAAATATCGAAGCATTTTTTGTCAGCCGTGGTTATGGCGGTAGCCAAAAGGCCGCACTGCGTGTTGACCCGGCCAAACACAGCGCGGCGCTGGTTGGTGACGAACCGCTGCTGCTGGCGCAGGTACTGCCCACCATAGTCGGCAAATGCCGGGTCGAAGCGGCACAGCTTGCCTTGTCGCAAGGAGCAAAGCTTATAGTTATGGATGACGGTTTCCAGAACCCTTCGCTAACTAAAAACCTGTCCCTGATAGTGGTTGATAGAAGGCTCAGTTTCGGCAATGAGCGCCTGCTTCCGGCTGGCCCATTGCGCGAACCGGTACCGGTGGGTTTGAAACGTGCCGACGGCGTAGTGATAATAAACCCGGCTAATTTCATGCCCACCTCCCTGCCCAACATCCCTTTCCTGCTTGCCCGCTCACAGGCAAAACCTTCCATGCTGGCTTTAAGCGGTAAAAAGGTTGTAGCTTTCTGTGGTATCGCAATACCCCATAAGTTTTATTATATGCTCCGCCATAATGGCGCCGAGGTGGTCGATAAAATATCATTCGCCGACCATTATAAATACAAAGCCCACGACCTTGCCCTGCTCCACGCCAAAGCCAGGGAGCATGGCGCAATGCTGGTTACCACCAGCAAGGATGCAGCGCGCATGGCTATGGATTTCCCGCAGGAAGCGAAAAATATTCATGTTGCGGAAATGGAATTAATATTTGAAAATCAGGATAAACTGGAAGCATTAATCGAGGCGGTCCTGCGTGATAAGAAAAGCTAAACATTATATTGAAGCCTATGCCTTACAGGCCTTGTTTTTTATCTTCCGCAACCTTCCGCTTGCCTTTGCATCAGCAGTGGGGGCATTCCTGGCGCAGGCCATCGGCCCTTGCCTTTCAGCCCATAAAACCGCCTATGATAACCTGACGGCTGCTTTTCCCGACCTATCTACAGAGAAAAAAAACGTAATACTGTTCAAAATGTGGATGAATTTAGGCAGAGTAGCCGCTGAACTAGCACATCTGTCCAATAAAGCCCTTATAAAGCGTATAAAAATCACCGGGGCAGAAAACCTTCCCGTCCCCGAAAAACCGGCATTTATGTTTTCCGGGCATGTCGGGAACTGGGAGCTGCTTGCCCTGGTTGCACAAAAACATGGCCGGCCGGTAACCGGCGTGTACCGCGAAGCCAACAACCTTATAGTGGATGATTTTATCGCAAATATCCGCAGGAAACATTACTACAACCTTATTCCCAAAGGCAGGCAGGGAGCAGTGAAAATTGTTCGCGCCATCAAAAATAATGAAGCCATTTCCATGCTGGTTGACCAGAAAATGAATGACGGTATCGTGGTTCCATTTTTCGGGCGCGATGCCATGACCGCCCCGGCCATCGCTGAACTGGCCCTGCGCTATAATGCGCCGATTATCCCCGCCCGCGTAATCAGAACCCGGGGAGCAAATTTCAAAACTATTATCTATCCGCCGCTGGAATATGAAAAAACCGGCGATAAAGAGCGTGATGTGTATAATATCATGTTATCTGTTAATAAAATGCTGGAGGAATGGATCCGCGAATATCCCGAACAATGGTTCTGGGTGCATAAGAGATGGCCGAAAGAATAGGTTTAACCTTTAGATTTTGTTAATATTGCCATGATAGAATGGTCCCATTAACTCCAAATGAAGGACCGTATGTCCCCCTCAACTATAGGCTGCGACTCCTGTCATACCGCACTTGTTGCGGTATCCGGTGGCAAGACCACAGCCATAAATTGTAGCTCCAGATCCCGCAACGAGTGCGGGGTGACAGGCGGGTTTACACTCATTGAATTAAGTATAGTTTTATAGTTAACTAACCAAGTGACGGCGCTATTTTTCTGTGCTATGCTACGT
>CAZUXB010000012.1:15327-52330 GCA_964624555.1 uncultured Rickettsiales bacterium | reverse complement strand
CCGCCAGCACCAGTTGCTAAAGCTCCGGAACTACCAAAACCGCCGGTGAAGGAAGCGAAGGAAGAGCCTATCGTTCCGCCAGCACCAGTTGCTAAAGCTCCAGAACTACCAAAACCGCCGGTGAAGGAAGCGAAGGAAGAGTCTATCGTTCCGCCAGCACCAGTTGCTAAAGCTCCGGAACTACCAAAACCGCCGGTGAAGGAAGTTGTTGTTCCAAAAGTTGAACCAGCACCTATTGCAAAAGCACCAGAACTGCCGAAACCGCCAGTGAAGGAAGCGAAGGAAGAGCCTATCGTTCCGCCAGCACCTATTGCTAAAGCTCCGGAGCCTTCAACCCCTAGGGCTAAGGAGATGAAAGTTATTTCACCTGATGCAATATTTAGTGATGATGCGGAGAATCCAAAAAAGCCAGATTCTTTAATTACCCCGATGCCGCTTCCGCCAACTCCGGAGGCAGAATTTGCCAAGGCGCTTAATGCACCAGTATCTAAAGATGATAAGGTGCCACCACCTTCTGTCCCTGCAGTAAAGCCTGTTGCGCAGGATCCGGAGAAAGTTAAGTCCGGCAAGGAGAAGGAGCTATTTGCTGCAAAAGGTCCTGAGGGTAATAAAGACGCTGGCAGCGCAGCTGATAAGAGTGCACCGAAGGCAGAGGAAACAAAAACCGAGCCTAAAAAAGTTGACGGTGCCAAGGCAACTGATGATAGTGGTGCTCCGGCTTATGTCGTAAAGTTTATCAGCACTGAAACAGAGTTGCCGTTATCAGTTGGGCCTGACCTTAAGGGTCTGGTTGGAAAGATAAAATCCTCGGGTGGGCATGTTACGCTTAAGGCCTATGCCAGCGAATCGGCTGACCAGTCTACTACGGCGCGGCGCGTGTCGCTGTCGCGGGTGCTGGCAGTACGCGCTTTCCTGATTGAAAATGGTGTCGATAAACTTAATATCAATGTTCAGGCGGAAGGTAGTAAAAACCCTGGCGGTGAGCCGGATCGCGTGGATATTTTTATCGGTGAAGGTAAATCCAAATAGGTAACAGGAATGGCTGGTCATTCGCAGTTTAAGAACATCATGCGCCGCAAGGGCGCGCAGGATGCCAAGAAGGGTAAGATACTCACCAAGGTTGGCCGTGAAATAATCTCGGCGGTAAAGGCCGGTAGTTCTGACCCTGCTTCCAACCCGCGCCTACGTGCGGCGATATTGTGGGCGCGTGAGGAGAATATGCCGCGCGATCGCATCGAGGCGGCAATAAAACGTGCCAGCGGCAATAACGATTCCGATAATTTTGAAGCGGTGCGCTATGAAGGCTATGGGCCGGGAGGTGTGGCCGTTATAGTGCAGGCGCTGACCGATAACCGTAACCGCACTGCTCCGGAAATGCGCTCGGCTTTTGCCAAATGCGGCGGGGCGCTGGGCGAAACCGGAAGTGTCAGTTTCATGTTCGACTATATCGGGCGCGTGGTTTACCCGCTGGGCATCGCCACCGCCGACGGTATGTTGGAAACCGCTATTGACGTAGGCGCAGAAAATTGCGAGAGCGATGCCACCAACCATATCGTCACCTGTACGCTGGAACAGTTCGTGCATGTGCGCGAAGGGCTGGAAAAACGCTTTGGTGCACCGGAATCAGCGAAGATGATCTGGCAGCCGAAAAACACCGTTCCGGTTGACGAGGAGCAGGCTAAAAATATCCTTAAACTTATTGATACGCTGGAAGATAATGATGACGTGCAGGAGGTGTTCTCCAACTTCGAGATATCTGACAGTGTTCTGCAAAGGTTGAGCGCGTAGTAGATGATAAGATGACGGGATGACGAGATGATAAAAAAAACTACTTATCCAGTCATCCACTCATCTAGTAATCCAGTCATCATTCTTGGAATAGACCCGGGCCTGCAACATACCGGCTGGGGCGTTGTGAATGCGCGCGGCAACCAGCTTTCCTTCGTCGCCTGCGGCACCATTCACAGCAATGCGGGGGACGCTATGGCAGCGCGCCTCAAAGAACTCCACGATGGTATAAAAAAAGTGGTGACGCTGTATAAGCCGGATGAAGCGGCCATCGAAGAAACGTTTGTGAACAAGAACAGCGCGAGTAGTTTGAAGCTGGGGCAGGCGAGGGGAGCGCTGATAGTTTCGCTGGCTATTGAAAATATTCCGGTAGCGGAATATAGTGCCAATCTGGTGAAAAAATCGGTGGTGGGTAGCGGTCATGCGGAGAAAGGCCAGATCGCGATGATGGTAAAAACTTTGTTGCCAGCAAGCGATGCTAAAACCCCGGATGCCGCTGATGCACTGGCCGTTGCGATATGCCATGCCCATCAGCGTACGGTTTCACAATTGGCCAAAAAGGTTATAGGATGAATGTAGTTATTGTCATTGCGAGCGGAGCGAAGCAATCCAGGTGTTGCTGCTGTTGGTACTGGATTGCCGCGTCCCCCGCAACAAGTGCGGGGTCCTCGCAATGACGGAATTGGGGGGGTGATATGATTGGAAAATTACGCGGTATAGTCGAAGAAATAGACGATGATTCGCTGGTGTTGGACGTAAATGGTGTCGGCTATCATGTGTTTGCCTCGGCGCGCCTGCTGGCGGCACTACAGGCTGGGGAGACGGTAAGTCTGACCATCGAAATGAATGTGCGCGAGGACCATATCCATTTATATGGGTTTCCAAATAATATCGAGCGCGATTGGTTCCGCCTGCTCGCCACCGTGCAGGGCGTGGGTAATAAAACCGCGCTCGCGATTCTTGCTGCGTACTCACCGCCGCAAATGGTGCAGGCGATAATGGCCAAGGATATTGCCGCGTTCAAGGCTATCAGCGGAATCGGCCCGAAGCTTGCTGAGCGCATCGTCACCGAACTAAAAGACAAGGTTCTTAAAATGCCAACCTCGGAGTTTGTGGTTGGGAAGAAAGAGGCAGCGGGCAGTGGGCATAAGGCAGTGGGGGTGAATGAGGACGCCGTTTCGGCGCTGGTGAACCTCGGCTATAGCCGCACAGACGCTTATGGGGCGGTGAATAAGGCGATGGCCGGGGATGCGCAATTGGCGTTGAATGATATAATCCGCTTGAGTCTCAAAGAGTTAGTAAGGGCGTAGCCCCTCCCTAGCCCTCCCCACTTCGTGGAGAGGGGACTTTGTCATAAAACAATAATATTTATGAGGTTGTGGCTTTTTTTATAATAATATAAAATCCTCGTATGTTTATGGTTCGTCATTGCGAGCGTACACTAAGGGAGAGCAAGAAAATGGCTGTTATCTACGAAACCAAGGAAGATTTTGAGCGCGATAAGCTCAAAGACCAGGTGAAAGATGTAAGTCTGCACGGCGAAAGGCAGGCCAGCCTTGGCCTTGCTTCTGTTATAGGTGGTACTATTGTCGATACGATTAATACTAAAAGAACAGGTGGTTTGAGGTTGGCCAGCATCGCCCTTAATGTCGTAGGTATTGTTGAAATCGTGAAATCCATGTTTACCGCCAGCAAAGCCCATGACCTCAGGTTAAAACACGAGCGCATGGGCCCGCAGGTTTCAGTAATTCCTTCTGATTCAGAGATTCCTACGATGGAGCCAGCCCGTTGCTGCAACCGCAAGCATACAGCCAATATCCAGCCAACTACCCTCATCGAGCAGGCGCAAAGGCCAGAAGAACCGCTGGTTCGCGGTTGATTTGCCAGTTCTGGTAATAAATTTACTATAATCACCGCAAAAATGATTAACTGGAGACGATAAATTTTTGTTCCAGTTTTCAAAAAAATATTGTATAAGAAACTCGTAAAAGCGGTTTTTATATTGAAAAACAATATGTAAAGCGCATTTTTCCAATATGGGAAAATTTTTGAAATTAATAACTTAGAAATTTTCATTTAACGCATTCTTCAAGGTTTATAGGTCATAATGATTAAAGACGCCAAAATGTCAGTAGCTGGGAGTGAAGGGCAGGAAATCAGTAATGATGTACTGCTGGCGGAACCGGAGGTGAAAACCAAACGTCCGCCCTTCTACAAAGTGGTGTTGCTGAACGATGATTATACACCAATGGACTTTGTGGTCTTCATCCTTAAAGGGATATTCCACAAGAACCAGGAAGAAGCGGTCAGCATCATGCTAGAAGTTCACCAGAAGGGTGCTGGGGTTTGTGGGGTCTACACTAAGGATGTGGCAGAAACAAAAGCGGAGGAGACAATTATGGTGTCACGCCGCAAGGAGTATCCGCTGCAATGCTTGGTGGAAGCAGAATAAAATGACCGAACTACTACGAACCGATTGGAGAACGCCATGTTGTCAAAGAATCTGGAAATCAGCCTGCACCGTGCAATGGCGATTGCAAAAAAATATCGCCATGAATATGCAACGCTGGAGCATTTGCTGTATGCTTTGATCGATGATCCTGATGCCGTTTCGGTTATGCGTGGTTGCGGTATCAACCTCGTTGATATCAAAAAGAACCTTGGTGATTTTTTAGAAACAGAATTAAACTCACTGGTAGTTGATGAGCTGGAAGAGGCCCGCCCGACCGCCGGTTTCCAACGCGTTATCCACCGCGCCGCTATCCATGTGCAATCTGCCGGCAAAAGTGAAGTGACCGGCGCCAACGTGCTGGTAGCACTTTTCTCTGAGCGCGACAGCCACGCGGTATTCTTCTTACAGGAACAGGAACTGTCACGCCTTGATGTGGTGAACTATATATCACACGGCGTAGTTAAATACCAGGACAGCAATAAAGTAGCTGAGTGGAAAGGCGGGTTTGATTCCGATGAAGCTGCCGATTCGCTGGAACGCCCGCAGGCTGCTAAAGAAAAAGACAAAGACAAGGACAAGGCCGATGCGCTGGCGCAATATACCATCAACCTCAATAAAAAAGCGGAAGCCGGCAAAACCGATATACTGGTTGGCCGCGAAGAAGAAGTGGACAGGACCATTCAGGTTCTCGCCCGCCGTACCAAAAACAACCCGCTTTATGTTGGTGAGGCCGGTGTTGGTAAAACTGCGATCGCCGAAGGGTTGGCCCTGCGCATCGTGCGTGGTGAAGTGCCGCAGGTCCTGCGCAGTGCTATTATTTTCTCGCTGGATATGGGCTCACTGCTGGCCGGTACCCGTTACCGCGGTGATTTTGAAGAACGCATGAAAGCGGTGATAAAAGAAATCGAAAGAATTCCGAACTCGATTTTATTCATTGATGAGATACATACCATTATCGGCGCCGGTTCAACTTCCGGTGGTGCGCTCGATGCCTGTAACCTGCTGAAACCTGCTCTTGCCCGCGGTGGTTTCCGTTGCATCGGTTCGACTACTTACAAAGAATATAAAAGTTCTATCGAAAAAGACCGCGCCCTGGCCCGCCGTTTCCAGAAGATCGATGTGGTGGAGCCTACTGTCGAAAACACAATCAAAATTCTGCGTGGCCTGAAACCTTATTACGAAGATCACCACTCAGTGCGTTATACTAACGGTGCGATAAAAGCAGCGGCCGAACTTTCCGCCCGCTATATAACTGACCGCAAACTACCCGATAAAGCAATCGACGTGCTTGATGAAGCTGGTGCCGCGCAGATGTTGCTGCCGGAAGCTCGCCGCAAAAAAACCATCACCAACAAGGAAATAGAGGATATCGTTGCAAAAATTGCACGCATGCCGGCTAAGACCGTGACCATGGATGATGCCGAAGTTCTGCGCAACCTCGATAAGAATTTGAAGTTGGTGGTGTTCGGTCAGGATAACGCGATCGATGCGCTCGCCTCCGCCATCAAAATGTCACGTGTCGGTTTGCGTGAAGAAGAAAAACCAATTGGTAATTACCTGTTCACCGGCCCGACCGGTGTGGGTAAAACCGAAGTGGCGCAGCAACTCGCTGTTGCGATGGGTATGGAACTGCTCCGCTTCGATATGTCAGAATATATGGAAAAACATGCCGTGTCGCGCCTTATCGGCTCGCCTCCGGGCTATGTCGGTTTCGATCAGGGTGGACTCATGACCGATGCGGTTGATAAAAACCCCTACTGCGTAATTCTTTTGGACGAAATCGAAAAAGCCCATCCGGATGTTTATAACATCCTGCTCCAGGTTATGGATTACGGTCGCTTGACCGACAATAACGGCAAGATGATCAACTTCCGCAACACCATCATCATCATGACCAGCAATGCCGGTTCTGCCGACGCCGCCCGCGCTCCGGTAGGCTTTATGAAAGTAAGCCGTGAAGGTGAAGAGAAGGAAGCAGTGGTGCGTGCGTTCACTCCTGAGTTCCGCAACCGCCTTGATGCGATAATTCCGTTCGCGCACCTGAATCCGGAAGTAGTGGCTAACGTGGTGAATAAATTTATCTTCCGCCTCGAATCACAACTTGCTGACCGCAACGTGACCATCAATCTTGATAACAATGCCCGAAACTGGCTGGTAGAACGCGGTTATGAGCGTGCCAACGGCGCCCGCCCGATGGCGCGCCTGATTGCTGAAAAGATCAAAAAACCGCTGGCCGATGAAGTGCTCTTCGGCAAACTTTCCAAAGGTGGCACCG
Source organism: uncultured Rickettsiales bacterium (assembly GCA_964624555.1). Lineage (GTDB taxonomy): Bacteria > Pseudomonadota > Alphaproteobacteria > Rickettsiales > SXRF01 > SXRF01. Next base: position 45,815 of record CAZUXB010000012.1, on the reverse strand, counting down.
TTAAAGTAACTGTCGAAAACGGCGAACTGGCTTTCAGTTTCAGCAAAGCCGTTGCGGCTGGACGCCAGGCTGATGCTGACGATGAGCTGGTAAGCTAGTCTGAGTGCTGTCATCCACTGTGATTTGTTGGGCAGTGCCGATGCCAGGTGCTTTATAATATGCCTTAGCAATATTCTCCATACCGAATCTGGCAAGTACCCTTTTGCGTGAAGAATCTACATCCCGCAGATAGGGAGTTTCGTCTTCCTGCTGAACTTTCTCCGCAGCCATTGCTACAGCATATTTTGCGGATTGCCTATGGCTTAATCCGCGCATCTCGGCATCAAGAAAGGCGGCGGTTGCCGTATCGCCGGAGCCTATGACATTTTTAGCGTCAACAGCCTGGGATACCGGTATCTTCACTACCTTATTTTCGGTTACCAGCAGGGCTGGCCGGTTGCCGCGGGTGATAAACGCCACTTGCCCACCATCGCAGGGTATACCATTGTTTTGTAAAACTCTTTCGCGGAAACTTTCTTGAATCTTGTCAGTAACTATTTTCATTTGTTGGTCAGTCCGTTCGACATCTGGACCGCCTCCATTTGCCGGGCGTTTGAAGTCGTTAATATCAAATATACGGCAGAATTCCATATCATTACCAACGATTATGTTAGCACTTCTAACCAATCCACGGAAAGTAGCCGCATCGTCTGAACCAAAGTTCGCATGTACCGGCAGTGCCAGAACCAGCTTCTTTTCATAGTTCCAGCGATGTTGCAATATCTCGTCAATAAAGGGTTTGCCGAATTTTTCGATCATTGAACCGGATAAATATACCCAGTCCGAATGGGCAATGCTGCGTTCTAATAACTTATTGTTTTGTTCACTGGCCAGAGTTTTATATAATGCTGGCACCTCATCGCCGGAGTAGGTGGCGAGTATATCATGCGAACCAGTTTTAATTATATGGGAAACTGCGCTGTCGTGGCCAGTATCCTCCGGCCACTCAGGGGTAAGCAGGTTGATACCAACATTTTTTAAATGATCTTTTACGAATGTTCCGAACCTGTCATCGCTGGCCACACCCATGAAATCAACGCTGATATTTCCAGGATTGAGTTTTTTCAGCGTATCCAGTGTCAGTAATGTTGAACCGCCAATGGTGATTTGGGGGTCATCATTGCGTGCTGCCAATAGCCGGTCATGTCGGTCTTTATCAATGCTTTCCCGGCGCGCCGGATGCCAGCCGGTTTCTTCCATAATTTGCGGAATCTGGCTGCTATGGTGAAAAACATCGGCAACCAGAAGGTCAGCAGCAAATATTTTTGTGCCCTTATGACCATTGGCTAATTCAGATTCTGTAAGCGCAGTTTCTTTTTCCGGGGTTTTAAGGCCGCGGCGGGTAAAACCATAGGCACCAATTGTCATTTCTGAATCTTGCAGATGCAGCTTTTCCAGAGTTGCGGCATCAAGATAATCTGCCGGCTTGAATTTTGCCGTATGCCTGCTCATATTGGATACGAACAATATGGTTTGCTCGCCAGCCTGCCTGGTGAAGGCAAAAATATCGTCCGGTGTATTTAAAATAGTGGTGCTTCCGACACTGAGCGCCGGGTTGTCTTGACGTTCTTTTATCAGGCGGCGGGTAAAATTAAGCATGGAGAGCCTGTCGCCATCCTGCAAATTGACCGCCCGCGCTTTATAACTATCCGGAACCGGCAGATATGGTTCGGAAGAAGTGGAAAACCCGCCGTTGGCCTGCTTGTCATCCCACGGCATCGATGCCCGCGCCCGATCTCGGCAGGATTTATCAAGGGTGTCTTTGATTTTATTATGGGGAATATCCTCAGGTATGCGAGCATCGGGAAGCCCCAGCTCCTCACCCTGGTAGATGCACACCGAACCGGGCAGGGAAAGGTTTATGGCCATAAGTTGTTTTAACACGGTGGTGCGTAATTCTTCCGGGCAACCGTGTGGCATCATCCGGGTTGATGCCCGTGAAAAATCATGGTTGCTTAGGTAATTGCACATTGCGCCACCGGGGAAAAAATTTTCTATATTGTGCAGGTGACCTTTTAACTCCCCGGCTGACGGGTAGCCGCTTGGCTTGCCATTGTATGGGTCTGGCCAGAATTTCGGTTCGGTATAACAACTATGCAGGCCGTATTGTTCATCAACATAAGTTGCCGATACCGGCATGGAATTAAAACCACCATCCTTGCCGGCGATTGCTTCACCCAGGGCTCTTTTGGGCGGGTGGTAGCTGTCGAGCATTTTCCTTATTTCGGCTACATACTCTACCGTTGAATCCTGGCACATGCTATGCTGAAAATGCTGTGAATCCCATGTGTCACCACCGGGATTATCACGTAGCTGAGGATCGCAATTGGCAAAAGACAGGGCGTCAAGGCGCAGGCCATCCACTCCCTTATCCAGCAGTAATTTCATTTCCGCGATAACCGCTTTGCGTACTTCCGGGCTATTGGCATTAATGGCGGGCTGGCTTACATTAAAATGGTGCAGGTAAAATTGCTGGCGTTTATCGTTCCATTCCCAAGCCGATTGGTCTTTTCTGCCACTTGGACCTTCAAAAACCGATTTCCAGTTATTGGGTACTATCGGCTTGTCCCCATATTGCAGTTTTACCTTACCATGTTCATCTAATACTGGATCGCCATTAGCGTCGACCTCGGCATTTTTGGCATTGGCCCAGACGTAACGATCCTTGAAACCTTCATTTTTTTTCCAATCCACACTTTTGCCAAACCACTCATGCTCGTCAGAAGTGTGGCACATCACGAAGTCAGTATATATTTTCAGACCTTTTTCGTGTGCCTTCTTTATTAGCTCTTCAAAATCTTCATTGCTGCCAAAACGCGGGTTGACTTTCTGGTAGTCGCTTACCGCATAGCCGCCATCGCCTTTATCACCTTCTGGTGAAAGGAAAAAAGGCGATATCCAGATCGCATCAACATTCAGGCTTTTAATATAATCCAGCTTCTGGGTGATGCCTTTCAGGTCGCCAATACCATCGCCGTTCGCATCCTTGAATGATGACGGGTATATCTGGTAAACAATGTCAGACTGGCGGTTTAATTTTTCTTGTACCATTTTAATACAGGTATTTATTAACAAATTTTAGTATATCTTATATATTACATTAATATAACACAATAGTTTTTATTTAGTAGATGCCAGCACAGAACAGTTGGGGGTTTCGAAGAGGCGGATGCTAACGCAGGTGATATTCAGGTCGGAAAAGAGCAGGGGGCAGATCTTTTCCAGAAGGTAAGCCGCCATATTTTCGGCGGTGGGGTTGCTGGGCAGGTAGAAAATTGCCTGCCCGGTCACCGCGCTTATCTGTTTGCCCAGTTCCATGTCCTTATCGAAAAGAATTGTGTTGTGGTCCCAGTTGTCATCAACCCATTTGCCCAGGCGCTCGCGGATAACGCCAAAATCAACCACGCGGCCCAGCGCATCCAGCCCGTTTGCCGTGAAGCTGGCTTCAATGGCGTAGCGGTGGCCGTGCAGGTTCCGGCATTTGCTTTCATGTTCTAAAACACGGTGGGCAGCATCAAATTCAATACGGCGGGTGCAGATAATATTGGTCATACTTAAAAAAACTTGAGTTATTGAGCGGCAGAAGGTAACACAAATAGCAAAGTTCGCAATTATTTATGCTTGGGAATGGTGTATGGCACGGCGTAAGTTCAAAAGAAGGCATATAGCCGGGGCTAATTTCAAACCCGCCCCGGGGGCTGCGCCGGGTGAGCTTATCGTCCATCCCCATTCGCACCCCACCCAACTGCTGGTTATGGCTTATGGCCCCGATGGTTACGTGGAACAGGAATGTACAAATGTCGTAGAGATACACCAGTTTGTAGGAAAATGGCCGGTAGTGCTGGTCAATGTGGTCGGGCTCGGCAATATTGAAATGATCGAAAAAATAGGTACCGAGTTCGGTATTGAACGCCTGTCGCTGGAGGACGTGCTTGATACCGGCCACAGCCCGAAGGTGGAATATTTCGAGCATTATATTTTCAGCATCATCAAAGGCAGCTATATGGGCGACCAGCTCGATACCGAGCAATTCAGTCTGTTCCTGAAGAAGAACGTGGTGATAGTGTTTGAGGAAAAACCCGACAGCAGCAGCTTCGTCAATGTCCGCGAACGCATCCGCCGCGGCACCGGAAAGATACGCGCCCTTGGTACTGACTATCTCTATTACGCCCTGCTTGATGAGGTTATTGACCGTTATTTCCCAGTCCTCGATAAGATGAATAACCAGCTTACCAAAATTGAACATGACATCATGTCCAGTAGCAATTCCAGTAGCGCCAATGATGTTATCAGCCATGTCCACCACACCAAAAGCGACCTTTTGCTCCTGCACCGCATAGTCTGGCCAGTCAGCGACCTGATAGGAATGTTGATCCGTGAAGAAACCCCGCTCATAACCAAGCCTGTCCGCATCTTCCTGCGCGACTGTCTTGACCACAGTAAGCAGGCCAACGAACTTACCCAGTTCTATCGTGACACGGCTTCCGGACTGCTCAATACTTTCCTTGCCTATGAAGGTCATAAAACTAACGAAATATTCAAGATTCTGACCATGATCTCGGCAGTGTTCATACCGCTCAATTTCATAGCCGGTATCTATGGCATGAACTTCTCACCAGAGGCTTCGCCGTTCAACATGCCCGAGCTTAACTGGCACTACGGCTATCCATTTGCCTTGTTTTTAATGCTGCTAACTGCTTTATTCATGCTGCTATATTTCAAGCGCAAAGGCTGGGTAACACAACCTCCGAAAGAGTAATTTATGAAAAATAAAGAAAAAAAGAAAAAAAATGCCAATAAAAATGAAAGTCCGGAAATTGCCAAAATTGATTTGATCGATTACAGCGATGAGGTAAAACGCCTCAACCGTATTACCGGCCAGATCGAGGGTATCAGCAAAATGCTTGAGGAAAAACGCAAGCTTAATGATATATTGGTGCAATGCAAAGCCGTGCGTTCGGCGGTTAAATCCATAGAGTCGCGCCTCCTCAACCTGCATCTGGAGCAGGTGCTCGACGAGGTGGCAAAACTCGATAAAAGGAAAAGCCGTGAGCAGCAATTGGCTGAATTAAAAGAATTTTTCAAGCATGGCGCGTAAACATTAGCTGTTCGGGAAATTCACTTGTTGTATTTTTAGTGGTTTTTTGCTATACAGCCGCTTCCTTAAGCGATAAAATGTTAGACCAACTTATTTAAAGGAATATTCCATGACCGCAAAAGCAGCAGCAAATTACAAGCCTTCTGAAAAAGAAGAATACATGAATAAAAACCAGCTTGAATATTTCCGCAACAAGCTGCTCACCTGGCGTGAAGAACTGCTTACCGAGTCGCAGGAAACCATCAATAACCTGAAAGAAGAAAACTGGCAGGAGCCAGACCTTTCTGACCGCGCTTCGCTGGAAACCGAAGCTGGTGTTGAGTTGCGTACCCGCAACCGTTACCTAAAGCTCATCGGTAAAATTGATGCCGCCCTGCGTCGCATCGAAGATGGCACTTACGGTTACTGTGAAGAAACCGGCGATCCTATCGGTATCAAACGCCTCGAAGCCCGCCCGATTGCGACCATGACCATCGAAGCGCAGGAACGTCATGAGAAAATGGACACACAGTATATTGAGGAAGAATAGAGTCCCCCTCCCCAGCCCTCCCCACTTCGTGGAGAGGGAGCTTTTTATTCCCTCTCCTGCTTGCAGGGGAGGGTTAGGGAGGGGTCAATAATACTCCGCCGGAATCACTACCACAAAACCTTTTTCCAGATCTATTTCGCTGACCCACGGTTCGTCTAGCGGCAGCATGATTGTTTCATCGTTAGTGGCGGTTATTTCTAATATATCGCCTGCCCCAAAATTATCGATGGCAGTTATTATGCCATATTTTTTTCCACTTTCCAGCCGCGCTTCCAGCCCGATTAAATCGCTGTGGTAATATTCGCCTTCCGCCGGGGCAGGCAGGGCCGAAGCAGGAATATACAGCTCGGTGTTTTTCAGTAGTTCAGCGGCGTTCCGGTCGGTTATGCCGTCGATTACTGCAATCAATGAATCTTTTACCCGGCCAGTGATTTTCACGCTGAATTTTTTAGTGCCGCTGGCATTGGAAAGCTCGGGATTGGTTTTGAAAAAATCCGGGTTTTCGCTGAACGAAAGTAGCTTTACTTCGCCCTTTATACCGTGGGCGTCAATTATAGTTGCTATTTTTATTAAATCTTTGGAAGTCATTTTTATCTTCCTGTTCTTGTCACCCCGCACTTGTTGCGGGGTCTGAAGCTACAAGTTCAGCCATTGGCTTTGTCACCAGATGCCGTAACAAGTGCGGCATGACAGAAAGAAGTGAGTTAGGCAGCAGCAGCTTCGCCTTCGCCACCTTTGTCTTTCTTCGCTTTACGCACCGGCTTGAAAGCAGGTTTGGTAGAAACCAGGCCAGCTTGGTTGAAAAAAAGGTGCACGCGGTCAGAAAGCTGGGCGCCAACAGAAAGCCAGTGTTTTGCACGCTCAGTATCAATCGATACACGCTTCGGGTTTTCCTGGGCCAGCAATGGCTCATAGGTGCCTATTTTTTCGATGAATTTGCTGTCGCGTGGGCTGCGTGAATTGGTCACAACAATACGATAATAAGGGCGTTTTTTGGTTCCAGCGCGGGATAATCTGATAGTTGTAGGCATAGCTTCCTTAGTCTTTTCTTTAAATGTTTAGGGGCACGACTTATAGCAATGATTCGCACGCAGGTAAAGCGAAAAAATGCAGCGGGCTGGTTTTTTGTGGCAGTTTCCGCAAAATTATTGTAATATATTGATATACTGGTAAAAGTTGGTTTCCAGACAAAAAACAGATGGAAAAATGCTTTATTTGTTAACAGCGATAGTTGTTTTGTATGCTGGTATTGTCGCTTTCATGGCGATATTCCAGCGTAAGCTATTATATCTACCTGATAAAAATCTTGACTCTCCAGAACGTTACGGCCTTTCAGGGTTCAGGGAAGAATTCATCCAAACTCCTGATAATATATCGCTCCAGATCTGGTGCCGACCCGCCAGGGCCGGGATGCCAACCATACTTTATTTTCATGGTAATGCTTCGCATATGGGTAACCGCGCCGGTATATATTCTGCCCTCGCCGGAAAAGGTTTCGGCGTGCTGGCGGTAAGTTACCGTGGCTATGGTAAAAGTGGTGGAAGCCCCAGCGAACAGGGGCTGTATACAGACGGGAGGGCGGCTATTACCTACCTCACCGCTGAACAAAAAATCCCGCTTTCGGAAATTATAATTTACGGGGAATCGCTGGGAACCGGGGTAAGTGTGCAGATGGCCAGCGAATATAACATAGCCGCGCTTATTTTGCAGGCCCCCTATACCTCGATCTCCGGGCCGGCAGCCGAGATCTATTTCTTTATACAAGTTAAGCTCATCATGCTCGATCATTTCTATTCATTGCGGAAAATAGCAAAAATACAGGTGCCGCTGCTTATTTTGCATGGGGAGTTGGATACAACAATACCCATAAGGCATGGAAAAGAGTTATTCGCTGCTGCCAACCAGCCAAAAGAATGTATATTTTACCACGATGTCGGTCATAACAATTTCGATAGCAGCGCAATAGCCAGCGATGTTTTCGAGTTCATAAAGAAAAACGGTGTTGCTAAAAGCAACACCGTTTCCCCACACTAAACTAATACTAAACGACTAGCGGTTAGCAGAAGTAAGAGAGCTGGCAACCCTAGAGAATGAAGAATTTACCTGGGTACCAACTGAACCCATAGCTACGATAGCTACGATAGATACAAGAGCTGCGATGAGTGCGTACTCAATAGCGGTCGCACCATCTTCTGATTTGAAAAGACGAATCATGGTCTGCATAAAAATACTCTCCTTAAAAGAGGTGGTTAAATTATTAACAAAAAAAACGCTGAACATTTCAGCTATTAACCATTATTAGCAAAAATAAGTCGCAGGTCAAGTGCTAAACAAAAAAAGATATTTGCAATTTTATGTATATTTTACAAATATTTTACCATTGTTTAGAATATGTAAAATATAGTTAAATAATAAAATGCTTTCAGCATTTTGACGCTGCCTACGGCGCGGAAAATCGCGCTCTCGGCTTGCGATTTTTATAGCTTATTAAGCATATTAATTGCTTAATCAGCTATAAAACTATTTTAACATAAATTTATTTCTGCTAATTTCAGATGCCAGACCAGTTATGGAGTGGTATAAAATCAATATCTAACAACCAGATAACCTTGAAAATGACCGCACGAAAGACAATATCCACCTATTCTGACCAGGCAGAACGCCATCCAATGAAGACATTCTCCGGGGCCGTGCTCGGTATGGGGTCGCTGTTCTTTTTCCTCTGCCTTATCAGCTATAACCAGGCCGACCCCTCATTAAACCGGGCAACCGCCAATTCAGCGGCCAACCTTGGGGGCTATCCCGGTGCCCTGATTGCTGATTTAACCCTGCAATTACTCGGTCTTGCCAGTATATTTGCGGTTGTAATACCCTTGGCCTGGAGCATTAAGATGCTGCGTGGCTCAGGCGTTTCCTTCCTCTGGCTGCGTTTTACCTTCCTTCTGGCCACTTTAGTGCTTGCTTCCTGCCTGCTCGCCAAGATAGAGCCGCCCCTTTCCTGGCCTATCGGGAGCGGTTTTGGCGGTTCCATCGGGGAAGTCCTGTATGAAAGGCTCCTGTACCGGGCTTTTAAGAGCAGCCTGTTTACCGGTGCTGTCGCTGTCCTTACCATAATTACAGCCTCTTTGTCCTTTGGTATGCGCTGGACAGAGTGGAGGGAACTGGCAAGTGCCTTGAAAAAAATGTTCCTGGTGGTGTCGGGTGTAATCATATCCTTTATCCAGCGCAGGAGAGATGAAGATTACGAAGATATAGAAGAAGATGAATACAGCCCAAGTCTGCGGGAACGCTTCAGCGATTGGTTGAGTGGTTTGCGCGGTGGTGCAGAAGAAGAATTTGAAGAAGAAGATGAAGAAGAACCGGTACAGCGTGCACCGAGGGTCAATAAAAAAGTGCAGGTTAAAGAAGCAACGAAAGCTACCCGTTCCAGCAGTAAGGCGCAGGCAACACTTGCCCTGCCGCATGGTGATTATGAATTGCCAGCCATAAAATTACTCAGCGCGCCGCCGAAAGGACGCAAAAACACTTTGTCGGAAGCGGCTCTTACCCAGAATGCCAAGTTGCTGGAGTCGGTGCTGCAGGATTTCGGCGTGAACGGCAGCATCACGGAAATACGTCCCGGCCCAGTGGTAACGCTCTATGAACTGGAACCGGCCGCAGGAACTAAATCTTCGCGCGTGGTCGGGCTGGCTGATGATATAGCCCGTTCAATGAGCGCTATCTCCACCCGTATCGCGGTGATCCCGGGACGCAATGCGATAGGTATTGAAATGCCCAACGCCCACCGTGAAACAGTCTATTTCCGCGAAATGCTCGAACATGAAAGCTTCGCCGCTGCGGAAGCAAAACTGCCGCTGGCACTGGGCAAAAATATTGGCGGTGAACCAATAATTGTTGATCTGGCGCGCATGCCGCACCTGCTGGTCGCCGGTACTACCGGTTCCGGTAAATCGGTGGCTATCAACACCATGATCATGTCGCTGCTTTATCGCCTTACCCCTGATGAATGTAAGTTTATCATGATCGATCCCAAGATGTTGGAGCTCTCGGTTTATGACGGTATCCCGCACCTCCTGTCGCCGGTGGTTACGGAACCGGGGAAAGCTGTGGTGGCGCTGAAATGGACAGTGAAAGAAATGGAGAATCGTTACCGTCTGATGAATAACCATGCGGTGCGTAATATAGAAGGCTACAATAAGAAAATCCGTGATGCCAAGGCCCGCGGCAACCAGCTTACCCGCAAGGTTCAGACCGGCTTTGACCCGGATACCGGTGAGCCTATTATCGAAGAAGTGCCGCTGGATATGAATGAGCTGCCCTTCATCGTGGTGGTGGTCGACGAAATGGCCGATCTGATGATAGTTGCAGGAAAAGAGATTGAAGGATCTATACAGCGCCTCGCGCAGATGGCACGCGCTGCCGGTATCCACATCATCATGGCAACACAAAGGCCAAGCGTGGACGTTATCACCGGCGTTATCAAAGCCAACTTCCCAACCCGTATTTCCTTCCAGGTAACTTCGCGCATCGATAGCCGGACTATTCTTGGTGAGCAGGGCGCAGAGCAGTTACTGGGGCAGGGCGATATGCTATATATGGCTGGCGGTGGGCGCATCACCCGTGTGCACGGCCCGTTTGTAAGCGATAAGGAAGTCGAGCAGGTCGTTGCCCACCTCAAGCTGCAAGGCGAACCAAGCTATGTTGAAGATGTGACTAAGGAAGAGGAAGAAGAGGGTGGTTTGGGTGAAGATGGAGAGAAAGATGAAATGTACGATCAGGCGGTAGCCATTGTCGCCCGCGACCGCAAGGCTTCAACCAGCTACATCCAGCGCTGCCTGAAGATCGGCTATAACCGTGCCGCATCCATCATCGAACAGATGGAACGTGAAGGCGTGGTTGGTGCTGCCAACCATGTCGGCAAGCGCGAGGTGCTGGTAAGAGAAGATAGTTAGCTGCGCGGGTTTGGAGTGTGGAGTTTAGAGTTTGGTATAATAATATTTCAAGAAGGCCAGCATGGAGTTTACAGCTACAATAAATGAGGCAGGTGAGCTAATTATTCCTGATGAAGTAATGCAGGAATGCGGATTTTCAGATAAAGTTATTATGAGAGTTAAAAGTGGTCAAATTATACTTTCTAAACCACAACAATCTAAAAATAACATAGTAAAAAAAAAAAAAATATAATGATAAAAAAACTCTCCCTATTTTTGCTGCTAATTCTTGCCCCATTTGCGAGCTTTGCCGATGGCAGCAAGCCGGCGGTAAATTTCCTTCCTGATGCCGAAGTTTCCAAACACGCAAAAACTATCAAGCGGGTTGAGGAGTATTTAAGCGGTATCACTACTATAACTTCGGAATTTATGCAGGTTGCGCCAGATGGCAGCCTGACTTCCGGTAAGTTTTTCCTTGAACGTCCGGGCCGTATGCGTTGGCAGTATAACCCGCCCACTCCGGTGCTGATGGTGGCTAACGGCGAGGAGCTGGTATATTACGATTACGAGCTGGAGCAGGTCAGCCATATCCCGCTGGATTCAACGCTCATTGGCTTCCTGGCGCAGGCAAAGATCCATTTTGATAATTCTGTGGGTATAATTTCTTTTGCAGAAAATGCCGGTACTATCCGCATCGGAGTGGCACAACGTGAAAAACCATCAGATGGGCAACTGGTGCTGGAATTTTCCGACAAGCCTATCCTGATCCGCAATATGGTGGTGACCGATGCCAGCGGGCAGGTGACCACCGTATCCTTAAATAAGGCTAACTTTGGTGTGGATATTGATAAAAAACTTTTTGAATTCCACGATCCGCGTGTCGCCAAGAGAAAGAAATAACTACAAATACCGCCATATACAAATACGGGACAAAAAATAAACAAATAAATTGAAAATTTTCCTTCAAATCTTATTGTCTTCTGGTATTGTACCCTCCTGTATTTCTACCATTACCAGGAAAAATTATGGCTAACGTGACCCGTCCGCTTTCCCCGCATCTTTCTATCTACCGGCCGCAGATAACTTCGGTGCTTTCCATATTGCACCGTATCACCGGGGTGGCTCTGTATTGTGGCCTTGCGCTGCTGGTTTTTTTCCTGTGTGTTGTCGCCTATGCGCCGGAGCATTATGCAAAGTTTCATGAATGTCTTTCCTCAACTCTGGGGCAAGTAATGCTGGCAGGCTGGACATTCGCTTTTTACTATCATTTTTTCAGTGGTATCCGCCACCTGTTCTGGGATATCGGCCAGGGTTTTGATCTTCCTTCGGTCAATAGAACTGGTTGGGCGGTTATAATTTTCTCCGTAATTTCCAGCGTGGCCAGCTTGTTTGTTGCTTATTATAATGTGGGAGCATTTTAGATGAAAAAATCGCAGAATGACTTACGCAGCAAATTGGGCCGGGTGCGCGGCCTTGGTTCGGCAAAACATGGGGTAATGCACTGGTGGTTGCAGCGGGTAACTGCTATTGCCATGATCCCGCTTTTTATATGGTTTACCACTGTGGTGCTGTCGGTGCTGGTATCCCCGGATGTGATTGATGTGGCCAGGTGGTTTTCATCACCGGTTAATTCCCTGTTTATGGTGCTGCTGACCTTGGTGATGTTCTTTCATGCCAAGCTTGGTTTGCAGGTGGTGATTGAGGATTATATCCATTCCCCATATTCAAAATATACCCTGCTCCTTGCCAATATCTTTTTCTGTTTCGGTGGTGCTGCCATCTGCATAATGTCAATATTAAAACTTCATTTCCTGAATATCGCGTAGAGTAATAATCATGACCTCAGCCTATAAAATCATTGACCATTACCATGATGTAGTTGTTGTCGGCGCTGGCGGTGCGGGCTTACGCGCCACCTTCGGCATGGCCGCAGCCGGGCTTAACACCGCCTGTGTCACCAAAGTATTCCCCACCCGCAGCCACACCGTAGCGGCGCAGGGTGGTATCTCCGCGGCACTCGGCAATATGGGTTCCGATGACTGGCGCTGGCATATGTATGACACAGTTAAAGGTTCCGACTGGCTCGGCGATCAGGACGCTATCGAATATATGTGCAAGAACGCGGCGGAAGCAGTTATAGAACTCGAACATTATGGCGTGCCTTTCTCGCGTACACCGGATGGTAAAATCTACCAGCGTCCGTTCGGCGGCATGACCACCGACTACGGCAAAGGCACTGCCCAGCGCACCTGCGCGGCGGCGGACAGAACCGGCCACGCCATTCTACACACGCTCTACACTCAGGCATTGCGCCATAAAGCACAGTTCTTCATTGAATATTTCGCCACCGACCTGCTCATGGATGAGGATGGTTCCTGTCGCGGCGTTATTGCCTGGAACCTGGATGACGGCACTATCCACCGTTTCAACGCGCATATCGTCTGCCTTGCCACCGGCGGTTATGGCCGCGCCTATTTCTCGGCAACTTCAGCGCACACCTGCACCGGCGATGGCGGCGGCATGGTTGCGCGCGCGGGCCTGCCGCTTCAGGATATGGAATTCGTCCAGTTCCATCCCACTGGAATTTACGGTTCAGGTTGCCTTATAACTGAGGGTGCGCGCGGTGAAGGCGGTTACCTCGTTAATTCCGAGGGCGAGCGTTTCATGGAACGTTACGCACCATCAGCCAAAGACCTGGCCTCGCGCGATGTGGTGTCACGCGCCATGACTATGGAGATTCGCGCCGGGCGCGGTGTTGGCAAGAACAAGGATCATATCTATCTGCACTTGGACCATCTCGATCCAAAAATCCTGCACGAACGTCTGCCCGGCATTTCCGAAACCGCAAAAATTTTCGCGGGTGTGGATGTGACCAAGCAACCGATCCCGGTGCTGCCAACGGTGCATTACAATATGGGTGGCATACCTACCAATTATCATACCGAAGTGGTGACGCTGAAAAACGGCAACCCGGATAGTGTTATTCAGGGCCTCATGGCTATCGGCGAGGCGGGTTGTGTTTCCGTGCATGGCGCGAACCGCCTTGGCTCTAACTCACTTCTTGACCTGGTGGTGTTTGGACGTGCGGCGGCGATACGTGCCAAGGAGCTTATCAAGCCGGGCATGCGTCATAAGCCTGTAAACCAATCGGCAACTGACAAGGCGCTGGCGCGTTTCGATAAGATCCGCAACGCCGGCGGCAGCATGAGTACCTCGGAAATCCGCCGCAACATGCAGCGCTCTATGCAGAACCACGCCGCCGTATTCCGCGAAGAAAAAGTTCTCTCCGAAGGTGCCGCGCAAATGGCCGATATCTGGAAAAGCTATGAGCAGCTAAAAATTTCTGACCGCACGCTTACTTGGAACAGCGACCTCGTGGAAGCTCTGGAGCTGGATAATTTGCGCACACAGGCGCTTATCACTATCCGCAGTGCGCTCAACCGCCAGGAAAGCCGCGGTGGCCACGCACGTGAAGATTTCCCGGATCGTGATGACAAGCAGTGGATGAAACATACGCTGGCCTGGCTTGATGAGCGCGGCGGCGTAACCTTTGATTACCGTCCGGTGCACCTCAATACGCTATCGAACGAAGTGCAGTCAATCCCGCCGAAAGCTAGGGTGTATTGATTCGTCATCCCCGCATTTATTGCGGGGCTTAAGCGGTTGAATATCAATATTGATTCTGCGTCACATAATTGTAATAATTTACGGGTTGCAGTGTAGTTTAATATGTATAGTATAACATAAATTAACCTTTTTTAATTTCCAAGGTGTTTATGTCTAATATAAACGTTGAAAAGCTTATAGCCCGCAAACAATTCGTCAATAATGTAGTAGCAAGGCTATTTGCTGATAATGGGTTGGACGAAAGTAAAATTCCTATTCCCAGCGATCATTTTATAAAGGAACAGGTTAGTAATAGGCGTAAGGGTTCCAAACCAACCGTTATTGAGTATATCATTCATGATCCTAAGGTGAGTAATGAGGAGATATATGACAGGGCAGGGCAAGCTATAAGGCTTTTAGATGATAACGGGATAATGCCAATCTCGCATTATAATAGAGATAATGATGATCACACCATTGCGCACATTGAAATCATGGTAAGGGAGCCCAGCATTTCCGGCGTAAGAAATCTTGCCAAAGCACAAGGCTACACAAAAGGGAAAGAAGCTGCTGATACACCATTTGACCTTCCTATATCTTACGCAAATGATGCGGAGCTGGTAGCAAAAAAGCAATGGGCCAATGAGTTGATTGCGAAAGTGCTAGAAAGAGGAAAAATTGCTGACAAAATTATTGCAAAAAGTGCGGATGATATAGCAGGAGAAGTTGCTTTGCCGGATACAGAAATGCCGGTTACATCGCTTAGTTATGAAGCAGCCTCGCCACGTGACCTTGCAACAGCTAAAGAACATCTTGCTCAGCAACATGTGGAATCTACTATAGACGAAAAAGCCAATCGGCTGGTCGTTGATATTACCGATGACAACCTGCACTCATTGCAAGTATTTGCTGATATGTATCTTGAGGGAAAATCGGCTGTAGTCGGTAGTTCGCCCGCGCAGCTACCACTAAAGAAGTTATGTGCTAAGGGTAAGGCCAGCGGCTAATTCCTTCACCAGCACTTCACTTTTTTCCTTGGAATAAGCCAGTGGCGGCAGGGTGTTCCACACCGGGCCCGGCCATGCGCCATCTTTCTTATAGCGGGCGATGATGTGGATATGCAGTTGCGGCACCATATTGCCCAGTGTCGCTACGTTCATTTTATCGGCCTTGGTAAAGGCCGCGAATTTTTCAGTGACGCTGCGTACTTCGCTCATCGCCAGCGCATAATCATCAGGTGCAAGCTGGAAGATTTCGGAAATATTGTCGCGCATCGGAACCAATATCAGCCACGGGAAATTGGCGTTGTTCATCAGCAATACGCGGCAGAGTTTCAGGTCGGTGATGTAGATGGTATCGGCGGCGAGTTGAGGGTGGAGTGCAAAACTCATCCAAACACTCTTTTAAAAATCGCATCGACATGCTTGGTGTGATAGGCCGGGTCGAACAGGGCTTTCAGCTCAGCAGGTGATAGCTTTGCGGTCACGTCTTTATCGCCAGAAAGTTCGCTGAGGAAATCCTTGCCTTGCTCCCATACTTTCATCGCGTTGCGTTGCACGAATTTATAAGAATCCTCGCGGCTAAGGCCAGCTTGCGTAAGTGCCAGCAACACACGCTGCGAGAATACCAGCCCGCCCAGCTTGTCCATATTTTGCTGCATGCGCTCAGGGTAGATGACCAGCTTGTCAATGATGCCGGCGAGGCGGTTAAGCGCGAAATCCATGGTCACGGTGGCATCCGGCGCGATCATGCGCTCAACTGACGAGTGCGAAATATCACGCTCATGCCACAGCGCCACATTCTCCAGTGCCGGGGTCACATAGCCGCGCACTAGCCTCGCAAGGCCGGTAACATTCTCCGAAAGCACCGGGTTGCGCTTATGCGGCATGGCCGAGCTGCCTTTTTGTCCGGCCGAGAAAAATTCTTCGGCTTCCAGCACTTCGGTGCGTTGCAAATGGCGAATTTCTACCGCAAGGCGTTCCATCGAGCTTGCGATAACACCGAGAGTTGCGAAATACATGGCGTGGCGGTCACGCGGTATCACCTGCGTTGAAACCGGTTCTACCGTTAACCCCATTTTTTTTGCGACATATTCTTCAACTTTGGGGTCTATATTGGCGAACGTTCCCACCGCGCCGGAAATAGCGCAAGTAGCGATTTCCTTGCGTGCGGTAACTAAGCGTTCGCGGCAGCGTTCAAACTCGGCGTAGTAACCCGCGAGCTTGAGTCCAAACGTCACTGGCTCGGCGTGAATGCCGTGGCTGCGGCCAACGGTGATAAAATCTTTGGTTTCATAAGCGCGTTTTTTTATGGCGGCGAGGAGTGTGTCCATATCAGCAAGCAATATGTCGGTTGCGCGGGTAAGTTGCACGGAGAGGCAGGTGTCGAGCACATCGGAGCTGGTCATGCCCTGGTGCAGAAAGCGTGCATCTTCGCCCACATATTCGGCAACGTTGGTGAGGAAGGCGATGACGTCATGCTTGGTTACACGTTCAATTTCATCGATGCGCTCTGGGCTGAAATTGCCTTTTTCCCAGATGGTTTTTGCGGCGGATTTTGGTATCACGCCAAGTTCGGCCAGCGCATCGCAAGCGTGGGCTTCGATCTCGAACCAGATGCGATATTTGGTCTGGTCGGTCCATATATTGACCATTTCGGGGCGGGAATAACGAGGAATCATAAGTTTAGTTACCAGTTACGAGTTATGAGTTACCAGCGCTATATAGACCAGCAACCGGTAACTGGCAACTGGTAACTAGTAACTGACTGGCACCGGGTCAAGCGAACGCCACAAATACCAGGTGGCGACCGAGCGGTACGGCTTCCATTTCTGGCTGAGTTCGAATATCTCGGCGAGGGTCATTTTCTCGGAATTATTGTAGTGGCGGAATATGGCTTTCTGCAGGCCGATGTCGGCCAATGGCAGGATATCCGGGCGGGCGAGGTGGAATATCATGAACATTTCCGCGGTCCAGCGGCCGATGCCGTTGATGCTGGTGAGTTCGGCTAATATCTCATCGTCAGAGAGATGGTCCCAGTTATTTATCTGGGTTTCATTCTCTATGAAATGCTTGGCAAGGCTATGGATATAGCGCACTTTCGAAGCCGACAGGCCGCAGGCGCGGAGCGTTTCTTCGCTCGCTTTGAGGGCGTTTTTCGGTGTTACGGTTTTAAGTGCCGCTTCGAATTTTTTCCACACTGTGTCGGCTGCTTTTACCGATATCTGCTGGCCGATTATCGAGCGGGCGAGTGTGTAGAAAGCATCGCCGCGCTTGGTCATGATTTCGCCGTGGTAGCTGCTGATTATTTTGCCCAATATCCTGTCATTGGTGATTAAGTGTTTTTTTGCCTTGGTCCAGTATTCCGGTGTGGTCATTGCCGTAGTGTTCCGCCAAAACCCTTGGCTGCGAAGGCGATGATATTGCTGCTTACAGCGGTTATATCAGCCTCGGTGAGCGTACGCTCAAAAGATTGCAGCGTTACTTTCACCGCCACCGATTTTTTACCGGCATCCACCCCTTTGCCGCTATACACGTCAAAAATTTCGACATTGGTGATGAGGGTTTTTTCGGCCTTAGCAATTTCTTTTTCGATCTGCGCAGCGGTGATGGTTTCATCCACGATGAACGCAAAATCGCGCTCCACCGCTTGATAATCAGAAAGCTTGAGAGCGGCTTTTGCTGTGCTTTTCGCGCGTGCTACAGGAACGTTATCCAGGAATATTTCAAACGCCGAAACCCGCGTTTCGATATCGAAAGATTTAGCAATGCGCGGGTGCACTTCACCGAAATAGGCGAGTACATTTTTGCCAAGCACAAACGCACCGCTGCGGTTCGGGTGGTAATAGGCAGGTAAATTCTGTGTGCTGATCTCAAATTTATTTATGCCGAGTGATTGCAAGAGTGCAACCACATCTTCCTTGGCATCCATCGCATCCACGCTGCGGATATTTTTGGTGAACAGACCGCCTTCGTAAGTATTGTTTTCTGTATTTCCTACACGTATGCCGCCGGCTACGGTTTTTTGTCCATCCGGCGAAATATCATGGAACTGCAAGCCAACTTCGCAGAGTGCGAGATCATTAAAGCCACGTGCGCCGTTGCGTTTGGTGGCGTCTAACAAATTTGGCAGCAGAGAAGGGCGCATGGTATCCAAGTCGGCGCTGATGGGATTGAGTAATGTAAGCGCATCATTAGTGCCGCCGAACATTGCCGCCTGTGCTGCCGGCAGGAATGACCATGTGTGCAACTCCAGCATGCCGCGGCCAGCGAGCAAACGTTTGGCGAGGTGCACACGTTTTTGTGTAGTGCTGAGCGCCGCTGGAGTGATGCCTGTAAGTTTTGGAAGTGGAGTGGCTGGAATATGCTCGAAGCCATAAATACGCAGCACTTCTTCCACGAGGTCAGCCTCGCCATCAATGTCGGCGCGCCATGAGGGTGGGATCACGGATGACGGATTACGGATGACAGAAAACCCCAAACTGGAAAGTATTTCATATGACTTTTCAGGTGGCACATCGACACCGCCCAGAGTTTTTACGCGCTCAGGGCTGAAGGAAATTTCGCGTTTCCACTCCGGTGTTTTTCCGGCGATGACCAGTTCGCTTGCCTCGCCACCACATGTTTCCTGAATAAGGGCAACAGCGAGTTTGGCGGCGGTTTCGACAAAGGCGACATCCACGCCGCGCTCGAAACGGTAGCGGGCATCGGAATCAATCTGTAGTGCGCGGCCTGTACTGGCGATACTGATAGGCGAGAAGAGGGCGGCTTCTAAAAATACATCGGTAGTTTCCATCTGGCAGCCGGTTTCCACGCCGCCGATGATACCGCCAATGCCGAGTGCCTTCGCATCATCCGCAATCACCACTGCGCCAGCCGGAAGCATATATTCTTTGCCGTTCAGTGCCGCGAGTTTTTCACCTTCTTTTGCAGCACGGGCGGTGATGTTGCCGCTGAGTTTTTTCGCATCGAACACGTGCAGCGGACGATCCAATCCTATGGTAAAAAAATTGGTTATATCAACAAGTGCGGAAATGGATTTCTGGCCGATAGCTTCCAGACGCTGTTTGAGCCATGCCGGGCTTTCGCCATTTTTTACGCCTTTGATGTAGCAGCCGATGAACTGTGGGCAGTTCTCCGTAGCAAGTGAAACGGAAATTGGTGATTTGAACGATGGTTTGAATGGGAATTCCGGAAGTGGTTTTAATGTGCCGAGTCCGGCGGCGGCGAGGTCGCGGGCGATACCGTACACTCCCAGACAATCAGCACGGTTGGGGGTGATGGCGATGTCGATGACCGGGTCATTAAGTCCCAGTACGTCAGCAACTTTGGCACCGATGGGGGCTTCAGGAAGTTCAACGATTCCTTCCGAGCTTTCGGCGAGCGCGAGTTCTTCGAGTGAGCAGAGCATACCGTTCGATTCGACACCGCGAATTTTGGTTTTCTTTATCACCATGCCGTTGGCCGGTATCAGCGCACCTTCTTTCGCGAGTGCCACAAATAAACCCGCACGGGCATTGGCTGCGCCACACACAATTTGTAATTCACCGACATCGCTTAGCACTTTACACACCTGCAGTTTTTCTGCTTCCGGGTGGCGCGAAGCTTCCAGAATTTTTGCAACTGTGAACGGGGCGAGGGTGGCAGCGCGATCTTCCACACCTTCCAATTCAAGGCCAATTGCTGTGAGCTTGTCGGTGATTTCACCAAGCGTTGCGCTGGTATCCAAATGCTCTTTGAGCCAGGAGAGGGTGAATTTCATAGGCCGCTCACGAGGTTTGGAATGTTGAGCGGATCGAAACCGTAATGGCGAAGCCAACGCGCATCACTCTCAAAGAAGGTGCGCAGGTCGGGTATGCCGTATTTTAACATCGCGAGGCGTTCGATGCCCATGCCGAAGGCAAAGCCCTGATATTCATTCGGGTCGATGCCGCAATTTTTAAGCACATTGGGGTGTACCATGCCGCAACCCATGATCTCCAGCCAGTCGCTACCGGCGCCAATTTTGAGGCTATCTTTGCTGCGCGCGCAACCAATATCCACTTCCGCCGATGGTTCTGTGAACGGGAAGAAACTAGGGCGGAAACGCACCGGCACTTCATCAAGCTCAAAAAACACTTTTAAAAATTCGCTGATACAGCCTTTCAAGTGCCCCATATGAATATTCTTATCAATCACCATACCTTCAACCTGATGGAACATGGGGGTGTGGGTGAGGTCAGAATCACAACGGTAGGTGCTGCCCGGAGCGATAAAACGCAGCGGCGGTTTTTCACTGCGCATGGTACGGATTTGAACCGGTGAAGTATGTGTACGCAGCACGGTTTTATTATCGCCTTTGGCCTTGAGATAAAACGTATCATGCATCTGGCGGGCGGGGTGTGATTCCGGAATATTGAGTGCGTTGAAATTATGTTCGTCATCTTCGATGTCGGGGCCGGTTTTTACCGCAAAACCAAGGTCAGCAAATATGGCGGTGATCTCTTCCATCACCTGCGTTATGGGGTGGATTTTTCCAACCGCTACCGGGCGTGGGGGCAGGGTGACATCGAGTTTTTCGGTAACTAAGCGCGCATCGAGTTCGGCATTAGCGAGTGCTGCTTTTTTAGCATCGAGCGCGGCGGAAACCTCTTCTTTTATTTTATTGAGTGCGGCTCCCAGCGTTTTGCGGTCTTCAGGGGAAGCTTGGCCAAGAGCCTTCAGCGCGTCGGTAAGTTTGCCTTTTTTACCGAGGAGATTGATGCGAGTTTCTTCAAGTGCAGCAGAGCTGGTGCAGGAATTAATGGCGGAGAGTGATTCGGATAGAAGGGTTTCTGACATAATGCCCTATATTGTCATGCCAGCGTAGGCTGGCATCCAGTGGGTAGAAATTCTGGATACCAGCTTTCGCTGGTATGACAAGTGAATTATAAATTAAGCAGCGTTTTTAAGTGCAGCTTTAGATTGTTCAACGAGCGCTTTGAAAGCGGCTGGTTCGTGGGTTGCAAGGTCAGAAAGAACCTTGCGGTCAACTTCAACTCCAGCTTTGATAAGCCCGTTCATGAACTGGGAATAGACCATGCCGTGTTCGCGCACACCGGCGTTGATACGCTGGATCCACAGGCTGCGGAAATTGCGTTTCTTGGTGCGGCGGTCACGGTAAGCGTAACGCAGGCCTTTTTCGACCTTCTCGCGGGCTACGGTGATACAATTTTTCGAACGGTTGTAATAACCTTTCGCCATTTTCAGGACTTTTTTGCGACGGGCGCGGTTTGCGCCGCTCTTTGCGTGTGCCATTTTTTCTCTCCCTTAATTATGAGCCGTACGGCATGTATTGAACTATACGATGAGTATCGGAATCATCGAGGATGGTAGTTCCGCGGGCGTTGCGGATGAAACGGTTGGTGCGTTTGCGCATACCGTGGCGTTTGCCCGCCTGGGAGGCAATGACTTTGCCGCTGGCTGAGAACTTGAAACGTTTCTTGCAACCAGATTTGGTTTTCAGTTTTGGCATTTTCGATCCTTTCATTTTGTCATTCCCGCGAAGGCGGGAATCTCTATTAAACTTTTAACTGGATACCAGCTTGCGCTGGTATGACAGACCCTTGGTGTCTACTAAGGCAATGCCTCGCCCGGAGACTGTAAGGGACGGGATTTCTAATATAAAAAAACCATAAGCGCAAGTGTTAACTTTGGTATTTCCGATTTTTTCCGGTTTCCCTTGAAATATGGGGAAGGAATCATTATAATATTCCTGTTATTAACCCCAATGGAGAAAACTATGGAATATCGTGACCCCTTTGCAACCGCCCAGCTTGGAGCGCAGTCGAAAGCTGCCGTTTATGATAAGGGACTTAGGGCTTACCTGCTTAATATCTATAACTATATGGCCAGCGCGCTGCTGCTGACCGGCATTGTGGCTATGTTTGCAGGAAATTCTGAAGCCTTTATTACTGCGCTATATAATGTGCAGAACGGCCATGTTACCGGTATGTCTGGTTTTGGTTGGATAGTTGCTATCGCCCCCCTCGGCCTCGTCATGTGGCTGGGTATGGGCATCAACCGCATGAGTGCAGGCACTGCCCAGGCCATTTTCTGGGCTTATTCAGTGCTGGTAGGTCTTTCACTTTCCTCGATTTTTATCGTTTACACTGGTGAAAGTATTGCCCGCACTTTCTTCGTAACCGCCGGAACTTTCGGGGCTATGAGCATTTACGGCTACACCACCCAGCGTGACCTTACCGGCTTCGGTTCGTTCCTGATCATGGGGCTTATCGGCCTTATCCTTGCTTCCCTGGTGAATATGTTCCTGCATAGCTCCGGCCTTGCTTTTGCCACTTCGGTTATCGGTGTGCTGATATTCGTTGGCCTTACCGCTTATGACACCCAGAAACTCAAGGGTATGTACTATCAGGTTTCTGGTAATGCCGAGTTGATGGCAAAATCTTCCATCATGGGAGCTTTGAACCTTTATATGGATTTCCTGAATATCTTCCTGTATTTGCTGCGCTTTATGGGCGACAAGAAGTAGGATGCAAGTTGTCGACATAAATAATGCCCAGAGCCAGCTGGTGGCACTTGTCCAAAGTGCCCTGGCTGGTGAGGACGTTGTTATAACTGATGCTGGTAAGAAAATGGTACGTCTGATCCCAGTTGCTGGCGTTGCTTCCGGCAAGCGGGTGGGTGGACAATGGAAAGGTAAGATCAAGCTTTCCGAAGATTTCGATTCTTGCGACAAAGAAATAGAAGAACTGTTTTATAACTCAAAACTATTCCCGGATGAAGATAAAAAATAGTGGCCTTCCTTCTTGATACCCATAGCTTTATCTGGTGGTTGGAAAGCCCTGATTTGGTGGTTGGAAAGCCCTGATATTTTGTCAGATGCAGCAAAACAGGCAATCAGCGACAGTAAGAATAATATATTCATAAGCAGCATAACTTTTCTGGAGCTTGGCATTAAACAAGCAATAGGTAAACTTTCAACTGATAGACCATTTGAGGATGCCTTTAATGAATATGGTTTTATCGAACTGCCCTTAACTGTAAAACAGGCCTATCTGGTTAAGGATTTGCCATTACATCACAAGGATCCGTTTGACAGGGCTTTGGTTGCACAGGCGAAATTTTCCGGTTTGACATTGATAACGCGGGATAAGATACTGGCACAATACGAAGTTCCCATTTTAGAAGCATAAGTTCATGAATTCCATCAATACCATCGGTGTTTATACCCTCTGTAAGCGCGAGATATGGCGCTATATGAAGGTCTGGAACCAGACCATCGTCGCCCCTGTTGTCACCACTTTGCTGTTCCTGGCCGTGCTGATGCTGGCTATGGGCGGCAATGTGCGCATGATTGATAATATTCCTTATGGCCGCTTCATTGCTCCCGGTCTTATCATGATGGCGGTGGTGCAGAATGCCTTCGCCAACACATCTTCATCGCTGATGCTGGCGAAAATACAAGGAGTTATCATAGATATACTGATGCCGCCACTGACCGGTGGGGAGATAGTTTTCTCGCTGGTGGTGGGCGGTGTGGTGCGCGGGGTCATGGTTGGGGTAGTGGTTATGACCGCGGTATATATGTTCGTGCCCTTTTCCATGCTCCATCCGGGGGTGGGGGTGTTTTACCTGGTTTCGGCCAGCATCATGCTGGCTTTGCTGGGGATACTCACCGGCATCTGGTCACAGACCTTCGATCAGCTTTCGGCCATCACCAACTATATAATTACCCCGCTTTCCTTCCTTTCCGGAACTTTTTACTCAATAAAGCAATTACCGGAATTCTGGTACCATGTCTGCCATTTCAACCCGTTTTTCTATATGATTGATGGCTTCCGCTATGCAACCGTTGGCTATACTGACGGAACCGTAGAAACCGGGATGGTGGTGATGACCGTGGTCAATGTGGCTTTGTGGCTGACCACTTCGTTTTTGTTTACAAAAGGTTATAGGTTAAAAACTTAGGCATGAGTGATGAGAGTTGAGGGATGAGGGAAAGCTCAAAACCCTCACCTCTCATCCCTAATCTCTCATCCCCTCTTCTTAGTAGGAAATTCCTTGACTAAAGCGTTGAAAAGGCAGATATTCACCGTTTTTCAATTACCATAATGAAGCATGTAATATGTCTGCCGTGCTACCAGTTTATCGCCGCTCCAACATCACTATAGAAAAGGGTGAAGGTGTCTATCTCTGCGCGCCGGACGGGAAAAAATACCTCGATTTCGCGGCAGGTATTGCGGTTAATGCGCTCGGTCACTGCCACCCCAAAGTGGTGGAGGCGCTTAAAACCCAGGCCGATATCCTGTGGCATTCTTCCAATATGTACCAGATACCAAAACTGAACGAGTTTGCCGATAAACTCACCGCGGCCTGTTTTGCCGACAAGGTGTTCTTCTGCAATTCCGGTGGCGAGGCGGTGGAATGCGGCCTTAAGATGCTGCGGAAATATCATGACTATGCCGGAAACCCGGAAAAATACCGGGTCATAACCATGACTGGCGGTTTCCATGGGCGCAGTTTCGCCTGTATCTCGGCAGGCGGTAACGAGGTGGCGCGTGCCGGCTACGGTCCGCTGCTCGATGGTTTTGACCGGGTGGAATTCAACGATCTGGCCGCAGTTGAAGCGGCTATTAACAAGGAGACAGCAGCAATACTGGTGGAGCCGGTACAGGGCGAGGGTGGTGTCAACGTCGCCAATTACGAATTCCTGCAAGGGTTGCGTGCACTTGCTGACGAGCACGGTCTGCTGTTATTTGTTGATGAGGTGCAGTGTGGGATGGGCCGTACCGGGTCGCTGTTTGCTTTTGAACAGGCTGGCATCACGCCGGATATAGTCTCGGTTGCCAAAGGTATCGGCAATGGTTTCCCGCTCGGCGCCTGCCTTACTACCGATAAGGTCGCAGCGTGCATGACCACCGGAGCGCACGGCTCAACCTATGGCTCTAACCCCCTGGCCATGGCGGTGGGAAGCGCGGTGCTCGATGTTATGCTTGCACCCGATTTTTTCCAACAGGTGCAGGATATTGGCACATTGCTTAAGAATGAACTAAAAAATATTATCCGCGATTTTTCCAATATCTTTTCCGAGGTGCGGGGGCGGGGATTAATGCTGGGATTGCCGGTGAAGGCCCCATACAGCAATATAGATATTGTGGAAAAATTGAGAACTGGTGGCCTGTTAACTTCCCCAGCCGAGGATAATGTAGTCCGTATAACACCACCACTTATAATAAATGGAGAACAGGTGGCGGAAGCTGCCAAAATAATGAGGTCAATCTGTAAGGATATAAAATGATAAGGCATTTTTTAGATATTTCCGATATATCGGCAGGTGACTTGCGCAATATCATAACCGGCGCGGAACGGCTTAAGCATGAGCGCAATGACGCCGAGTTTGGAGCACCTCTGGCCAATAAAAAGCTGGCTATGATATTCGAAAAAAATTCAACACGCACCCGTGTTTCTTTCGAGGTGGCAATGGTCGAACTTGGCGGCCACGCGATAGTGCTCAATGGCAATGAATTACAATTGGGCAGGGGCGAAACTGTGGCAGACACGGCCAGGGTCCTGTCGCGTTATGTCGATGCCATAATGCTGCGCTGCCACAGCCATGACAAGCTTCTTGAACTGGCAGAAAATGCTACCGTTCCGGTGATAAACGGCCTTACCGAATTTTCCCACCCCTGCCAGATAATGGCCGATATCCTTACTTTTGAAGAATCAGTAGGTAATATAGAAGGAAAAACAATAGCCTGGGTCGGCGATGGCAATAATGTGGCGCAAAGCTGGATCCATGCCGCTGCCCTGTTCGGCTGCAAACTGAATATAGCTTGCCCGGCGAAACTTTCCCCTCTGCCAGAGGTGGTAAAATGGGCCAGGGATAAAGGTGCCGAGATAATGGTAACCGATTCGCCAAAAGAGGCGGCCGCTGGTGCCCACGCAGTGGTAACCGATACCTGGATATCAATGGGGGACCCGGATTCTGCGGCCCAGATAGCCCTGCTTACCCCCTATCAGGTCAATGCCGAGCTTATGAAAGTAGCCGCCCCGGGGGCTATATTCCTGCACTGTCTTCCCGCCCACCGTGGCGAGGAAGTGACTGCCGAGGTCATTGACGGACCGCAGTCAAAGGTCTTTGATGAGGCCGAAAACCGGCTGCATGTCCAGAAGGCAATACTGCTATGGTGCTTGGGATTGTTGTAATTTCGGCCAGTTATGGTATAGTATTCACCTGATATAAAAATAACGTTATAGGTTGGGGGATTTTATGAATTTATGGGTGCTTATAGGTATGCTCCTGGTGATTGCCATGCTGGTGTTTGGCAAAAACCCGGTAAGAGAGTTCCAGAACCAGCAAAAAAACCTTATGGAAAAATATGGTAGTGATCCGCTTACCGCCCAGACCAATATGTATCTTGAACAAAAACAGAAACAGGCCGCATCCGGTGGCATGTTTGATAGTGTTGTCGGTGGCGGTAATGATAAAAAACCAGTGGACCAGAGTGCAAACGATATGCGGGCCGCTATCCGCAATTCCGCAACTGTAGTAGGAAACGACCCAAGCCTGAGGCCAAAAGGTATATATATTGCCCCACCAAGTCTTGAAGTGGAGGGCAGGGGTGAGAGTGATATCATTATAAAACAATCAGATCCTAATGGTCAGGGGGTGGGGCCTAACGGTCAGGGGAATGATACTTCAGCATCCGGTTACAGCTCGGGCGGTGGCGGCAGCTACTATCCGCCAATTATCAATAATGAACCACCGGTAAATAAGGATACAGGTAGCAGCCTGACCGGGAAAGAACCAAAATTGCGTAGTGGCCAGCCCATAGCTTATGATGGTACGGCGGTATATTCCCTTGACCAGCAGGGTAACCGGTCGTTGCTGCCGGATGGGGATTATATACTTCAGGATGGTCGCAGTTTCAGTGTGAGCGGTGGTCGCGTGGTTTATAAATAGGGGCTGGCCGGTATCATTGTATCCTTGCTTTTTTAGCAAAATTGCCTGATGCTGTGCGCTGTCTGAAAATTTTTGAGATAATTCCGTGCATACTGACCGTTTACTTGATAATGTAAATTATCCGCTCGACATACGCTCATTCTCCGATGCCCAACTGGTGCAACTGGCCGGTGAATTGCGTGCGGAAACAATTGCAGCAGTAGCTCATACCGGCGGACATCTGGGTTCGGCGCTTGGTGTTGTCGAACTTACTGTTGCACTGCATCATGTTTTTAATACCCCTGAAGACCTGCTTATCTGGGATGTCGGCCATCAATCATACCCGCATAAGATTCTCACCGGCAGGAAAGATAAAATCCGCACCCTGCGCAAACCTGACGGGCTCTCCGGGTTCTGTAAACGCAGTGAAAGTGAATATGATGTGTTTGGCGCCGGGCATAGCTCAACCTCAATATCTGCTGGCCTGGGTATGGCGGTAGCCCGTGACCTTGCCGGAAAAAAACATGAGGTCATAGCCGTTATTGGTGATGGTGCTATGAGCGCGGGCATGGCTTATGAGGCGATGAACAATGCCGGAAGTATTGGCACCCGCCTGATTGTAATTCTCAATGATAACGATATGTCAATAGCTCCCCCGGTTGGTGCCATGAGCAGCTACCTGTCGCGGCTGATATCCTCGCAACCATACCACACGCTACGTCATATCGGCAAAACCGTGGCCAGTAAATTCCCGGAACCGTTGATGCGTTTCGCCCGCCGCGCCGAACACCTGGCACGTGATATTGCGGTTGGTGGCACCATGTTCGAGCAGCTTGGTTTTTATTATGTCGGCCCGGTCGATGGCCATAACCTGAACCACTTGCTGCCAGTGCTGCGTAATATAAAAAATGAAAAAGACAGTGGCCCTATCTTGTTGCATGTAGTCACCCGCAAAGGCCATGGCTATGCTCCTGCCGAAGCGTCTGACGATAAGTATCATGGGGTGAGTAGTTTTGATGTTGAAACAGGAACCCAGAAAAAATCAGCGGCAAATGCGCCAAGCTATACCAAAGTTTTTGCCGAAAGCTTGATTAGTGAAGCGCGCAATGATGATAAGATTGTGGCGATAACTGCCGCCATGCCGTCTGGCACCGGGCTTGATTTATTTGCTAAAGAATTTCCCGAAAGAATGTTCGATGTCGGTATCGCCGAGCAGCATGCCGTGACCTTCGCCGCTGGGCTTGCCACTCAAGGCTACAAGCCGTTCTGTGCTATATATTCAACCTTCCTGCAACGTGGTTATGACCAGGTGGTGCATGATGTGGCGATCCAGAATCTGCCAGTGCGCTTTGCGATAGACCGGGCGGGGCTGGTCGGTGCTGATGGCGCAACCCATGCCGGAAGTTTTGATATTACTTACCTTACAACGCTGCCTAATTTTATTGTGATGGCAGCGAGCGATGAAGCCGAATTAAAACACATGGTCGCAACACAGGCGGCGATTGATAACGCGCCCAGTGCGCTACGCTATCCGCGTGGGGAAGGGACTGGCGTGGAAATGCCGGAGCGTGGTGAAATACTGGAAATTGGAAAGGGGCGGATAATACATAAAACTAATGGCGCAAGGGTTGCCCTGCTCTCGTTGGGGACGCGCCTTGGGGAATGTCTGAAAGCTGCTGATATGCTCGCAAAAGAAGGTATAAAAACCACAATTGCCGATGCCCGGTTTGCTAAACCTATTGATGAAAAACTGCTGCGCGATTTGCTTAAAAAACATGAGCTGGTCATAACTGTAGAGGAAGGGGCGGTTGGCGGTTTTGGGGCGCATGTGTTGCAATTTGCCAGCGATAATAATTTGCTTGGTGATAACCATAAACTTATAACCATGTGCCTGCCTGATATGTTCATTGAGCAGAACACCCCGCAGGCAATGTATGATATAGCCGGACTCAATGCCCCGCAGATCGTGCAGAAAGTCCTGGAAAATACCAGCAGCGGAAAGCTTGAAAGATCTGCCTAGGTGGTGATTATGCGATTACCTTGAGTTTTGCCATAGCCGGTGTGGTTGCCTTGTCCTTCTTCTGCAAGGCGAACAGGAATTTTGGGAGGAGTAAATCCGGCCAGCAATTCGGCATATGTTTTGTCAACATTTTGCGATACCCGCTCTGGGTTGTTGTATTTTTTCAAGGATTCCGGCCCTAAAACTTCCTTGGCCAATGTGTCTAACTCTTTTAACTCTGTGGCTTTACCATTTTCAGAGAGGTAATTCTTTTCTTGTAATAAAGCTCCCAGTTTCAGTTTTTCAAAATTTTTGGCATCCATAGTAATGTTGTGAGCTAAGTAATTGCCCCTTGCCCCAGCATGGGCGGGCTCAGATGTTGCGGTTGCTTCTATCCCGCGTTCTTTTAACTTTGCGACGAATTCCTTGCCGAAATTAGGTTGGTTATTGATTGTATATTGAACAACTGCTTTATTGTTGCCTGTTAATACAGAAGCATCCAGCGTTGGGTTGCCAGAACTAATAGCCCGGTTTCCATTTGCATAATTAAATATGTAAATGGATAAAGGGAAACTGTTCGGATCTTCTTTTAGTGCTTCAGCCATAATTTGTTATTCTGCCGCTAAATAATTTACATATGTTAACGAATATTACCTTTTCTGTCAAATGTTTAATCTGGTATACCATAGTGTTAGCAATTAAATTATAATGGGTTTTCATGAAAGTAATTGGCAATAAGCTGGAATTTGCTGGCAAAACCTACCGTTGCGCCATTGGCAAAAATGGTTTTTCCACTGATAAAAAAGAAGGTGATGGTTGCTCTCCGCTTGGAATTTTTCCCTTGCGTGAATGCTGGTATCGCGCCGATAAAATGAGTGCACCGCAAACAAAATTGCCACTGAAAATAATCACGCAGGATGATGGCTGGTGCGATGATAGTGAATCCCAATTTTATAATCAACATATCAAAATACCCTCTCCCTCTGGGAGAGGGCAGGGTGAGGGCTATTATCAATATATTCCAATAGAATTAATTGATCGGGCAAGAGAACTAAGAAAAGAACCTGTTTCTCCGGAAATGAAACTATGGTCTGTTTTAAAAAACCGGCAGATGAACGGACAAAAATTTCGCAGACAACATCCGATAGAACCATATATAGCGGATTTTTATTGTAATGAGTTACGGTTGATTATTGAGTTGGATGGTGAATCGCATTTTACAGAAGATGGTAAAAAAAATGATGTGATCCGCAGTAAGTATTTAGAAAAAAAAGGCTATAAAATCGTTCGTTTTACTAATGTGGAAATGCAGGAGAATTTTGAGGGAGTGGTGGAAAAAATTTATTCCATTACCGGGATGGTAGC
>CAZUXB010000012.1:0-15317 GCA_964624555.1 uncultured Rickettsiales bacterium | reverse complement strand
GCCGGATCGTCATCAACGTGGGGGGCAGGCCGCGGGTGGAGCGGGTGTGGGTGGATGCTTGTGGATGACGCTGGCCGCTTCACCCGAGGTGGTCGGTACGCGATGCCCTCACCCCCACCCTCTCCCAAAGGGAGAGGGAGCAAAAAAATGTTCTCTCCCAAAGGGAGCTAAATGAAATAATACCCTCTCCCTCTGGGAGAGGGCAGGGTGAGGGCAAAATTCCGCGTCACGAAAAACTGTGGCGCGCTGATGATCTCTACGACATTATAATTCCAATAGGCTATAACGATTCGCCGATAATTTCGGGAAAAGGCAGCGCGATATTCATGCACATTGCCAAGCCGGATTATAGCGGAACCGAAGGCTGTATCGCCCTTGCCAAAAATGACCTGCTTGCAATTTTGCCGAATGTCTCTACAAAAGTGTGTATTGAAATTTTTGGAAATAATTATATATAATAAAATGCTAACAGACTTCTAATGAATATATGTTTTTACAATATGATAGGAAAACAAAATTGAATAAACGGTTTACCTGTTTTCTTTTGCCTATTACTAAATGGATGCGTGTGCCATGGATATCTGAGGCTTCTATTGGTTTTACTCTTATTGAATTATCCATAGTGCTTATAATTGTTGGGTTGCTCGTAGGAGGTATTTTAGTAGGAAAAGATTTGATTGATTCTGCAGCGGTCAGGGCACAAGTTTCCCAGATAGAAAACTATAGAACGGTAGTTAATGCATTCAGGGACAAATATGGATATTTGCCGGGAGATATTCCTGATCCGGCGGCCACCTCAATTGGGCTTAAAGCACGTGGTACAAACACCGGAGAAGGCGATGGTAACGGGCTGATTCAGTCGAGTTGTGTTGTGCCTACTGTTGGCTGTCCTTGGGCTACAAATTTTACCTATCACTATTTAGGTATTTTGCAAGAGCCTGGAAACGCATCTGAAACAACTTTGTTCTGGTCTGATCTTAGCCTAGCAAAGTTAATACCAGAAAATTTTACTAATCCTACTACTGCGGTGTCTATAAATGAAGCAACCGCGCCAGCATTGCAGGACTATTTTCCACGTGGGAAGATTTCTAAAACTTATATTCTTGTGTGGAGTGGCGGTATTACGGCAGCAAATACTTCCCCACTCCAATCAGATGGGATAAATTATTTTTCATTAGGGGGCCTCAATACTGTAATAAAAAACTCAGGATGGGCGTATCAAGGTGCCCAATTGACCGTATTGCAAGCTTTCGATATTGATAATAAGATAGATGATGGAAAGCCTCAGTCAGGTAAAGTTTCAGCGTTTGTACCATCTAATGGTATTGTTATATGGTCCAGTGGTTCGGCAAGCTGGAATGTGCATTGTCCATGTTACGTTATGAGCTCTGGCGCTAGTTCCGGTTCTCCTAATTATGGCCCAACAACTACTGCTACTTCTTTTGCAACAACTAATTGTTATGACAATAATGGTGTCGTTGGTGATCAGAAATACCAGCTAACCAATGCTATTTTGCAGAATTGTGCTTTGTCGTTTAAGTTTTGATAGTATTAGCCTTAATAAGGGTTTTTCTGCTTGCAGTTTCCCTTTATAAGGGCTAGTTTTCCGGCAATATTAACCGATATAAGGAATAAGATAATGGCCAACTCAGCAACTGCAACTAAAACTAATTTTACTGATTATAAGGTAGCGGATATTTCCCTTGCCGCCTGGGGGCGCAATGAGATTTCGCTGGCAGAAACCGAAATGCCGGGGCTTATGGCCATCCGCGCTGAATATGCGAAAGAGCAGCCTCTGAAAGGTGCGCGCATTGCCGGTTGCCTACATATGACCATCCAGACCGCAGTACTTATCGAAACCCTTACCGCCCTCGGCGCAACCGTGCGCTGGTCAAGCTGCAATATATTTTCCACACAGGATCAGGCAGCGGCAGCTATCGCGGCGGCAGGTATTCCCGTATTCGCATGGAAAGGCGAAACCGAGGAAGAATATGACTGGTGTGTTGAACAGACCATTAAAAGCGCAGATGGCTGGACCCCGAACATGATACTTGATGATGGCGGCGACCTTACCAAAATCATGCACGATAAATATCCGCAAATTCTGGCAGAGGTGAAGGGTATCTCCGAAGAAACCACCACTGGTGTACACCGCCTTTATGAAATGATGAAAGCCGGTGAACTGAAAGTTCCGGCGATTGACGTGAACAACTCGGTCACCAAATCAAAATTCGATAACCTCTATGGCTGCCGCGAGTCATTGCCCGATGGCCTTAAACGCGCCACCGATGTTATGATCGCCGGTAAAGTTGCGGTTGTTGCCGGTTATGGCGATGTGGGCAAGGGTTGTGCGCATGCCCTCAAAGGTCAGGGTGCGCGAGTTATCATAACCGAAATTGACCCTATCTGTGCGTTGCAGGCGGCAATGGAAGGCTACCAGGTTCTGACCATGGATGAAGCTGCTGCGCAGGGCGATATTTTCGTTACTGCCACCGGTAATGTGGATGTGATAACACTTGAGCATATGCGCCTGATGCGGGATCGTGCTATTGTCTGCAACATCGGCCATTTCGACAGCGAAATACAGATTGCCGCCCTTAAAAACATGGTGTGGAAAGAAGTGAAGCCGCAGGTTGATGAAGTTGTTTTTCCTGATGGCAAGCGTATCATCGTGCTGGCCAAAGGCCGTCTGGTCAACCTTGGCTGTGCCACCGGCCACCCTAGTTTCGTCATGAGTACATCCTTCTCTAACCAGGTTCTCGCGCAGATCGAACTGTGGAGAAACCATAGTAAATATGAAAATAAGGTGTATGTGCTGCCAAAACAGCTTGATGAAAAGGTAGCGGCCTTGCATCTGGAAAAATTAGGTGTAAAACTTACTACGCTGACTAAAAAACAGGCTGAGTATTTGAGTGTTTCACAAGAAGGCCCGTTCAAGCCTGAAGGTTACAGATATTAGACAACGGATTACGGATGGCAGATGACAAGTGTGAAACCTAAACAAAATAAGTTTTTGTCATCCGTTATCCGTCATCTCTCATCCGCCCCCAGCGAAGCCGAACTTCAGTTAAAAGCAGAAAACGAAAAACTGAAATCCGACCTTAAGATATATTCAACCTTGCTCAATATGTCGCCATATCCTATCTGGCAGCGCGATGTGGGACTGAATATCCGTTTCCATAACCTGGCTTATGGTGAGGCGGTGGAAGATCTGCTGGAAAGCACAGAAGCCGGTGTAGTACCCGAGCTCGATAAGAGGGTGCGCAAAATGCTGGAACAGCAGGGCAGCGACAGTCGTTCGGTAACTGACCGCAGGCATATTGTAGTTGGCGGTGAGCGCAAACTCTATGAGATAACCGAGTTTTCCATCCCCGAAGAAAAAATGTATGCCGGCTTCGCTATCGATTATACCGAGCTGGATAAGATGAAGGAAGACATCGCCCGCCATATCTCAGCGCAGGATGATTTGCTGGAAAGTTCCGCCAGCGCCATGGCAATTTACGGAGCCGATACCCGCCTCAAAACTTTCAATAACGCCTTTGTTGCCCTGTGGAAATTCGACGAGGTCTGGCTCGATTCGCAGCCAACTTACAGCGAAATACTCGAAGTCCTTCATGAAAAGCGCCGTCTGCCGGAACAGGCCAATTTCCATCTTTTCAAACAGCAGCAGATAAAATTATTTACTGAACTGCTTGAACCGCGCGAAGAATTTTTCTACCTGCCTGATGGTAAAGCCTTGCGTGTTATCGCTATCCCGCATGCGCTGGGTGGAATATTGTTCGCTTACGAAGATGTGACCGACCGTCTGGCGCTGGAACGCTCTTATAATACACTTATTGCAGTGCAGCGCGAAACGCTCGACAACCTGCATGAAGGGGTTGCCGTGTTCGGTGAGGACGGGCGCCTGAAACTCAGCAATCCCGGTTACCTGCTGATGTGGAACCTAGAAAGTGAGTTTGCTAATTCCGAACCGCATATCAAGGAACTGTTGGAGCGTTGCAAAGACCTGTTCGCCAAGGAAGACTGGGAAAATTTCTGCAACCAGCATATCGAACAGCTCCAGACCCGCGATTTTGTT
This sequence comes from uncultured Rickettsiales bacterium, assembly GCA_964624555.1. Taxonomy (GTDB): domain Bacteria; phylum Pseudomonadota; class Alphaproteobacteria; order Rickettsiales; family SXRF01; genus SXRF01. The sequence continues at coordinate 11,239 of CAZUXB010000012.1, read as the reverse complement.
GCCATGCGCCTTGAACGTTCCGATGGCAAGGTGATTGACTGGCGCAAAGTACCGCTGCCTGATGGCGCAACACTGATAACATACCTTGATGTCACCGATTCCACACTGGTAGAAAGGTCATTGCGTGAACGTAACGATGCGCTCTCGGAAGCCGATAAGCTGAAAACTGAATTCCTTGCCAACGTATCGTACGAACTGCGCTCGCCGCTTACTTCCATTGCCGGTTTCTCGGAAATGCTCAAGCAGGAATATTTTGGCACCCTTTCCGAAAAACAGCGCGAATATGTCGAAGGCATCCACCAGTCTTCACAACACCTGATGCACCTCATCAACGATATTCTGGACCTTGCCGGGATCGAGGCTGGCTATATGCGTCTTGAGGTTTCCAAATTCGATATTTACGCAATGATGAAATCGGTATTGCTGCTTATCCAGGAGCGCAGCAAGGAACATTCCATCGATATTAAATTCGAGTGCCTCTCTAAAATCGGCAAAATGGTCGGTGATGAAACCCGTATCAAACAGATATTGTTCAACCTCCTTTCCAACTCAATAAAATATTCACCGGAAGGTGGTAAAATCGGCTTCGGCGCTAAAGAGGTGGAAGCCGGCGAGATCATGCTCTGGGTGGAAGATGAAGGGCAGGGGATACCTCTCGAAGAGCAGGAAATAGTGTTCAGCAAATTCTACAAAGGGCGTAATCAGGAGGCCACAAAAGGCAAACCGGGTACGCGTTCAGGGACCGGCCTTGGCCTTTCCATCGTGAAAAGTTTTATTGAATTGCACGGCGGCCGGGTTGTGCTGCGTTCCGAACCGCAGAAAGGCGCAAGGTTTGAATGTTACCTGATGCGCGAGAACCCGGAGCTTAAACTGCCGGAAAAACCAGTCAGAAGTAAGAAGGCAATAGGCAATGGGCAGTAGTTAAAAAGCTAAATCACCAATGCCTATGGCCTACTGCCTAATGCCTCTTAGGAAAGTTATAATATGAATGATAATAGATATATACTGACTCTCTCCTGTGCCGATGTGCGTGGTATCGTGGCTGCTGTCAGCGGTTTCCTCGCCGATAATTTTGGTTTCATAATTGAATCAGCGCAGTTTGGTGATGAATCAACTGGGAGGTTTTTCCTGCGCATAGAGTTTCGGATGGAGCAGGGTGGAAAAAGCCAGGATGCGCTCAAAAAATTATTCCATGACCAGGTTGCGCAGCGCTTTGCCATGCAATGGGAAATTTCCCATAAGATCCGCAAAAGCCGTGTGCTTATAATGGTTTCCAAGGCCGGGCATTGCCTCAATGATTTGTTGTACCGGCAGAAGACCGGCCAGCTTGCCATAGAAATTCCGGCAATTATCTCCAACCATAATGACTGGGAACATGTCGCCAAATGGCACGAAATACCATTTTATCATTTGCCGGTAAATGCCGAAAATAAGTCGCAGCAGGAGCAGCAGATACTTGATATTGTCGCCCGCCATAATATCGATCTGGTGGTGCTGGCGCGTTATATGCAGATATTATCGCCGGAATTATGCGCGAAACTTGAAGGCAGGGCGATAAATATCCACCACTCCTTCCTGCCCAGTTTCAAAGGCGCAAGGCCATATACCCAGGCTTTCGACCGTGGGGTGAAACTTATCGGCGCGACTGCCCATTATGTCACCACCGACCTTGACGAAGGCCCGATAATCGAGCAGGAAGTGGCTCGGGTCGACCATACCCATCTGCCGGATGATTTAGAAGCCATCGGACGTGATATGGAATGTGTGGCCCTTGCCCGCGCCATTAAATACCATATTGAACACCGGGTTCTTTTAAATGGAAAGAAAACAGTAGTGTTTAAATAGAACATTATCATACCGCAACCTGCCTACGCTAAAGCTACGGCAAGGCAGGCAAGTGCGGGGTGACAGAAGGAGTTTAATGATAGAAATAATGCAGGAATTCTCCGATATTATAAAGCGCGCACTGGCCGAGGATCTTGGCGGGGGGGACGTTACCTCTACGCTGCTGATTCCTGATAATGCGCAGGCGGAAATGGCGTTCGTGGCCAGACAGGAGATGGTTGCGTGCGGGGTATTTATTCCCGAGCTGGTTTATGCTCTGCTCAGTGCTAGTATCAATGCCAGTGCTAGTGTAAAGGAAGGCGAAATGGTGGCCGCAGGAACGGTGCTGGCCACAGCCAAAGGCAATGCCCGGGCATTGCTGGCCGGGGAGCGGGTAACATTGAATATAATGCAGCGCATGTGCGGAGTTGCCACTCTCACCCACCAATATGTTGAGGCGGTAAAAGGAACAAAAGCAGTGATTCTTGATACCCGTAAAACTATGGTTAATCTGCGGGCTGCTGATAAATATGCAGTAACCATCGGTGGCGGGCAAAATCACCGTATGCGCCTTGATGATATGGTGCTGATAAAGGATAACCACATTGCCCTGTGTGGCGGTATTACGCAGGCAGTGGCCAAGGCCCGCGCCGCAACAAAACTGCCGGTCGTTGTTGAGTGCGATACTTTGGCGCAGGTAGAAGAAGCACTGGTCGCAGCACCAGACAGGATACTGCTCGATAATATGGATACTACCGAACTAAAGAAAGCCGTAGCGCTGGCCGCCGGTGAAATTCCCCTTGAAGCATCGGGTGGGGTGTCGCTGGAAACAGTAAAAGAAATTGCCGCTACCGGTGTCGACTATATTTCCGTTGGTAAAATAACCCATTCCGCACCGGCGGCAGATATCGGCGCTGATATAGTATTTGCCAATAAATAAAAAATCCAAACCATCCGTCATTGCGCGGAGCGGAGCGACAAAGCAATCCAGTACCAGAGCGCGGCAACACCTGGATTGCTTCGCTATGCTCGCAATGACGACAAGTACGCTATCAATACCCGGTCTTAAATATCACAGAGCAAGCTATAGTGCTAGAATTTGCGGTATATGCTGTAGCTGATGCACAAGAATCGTCGTCAATATATTGGACAACAATTTTTCCAGTATAGGGCAGGCCATCATCAGATTTAGTATCAATATCCTTAGCTTCGGCTCCTGTTAATACCGCTTTCTGGAAATCTGCTGTTCCAGTAATCGAGCCCCCACCTAACCACAGAACGTGGTTTGGTGGAATATCAGGGGCGATGTAAGAAATTGCACCATACCCACCAGCAATGTCGGTAAGTGTTACGCTGATTAATCCCCAGCCGGCATTGGCCAGTTGCGAGGTCGGGATGTTGGTGCCGACCACGCGGTCACGCACGCCAGCGGAACCGGCAGTGCCAGTAAAATTGCCTTTTATAAACTCGGATTTGGCAAGGTGCTGCCACGCCAAAAACTGTTCATCAAGGCGGGTGCCGGCAACATTCACGGTTATCAACCCATCGCCATCGCCGTTGGTAATTCCGCTCCACACTGAGGAGGCTGCCGCAAAATCCCCCGGTAATGCCTGATACTTGTCACGGAAATTGCCGATAGCCTGAACATAGCTGGCATATTCCGAGGTTATTGCCCGCAGCTCGGAGTTACGGATAAGCGACTTCCCAAATATTATACCACCTATCAGCAGCGCTATAATCACCAGTGTGACTGACAATTCAACCAGGGTATAACCATTGTTTTTGTGTTTCATATTAAAAACCTAAGATAAATAGTAATGAACAGCCCCCCCCGGAGGTATAAGCCGTGTTGTAGGTTGCTGCACTCTGTGAGCTGTCGTTTGCGGTGCAGTTCGCTTCTGCGCCGGTGCGGCGGGCGCGGATGGTTCCATTGCCGGGAGTCCCGTCATCGATCTTCTGGTCAATGGTAAGGGCGTCAGCTGGTGAGAGGGCAGTGCCATTGGTTACACTGCTGGTATCACCACCAAAGGCAAAAACATGGCCATAATTATCGCCCCACATATTTGCGTCAGTTGCGGTTTGCAGGAAATAATATAATGTCCAGCCGGATTTTTCATTTAATTTTGACTGCGGTACATTCAGCCCGATCCCGGCATCGCCATCAGTTGCGGATTCTTTTACGCCGGTAAATTTTCCTTCGATTAAACCAGCATCTGCTAATTCTTGCCAGGCGCGGAACCACTCATAGGCGTAAGTGGTGTCAAGGACACCGGCTGTGCTGCTGGCGCCAATCCGCCCGTTGCCGTTACCGTTACAGGTGGCTATTTTCGGGGTGGTGTTGGTTGCCGTTGTCGGGCACCCGGCATCTGACCCCCAGATGGATTCAGCATTGCTCATATCGCCCGGCAGGGCCTGGTATTTATCCTCAAATTCCTTTATAGCTTTGGTATAGCGGTCATAATCACCGATAACTTCACGCAGCTCCGCAGAGCGGATAAGTGACTGCCCATAAAAAATACCGGCAATGAGCAGGGCAACAATGACCAGAACCACCGATAGTTCAACTAATGTAAAACCTTTGTTTTTCAAATTCATGTATCCTTTTATCACAGCAACTATTTACAAACTGCTAACTACAAGCTACTATTTGCCACGAAATTATCAATAGGATGGGTACTTGCCAACTAATATATCAAATATTGAAGAAAAATGTGCAGAAAAAGGCCTGAAGATGACAGGCCAGCGCCGGATTATTGCAAAGGTTTTTTCCGAATCCAATGATCATCCTGATGTTGAAATGCTGTACCAGAGGGCGGTTGCTATTGACCCGCATATAAGTATCGCCACGGTTTACCGTACAGTTAGGTTGTTTGAAGAAGCCGGCATTACCCATAAGCATGATTTTGGTGATGGCCGCTCACGCTATGAACCAGCCAGTGACGAACATCATGACCATCTTATTGATCTGAAATCGGGTAAGGTAATTGAGTTTACCAGCGCGGAAATTGAAGCACTGCAACATACTATAGCCAAAAAGCTTGGCTATAAGTTGGTGGACCACCGGCTGGAGCTTTACGCCGTACCTTTAGAAAATACTATCCAGAGTAAATAATACTAAAAGTGAGATTTTATGCTGCTATCATACGCCGAGAGAGATGTTATTATGCCGCAGAATAAAATGGGGCATAAAATAAAATCTCTGTACGATATTGATGAAATACGCGCCGGAAACCTGGAAGTGTTTGTTACCAAAGACAGCTATGATATTAAAGCGGCGCAGGCTTTGCGCTACCAGGTGTTTGTTGAAGAAATGGGGGCAACGCCAACCCCGGAAAATATAGCAAGCAAGCTGGATGTCGATGAGTTCGATGCAATCTGCGACCATCTGCTGGTGGTAGAACATCAGGGTAATTCTGATTACCGTGTGGTAGGAACCTATAGGTTATTACGCCGTGAGATGATGAAAAAAATCGGCCGTTTTTACACTGACAGCGAATATGATATCAACCTTATCAAAAAATATGATGGTGAAATACTGGAAGTGGGCCGCTCCTGCGTGCATGCGGATTTCCGTAACCGCTCGGTGATGCAGCTTTTGTGGCGGGGGATAGGGGCCTATGTGACCAGGTTTAATATTGAGCTTATGTTCGGTTGCGCCAGCTTCCAGGGCACTGACCCCAAGGAGCATGCAATGGCCCTTTCCTACCTCCATCATTACCATCTGGCACCAAGGGAGCTATGCCCGCGGGCTTTGGAAAGCCGTTATGTGGAGATGAATATCCTGCCTAAGGAAGCAATAGATGTTAAAGAGGTTTTTTCTAATCTGCCGCCACTGATAAAAGGATATCTGCGCTTAAGTGGCTATATCGGGTCGGGTGCGGTGATTGATCATGAATATAACACCACCGATGTCAGTATTCTGGTGAAAACAGACCGGGTGACTGAAAAATATGCAACCCGTTACGGCAGCAGCAAAGAAACAAACTAATCTATGGTTAAGGCTGCAATTAAAGCAATTTTTCTGGTGCTGTGGCTTTCCCTTTTTATATGTATAATTTGGTTCATCAAAAAAACCAAAAAGAAGAACTGGCACGAATATTTCTGTAATATTGGTTCGGCGGTACTGTGCTTCATCATCGGGTTGCGGGTTAAGGTTGAAGGCCAGATAACCAGTGTCAGGCCGTTGCTGCTGGTTTCCAACCATATATCGTATCTTGATATACTTATCCTGGGCTGGAAAACTCCGGCGCACTTTACCCCTAAAAACGATATGGAAAAATGGCCGGTTATCGGAACCATCTGCCGCCTGATTGATTGTGTGTTCATTGACCGCAACAGCGATAAGGTAAAAGAGGCCGGAACTAAAATTTATGATGCCTTGGCTAAAGGTGCTGTCATATCGCTTTTCCCGGAAGGCACTACCGGCGATGGCCTTCATCTCCTGCCGTTTAAATCCAGCCTTTTCAGTATCGCAGAAAAGAAAATAAATATGGATAGCGGCGAGCATGAATTATTTGTCCAGCCAGCTATTATAAGCTATAAATCCTTAGGCGCGCTGCCAATCGATAGCACCCAGTGGCCAATGATAGCATGGTACGGTGATATGCTGCTGGTCAACCACGTCTGGCAATTGCTGAAACTGGGCAGGATCGATGCTAAGCTCACCATCCTCCCCCCGGTCACTATTTCCGAATTTGGTGACAGTCGCAAAAAACTCGCCGCATATTGCCATGCAGAGGCCGTGAAGGTGCTGCAAGCGCGCTAGTCATCAGTCGTCCTTATGTGTTATCTCCTCTAAAAGAAAACGGTAGGCCGTGGTGATGGACTTGAATTTTTCTTCGAGTTTTTTGTCGCCCTTATTAAGGTCGGGATGGTATTTTTTCACCAGTATGCGGTAGCGGACTTTTAATTGTTCCTGGGTGTAGGGATGTTCCAGTTCCATGGTGGCGAGGGCATTACGGGTTTTAGCAGGAATCCGTGGTTTTGCCGGGGCCGGTTTTGAACCGTTGATAAATTCGTAGAGTTTATCCTGTAATGTAAAATAATGTTCGCGGATACGCCCTTCCCGTGTCCATGTCGGGCGGTGGCCGGTAACGGCATCCTGAATAAATGCCTCTATCTCGTCGCTGCCCATGCCGGAAAAATAATCCCACTGCTGGTTGCGTTCGCGGATATGGTCGAGGCAGAACCACTCATACTCATCAATTTTCTCGCGGGACTTAGGGGCTTTATAAGCCCCTGAATGAATGCAGCCATCAGCAGAGCACGGCGGTGCTCTATCAGGGCTGATATGTGGTGCAAAATCCTGTTTTTTTCTTGGCATCTGCCAATTTTAACCGAATATTACAAGAAAAGCTATAGCCCTTAATCAGGCGTCTGCCAGCTCTCTTTTACTAACTGATTTTTTGCTGGTTTCCACTACTACTTCTTCTTCTGCTTCTTCTTCCGGGTCGGCGATGAGGGCGGTTATTTCCTTGACCAGAGCCTTGATCTCCTGGGCGGCAGTGCTGGCCGGGTCAACCTCGGTGGCGCAGCGCCCTTCCATCAGTGAGGCTGCGAACATTACACGATTGCCGAGGGTAGTGGAGGAAAGTTCAGGTAGTTCGGCGGCGATCTTTTCAGCCAGTTTGGAATTTGCAGAAACGCGATTTAGAACCACGCGCACCGGAACTTTTTCGTGTTTCGCCAGCTCCAGAGTCGCCTTGGTCGCCCACAGGTCGGTCGGGCTTGGCTGCACCGGAATTACTATAAGGTCAGCACTGCGGATGGCACTGCGCGCTTCGGTTTCGGTGTGTGGTGGGCTGTCAATTATCACATAATCGCACTGGCGGCGCAACCGCGTAACTTCGCTCGCTACCCGCCAGCCGGAAACAGAAGTAAAAGTAAGGCCGGTATAGCCTTCGCCGAAACGCTCTTCACGAATCTTGTGCCAGTAGCTGATGCTGCCCTGCGGGTCGATGTCAATTATGGCAACGCGGTTGCCTTTCTGGCTTAGGGCTACTGCGATGTGCGCTGCAAGGGTTGTTTTACCGGCGCCACCTTTTTGTTGCGCAATCGTAATGACTTTCGACATAAGATTCTCCCGTTATTTTATTATCAGTTTTTAATTGTAATAATCCTGACTATAAACAAATCAGTAACAGATAACAACTACATTTAGTGGAAGTGAGTTAAAATAACACAATATGATGAAGGGTGACTAATGTAAATTAAACAACCAAGACACAAGCAGCGAGGTATTAGCCTAATATACCTTCTCCCTCTGGGAGAAGGTCAGGATGAGGGCTTTGTTATCCCGAGAGCAGCGAAGGATAGCTTTATTCTGCAAAGATTCCTCACATTCGTTCGGAATGACAATAGCAGCCCTCACCCCGGCCCTCTCCCAGAGGGAGAGGGAGTTTAAATAATTCTGGTTGCAGTTATGTTGGTAGGCGTCACCTGCGCGAAGTTATAATTGCCGGGTGAAAAACCGGAGATTGGTTGAGCGGCTTCCCTGGACGGCAATTTTATCTCTGGCGGTTTTATTTCATGGCTTAGTTTCCAGGCTTGGAATTGCTTATCATCCATGCCAAGAAATTCGGCTTTGGCTGCGTCATTATCCATTTTCACCAGGCGGTGTTCATCAGTGTAATAAACATAGTTGGGAAAATCAGTTGAGCCTTTCTTATTAATATAACGTTCTGCATTTTCTTTAATATCTTTTGCAGCTAATAATCCTATCGATAATCCGGGCATTGCTTCATTAAGATCGGATTCTCTTTCGTAATGCAGCGCGCCATACATCATGATCTGCACGTCACGCTTTGGATCAAAAACGCGGTTTGTATTTTGCGCAATTTTTTCATTTCCCAAAGCGTCAAGGCCACGTTCTCTCATGGTATTAAAGGCATCATCCAATATTGCGTTTTCAGTGGGTGATAGTTTTGCTCGGGCAGCCTCTGGAATATCATCCATCATTTCTTTTTGGCTGTTGGTATAAGTTCTATTAGACATTCTGGTGCTAATTTCTTGGTTTGCATAATCAATGAATTTTTCCATTATCAGTTTTTGATTAGCTGGTAGATAAGAAATGGCTTCTATTATATCTTCTTTACGGGCCTCAGGATAGTAAACCTGGGTTTTAGTTTCTGAGTTATTTGCCTTGTCCTGCCTTGCCTGTTCATATATATCCAAAATTGCCTTATTACGTGGGTTATGTCTATTTAAATCTTTAATATGATAGGTGTTACCATTTATGTAATTGTTTACATCTATATTGGCCAAGTCAGAATTAACATTTTCTAAAATATATAAAGGTGAACCGAATTTTTTAGCTAATGCGTTTAATCCCGGATCAGCAATAACTTTAGCAGGCTCTGCACTGTAATGATCCATGTCCCAGAAATGTATGCGCATCGGCTGGCCGGATTCTTTGGCAGTTTTAAGATACTGCTCAATTACTGGCAGTATCTCAGGATAGGCAGATGTTTGTGTTTCTGGCATATTTGTTTGTATTTCCGTTAAATTTGGTTAATTATAGCAAAAACTGTTATTTATTACCATAAGATATAAAAATGCTGAAAGATGAACAATTACAATTAGCTAGTGAATTGCTGGGTAAAGGTGATCTGGTCGCCATCCCCACCGAAACGGTGTATGGGCTGGCCGGAAACGCCCTTTCCGATAGCGCAGTGGCTAAAATATATGCGGCCAAGGAGCGCCCAACATTCAACCCCCTTATCGTGCATGTCCACTCTATTGAAGCGGCAAAAAAATATGGGCAGTGGAATGAACGCGCGCAGATACTTGCTGAAAAATTCTGGCCCGGTGCTCTCACTTTGCTACTTCCGCGCACAGCAGACTCTCGGTTATCATTGCTTGTTAGCGCCGGGCTGGATTCGGTAGCGTTGCGTATTCCTGATCACACCACCGCACGCGCACTTTTAGAGAAATCGAACCTGCCACTGGCAGCGCCCAGCGCTAACCGCTCCGGTCGCATCAGCCCGACCCTCGCGCGGCATGTGGAGCAGGAACTGGGCGATAAGGTAAGCATGGTACTTGATGGTGGGCCGTGCATAGTTGGTATCGAATCAACCATAGTCGACCTTACCACCACACCAGCGACGATACTGCGTCATGGCCAGATAACCAAAGAGATGCTGGAAAAAATTATTGAAATCGCTGACTATACGGGCGATCAGGTAAAAGCTCCCGGGATGCTTACCAGCCACTACGCCCCGGATGCCAAACTACGCCTTAATGCTACAGAAATCAGGGAAGGGGAAGCTCTCCTTGCTTTCGGCACGCCGCTTACTGGTGCAGAAATTGTCGAGAATTTAAGCGCAGGCGAAAATCTCGAAGAAGCCGCCGCCAATCTTTTTAAAATGCTCCGGGCGCTGGATTCTAAAAACCCACCGTCAATCGCAGTTATGAAAATTCCCGCGCAGGGTATCGGTATCGCGATTAATGATAGGTTGTCTAGGGCTGCAACCCCTCTCTAACTCTCCCCACTTCGTGGAGAGAGGATTGTTCTTTATTCCCTCTCCTGCTTGCAGGGTAGGGTTAGGGAGGGGAATTAGCCGCGGAATTTCCCGAGCTGGATTTTGTTGTTGGGTATAGTCTTCAGCCACTCAACCAGCCGTGCCGTTTCATTGGCCAGTATCCTCTGGTCGCCAAAGGCTTTGGCCATAACTATTGCCCCCTGAATGCCAGCCATCAGCGAAATGGCATACTCCCTGGCATTATCCTTATGCCCCAGCTGTTCGAACTGCGCCCCGGCCCAGCCAATAAAATCAGTAAAGATCGCCGTCGCACTCTGGGCAATCTGATCTTTCTCGGCGTCAGTATCATTTATTATCTTCCCTATCGGGCAACCATAGCGCGCATAATCCTCGCGCATATTGTTATAATAATTAACCGCCTCAATCAGGCGTTCACGTGGGTCAACAATGTTTTCCGAAAGAAGGTTGTATAAGGTGGCAAATTGCTCGCGGCGTTTCTGAGTGGCCGCCAGAGCCAGATCATCCTTGGTCTTGAAATAGTAATAAACATTGCCGATCGGTATATCGGCATGCTTGGCAATATCCGCCAGAGAAGTCGCCATCAAACCATTACGGTGAAACAGAATAGCCGACGATTCAATAAGACGTTCTTTCTTACTCTGAGTATTCATGGTATCGTAGATGGTTTATAGTTGATAACGTAAATTAAATTTAACCATTTTTAGGATTTTTGCAAGTATATTAGTGGGTTCCTGTGGCAGGTATTGAATTTTCTGGTTAAATCAACCCGACACCCCAATTTACCTGTTGCAACTGGTAGCAAAGATTTGTAATTTCCTCCTCCTGCTTCGGTTCAGGTACTGGGGGATCTTCTAATGGTAGGAAAGCGGACTCTGACTCCGTCAATCTAGGTTCGAGTCCTAGTCCCCCAGCCA
>CAZUXB010000011.1:819-53065 GCA_964624555.1 uncultured Rickettsiales bacterium | reverse complement strand
AATTTTCAAAATAGTAAGAATCTCAATATTTCTTCAGGAAAAAGTAACTTGACCAGTGGTAGTAAGGATGAATATTGCTTTGAGGGTGCTGATAGTGATGTTTCTAAAGTAATCTATAATGGTATTGGATCTGTATCAGCAATAAAAAAATCTTATGAGGCGGGGCAGGCACAACAGAAAGCAAGTCAATTTATATTTTTAATTATAGTGAACTTCAACAAAAACTTTCTGATGCTTATTCCTTTAATATTATACCCCAGATAGGTAAAATGGTCACCGGCGACCGCGATTCTTACCAGTATCTGGTGGAATCGATCCGCCGTTTTCCGAAGCAGGATGATTTTGCCAAAATGATAAAACAGGCCGGGTTTGAAAACGTTGGGTACCGCAACCTGACCCAAGGCGTGGTCGCCATCCATTCCGGCCGGAAGGTTTGATTATTTATTCCATACCCTAACTATGCTGGGCGGTGGGTCAATATATGGGATTTTTTTGTCCAAGATTTTCTCTTCCAGAACTTGCTGATCTGGGGGATGATAGCCTAGTGCTTCCCCTCCTTGATTATCAAAATAATCGTCTATTTCCCTCACCGCATTAATCAACCCTTGTACAGCATTTTCGGTAAGCATTACCTTGCCAGAATTTTCGTCAAACACTACCAATCCGGCGTCTTGTAGTGCACGTAAATCTCGTATGCTAAAATCTGCAACACTTTTAGCCCCCACTTCTGGGGTGCCTCCAATAAGTTTGCCACATCCATCTAAAACTATTCTACTGGTATAAACAGCCTCTCCGGAACGAGCAGCCCTTGCAATACGGTCTGTTAAACCTACTAGTTGATTCATAAGATTGCCACGCCGCACAGCTGCATCATCACCTCTATCCTCATTGCCGCTAGATTTCACAACGCCTGTAGTGCTTGCAGCCTTGTCGGCAGCAGCAACAGGCTGCTCAATAGGGTTCATCGCACCATCTATCAAAGAAAACATTAAATCTATAGATTTGCAATGCTTACCACCGCCGGAAATATACCGAATAACTTGTTTATAGTGTGGATCATTAGGATCAGCTATTTTTGGTGGTCTTGTGGCTTGTATTGTTGTATCCATTTTAATATTCTTCACTACGTTTTTACATAAATTAACAAAAATAAATCATTTAACAAGTCCAATAATGCTACGCAATCTGCGCAATACCAGCCGTCTCTTTACCATCGCCCGGATACTGGCGCAGGAGGACGCGCTGTTTTTAATCGATGACCTGAATATTTCACCCATTCTTTCCAGAGTTTCCAACATTTTTGTCACCCGAAAACCGAACAAGCGCAAGGGCGAGCGGCTCGCTGTAGCGATAGAGCGCTTAGGCCCCACATTCATAAAACTGGGTCAGGCCCTTTCCACAAGGTCGGATATTATCGGCGAACAACTCGCAAATGACCTTGCTGACTTGCGCGATAATTTGCCGCCCTTTCCTACCTATATCGCAAAAAAAACCATCGAGGATGAATTTAAAACGCCACTCAAAGAATTATTTTCCGAGTTTGCAGAAAAACCAATTGCCGCAGCATCAATAGCACAGGTGCATAAGGCCACCACCAAGGACGGCAAAGTGGTTGCGGTAAAAATTCTGCGTCCCGACATTGAAAAAGCCTTTGCGCGCGATCTGGAACTTTTTTTCTGGCTGGCACATATCATCGAAAAAAATATCCACGGCTGGCGGCGTTTAAAACCGGTGCAGGTGGTACAGACCTTCAAGGAAACCGTTTTTTTTGAACTCGATCTACGCTTTGAAGCTGCCGCCGCCAGTGAGATGGCCGACAACATACAAAACCACGCCGAAGGGCTCACTATTCCAGCCGTAAACTGGAACTTAACCTCGCGTAGGGTTCTGACCATGGAATGGGTCGAAGGTATCCCCTTCAGCGATATCGAAGCCATTAAAAACAGCGGTTTCGCCGCCAATGATATACTAGCCAAAGCCGCGCGCAGCCTTTTCACGCAGGTATTCCGCGATGGTTTTTTCCATGCCGACCTCCACCCCGGAAATCTGTTCCTCGACAAAAACGGCGGCCTTGTCGCCGTTGATTTCGGCATCATGGGCAGGCTCGATTTAAAATCGCGCATCTACATCGCCGAGATATTGCGCGGCTTCATGAACGGCGATTATAAATCGGTTTCCGACATGCATTTTGACGCCGGCTATGTTCCATCGACAAAATCACGAGACGCATTTACGCAGGCCTGTATGGCGGTAGCCCGGCCGATCATGGGCAAACCACTCAGTGAAATTTCCATCGGCAAATTGCTCGGCCAGATGTTCGGCATAGCTGCCGAGTTTGAAATGGAAGTGCAGCCGCAACTGCTGCTGATGCAAAAGACCATGATGGTCGCCGAAGGTGTGGGCCGCATGCTAAATCCATCACTCAATATGTGGGAACTGGCCACACCACTTATTGAAGAATGGGCGGATGAAAATTTCGGCCTGCAGGCCAAGCTCAAGGAAGGCCTCGCTACCGGCAAAGATGCCATACAAAAATTCCCGCACATACTGCTCAATATTGAAAATACGCTCAAAAATCTGGGCGATGCAAACGGCGTAAAACTACACCCGCAAACAATAAAGCAGATAAATGAAAACCGCAATGAGCGCCACCGCTCATGGCTTACCTTCGCCTGGAGCACACTTATGGTTGCCTGTGCATATCTCCTGATTTTAATGATTCGCTGAATTGGGCAGCACCTTTCAACCTTCCCTGCAAGCGGGTCATTTTTTTTCGCCGGAAAACAATCCCGTTCAATAATAGTTTGCACCAATTGATAATATTAGTTTTTACCATCAATTTTTTTGCTGCTTTCGAACCATGATATTTATATTCAAGGTATAAACGCGACCAAGTCAGGTGTTTCTGGATAAAGAAATCCTTTTTTAAGTTGCTTGCCCCGCTGGAACCACCCTGTATATGCATGGCACGGGCATTATATGCCACTATCAGGGAATAACCGGCCTGCCGCATACGCAGGCAGAGGTCATCATCTTCATAAAACAGGAAAATATTTGGATCAAAAAAACCGACCTGCTTTGTAATTCCCATATTCACAAGCCATACCGCACCTGATAAATATTCCGCGCAACAATCTCCTTCCGGCATGATAAAATCAGGGCGGTGTTTTTCACGGATAAACACATTGCGCTTGAAATTATTGTATAAATTACCATCCGGATTCACTAGCTGGGGTGCAATAATAGCCGCATCAGGATAGCCAGCGGCGACCGCAAGCATACAGGCCAACGCCCCCTCTTCTAGCACCGCATCAGGGTTTACCAGCAAGGCAAAAGGTGTCTGCACCAGAGTAAATGCTGTGTTATTTGCCCGCCCGAACCCTTCATTGGCCTGATTTTTGATTACCATAACATTGGGAAAATCCCGGGTGATTAACTTGCATGTATCATCTTCGCTGCAATTATCCACCACTATAATTTGTTTTACTTCGATCTGCCTATTCAGGACAGCCAAAGCCTTCCCTATTACACCCGCGCTATTATATGCAACCACAATGGCCGTTACATTCTGCTCTGTCATAAATAGCCAATAGCACGATAATTATATTTATTACAAATAAGAAATCTACATTTCTTATTTGTAGGCACACCAGCTACGCGGTGAAAAATCGGACTTTCTGTCCCGATTTTCATAATAGTTTTATATAATGCTTATACAAAACGATTATGCATTGAGAAAATCCCCAGTTTTGTTAAACTGGCAGGTATGAGGATATTTTTTATATGTTTAATTGTTTTTTTGCTACCACCAAAAATTTCATTGGCGCTGGAGTCTGCTCCTACCCCTGCCGATATGCTGGTTAGTTACGAATTGGATTATTACCTGCAGGTTTTTAACTATGTTATGGATAGCAACCAGGAAACTTTTATATTTCACTGGAGTAGCAACTCAGGAAATGGCAATATCAGCGTTGGCAAGGAATATTTGAGCAAATCCAAAACTGTTTGCCGTAATTTTGCGGACACTTTTGAAATCACCCGTCCCCACGGGGAAGCAACGGCTGCTGGCTGCAAGCGCCTTGGTGCAAACGGCTGGTGCCGTGTCCATGATGGAGATGCTCATACCTGCGCTCTTGAATCGCCAAACAGCGCCGCCGACAAAATACTTGATTCAACAAGCAGTGCTATCGACAAAGGCACTGAATTCCTTAACAAAACCACCGATTGGTTAGGCAACTAACTAACAGCCGGAAACCAGCTACACCAGCCTATACTTCCGGCATATCTCCTGCTGCTTCGTCGACAGATTCACCTTCCGGCACCGGAACTATGGATACCACTTTTTCGCCGTCACCGGTTTTGAGGATAGTAACACCCTGCGTGTTGCGTCCGGCGATGCGGATGCCATCCAGCGGGCAGCGTATCACGGTGGCACGGTCGGTCATCAGCATGATCTGGCCGCTCTGGCCCACCGGCTGGCTGGCCACCACCTTGCCATTGCGTGAGCTGGTGATAATATTCACGATACCCGAACCACCGCGGCCGATAGTGCGGTATTCATAGGCCGAGGTACGCTTGCCGTAACCGTTTTCGGTAACAGTGAGGATGAATTGTTCCGCAGCCGCCAGTTCGGCAAAACGTTCATCGGAAAGTTTTATTTCTGCGACTGCTTCTTCATCGCTGCCACCTACCACTTCCACGTCCGCTTCACCGGCTGCGCGGCGCTTCGCTGCTGCCATTTTCAGGTAGGCGTAACGTTCTTCGATAGTTGCGTTTATGCCGCCGAGTATGCTCATGGAAACCACCTCGTCACCATCAGCAAGGCGCATACCGCGCACACCATCCGAGGTGCGGCTCTTGAACACGCGCACGTCAGAAACCGGGAAACGTATGGATTTGCCTGATTTCGCGGCGAGGAATACATGGTCGTTCTCGGTGCAGACTTTTACGCCGATGAGCTTGTCGTCAGCATCCATGCGGATGGCTATTTTACCATTGGTGCGGATATCGTGGAAATCGGAAAGGTCATTGCGGCGCGCGTTGCCCTTGGCGGTCGCAAAGAAAATATTCATCGCATCCCACTGGGTTTCATCCTCAGGCAGCGGCATGAAGGTAGTGATACATTCGCCTTCGGCCAGCGGGAAAATATTCACCAGCGCCTTGCCGCGCGTATTGGCCGCGCCCACCGGCAGCTTGTACACTTTCAGTTTATACACCTTGCCGTGGTTGGAGAAGAACAACACCGGCGTATGGGTATTTACCACCAAGAGCTCACTGGTAATATCCTCATCGCGCACGTTCATCGCCGATTTGCCTTTGCCGCCGCGGCGCTGCGCACGGTACGCCGAAAGCGCGGTGCGCTTGATATAGCCGCCGGAAGTGACGGTCACCACCATATCCTCTTTCTGGATCAGATCTTCAATATCAGCCTCGAATTCAGAGAATTCGATCTGCGTGCGGCGTGGTGTGGCAAACTGCTCTTTTGCAGCCAGAAGTTCGCTACGCAGTATGCCATACAGTTTTTCGCGGTTGCCGAGGATGGAAAGATATTCCGCGATCTCCAGCGACAGTTCCTTCATTTCCTCATCGATCTTTTCGCGCTCCATACCAGTTAGTCTCTGCAGGCGGAGTTCAAGTATAGCACGGGCCTGCGCCTCGGTGAACTTAATGCGCCCACCGTTTATCTTATTGCCCGAATCATCCACGAGCCTCAGCAGCGGGATGATATCGCCAGCTTCCCAGTCGCGGCGCATGAGTTCTTCGCGGGCTATGTTCGGGTCAGCAGAGGCTTTGATAACGGCGATCACCTCGTCGATATTGGCAACCGCGATGGCGAGGCCGATCAACACGTGCGCACGGTCACGGGCTTTGCCGAGCAGGAAGTTGGTGCGGCGGGTAATAACTTCTTCGCGGAAGGCCACGAACGAGGTAATAATTTGTTTCAAATTCATTACTGCCGGG
Source organism: uncultured Rickettsiales bacterium (assembly GCA_964624555.1). Classification (GTDB taxonomy): domain Bacteria; phylum Pseudomonadota; class Alphaproteobacteria; order Rickettsiales; family SXRF01; genus SXRF01. The sequence continues at coordinate 47,104 of CAZUXB010000011.1, read as the reverse complement.
CGGCCGTTATCCAGCGCCAACATATTCACGCCGAAGCTGGTTTGCAACGGGGTGTAGGCGAATAGCTGCGACAGCACCACATCCGGTACGGCATCTTTTTTGATTTCAATTACCACACGCACGCCGGATTTGTCGGACTCATCGCGCAGGTCAGAAATTCCCTCAATTTTTTTCTCGTTCACCAGTTCGGCGATACGTTTGATCATGTTTGACTTATTCACCTGATACGGTATTTCGCTGACAATGATGGCATAACGGCCATTTTTCATTTCTTCAATCTCGGTTTTGGCACGCATGACGACTGAACCACGCCCGGTGGAAAGCCCGCTACGCGCACCGCTGCGCCCGAGTATGATACCGCCGGTCGGGAAATCCGGCGCCGGGCACACTTCGAGCAGTTCATCCATGCTGACTTCCGCGTTATCCAAATACAACATGCAGGCATCCACCACTTCGCCCAAATTATGTGGCGGAATATTGGTGGCCATACCTACCGCGATACCCCCTGCCCCGTTGACCAGAATATTCGGGAACGCTGCCGGCAGCACCACCGGTTCTTTTTCCGAACCGTCATAGTTATCCTGAAAATCCACAGTCGCTTTGTCGATATCTTCAAGCAAAGCATGTGCAGCTTTGGACAGACGCGATTCGGTATAACGCATAGCTGCTGGCGCATCGCCATCCATCGAACCAAAGTTACCCTGCCCATCGACCAGTTCCAGGCGCATCGAGAAAGGTTGCGCCATACGAACGAGCGCATCATAAATTGCGCTGTCGCCATGCGGGTGGAACTTACCCATCACGTCGCCAACGATACGTGCTGATTTTTTATAGGGCTTGTTATATTCGCAACCGAGTTCGAGCATACCGTACAGAATGCGGCGGTGCACCGGTTTCAGGCCGTCGCGCACATCGGGTATCGCGCGTGAAACGATCACGCTCATCGCATAATCGAGATATGATTTTTGCATTTCCGCTTCAATAGAAACGCTAAAAAGCTCCGGTGTTTTGTTCAGACTGTTATCGCTCACGATATTACTTCCATTTGCTGATTATTTTTCTAACAGCTTTTCTAGCATATCGGGGCAGCTAAGCAAGGAAATAAGTAGGTTTTTGCTGATCAATCTTCCAATTCATCGATCATTTTACTGATAATCTTGAGCCCCTGCATCCAGAAGGTTGGCTTGGTGGCATCGAGGCCAAATGGCGCGAGGAGTTCCTTATGTCGCATCGTGCCACCGGCTTTTAGCATTTCGATATATTTCTTCTGAAAATCTTTTACCTTGCCGCTCTCATAAACACCATAGAGCGAATTGACCAGACAATCACCGAACGCGTAGGAATAGACGTAGAACGGCGTGTGGATGAAATGTGGAATATAGCTCCAGAAATATTTATAATTGCCATGCAGGTTTATTGCCGGCCCTAAGCTCTCAGACTGCACATCCATCCATATAGAACAAATCTGCTCGCTGGTCAGTTCACCTTTTTTGCGCTCGTCATGCAACCTTCGCTCGAACTCACAAAATGCAACCTGCCGCACCACGGTGTTGAGCATATCCTCAACCTTGGAAGCGATAAGGTTCTTGCGCCGTTTTTTATCTTTTTCGCGGCGTACCATCTCGCGAAAAGTAAGCTGTTCGCCGAACACCGAAGCAGTTTCCGCAAGTGTAAGCGGCGTGTCGCACATCAGTTGGCCCTGCTTTGCCGAATAGACCTGATGCACGCCGTGGCCCAGCTCATGCGCCAGCGTCATGACATCGCGCGATTTGCCCTGGAAATTCAGGAGCAGGTAGGGATGCACGGAAGGTACGGTCGGGTGGGCAAAAGCGCCCGGCGATTTCCCGGCCATCACCGGCGCATCAATCCATGGCTTATCAAAAAACATTTTGCCGGTTTTGGCCAGTTCCGGCGAGAAATTGCCATAAGCGGTTAGCACCAGTTCTTTGGATTCTTCCCAGCTATATTTGCGGTCATCATCGCTGGGCAGTGGCGCATTACGGTCCCAATATTCGAGTTGTTTTTTGCCGAACCATTTTGCCTTGAGGCCATAATAGCGATGGGAAAGTTCCGGGTAGGATTTACGCACTGAGGCAAGCAGCGCATCCACCACCTCGTCCTCAATATAATTGCTCACATTGCGCGAAGAAATTGGCCGCTTAAACCCGCGCCAGTTATCTTCGATCTCTTTATCTTTCGCCAGCGTGTTGGTGATGAGCGTAAAAATCTTGGCGTTCTTTTCGAACACTTCGCCCACGATGAGCGCCGCTTTTTTACGCACCTCGCCATCCTTGCTCGACATTTTATCGAATATCTGCGGCTCGGTGAGCATTTCCTTGTCATAGGGAAAGCGCAGGTCGGTGATGGTTTCATCGAACAGGCGCGTCCATGCAGCGCGACCCGCCACATTTTTTTCCAACAATATTTTTTCCAGATTATCATCCAACTGATACGGTTTAAAAGAACGCACATCGCGTAGCCACGGCGCATATTTGGCAAGCGCTTTGGACTTGAGTTTCAGCGCAATTTCCTTTTCGGGAATCTTATTGATGGCCAAGCCATAAAACAGTATCTGCGAAGAAAGCACGGTGAGTTTTTCCTGGACATTCTGGAAGAACTGGGCGTTCTCTGGCTTACCCATATCCTTGGCGAAAAGCAGACCGGCATAAGACCCGATCTTGCCACATAACTCCTGGATCACCTCATATTCAGCGAGTGATTTGGCGAGTTGGTCGCCGGTCAGTTTTTCCACTTTGCCGGAATAACTCTTTACAAAGGCACTGCAAAGCTTTTCCAACTGGGCAAAATCTTTTGCTACCTTCGGCGAATCCAAGGCCGGATAAAAATCGCCAAGATCCCACTGCGGGAGGTTGTCCACAACATCCTTTTTTATAGACTTACTACTAGCCATAATAAAATATTACTCTGGTTTTGTGCTAGGAAGCTCAACGTCTCCACCCTCTTCACCAGTAGAATTATCTGGTTCCGGGGCTGGTTGCGACATAGGAGGGGCACCAACTTCCGGCAGACGCTCACCATACGGTATAGCAGGCATTATGGAACCAGAGAATACTGATGCAACCAGCTCCTCAAAGGTAGTTTTTCCAATATATAATGTCCCACCTTTTTCACGTTTAATCGGGATAGATACCTGAGTCTGGCCGGATACAGGCTCCCCGGTTATCTTGGCTAACGCAGCACTAAGCCCACTAACGCTAAAATTCGATACCAACTCACTGGACAAAAACTTCGGCAAGTTATCAATATCAATATTAAGCTGCCCCACTGGCAAAGGATCACCTTTAACGTTAGAAAATTTACCGATCATACGCAATTTAAAATCAGGGTTTGACATAGTGTAATCATTTATAACAACATCCCTGTTCCTATCAGGAACACCGCTATTATACGCATTTTCTGAATTATTCGATTCATCCTTATCAGATGCCTGAGGGTTCTCATCGAGCATCACATCCGCATCAAGATTAACAGCATATGGCTTAGTAGCTATTTGATTTATATACGCAACTATGTCGCTAGCTTTAAATATATTTTTTCCTGATATCCGGCCTTCAGCATCACCAGATGTTTTGCTTATATCACTTGTTACACTGCCGATGTTAACCACATTCTGTCCATTATCCAGCACACTCAACCCGGACAAACTATAGGTAAGGGAACTGGATTTATGCTCAGGGGCAGAAATAAACTGTAAAGTCGGCGCACTTGCAAAACTTATCACAATCCCCGGCTGGATAAGGTCACTCGCAGTCTGGGATTTACTAATAGTGATCTGCTTTGGAAAAACCGCATCACTGCGCGATGCTTTTACATTATCACGTTCCATTTCTTCATAGGCAATAACCAGAGGTTCAGAAAAAGTAACTGTATTAACAACAGATTCATTCTGCAAAAGCTTAATTGGCGCGCCCAGATTCATAATAATACGATGGAAATTAATAGGGTCAGATGAAACAACGATACTGTCAGTAGCAAGAGTATATTTTATTGGTTCTAAAGTACCCGATACTTCAATAGCAACATTACTGACCACAGCCCGCTTATGATAACCCCACCCCTCAAAGGAAATATCACCATGCGTTACCTTTATGTCCCTGCCATACGGGCTACCAATTTCTGTCAGTTGCGCCGATAATTTCTGGAAACCACTTTCTACATCTTCCTTACCGAGGAGTGACGCTGAGCCAAACCATATCAGCCAAAGAACAGCTGCCGATATGGCTAGAAACAGGATGATAGAACGCGGAGAACATTTTTCATTTGAACAAAACATGAGAGGCACACTCCTTACAAGGGTGAAATGCTAAGAAAAAACCGAGAAATTTATTTTAATATCTTTTTATTTAATAAACAACAAATTAATTGACGGTTTTATTTTTTATCAACCATCATGTTACGGGTTGCGGCCGGCAGGGTAACCTTTATACCGTCTAAAGCATCGGACATCATTATCTGGCAACCGAGGCGCGAGGTATGGGTCAGGCCGAAAGCGAGGTCGAGCATATCTTCCTCATCTTCGCTGGCCGCTTTGAGTTTACCATACCATTCCGGATCAACTATGACATGACAGGTGGAGCAGGCCAGCGAGCCCTCACAGGCCCCTTCCAACGGCACAGAATATTTGTGCGCCGCCTCAAGTATGGAAATACCATTAGGAACTTCAAATGTTTGTTCGTTTCCATCAGCATATTTAAAGGTTATTTTTGGCATTTTAATTTCCTTGGATTACGTTTTCACATCTTCAACTTTTACACCTTTTAGCGCAGAGCCTATCGCTCTGTCCATCCTTCTTTCGGCAAAAGCCTGCGAGATACGTCCAAGCTCCCCAAGTTCCGCATCAATATAATCGCGGTCATCGCCTTCTATAGCCGTACGCAACACCGCCACCTGCCGTTCTATCTGCCGCCATTCCCCTTCTAAAAGCAGATCACCATCCTGTTTAAGGGCGCTGTCGAGTTCTATTATCGAACGGCTGGCATCGACCCTGGCCTCAACCAGCAGACGCTCTGTTAGATCTTTTTTCGCGTTCTCCATACTGTCCATGAGCATTTTCTCCATCTGCTCCGACTCGATACCGTATGAAGGCTTAATATTTATCTCCTGATGCTTTCCGGTTATCTTTTCCTGCGCAGAAACTGTAAGCAGCCCATCCGCATCGACAGAAAAGGTAACATTAATACGTGGGATGCCGGCAGGTAACGGAGGGATACCAGTAAGCTCAAAATTTGCCAGAGAGCGGTTATCAGCCACCATCTCTCGCTCACCCTGCACGACATGTATTTTCATCGCCACCTGCCCATCCTGATAGGTGGTGAATTCCTGCGCTACTGAAACCGGTATCGGCGTATTGCGGTAAATAAGTTTTTCTGTAAGCCCGCCCATGGTTTCAAGACCGAGCGACAGCGGTATCACATCAAGTAATAAATTATCGGAACCGTGGGTCAGCCCCTGTGCCTGTAGCGCCGCACCAATAGCGACCACCTCATCGGGGTTGACATTAGTCAATGGCTTCTTGCCAAAGAATTTTTCTACCTCAGAGAACACCAGCGGCACCCGCGTGGAACCGCCAACCATCACTATGCCTTTGACATCAGAGATAGTGAGTTTTGCATCCTCCAGTGCTTTTTTGCAGACATCAATGGTTTGTTTTACATAATGATAAATAATATCGTCAAAATCATCGCGCGACAGGCTGATATTTTTTCCACCATAATTCAGAGTTGTGGTTTCAGCAGCAGTTAGTGCATGTTTCGCTTCACGGGCAAGAGCCACCAGTTTTCCCACTTCCTCACTGGCCAATGACAGGCTGGTTACTCCAGCCTCACCCAGCAACCACGCTACTATCGCACGGTCAAAATCATCGCCACCCAGCGCCGTATCACCACCAGTGGCAAGAACCTGGAACACCCCCTTCTCCAGCTTGAGCAGAGAAATATCAAAAGTTCCGCCGCCAAGGTCATATATAGCATATATTCCCTGCGCGCCGTTATCCAGCCCATAAGCCAGCGCCGCAGCAGTTGGTTCGTTCACCAAACGTAATACTTCCAATCCAGCCAGACGCGCAGCATCTTTTGTTGCCGTGCGCGCCGCATCGTCAAAATAAGCCGGCACAGTTATCACCGCTTTGGTTACTTCCTTGCCGATGGATTGCTCGGCGTTATGTTTAAGCACACGCAGAATATCGGCGGAAACCTCCACCGGCGTAAGCTCGCGGCCACCGGCTTTGAGGCGCACCATGCCACTATTATTTTCCACCAGTTCATACTGCGAATTACCGAGGATATTTTTTATATCGGCAGCACCACGGCCCATCAACCTCTTTACTGACGAGATGACATTTTTCTCACCACGGTCACCACGTTGCTTGGCGCTGTAACCCACTTCCACGCTGCCATCAGAAGCATAATATACAACCGATGGGACCAGTGCATGGCCGTGGATATTGTGCAGCACTTCAGCATACCCCTCCCTAACCCTCCCCACTTCGTGGAGAGGGGATTCTAAAGTCCTCTCTCCCGCTTGCGGGGGAGAGTTAGAGAGGGGGCTATGAGCTATTGCCACTACCGAATGAGTGGTTCCAAGGTCAATACCTACCGCCGCCACATCGGAATGTGGTAGTGGTGTCTGCCCCGGTTCATGTATTTGCAGCAGGTTCATACTTTTACTATACGTTTCTTTTCATCAAGTATCTTGCTCAAATAGCCCAACCGTATAACTTCCTGTGCCATTTCCATGAACTTAGAGTTTTTATAGTGTTCGGCAACCGCCATTTGCGATTTTGCCACCAGCACTTCCAGCATATCGCGGGTCGGTTCATTCTCGCGCAGCTCCATTATTTCCATAAGCACATCATTATTTGGTTTTACCGTATCGGCATCCGTGCCCACGATTATCCCCTGCCGCTCCAGCAGATGCTGCGCGCGTTTAAGCGGATTTTTCAGCACATCGTACGCTTCATTTATATCCATGGATTTATGCAACGCTTCATTGCGTTTATCGGCCGATTTACCGACAAATTTATCCGGGTGATACTGCCGTTGTGCCTTGAAATACTCTATCTCCAGCGTGCCAAGGTCGATATCGAAGGAGGCGGGAATATTGATTAGGTAAAAATAATCCATAAGCGCATTACGCTGCAAGTAGTGACGCAAAAACTCCGAGTCCATCCGCGCCGCCGAGCAGCATTTCCGCGCAGCGTTCCGGGTGCGGCATCATGCCCAGCACATTGCGTTTTTCGTTACAGATTCCGGCAATATTCAGCAGCGAACCATTAGGATTGCTCTCTGCGTTCACCTCACCTTTTTCATTGCAATAACGGAAAATAATCTGCTCATTATCCTGAAGATTGCCAAGTGTGCGGTGGTCAGCGAAGTAATTGCCGTCATGATGCGCCACCGGAACTGTTATCACCTGCCCTTTATTATATTTAGAGGTGAACACTGTTTTAGTGTTTTCTACCCGCAAATTCACATTCTTGCACACAAATTTAAGTTTGCTGTTACGCAGTAATATTCCCGGCAGCAGACCAGCTTCGGTAATTACCTGAAAACCGTTACATACACCGAGCACATATTTGCCCTTGTTCGCATGGGCTATCACTTCGCGCATGATCGGCGACTTCGCCGCCATCGCCCCACTGCGCAAATAATCACCATAGGAAAATCCACCGGGCACGAATACGAGGTCAACATCCGGCAGGCTCGAATCGCCATGCCACACCATGGTCGGCTTCAGGCCAGTCGCCGCCAGCACCGTCTGACCATCGCGGTCGCAATTGGAACCCGGGAAAACGATAACTGCGGATTTCATTTACTCAACCAGCTCATATTTATAATTCTCAACCACGGTATTAGCGAGCAACCCGGAGCAAATTTTATCCAGAGTCTTTTTAGCTTCTTCCTTGTCTTTGCTGGCGAGTTTTACTTCAAAATATTTGCCCTGGCTTACGTCCTCAACATCCGCGTGCCCCATATTATGCAGCGCTCCGGTTATCGCCCGCCCGTGCGGGTCGAGAGCGTCGTTTTTAAGTGTTACATGTATTTTTGCTTTCATATTCGGTACTCGGTTATTGGTACTCGGTACTCAGTTTAGCACTCTTTCTTACCGAGTACCAGGCACCGAGTACGGAGTACAGTTAATATTATTTCTTCTTCGTCTTAGTTGGTTTGCTTGGTTTTTTCTTTGCCGATGCATCTTTTTTAGCAATAAGTTTTGCTATCGCCTTCTTACCATCGGCCTTGCTTACTGCCTTACTCTTACGCTTGGCTGGGATCTTGGCATTGACCTCAATAACATAGCTGCTTTCCTGGGTTTCATTGGGCAACACACCAAGGCGGCGCGCCACTTCACGGTACGCATCCTCAATTTGTCCCAAGTCCTGGCGGAAGCGATCTTTATCGAGCTTTTTGCCCGATTTGGTATCCCACAGGCGGCAGTTATCGGGGCTTATTTCATCGGCAAGTATTATCATCTCGCGCTCATTTTCGTAGAGCCTGCCGAATTCTAGTTTGAAATCGACAAGGCGGATACCGATACCGGCAAAAAGACCGGAGAGAAAATCATTTATGCGGAAGGCGTACATACGTATCTCATCCATCTCATGCGGAGTGCACCAGTTGAACGCAAAAATATGTTCTTCTGTAACAAATGGGTCACCGAGCGCATCGTTCTTGTAGCAATATTCGATCAGCGGGTGGCCAAGCACCTTGCCTTCCTGCACGTTGAAGCGCTTGGAAAAGCTCCCCGCCGCATAGTTACGCACGATAACTTCCAACGGCACGATCTGCACCGCTTTGATCAACTGTTCACGCATATTCAGTGAACGAATGAAATGGGTAGGAATTCCCATATCATGCAGGCGCAACATGAGATATTCGGAAATACGGTTATTAAGCACGCCCTTGCCACTTATGGTGCCCTTCTTTTCGTTATTGAAAGCGGTGGCATCATCCTTGAAATGCTGGATAAGTGTTCCCGGCTCCGGCCCCTCAAAAAGCTGTTTAGCCTTACCTTCATAGATCGGTTTGCGTGGTGCCATTGTATATATCTTTCGTTTTTTATTGGTCATAATCTGGTACTATTTAGACGATTTTTTTAATAACTGCAATACTTGCGGTGTATAACGGAATGGTTTATATAGGCCTTATTATCAATAGTTACAATAGGAGTTTGAATGACCAGTTTTGATGACCGTGAGAAGAGTTTTGAACGCAAATACGCCCATGATGAAGAGTTGGCCTTCAAAACCAATGCCAGACGTAACAAGCTTCTCGGCCTCTGGGCTGCGGAAAAACTAGGAAAAACAGGTGAATCCGCGGAGCAATACGCCAAGGATCTGGTTCTGGTTGATTTTGAAGCGGTTGGTAACGACGACATCGTAAGCAAGCTGCTTAAGGATTTTTTCAATGCCGAAATACAAGTGACCGAGGCAGAAATAAATGCCGAAATGGAACGCTTGCTGCCAATAGCGCACCGACAGATTACAGGGGAATAAAGCGGTACTCGGTGATGCGTAACTGGTACTCGGTAAGTACCGTTTTATATAAGGCTGGACTATGGTAAACCTAAAAAAATTACCTAAACCGAGTACCGAGTACCGAGTACCAGGTACTGGCTGGATTGTTGATATCGCCCATTTGCCTATGCGTGGGGTTGTGGCCCTGCGCTACATATTTTCTGCCGGGGATACGACCGATATACCTCCCCTACCTGAAGAAGCCATGGAAAATATCACCCCTAAGGAAGCACCGTTCAAGCATATTTCCTTTACTTTTGCTGCTATTTCCCTTTCAGCTATGGTAGCCCGCGCTGACGGAACTGTCTCAAAAGAAGAATATCTGGCTTTCCGCGATGCCTTCCCCCTTACTGGCGGCATGTGCGGAAAAATACGCCAGCTATTCCTGCTTGCCTGCCAGAGCCAAAATTCACCAACCAGCCATGTGCAGCAGATAAAATATCTTTTCCCGGGCCAGATCGACCTGTTTATTTCGCTGGTTGACCGCCTCTTTCGCATCGCCGTTGCCGACAAACCGCTATCGCGCGAGGAGGAGCGCCTGCTTGCCAAAATAGCCCATAGCCTTGGCTTAAGCCCAGCCGAGTATAGCGCCCTTCATGAACGTTACAGCCGCCCGCTCGCCCCGCATGTGGTGCTTGGCGTGGAGAGACGCAGTCCCAAAAACATCATCAAACAGCAATACCTTAAACTTATGAACCGCTACCACCCGGACCGTTATGCCCAGACAAAAGTTTCCCCGGAAGTGCAGATGTTGCTCACGCTTAAGTCATCGGAAATTTCCCAAGCCTACCGCACCCTAACCCGGAAAGCCGCGTAATGCCTAGCAAAAAGCTATTTATTCTATCTATTATTTTAAATTTGTTACTTATATTCGTTTCCGCAATTTTATTGGATGGCTATAATTCCGCTAAAGAAGAGCGTAATTTCAGCAATACAGAAGGCAGGAAAAATACTGAAATAATGAAAAAAATTTTCGTTGGCAAGCTCAGCAAAGACCAGATATTTGCTATCATCCATCAAAATTTCAAAGAAGGCGAATATTTCGATAAACCTTCGGAAAACTCCATAGGCATCGGAAGCCTGAATTTAATATTTGATAAGAATAATATGTTGGTAAATGTCGATGGGCCGTATTATGAAGGGCCTTAAATGAAAACAATCCAGAAACCATCACCTAATTTTGACAGTCGCGAAGGGCAAGCCATCGACATGCTGGTGCTGCATTATACCGGTATGAAGTCGGGTGCAGCGGCGCTGGATCGGCTTTGTGATGCAACCGCCAAAGTCAGCGCACACTACATGGTCGAGTTGGACGGAACTATCTATCAACTGGTCAATGAGAATGACCGCGCATGGCACGCCGGTGTAAGTTCATGGAACGCGAAGACCAACATCAACCAGCGTTCCATCGGTATTGAGATCGTCAATACCGGCCATGATTTTGGCTACGTCCCCTTCCCTGAGATACAAATGGCAGCGGGCATAAAACTATGCAAAGCCATATTAGGCCTCTACGAAATACCCGACCGCAATGTGGTCGGCCATAGCGATGTCGCCCCTACCCGCAAACAAGACCCCGGCGAACTGTTCGACTGGAAGTTGCTGGCTAAAAACGGCATCGGCCTGTTCCCTACTCCCACAGAAACTTACGTTTCAGCCTCCGCCCTAGAGCAATTCGGCTATGATATCAGCAACTTACCTGCGGCTATAACCGCTTTCCAGCGCCATTTCCGCCCAGATAATTTAAGCGGTAAATGGGATGATGAATGCGGAAAGCTTCTTGCCGCCCTCCTGGCCATGATGTAGAATTACCTTTCTGTCAGATAGCTGGATGACTGCTCCACCAGTTCGCGGAACTGGTGGAGAGGAAAGTCCGGGCTCCATGCAGCACAGTGCCGGGTAATACCCGGCGGGGGTGACCTTAGGGAAAGTGCCACAGAGAATATACCGCCCCACCAGTTCGCTGAACTGGTGGGGTAAGGGTGAAAAGGTGCGGCGGGAGGCTGGGATTTAAATTCTGGCCGGAAGCTTAAAGTAAGAGCGCACCGCGCTGCTGGTAACAGCAGTGGCAGGGCAAACCCCACTGGGAGCAAGACCAAATAGGGATGGTGTGGTGCTGCCCACATAACCATCCGGGTAGGTCGCACGAGCTGGTAAGTAATTACCAGCCTAGATGAATGGTCATCGCTTTAACGAGTACAAAACCCGGCTTATAGGCTATCTGACAGAATTATTTTTAAGTGACGTTCAAGCGCCACTAAGGCTGCGCACCTCAATGGTGCTAGTCGCTTCGCTCCAGCTTTAAAACTTGCGCTCAGGAGGCACACGCCCTAAGCCAAATCGAATAATAAAATTTCACTGCCAGAAGTTACTGCAAGCTCTTTCACGGCATCATCGGAAAAAGCCAGCCCATCGCCCTGCGCAAGTGTCGTATCACCAACTTTTGCCGAACCTTTAGCAATCTGGAGCCAGCCAAAACGCTCAGGTGTAATCTCCACCGGAAGTTTTATTTCCTTATCAACCACTACTACAAACATTTTGGCATCCTGATGGATAATTATGCTGCCGTCTTTGCCATCTGCGCTCGCGGTTAATTGCCATTTGTTCTTTTCACCATTGGGCAGCCACTCACTGTAGGATGGCTTAACATCCTTAGTGTGCGGCTGTATCCATATCTGTAAAAGATGGGTGTCTTTATCCTTTAGCGCGTTGAATTCACTATGGGTGATACCTGTTCCCGCACTCATGCCCTGCACTTCACCAGGTTTTATGGTGCGGCCGTTGCCCATGGAGTCTTTGTGGGCAAGCTCACCACCCAGTATATAGGTCAGTATCTCCATATCCTTGTGCGGATGTGTTCCAAAGCCTTGCCCTCCAGCTATGCGGTCTTCATTTATCACCCGCAACGCACGAAACCCCATGAATTTCGGGTCATAATAATTGGCAAAGGAAAAACTATGCCTGGCTTTGAGCCAGCCATGATCGGCATAGCCACGGTCAGCGGACCGACGCACCTCAAACATATATCATCTCCTCCTGGAGTGCGACTCAATGAACCATATCTGCTTGTCAAGACCGCGGGCAATGCTGGTATAGATATCGGCGGTAACCGCATCACCTAACTCACCGGATTTATCAATTGCCTTACGGTTATTTGAATTAAAAGCAGAAAGTGCGGAGCATAATGCTTCGATATGTTCCTGCCCGCTCACTGCATTAAGCGGATATTCCGGCAGGCGTGATTTTTTTGCCGCCACCCGCACCGTGCCCTGCGCGCTGCCACCCAGCTGCATTATACGCTCGGCGATAGTATCCACCGCAGCACTGACTTCGGTAGCCACCGCATCAAAAAGCTCATGCAGGGCGATAAAATTTTCCCCTTTCACATTCCAGTGCGCCTGTTTCACCTGGTAATGCAGGTCTATACCGTCAGACAGCGACTGACTAAGCATGGCATTCAGCTCGGTACGGCTATTACTGGTCAGGTTTATCTTGCTGATTTTTTTGTCTATCTGTTTCATATTAGAACCTTTCTGCTGGGTGGATAAAAACGCCTCAGTGGGTATATAGGTTTTTTATTTGGAAAAACAAGCTGTCAACCATAAAATGCAATTCCTGAAATAAAAAACTTTTGACATTCTTTTAACTTGCAAATTGAGTCAATTTTTTTTACAATGACAGATGTGCGCCAGATAATTTTCTGCGCAACCTGCGACAAAATAGCAACATATTATTTTGTGCAGAGCGTTTTCGCTTTAGTTCTGTGCTAGGCAGCCGAGGCGACGTGTACATTTGGAGTACACGAGCCGAAGGATAACGACGCACAGGGCTAAAGCGAAAACGCTCTACTGCAGGGTATCTTTTGGTAATCATTTAAAGAAAGGGTTGATAATACCATGTCTATTCAAGCTCATGTTGATTCTATTTCTGAAAAACGTTCCCAGATAAAAGAACAGATAAACGCAGAAATGAATCACCCTTCACCTAATTTTGAAACTATCACCAAACTTAAGAAACAGAATTTAGTGCTTAAAGAAGAGATGCAGCGCTATCTCCGCACCATGGGTCAACAGGCCTCAGCATAACGGCCTAAGTGTAAGCCGCAAAAACCACGGATAAACATCCGTGGTTTTTTATTGCCAACCACCCCGCATTTATTGCGGGGGCGGGGGCTGGAGCCAAAACCACAAACCAACGTTGTCATCTCGAACGCATGTGAGAGATCTTTGCAAAGATCCCTCGCTTAAATGCTCGGGATGACAAATTTATAATTTATTAGCTATCCCCCTATAAACCTCGGCGCATATCCCTTTATACTCCATACCCGCATCGCTGGCTTCGCGGAGCTTTGTATCTATAGGCACGCTTCCCAAAAGCGGCGCCGCAAATTCATCTGCCAAATTTTTACCACCGCCTTCCCCAAATATTGCCACTTCATTGCCACTGCTGTCGGTAAAGTAGCTCATATTCTCTATAACACCTATGATTTTCACTCCCGTCTTTTGAAACATCTGGGCGCATTTTTTAGCGTCAATGGTTGCGACATCCTGCGGTGTGGTCACTATTATCGCGCCAGTTAGCGGCACCTGCTGCACCATGCTTAAGTGAATGTCCCCGGTTCCCGGCGGCATATCAACCAGCAGCACATCAAGCGGCTTTTCCTTACTTGCCCAGCGCGTCAGGCGTAGCAACTGGTGCAGCGTTTTGCTTATCATCGGCCCGCGCAAGATGGCGGCTTCTTCACCGGTAATAAAACCCATAGAGTTGGTTTTTATCCCGTAGCGTTCATGCGGGACCATCTTTTCATCCACTATCTGCGGCTGGCCGGAAAGAGCCAGCATACGCGGTATCGAAGGGCCGTATATATCAGCATCAAGCAACCCGACATTTTTGCCCATAGCGGAAAGTGCCAGCGCCAGATTCACCGCCGTGGTTGATTTCCCCACCCCGCCCTTGCCGGAAGCAATAGCGATTATGGTTTTCACATTCTCCACCGGCGTCAGGTTCCACTGCACCCTCTCCCGCGGCTGTGCATACCCTGACTCCGGCTTGGGCGCGATCATACCGTCATTCTGGGCGGTAAGCACCGCTGTTACCGATTCTACCCCGCCCAATGCCATGACTGCTTTTTCACACTCTTCGCGCAGATATGCTTTTTTATCCTTATCCTGGGGCTTGATGGTAATTAAAAACCCGACCTTGCCACTTTTTACCACCACGCCCGATATCAGCCCGGAGGCAACAACATCCTTGCCTGACTCACGGTCAATGACACTGGATAGTATTTTTAAAATTGATTCATTGGTGATTTGCATCATGATTTTAACCAGCTTGTACTATATAAACTTGAAATTTCCAGTATTATGCCTCTATATAGCCTGAGACGATAAACTAAAAGGAAATAAAATATGGCATGGGGTGATAATAATAATCAGGGGCCATGGGGTCGCCCGCCGGCCAGCGGCGGCGGTGGCAATAGTGGTGGCAGCAAAGGCCCTGGCGGTTCCCCGCAAAAGCCAGACCTTGAAGATATGCTTCGCAAAAGCCAGGATAAACTTAAACAGATACTGTCTGACGGCGGTGATAATAATGGTAAGGGTATCGCTTTAGTTCTTACTATAATTGCCCTTCTCTGGCTATCTTCAGGTATTTATTTTGTAAAAGCTGACGAGCAGGGTGTAGTATTGCGCTTCGGCCAATATGACCGCACCACCGGTTCAGGGCTCAACTACCACCTGCCCTACCCCATAGAATCTGTGCGCACTCCCCGTGTCACCGCCATCAACCGTGTGGAGGTAGGCTTCCATTCCGGTAGTAGTTATCAGAGCAGTAAGAATGGTGATTCAATTCCCGAAGAAGGATTAATGCTTACCGGAGACGAGAATATCATAGATGTGAATTTTGAGGTGCAGTGGAAAATTAGCGATGCCCCTGGCTTCCTATTCAATGTCCGCAACCCGGAAGATACTGTTAAGGCCGTTGCAGAGAGTGCAATGCGCGAAGTTATCGGCAAGGATAAAATCGCCACTGTTCTCGCCGAAGGTAAGCTACAGGTTGAACTTGATACCAAAAAACTTATCCAGGAAACGCTTGATTCTTATAAATCAGGGATTGAGGTTATAACCGTAAACCTGCTTAAAGCTGACCCTCCGGCTCAGGTTATTGATGCTTTCCGTGACGTACAGACTGCCCGTGCTGATCTGGAGACTGCCCGCAACCAGGCTGAAGCCTACCGTAATGATATATTGCCCAAAGCCCGTGGGCAGGCCCAGCAAATGATACTGGAGGCCGAAGGTTACAAGCAGGAAGTTATCGCCCGTGCCGAGGGTGAGGCATCGCGCTTCATGGCCATATATAGTGAATTCCGGCAGTCGCGTGATATAACCAAAAAACGCATGTATCTGGAAACCATGGAAGAAATATTACAAGGCATGAATAAAGTAATTGTTGAAGGTAAAAGTTCACAGGGAGTTCTGCCCTATTTGCCACTACCTGAATTAAAACCGAAGCAAAGCGAGGTAAAGGAGAAATGATAACCCTAGAGGAGCTCCGTACCAAATACAAACCACAGATACTTGAGCTTGCTAAAAAGCATGGTGTTACTGATATCCGGGTATTTGGATCAGTAGCAAGGGGTGAAGCCCGGGAGGATAGCGATGTGGATTTTTTGGTAAAGAGACTACCAAAAACTGATTTAATGGATATTGGTGGGTTTTATTCAGGAGTAGAGGATTTATTAAATAGTAAAATAGATGTTGTCAGCGAAGGGGCATTAAGCCACAGAATCAAAGATAAGGTTATCAATGAGGCTGTATATTTATGAACAACTCAAGAGATATTCAACGCTTAGCCCACATATTGGATTGTTGTGCTAAAATAAAAAACTATGTAGCCAGTGGTGATAGGGATGAAAAAACACAAGAAGCAATTGAAAGAAATTTAACTATAATTGGAGAAGCATGCAGAGTTGTTTCTGATGAACTGAAAGCAGAATATCCTTTGATACCATGGTCAGAAATTCGTGGTATGCGTAATATATTGGCACATGAATATTATATAACAGAAGCAGAAACTATCTGGGACGTGGCAAAGCACAAAATACCAGCACTACAAAGCTGGATTCAGGCTATTTTAGAAAATTTGGAGGCAAAATAATGAAGTTTTTTAGCGTGGGCGGAATTTTATTTGCCGTTGCATTTTTTATATTATTAAATTCTGCATTTATCGTGAATCAGACAGAACAGGCTCTGGTCCTGCAATTTGGCAAACCGGTGCGCGTTATCCAGGAAGCTGGGCTGAATTTCAAAACACCGTTTGTGCAGAATGTTGAATATTATGATAAACGCCTGCTGGATTTTGATGCCAATCCTAACGAGGTGATAGCGTCTGACCAGAAACGCCTGATAGTGGATGCTTTCGTGCGCTACCGCATCACCGACCCGTTACGTTTCAAACAGACCGTTGGGAATGAAACCACCATGCGTAGCCGCCTGAACTCCATATTGGAATCATCACTGCGTCAGGTTTTGGGCAGCGTACCATTGTCTGATGTACTGTCGGAAAAACGCGCAGAGATCATGTCTGATATCCGTGACCTTGTGAACCTCCAGGCAATGGGAGCAAAAGCGGAAGGTGACACAAACAATTCGACCAAAGGCGGCTTTGGGATCGAGGTAGTTGATGTCCGTATTAAACGCGCCGACCTTCCACCGGCCAACAGCGAAGGTATCTATAAACGGATGCAGACCGAGCGCGAACGTGAGGCTAAGGAGTTCCGCGCCAGAGGCTCGGAAGACGCCCAGAAGATACGCTCGCAGGCCGATAAGGAACGGACTATAATACTCGCTGAAGCCAAGAAAAAATCGGAAATAACCCGGGGTGAAGGCGATGGGACCGCAACTAAAATCTTTGCTGATTCCTTTGGCCGCGATCAGGATTTCTTCCAGTTTTACCGTTCAATGCAGGCCTATAAAAAAACCTTAAGCAGTAAGGATACCACCATATTGATGTCGCCTGATAATGCATTCCTGCAATTTATGGAAAAGGGCGGTGATTCAGCTAACAGGAACTAGGAACCTCTATACGCTGACTACGGCCAGCAGCCTTTCCTTAATCAGTTTTATTTTACTTTCATGGATAATTTTCATACCGAAATTATCTTTGACGTAAAACACGTCCGCCACCTGGGTTCCATAGGTGGAAATATGCGCTGTTACTATCGATATACCCATATCAGCAATGGTTTTGGTCAGATCATATAACAACCCGACCCGATCCCGCCCGATAATTTCAATAACGCTGTGAACATTGCTGGCATCATTATCTATTAAAACCTGCCCCAGAAGCGGCACAGCCTTGCCCCGCATCTTAAGATAGCGCGAAGAGCGGTTGGCAAAGGCTTCGCTTATGTCCAGTTCTCCTGACAATACCTGTTCAATATAAACTGACATTTTAGCCAGCCGGTCAGGACGGTCAAACACATCCCCGTTCATATTCTGTAATTGGAATATCTCCACCGCAATATTATTCTTAAGGGTAAATATTTTGGCGTTGATAATATTGGCACCGGCCAGTGACATTGCTCCCGCTATCATCGAAAACAGGCCATGCTGGTCAAAGGTACAAACCGTTATTTCGGTTATCGAACGCTCATAATTATGCTGGGTATCAAGCAGGATCGGCCTTTCAATAGACTGTGACTGGCGCACCATCCGGGCAATGGCAGCGTGGCGGTCCGGCGGAACGCTGGCCCAGAAACTTGGCGTCCCCTGCTCAAGGTAATGTTCTAACTCCTGTTCGTTCCAGCCAATAAGCAGTTTGCGCAGGTCATCACGCAGGTTGTCGGCATGATGCTGTTTCAGTTCCACCTTACCTGTACCCATACATTGCTCGGCACGGCTGTACAGTTCACGCAGCAGCACACCTTTCCACGCATTCCACGCTACCGGGCTGACTGCCCGGATATCGGCGACAGTCATCACCAGCAATAATTTCAGACGTTCCGGCGATTGCACCGCCGCCACAAAATCCTGGATAGTTTTTGGATCATTAAAATCACGCTTGGTGGCAACGCTGGTAAATAATAAATGGTTACGCACCAGCCATCCCACTGCCTGTACTTCATCGCTCGATAAACCAAGCCTCTGCGCTAACCGTGTCGCAATTTTCTCCCCAAGCTCAGAATGGTCATGCCCCCTTCCTTTAGCAATATCATGGCAGAACAAAGCGATATAAAGCACTCTCTTTAGACGGATGCGGTTGATTATATCGCTGGCGAGCGGCAGTTCATCCTTGAATTTTCCAGCCGCTATATTGTGCAATATGCCAATAGCAACCAGCGTATGTTCATCCACTGTATAGACATGGTACATGTTAAACTGCGTCTGCCCGATGATGCGCCCGAAATCACGGATAAAACGCCCAAGAACACCTGACTCACTCATCCTGCGCAGGGTATATTCGGCCCCTTTTTCGCTGAGTAGTATCTCCAGGAACAGTGAGTTTGCTTTCGGGTCATGCTGAAGCGTGTGATCGATAAGGTGTAAATTATGCGATATTACCTTAAACGCATGGGGATGTATCTGCAAATCGTGCAATTGCGCGATACGGAATAGCTCGATCATCAAAATAGGGGATTTTTCAAATATATTATCACTACGCACATTCAGGCGCTCCCCATCAATCCTGAACCCGCTTAAATTCCATTTCATATACCATAAACCCGCCAAAGAACGGCGTGGCTTGCGTTTTTTGCTATCTTCCAGCAAGGCACAAAAGACTCTGGTGCTGCTGCCTATGGTACGCACTGCACCAAAATAGCGGCGCATGAAGCGTTCAATTGATCGGTTTATTGAGGGATGGGCAAACCCCATAGCCACAGCAAGCCTGTGCTGGTAATCAAAGGTCAGGCGTTCTTCCGGCCTGCCAGCTATGTAATGCAAATGCGCCCGCACCTTACATAGAAATATCCGCGCCTGCTCAAATGCCCTATATTCTTCACGGCTTACCAGCCCCTTTTCCACCAGCTCATTATTACTTGATAACGAATAAGCCACCTTTGCCAGCCACCACAGTGTATGGGCATCGCGCAGCCCACCTTTTCCTTCCTTGACATTCGGCTCCAGCATGTAGCGGGAATCCCCAAAACGTAAGTGCCGTGCATCACGTTCAGCAAGCTTTGCCTCAATAAACTCAGCAACTTTCACATGTACAATTTCTTTATTTAAACGCTTGCTGAATTTTTCAAACAACGATTTATCACCAACTACCTGACGTGCATCCAGCAGGTTGGTAAGTATTGTTATATCGTTTTTAGCTAATTCCAGTGCTTCTTCTATAGTACGGTGCGCCTGCCCGACCTTAAAACCAAGGTCCCATAATATGTAAAGCAGGAATTCAACTGTATTTGCTGCTGCGGCTTCATCTTCCTGGTCATAAAGAAACAACAGGTCAATATCCGAGTACGGGAACATTTCTCCACGCCCATAACCACCAACCGCGACCAGTGCAACTTTATCACCCGCTCCGGTTATATGCGAATAAAGTACAGAAAGCAGGCTATCAATCAGCCTTGTCTGGTTGGTAAGTAATGACGTAACCTTCCCGGTGCTTATAAATTCTTCTTTCAGCAGTTCCCGCCTATCCGTAAGCCAGCTACGGCAGGCTTCCAGTATTTTTTCTTTATTTTCTGGCGCCGCCCCTCCAATTTCGGCTAGTCTTTGGGCAAGTTCCGTATGCTTTAGGCTGGCATGGATTTTTGAATTCTGGAAAGCTTTTTTCTTCATAGACCGCTTATTTTAATCATATACCAGACAGATACCAACAGTTATTTATTGAAATATTACCGATAAATGGTGCATTGTAACAAAATATAGTTAACTAACAAAATGCTTTCAGCATTTTGACGCTGCCTACGGCGCGGAACCGAAGGTCGGCGAAGCCAATATTGCGCTTTCGGCTTGCGATTTTCATAGCTGGTTAAGCAATTATAGGATTAACCAGCTATAACCATAAGGAAATCATATGCCTACAGAAAAAAACCAGATAAATCCTGTTGGTCTTTATATTGTTGCCACACCAATCGGGAATATTGCAGATATCACCCTACGGGCTTTGGATATATTGAAGATGGTGGATTTGATAGCCTGTGAGGATACCCGCGTAAGCGGTATCCTGCTCTCTCATTATGGCATCAAAAAACCGCTATTATCCTATAATGACCATAATGCCAGCGAACGCCGCCCGGAAATATTTTCTGCCATCGCTTCCGGTAAACGTGTTGCCCTTATTTCTGATGCCGGAACCCCGCTTGTCTCTGACCCTGGTTATAAGCTGGTTCACGAAGCTTTGGAGAAAAATATCTATGTTACGGCAATTCCCGGCGCTTCCAGCGTACTTAGCGCCCTTTGCCTCTCTGGGCTTCCTACTGACAAATTCTTTTTTGGAGGATTTTTACCTGCTAAACCTGAAGCCCTAAAAAAATATATCGCGAGTTTAGCGGCAATACCAGCGACACTGGTATTTTTTGAATCAGCACGCCGCCTGGAAGAATCACTGGAAGCTTTACAGGATAGTTTATCGGACAGGCAGGCCGCAATTGTGCGTGAGATTACCAAAATATATGAGGAAAGCAGGAGGGGCAAACTTTCGGAATTACTGGCTTATATAAAGCAGAACGGCGCACCGAAAGGCGAAATAGTTATTGTTATTTCTCCGCCGCAGGAGAAAGAAAAAGATACAAACCAGAACATCGAGGCACAACTTATTACGTTATTAAAATCGCACTCAGTAAAGGAAACGGCCGCTATTATGGCCGAACAAACCGGCAGGCCACGCAAGGAAATTTATGCTCTGGCACTTAAGCTAAGTTAGTATTAGCCTATATTGCATGCCGCAGTGCAGCATAGTTTTTGCTGGTCATTTGCCAGATTTTGGCTTAAATGCTACTTCCCTGGTGCAAAAACTATATAGAGAATACTCACGGAAG
Organism: uncultured Rickettsiales bacterium; assembly: GCA_964624555.1. Classification (GTDB taxonomy): domain Bacteria; phylum Pseudomonadota; class Alphaproteobacteria; order Rickettsiales; family SXRF01; genus SXRF01. The sequence continues at coordinate 25,583 of CAZUXB010000011.1, read as the reverse complement.
GTATCATGAATTCAACTATCGCTCCTAAAGTTTCAAGAAAACTCCCAGAAAAAAAACCAGAAAAACCATTCTATAAATCCCTTCTCCTTCAAGTATTGTTTGCTATTTTCCTTGGAGTAGCTATGGGAGCAATGTATCCTAGCGTCCAGGTAATAAAGGCTGGCCTACCTAATGCTGGTAAAGAAATAGCAGAAACCTGTTACTCCGGGTTTGATACCGCTGGCAAATGCCTTCCCGGCCTTGCTGAAAAAATGAAGCCTCTGGGTGACGCCTTCATCAACCTCATAAAAATGCTTATTGCACCAATAATATTCTGCACAATTGTAAGCGGTATTGCTGGTATGGGAGATGTTAAACAGGTTGGCCGGGTGGGGGCAAAGGCAATACTCTGGTTTGAAATTATAACTACCTTAGCCCTTGTCATCGGCTGGGTGGTAGTCAGCTTATTTGAGCCAGGCAATGGTATGCATATTCACGCGGCACCGGTAGCCAGCGATGTGAGTAAAAAAATTGAAGGTGCCCATCTTTCCGGCACCATTGATTTCCTCATGAATATAATACCCCACACTTTTGTCAGCGCTTTCTCTGATGGTGAAATATTACAGGTTCTTCTTCTGGCCATATTATTCGCATTGTCACTGGCTAAACTTGGGGAAGGCGGGAAAAGAACCCATGCTATGGTTGATGATTTTTCCCATGTATTGTTCAAAATGGTGGATATCGTAACTAAGCTGGCACCTATTGGTGCATTCGGCGCTATGTCCTATACCATAGGTAAGTTCGGCCTTTATTCACTGGTTGAGCTCAGCGAACTGCTGCTATTATTCTATGCAACCTGCGTGATGTTCATATTATTGGTGCTGGCACCGATTATGCGCTTTTATTGCAAACTAAGCACCTTTCAATTCATTTCATATATCCGTGAAGAACTATTCATTGTTCTCGGCACATCATCATCAGAAACTGTACTGCCGCGTATGATGGAAAAACTCGCCGCTATGGGATGTTCAAAAAAAGTAGTAGGACTTACCATCCCTGCAGGCTATTCCTTCAACCTTGATGGCTCCTCTCTCTATTTCATTATGGGCGGACTGTTCGTAACATACGCAACCGATACTCCTATTACTTTCTGGCAGGAATGCACCCTGCTCGGTGTGCTTCTGATAACCTCAAAAGGTGCGGCAGGGGTCACTGGTAGCGCCTTCTTAGTACTGGCGGCAACGCTTGCTTCCATGAATATTGTCCCACCAGAAAAGCTAACCGTGGGCCTTGCCCTTCTCTTTGCCATTGACCGCTTCATGTCTACTGGCCGTGCAATAGTTAACCTTATTGGTAACGGTATAGCTGCGATTGTTATAGCAAAATGGGAGAAAGAGTTGGATTACAAACTGGCCAGCGATGTACTGACCGGAAAAGTTGAAGCTGACCTTACTATTCTTGAGAAATAACCTTCTTCAGTTTTGCTTCCCTGTGCGCTATGTAAACCGCACTGGTAACTATCACCGCTGAACCGCATATAGTCTGACTGTCTATGGTTTCACCGAAGAATATATAGGCAAGTATTGCTGTAAATATCAGGCGGGTAAAATCAAGTGGTACCAACTTCACCAGCTCGGCACGCATGAATGCCCGCGCCATAAATAGATGGGCTGCCGTAGAACAGAGGGCTATTATAAAAGCCATTCCCAGCTGTGGTATCGTGAAATGATGCCAGTAAGGAACCGCCAGCGGAATAGACCATATCAGCATAAAAAACGACATATAAAACACGATAGTTTCCGGTGCCTCGCTGCTGGTAAGGCTTTTTACCATAACCCCGGAACCGGCCATAAGTAGCGATGAACCAATTACAATCCACCCGGAACTGCTGATACCACTTACATCAGGCCGCAAAATAATAAGCACACCAATAAACCCGCTTAAAATCGCGCTCCAACGGCGGATACCTGCCTTTTCGCCCAGAAAAATTATCGCCAGGATAGTAGAAAATATCGGCGTGCTAAAGGAAAGTGCGGTAACAATTGTAATGGGCATAATTGATATTGAATAGAACCACATCTCCATGGCGCAGACACCAAAAGTTGCCCGCCAGAAATGCCCCGACAGGCGCTTACTATAAAAATTTGAAATTTTCATCCGCAGGAAAGATGCCCAGAACAGGACAATGATAATACTGCAAATATGCCGGAGTACTACAATCTGCGTTGGATGCAAACCATCAGCCCCGGACAGGATGCGCAGGGCAACATTCATCGATGAAAGGCAAAACATCGCCCCAAGCATATATGCAATAGCTTGTTTGTTTCTGGAAAGAGGGAACATCTGCTGAACTTAGCAACATCATTTGTTCTGGCAATAAAATATATTTATATGAAGCACTTCCTGATAATGGCATCAGAAATAGCAGGAAGAGGCAGAACTTCAATAACCGCTCCTATATTAAAGGCTGCCTGTGGCATTCCATATACAACGCAGGTTGCCTCATTCTGGCCAATAGTATAAGCTCCGGCTTTACGTAATCTAAGCAATCCCTCGGCTCCGTCTTTGCCCATCCCGGTCAGAATAATAGCCAGAGTATCGGCACCAACCGCTTCGACAATCGAATCGAAAGTAAAATCAACAGATGGCTTATGGTTATTGACCGGCTTGTCGTCAGTCACCTTACAGACAAGCCCTCCTGCCCGCTGCACTATTTTCAGTTGCGTACCTCCGGCAGCGATACAGGCCATACCAGCCTTTAATATCATGCCATCCGCCGCCTCATAAACCGGGAACTGGCATAAAGAAGAAATCCGCCTGGCAAAACTTGCCGTAAATACCGGGGGCATATGTTGGGTTATGACTATCGGCGGGCAGTTACACGGTAAATATGGTAGAATTTCCGAAATGGTTTCAACACCGCCAGTTGATGCGCCAATAGCAATAAGTTTTGGCGCCTTCGGAGAAATACGCCTTGCTGCAATCTGGGTCAGTGGACGCTCATGCCTTTTGCTGCGTGTATTAGCAATATTGGAACGGGCAGCTGCAGCGTTCTTCACCGTGGTACATAATTCCAGCGAGAATTTTTCCAGCCCTTCTGGCGTAGTTTCCACAGGTTTTGCTATACATTCCACAGCACCTATCTGCAAGGCACGAATGGCAACATCCGTGCCCTTGCCGCTTAATGTCGAAACCATGATGACAGGCATCGGGCGCAGGCTCATGATTTTTTCTAAGAAAGTCAGCCCGTCCATTTTGGGCATTTCAACATCAAGCGTAAGCACATCGGGATTAAGTTCTTTTATTTTTTCCCTGGCTTCAAACGGATCAGAGGCCATACCTATGACCTTGATCTCCTTGTCGGAAGATAACATTTCCATGAGCATCTGGCGTATAAAAGCCGAATCATCAACGATAAGTACGGTGATAGGTTTCATACTGTACTCACACTAGAACAACTCAACTTCACCTCCAATTGGATGGCTGATGATTTCTTTTTTATAGGTTGCTTCTTCTTCTACCACCACCATATCCTCAGCGCGGCGTAACAACCTAACCATCACCTTGCCGCTGACAGGGTAATAATGAACACGGCGCGGGCTATTGCCCTCCAGATCCTCAGAAAATTTCGAGAATCCTTCCTTGTGTAAAAAATCACGGATGAACTGCGCATTCTTACTGCCGATACGTGCGGTATTACTGGTAACATTCCCACCACCGAAAACTTTTATTTCCAACCTGTCCTTCCGCCCGCCCTCTTTCATGATCCCGTTTATCAGGCTTTCCATGGCAAATACACCATAGCGTGCGGCATCGCTGTTGGTACTATCCATATTGCCATCACCAGGCAGTAAAAAATGGTTCATCCCACCAACACTGGCGTAGGGATCACGGATACAAGCTGCCACACAGGAGCCAAGTATTGTTGAGATCATTTCATCCGCAGACTTGGAAACATAGTAATCACCAGCAAATATCTTAATTACATTTATCTTTTCTTTCGCATCATAATAACGTTTAACACCGCTGAAATAACTGCTTATTGGCGGCTCTACACGATTCTGTACCTGACGGTTTTTCTGGTTGGGAATATTCATTATTTAATCTTCCTGTATATGGTGTTGCCAATCGGCGCAAAACGGTCGCAAACCTTATGGAGATTCTCCGAATGGCCGATATATAACCAGCCATCCGGCTTGATATAATCTGCTATCCGGTTAAAAAGTTTCATTTGCGTTGGTTTGTCAAAATAGATAACCACATTGCGGCAGAATACCGCATCAAACAACCCGGACATAGGCCACTCTTCAAGCAGGTTAAGCTGTTTGAAGGCAACCAGTTCCCTAAGGAAATCTTTCATTATTATATGTTCTTCATCTTCTGTTTCTTCCAGGTAAGAATGATAGGCATCGGGGATTTTTTCTAATTGCTCAATGCTGTACTGGCCCCTTCTGCCGATATCCAGCATATTGGTATCAATGTCAGTGGCAAGGATACGCGCGTCCCACGCTGCCAGATCCTTAAAAACCGATTTAATGGTCATGGCAATTGAATAAGCTTCCATCCCTGCTGAACATCCTGCCGACCATATGCGCAGTTTCTTGGGTGCTGGATTTGATTTTAATATAGGCATTAGCACTGTATCGCGCAGATGATCAAAATGATGTCCTTCGCGAAAAAAACTGGTCAGGTTGGTGGTTATGGCATTAACCAGATTGCCAATCTCACTGTCACCCCTTTCACTCTCTATAAATTCACAGTACTGGGCAAAAGTTTTCATGTTGAGAGCCCGCAAGCGCCGCGCCAGACGTGAATAAACCATGTTTTTTTTGTTATTATTCATCATGATGCCGGTACGTTTATTAACCAGCCCGTCAAGGAAAGAAAAATCCTTGTCGCTGAAGGCAAACTCCCGGTCATCATCTTGCTTTAAGTTTTGTTGCATAGCTTATCCGCCTGACACTACTAAAATTCTTTCCAGTCAGAAGAATAACTAGATTTATCGCCCACTGCCTTAGCTGGCTTTGCAGCAGGACGGGCAGCATTCTTGATTCCAACTACGTTCGCCCCGGCCTTCTTTTGCACAACCTTCTCATTGACTGCCGCAAGTTTTGGCTTGGTTTCATGGTAAATATGTTCCTCACTAGCTTCCCCCTCATTAATCTTAAAGAAGCTCATCAGTTTTTCCAGTTCCCTAGCCTGTTCAACCATAGACTGGGCTGCCGCCGTATTTTCTTCCCCAAGTGCGGCATTTTGCTGGGTTACTTAATCCATCTGGGTTATGGCGGTATTTATTTCGTCAATACCTGTTGCCTGCTCCTTACTTGCCGCTGCAATATCGGATACAATACCTGCCACCTGCTGCACCGAGCCAACAATACCTTTCAGGGTTTCACCAGCCTGATTTACCAATGCCGCACCATTTTTCACCTGCCCGGCGCTTTCATTGATAAGAGCTTTTATTTCCTTGGAAGCGGAAGCAGAACGCCCGGCCAGAGAGCGAACTTCACTTGCCACTACCGCAAACCCTTTACCAGCATCACCAGCCCTAGCAGCTTCCACAGCCGCGTTAAGCGCCAATAAATTAGTCTGGAAGGCAATCTCATCTATTACACCAATGATATCAGAAATTTTCTGGGATGATTTTTCAATACTGGACATCGCCACAACTGCCTCACCAACAACCCTGCCACCATCACTTGCCACACCATTGGCCTTGTTGGAAAGGTCATTAGCCATGGTTGCATTTTGCGAGTTCTGTTTAACAGTTCCAGTAATCTGCTCCATGGAAGCTGCGGTTTCTTCCAGAGAAGAAGCCTGTTCTTCCGTACGCTGCGAAAGGTCCGTGCTGCCGGAAGCGATTTCGGTTGCAGCCGCATTTACTGATTGCGCAGCATCTATGATCTGTTTGACCATACCATAGAGACGGTCAACCGTAGAATTCACCGCCTTTTTAATATCAGAGAAGGTACCTTTATATTCAATGTTCATCTTCTGGGTCAGGTCACCGGCAGCAATACCAGTAAGGACTTTCACTGCCTCGTTCATACCCAGTTCGTTTTCCGTACGCGTTACCACCATCTGGGTTACATCGGAAGCGGTCTTTACCACCCGGACAATTTTTCCCTTAAGGTCAACGATAGGGTTATATGATGCGTTGATCCATATCTCCCTCCCACCTTTGCCTACACGCTTGAATTCACCACTTTGTGCTTCCCCGCGGTTCAGGTCATCCCAGAATTTACGATATTCAGCGCTACCTTTATAAGCAGCATCAACAAACATGCTATGGTGTTTGCCTTTAATTTCGTCCAGCGAATAGCCCATCGCACTCAGGAAATTATTATTAGCACTAATGATAGTACCATCCATCTGGAACTCAATTATCGCCTGTGAACGGTTGAGGGCATCGGTCAGACCAACTGCCGTACCGTCCAGCCATTCTACCACCGTGCCAAGGCGTTCATTCGTAGCACTAAAGATAGGGTTTGCCACCAAGTTGAAAGAACGCCCGCCAACCTGTATTGATGTTTTATAAGTACCTGACAGCTTCTCCAGCATGTTGCGCTGGTGTGCCGGATTCTTGTGGAATATGTCAATATTCTTACCGACCAGCCCCTCAACCCTGAAATTAGAAAGCTCTTTCTGGATATCTTTTTCTGCTTCACTAAGGAAAGAAATTACCGAACCATTCAAATAGCAGATATTAAAATTAGCATCAGCCATCATGACATTAGAGGTGCATGTATCCAACGCCAGCTTAAGCCTGGCACCATTTATGCTTTCAAGTTTCTGTTTTGTGATATCGGTAGCATATTTTACCACCTTATATGCCCTGCCTCTTTCATCAATCAGCGGATTATAAGAAGCCTGTATCCAAACTTCCTTCCCCCCTTTACCAATACGCTTGTACTCACCAGCCTGGAACTGCCCACTTTTCAGATTGTTCCAGAACTGCTGGTATTCACCACTATTCCGATAAGCGGCATCAACAAACATACTATGGTGCTTGCCTTTAATTTCGTCCAGGCTATAGCCGAGGGTACCCAGAAAATTATCGTTGGCAGTGATGATTGTACCATCTGTAGAAAATTCTATTACTGCCTGTGATTTATCCAGCGCAGCAAGTTTTGCCTTTATTTCTTTGGTATCAGATTTAAACATATTATTTCTCCTTATAAATTAATTGCTATGCTGCTATGCTGTCGTTTGTAGTGGAAACACCGGATGTAACTGCTTTGTCTATATGATGTGCTTCAAACAGGTGCTCCACATCCAGAAGCACAACCATTCTGTTATCCAATGAAATAAGGCCGCTGATATAATCTGCTTTATCCTGCATCTCAGTTTCAGGAGCTGGTTTTATCTGCTCGGAATTGGCATTAAGAATGTCAGAAACCGTATCCACCAGGATGCCTATATTACGGCTGGCCATTGCCAGAATAATCACCACATGCTTTGCCGTTGCTTCCGTTACCCCACGGTGAAAGCGTGTGCGCAAATCAAAAATGGGAATAATCAAACCACGCAAATTCATAACCCCACGCATAAATTCCTGGGAATTAGGCAATCTCGTAGTTTCAGTCCATCCTTTGATCTCACGCACTGTCATTATATCAACTCCGTATTCCTCGCCATCCACGGTAAAGGTTAGGAACTGCCGCGATGTTGATTTCTGAGCTGCGTTCTCTTTTTCAACACCACCATCAAAATTATCTGCCATAAATTCCTCCCTGAAATTATCTACGCTGCTTTAAGTTGATCATTTGGTTGTGGCTTAAGTCCTGCAATATCCAATATAAGCGAAACCCTGCCATCACCCAGTATGGTTGCGCCGGAAACCCCGGAAACCGGATTGGAATTAGACTCAAGACTCTTTATGACTACCTGCTGCTGACCAATAAGTTCGTCAACTACCACTCCCAGTTTCTTCTGACCGCTTTCCACCAGTACAATAAGGGCTTTGCTAGGGTCACGCTCAGCTCCGCTTATATTGAAAATCTCAAACAGGTAGATAACCGGGATAAAATCACCACGCACATTTATTACGTCGTTATGCCCTTCCACCCGCTTCACATTTTCCGGTCTCGGACGCATGGTCTCAATGATATTAGCTATAGGGATGATATAATTTTCTGTGCCCACACGCACTATCATCCCATCCAGAATGGCCAGCGTAAGTGGCAGGGAAACAGTAAATAACGAACCCTTGCCAAGGCTGGTGGTAACCCGCACTGTCCCGCCAAGGCTTTGGATATTCCGCCTTACCACATCCATCCCGACACCACGGCCGGAGATATTGGATACGGTATCGGCAGTAGAAAATCCGGGAAGAAAAATCAGGTTATCGCACTCCTCATCGCTGGGAGTGGCATCTGCCGCAACAAGCCCTTTTTCCTTGGCCTTGGCAAGAACCTTGGCACGGTTAATCCCCGCCCCATCATCCCTTATTTCAATTACAATCCGCCCACCCCGATGGTCCGCCGAAAGGTAAATAGTCCCCTCTTCCGGCTTTCCGGCAGCAAGCCGTACCTGCGGGCTTTCAATGCCGTGGTCAACCGAATTGCGTATCATATGGGTCAGCGGATCTCCCAACTGTTCAATAACAGTTTTATCGACTTCAGTGTTTTCACCGGATGTTACCAGCCGTATCTCTTTGCCCAGCTGCGCCGATGTATCACGGACAATCCTTGGCATCCGTGAAAAAATTGATTTCACCGGCTGCATCCGCACCGCCATTACCGCTTCCTGCAACTCGCGGGTATGTTGCGACAGTTCATCTATCCCCCGCAGCAACCCCAGATACTGCCCCCCGACAAAATCACGGCTTTGCGCTTTCAGCATCGCCTCGGTAATAACCAGATCACCTACCATATTGACCAGCCTGTCCACCTTTTCCAGATCGACACGGATAGATGTAGCCTGCACAACCTTCGCGCCGTTATCATCTGCGGCTAACTTAATTGCATTGGGACGGACCTCTACTATTTCCTGATTATCGGAAGATTTTTCTTCCCTGATAATCGCCAGATCGCAATGATCCGCTACAAACTCGAACACCTCCCTGATTACAGTTTCCGGACTGGCAGTATGCAGGTTTATAGACCATCCGATATAGCAACAGGTAGGATTTAATTCTTCCAGTGGCGGCACCCGGTGGGTAAAGGCTGTAACCTCAGTTTTTCCAAGGCGTGCCAGCTCCCGCAAAATCAACAGCGGTTCATTGCCGGTGGCAAGCAGTGTCTCATGCGGGGCAAAATTTATCTGCCAGCAGTGTTCTTCCGCAGCAGCTTCTTTTTTCATTACTGCCTGTTGCCCAACTCCTCCCGCCTTACCATCATCTGAGCCGGATGAAACTTCCTTAAGCTGCGCAAGCAGTTCTGCTCCCAGACCATCAGGAGGCGCAACATTATCCTGCGCTGCCCTCACCATCTGGGTTACTATATCCACAGATTTAAGCAGCATATCCACCACCATTTTCGATGGTTTAACCGCCCCCGCCCGCATCGAATCAAGAAGCGCCTCCAGCACATGGGTAAAATTCATGATATAATCAAGCCCGAATGCACCGGCCCCACCTTTTATCGAGTGCGCGCAACGGAAAATAGCATTCAGCTGCTCTACATCAGCCGCTTCAATATCCAGGCCAAGAAGCAGTGACTCCATATCACCGAGCAGTTCGAAACATTCGGTAATATAAGTCTTCTTGAATTGGTCCAGAGATACCGTCACGGGCATACCCTCTTTATAACTTCAATCAGTTTTTCCGGATTAAAAGGTTTTACTATCCAACCAGTTGCGCCGGAGGATTTTCCCTCCTCTTTTTTCGCGGAGTCGCCCTCGGTTGTTAGCATCAATATAGGGGTGAATTTATAAACAGGGTCAGCCCGCAAACTACGGATCAACTCAAACCCATTCATGTTCGGCATGTTCAGATCAGTGATAACAGCATCTACCTTCAACCCAGCAATTGCCGCAAGAGCAGCATTCCCATCTTCTGCTTCCACCACCTCGTAACCGGCACTTTTAAGTGTAAACGCCACCATTTCGCGCATGCTTTTGGAATCATCTACGGTCAGAACTTTTTTAGCCATTATATTTTCTCCCACTTATTAGGTTCCCCAAACCAGCATCCGTGAAAGCAGCGGTAAAGGAGTCACTCTCATCTTTGATAAAAAAAGCTGAGCCAACAGCCGACAAGGTTTTGTCCAGTGCCACTATGCACTGCAAACCAACGGTTGTGATGTTCTCCACCTTAGAGGCATCCAGCACCATAACCTTACGGCGCTGGAGCAATTCTGTTTTTAATTTAGTGATAACATCTTCAATAGTTTCAATATTCATGACCTGAGGAAGGACAAATGCTTCGGTATTATCTGCAATATCTGATGCCATTTATGAATATCCAATGAATTATATAATGCAATTAATAATTGATTGAATAAATACATAAAATATGAATAGTTGCAATAATAAAGTTGACTTCGTACTAAAAAAGCACTCACTACAAAAATCCAGTTGATAGTAAACTGAGAAACCGCGCCCGGATCAAACTATACCAACTAAACAGGTATCAACAGCTCGATCATCGCCCTGCCATATCTGCGCTGGTCGATGACTTCAAACATCGCGGGAATTTCCACGGTTTCTTTGCTGTCGTGCTCAATTACCAGCAGGGCATCATCTTCTGTCCAGCCAAAATTATGCAAAGCCAACAGGGTTGGCGGAATTAAATTATCAAAATAGGGAGGATCGATAAATATGAGGGAATATTTTTTCCGTGCCATCCCGATTTTTGTCGCATTTGTTTGTAGAAAATCTACATTGCCCAGCTCATTCATCCGCTGCGCATTATGGCGCGCGCTGGTTAGAGCCTCACGTGAATTATCAATAAAGGTTACGTGTGCCGCCCCCCTGGATAATGCTTCAAGTCCAAAAGCACCAGTACCGCAGAACGCATCCAGCACATTTTTACCAACAAACCCACGCCCGTCCTTCCTGTGGCTGAGAATATTAAAAATGGCTTCCCGCGCAAATTCCGAGGTAGGGCGAATGATACCGCCATTATCCTTGAGCAATTCTATTTTCCGACCTTTGTGTTTGCCTGCAACTATTCGCATTTTAACCTCGTTAAGCGCATGACGTAAAACGTTTTACGTCTTACGATTTACGCCTATAAAAGAATTTAGTACCTTCCCAGTCACTTCCTTCACTTCACCTTTAGCAAGGCTGCCCAGTTGGAACGGGCCGTAAGAAAGGCGGAGCAGGCGGTTCACACTACACCCATAATGTTCAAATATTTTGCGTATCTCACGGTTTTTCCCTTCACGCAAACTGACCGTTAGCCAGCTATTGTTCCCCTTCTGGCTATCCAATACCACATCAACACTACCGTAACCAATCCCATCCACCGTAACGCCTTTTTTCATACCTTCCAGCATTGACGGCGTAATACCGCCGTAAGCGCGCACACGGTAACGGCGTATCCATCCGGTTGCCGGAAGTTCAAGTTTTCGGGCAAGGTCACCATCATTGGTAAGAAGCAACAAACCTTCTGAATTCAGGTCAAGACGGCCAACCGAAATCACCCGCGGCAGGTTTTTGGGCAGAGATTCAAAAACAGTTTTGCGCCCTTCCGGGTCTTTATGGGTAGTAACCAGACCAGCGGGTTTATGGTAGAGCCACAGACGAGTTGGTTCTTTTTCCTGCAACAGTTTTCCGTCCACCACTACGGCATCTTTTTCGCTGACATTAAGCGCAGGGGAGAGGACTTTTTTACCATTCACCTTCACCCGCCCTGCCGCTATCCACTGCTCAGCTTCCCGACGCGAACACAGCCCTGCCGCGGCGATGCGTTTGGCGAGGCGTTCACCAAAAAATTCTGAGGTTGTTTTATTGGTTTCGTTTTTCATTAAATTCATTTTTCTTTTTGTTAGTTAATTCCCAAAAAGTACCAACTATAAATCCTAAAAGGATAGGCAGCCAAGATAGTTGAAATAACAACATGCAAATTACGGACATGGAAACGCAGAATAAGAGACGCCAAAATTTCAATAACTCTGCCAAACTTAGAATCTCTAGCATTTTTTTTCCTGTACTTCCTTGTCATTCCCGCGAAGGCGGGAATCCTTTTATCCTCTTGTGCTAGACGTTACAGAGATTCCCGCCTTCGCGGGAATGACGATAAGTCGCACAAGCTTTTAAAAATTCCGCAAAAATTTTTGTATCTCCAGCATCGACATGATATTCCGGGTGCCACTGCACACCAAGGCAGAATGGGTGTGATGGGAGTTCGAGGCCTTCTATTACTCCATCGCTGGCGGTTGCATTCACCACGGTTCCCGGCGCTGGCCTGTCTATGGCCTGATGGTGGGCGGTGTTAACATTCATTTCACTAACGCCAACAATTTGGGCGAGCAAACTTCCGGTGGCTATTTTTACGACATGCCCCGGCTCATCGCGCGGATTTTTCTGTTCATGTTCAAGCGCATTTTTTATGCTGTCTGGAATATGCTGTATCAGCGTTCCGCCAAGCACCACATTGAGTAGTTGTTCACCACCACAAATTCCCAGAATTGGAATTTTGCGTTCAATTGCCCCCCGCGTCATCGCAAATTCAAATTTTGTGCGTTTATCTTTGGTTATTACCGTATCGTGCTTTTCATTAACACCATAAAGTTCCGGAGAAACGTCAAAGGCCCCGCCAGTTATTATAAGCCCATCTATAAGGTTAAGATATTGCTCTGCTTTATCAACCTCATGCGGCAACGGTAACGGCAAAGCTCCCAAAGAACTCACTGCCGAACAATAATTTTCACGCAGGGCATACCACGGCTTTTTTGAGTAGGTAGGAGTGTCTTCATAATCGAGGGTAATACCAATTTTTGGCATAAATGCTGGCTTTTTCATCATAAAGAAACGGTTTCTTAGTGTTTTGTTGGCAGTTTGTTAACGAAAGATGATTAGATTACTAGATGACTGGATAATTAAAAAAACAGATATAGCAGAAAAAATTTAATCATCCAATCATCTAATAATCAATTCATCGCGCGTTATGAAACAAGTTGTAAAATCAATGTCCCTTGCCACCGTTGCCGGCACCTTTTTCGGCTTCGCGCTGGTCATTGGCGCCATAATGCATGGCACCGACAACTACCTGTCCTTCATCAGCGTTGAAGGCTTCCTGATTGTTATTGGCGGCACGATTGCCAACGCTTTTATGAGCTACAATGCCAATTCGGTTATTCTGGCTTTTGAGGCGATCCTGCATATGATAAAAAAGCCCAAAGCCACCCGTGAGGGGCTTAATGCCGAGATAATGCGCCTTATAAAATGGGCATATCTGGTGCAGGCCAAAGGCTTTGCCGGGCTGGAAGGTGAAGTTGGCGCCAAAATACGCGAACCACTCCTGCGCTATGGTATTGACCTGGTTATTACCGGCTACGACCCGGAAAATATCCGCAAAATGATGAACACCGCCGTTGAAGCTGAATTTGAACGCAGCATATCGCCGGTTATAGTGCTTAAGAACATGGCCTCCACCGCACCGGCTTTCGGGATGGTTGGTACACTGGTGGGGATGGTCATAATGCTCCAGAATATACAGGGCGATATGTCACGTATCGGGCTTGGGCTTGCCGTTGCCCTTCTGGCCACACTTTATGGCATTATCGTGGCCCGCCTGTTCTGCCTGCCTGCTGCCGATAAGCTGATGCAGAAGGAAGATGTAATGCGCTTTCGCAACTATATGATGACCGAAGGTCTGGTGCTGCTTTCGGAAAAACAGAACCCGCGTTTCATGCAGGATAAACTCAACAGTTTCCTTGACCCATCACAGCATTTCAACCTTGACGATTATCTTAAAAAATCTGACCTGGAAGGAAAAGAGCAGCCATGATCCCTCCACGCAAAATATTCCCTGAAGAAAATGTTGATTCATGGCTGATGAGCTACGCCGATATGATAACCCTGCTCATGTGCTTTTTCATTATCTTCGTATCGGTATCAGAACCGCGCAAGGAACGAATTTCAATGTTAAGCAGCGGCATGGGCGGGAAATTCGGCACTGTTGACCTCGTCACCCCTTTCGATGGTGTTATCCGCCAGCTACAGGGCGTAGTGGAAAACAACAAATCATTCCGCGAGATCACCATAGAACATAATAATGATGCCATCCAGATGGAAATGTCCAGCGCCACTTTTTTCCAGCCCTTTATTGCCGAACTGAACAAAGAAAAGATACCGCTGATAGTTGAAATTATAAAATCGCTCAAAACCATTGATTTCATTGATTACCGCATAGTGGTCGAAGGCCATACCAGCGACGCCACGCCCCAGAGCGGCCTCTACCCCACCAACTGGGAGCTATCCAGCGCCCGCGCCGCCCGCATGGTAAGGGTGTTTATTGAAAATGGCATAAAACCACAGGACATCAAGGCCGTAGGCATGGCCGATTCCCAGCCCAAAGTGCCTAACCTGGACATGAACGGTAATGGCATAGTCGCCAACCGGGAAAAGAACGAGCGTGTGGTGATAAAGCTCGAACGTGTGCACTAAGTTATAGCACTATTTCTTACCATGGTTATCATCTTGATTTATATAGCTATACTATGCCAAAAAATGGTGGTTTTCTGGCATGGTTCGCATTGCGCTGTCACAAAAACTTCATAAAAACTGCCCAATAATTAATTGATATTAATAATCCCCACTGTTATTAATGATATCAATTTTCCGGTTGCATTATCCGCAAACTAGGAATCTAATTAGCAACTAAATTTATACCATATTATCACTTATAAGGAGAATATCATGGCCGATACAGCAGAAGCAGTAGCAGAAAGACCAGCATCAGCAGCTAGTGCACCGGCAGAAGCGCCAAAAGCGGCAGAACCCGCAGCAGCAGCAAGTGCGCCAGCGGCAGCAGCAAGTGCCCCAGCGGCGCCCCAAGCAGACGAAAGCTGCCCAGATAAAGATGCTCTTGCCAAGCGGATAATGGCCGCAGCCAAGCTGGAGCCGTTAGAAGATAGCGCTTTAAAGGGTGGCGCTCAATCGCAGGCTGTCACTGGGGTTGCTGGCCTGTTCTTTGGCGGAGCAGTCGCTAAATTAATTACATCAGGTGGTCCACAAGTTACTGCATATAACAAAATCGGCAAGGCAGTTGCTGACGATAAATGTGGAGTGGAGCATTTGGGAGAATTACCTGAACCATTACCAACTGCTTACAAAGTTTTTGGGCAAAATAATAAAGAAGCTAGTGCTGATGGGAAAAAGGGTTCTGGCGGCATACTGGATTTCTTCAAGAGATAGTATAACGTAAACTCATTTAAAAAAAGGGGAAGCTAAATTTCCCGATTTTTTACTGCCCCTTTATCCCCAATAGCCGGCATATGGCAGCGGTGAGATCGGCACGGTTAAGCGTGTAGAAATGCAAATGCTCGCAACCAAACTCCATAAGCCTGCGACACTGTTCACTGGCTACCGTTACAGCCACAAGGTTGCGTGTGATAGGGTCGTTATCCAAGCCTTCGAATAATTTATCCAGCCAGGCAGGAACGCTCGCACCGCACATGGCGCTGAATTTTTTCACCTGCGCCACATTACCCACCGGCAGTATACCCGGCACTACCGGAATGGTTATGCCTGCCCCCCGCACCCGTTCCATATAGCGGAAATAATTCTCGACATCGAAAAAATACTGGGTGATGGCGCGTGTTGCCCCGGCATCTATTTTCTTTTTCAAATACTCTATATCGGCTTCAAAACTTACCGAGTCCGGGTGTTTTTCCGGAAAGGCGGCAACAGTTATTTCAAAATCGGCAATTTTTTTAAGCCCGGCTACCAGCTCACATGAATATTGGTAGCCATCGGGGTGCGGCGTGTAACCGGCAGCGCCGTTTGGCGGGTCACCACGCAAGGCAACTATATGGCGCACACCTGCCTGCCAATAGGAACTGGCCACCTCATCAACTTCCTGCCGGCTGGCCGCAACACAGGTAAGATGGGCAGCGGGCTTGAGGCTGGTTTCCTGCACCATGCGTTTTACGGTATGGTGGGTACGCTCACGGGTGCTGCCCCCTGCCCCATAGGTCACAGAAACAAAGCCGGGCCTCAGCTTTTCCAACTGCACTATGGCTTCCCACAGTTTTTTTTCCATTTCCTCGGTTTTGGGCGGAAAAAATTCGAACGAAACCGATGGGATATTTCCAGTAAAAACCTGCTCTAGCTGTGTAACCATTAACAACCCTTTTTTCCCCTGACCACTGAATCTGTGGCAACTATGCAACAAATCACGCTTATTTATGCTCCGTAACAAAACGTCATTGCGTGCTCAAGTCAAGAAGATTAAACAACATGATAAAATTATGTTTAAAATTCATGTTTGCTTAACATTTTACATGTAAGTTAATGTTATTAATTGTATTTTCATTGCAAAAGGATAGGATGCAGATATGGATAGCAACACCACAAAAAGAATGAGCCCTAAATTCGTTGGCCTGGTGTGTATAGCACTTCTGTCGGCCTGCAGCACCCCTAAAAGCCCCGGTGACAAATATGGCAATACTGAATATGATCCTATTGAGCCGCTGAACCGGGCCATCTTCCAGTTCAACTATGCGGTTGACGGTGTTATAGTAAAACCGCTGACCGAAGGCTATGAAGCGATAATGCCTGCCAAAGGTCAGGAAATGGTTTCCAATGCTGTTGACAACATAAAAGAGCCTACGACTATCGTTAACTCCATATTGCAGGCCGATGCCAGGAATACTTTCAGCGCGTTGTGGCGCTTTGTGATCAACTCTACAGTCGGTGTTGGCGGGCTGTTTGATGCGGCAACGGCTGTAGGCCTGAAAGAACGTGCAACCGGACTGGGTGATACCATGGCTATCTATGGCGCTGACTCTGGCGCGTATGTTGTCCTGCCTTTCTTTGGCCCTACTTCGGTGCGTGATGGCATAGGTTTCGCTGGTGATGTGTTTAGTGCCCCTGTCACCTATGCTGATAATGCCGTACTTTACAGCGTCGCTGGCGTAAAAACTATAGACACACGCCACCGTAATATGAAGGTTCTCAATGATATTTATAACAATTCATTGGATCCTTATGTGAGCATGCGCAGTATCTATACCCAACACCGTTCGGCTGCAGTAAAAACTGCTATCAAGGCGCGTAACGAATCTTTGGATTTAAGCAAAAAACAATGTCATAAGGATTAGGACTCAGGGTAAATGCTGCAGCTGTGTATTAAAAATTCATTCCCTAGGGCTTTATCTGTAGCTTTATATATGCTGGTTGCCTGCCTCTCTTTAGCAGTATCAGATGTCATTGCTGCACCTGTTGATGATGCCAGCAAATACATTGAATCTGTTGGCAACAAAGCCGTTGATGCCATTTCCAGCAAAAGCCTTTCTAAGGACGCCAAGTCTAAAAAGATAGAACAACTTTTCCGTGACAATGTTGACATAAACTGGGTTGGTCGTTTTGCGATCGGCAGGTTCTGGCGGCAAATTACAGATGACCAGAAAAAACGTTATTTCAAGGTTTATGAAGATTTCCTGGTTAAGCATTATGCCACCCGCTTTACCGACTATACTGGCGGCAGCTTCAAGATAACCGGCTTGCGTGATGATGGCGATGGTGAGTTTACCATCAACATGCAGATAAAATCTGACGCGCCGGATGGTGATTCAGTAGCGGTTGATTACCGTGTCCGTTTAGGCAACAATGGCAAATTTTCTATATTCGATATCATTGTTGAAGGCGTTAGCATGATTAACACCCAGCGTTCAGAGTTTACCTCCGTAATAACCAACAAAGGGTTTGACTATTTAATAACCCAACTGGCCAGCAAATCTGATTCTCTTGTTACACAAACCACTAAATAGCCTCAATTCCTGAAAAGAAACACTTTCAATTACACTTCCTTAACTTAGATTTAAGGTTTTTAGCCTATAAACTATCAGTTATCTTCAAATTTCCAACCAACCTTAAGGACAAAATTTATGGCTGCTCGCAAAAAGATTTCCCTCATCGGTGCCGGTATGATCGGCGGAACTCTCGCCCATCTCTGCGAACTAAAGAACCTCGGCGACGTGGTACTGTTCGATATCGCGGAAGGCCTGCCACAGGGCAAAGCTCTCGACATTTCACAGAGCTCAGCGGTGGACGGGCATGACGTACATCTCAAAGGCACCAATGACTATAAAGATATAGCTGGTTCCGATGTTATCATCGTAACCGCTGGTGTACCTCGCAAACCGGGCATGAGCCGTGACGATCTGGTAAATATCAATACTGGTATCATCAAAACCGTTGCCGAGAACATAAAAATTCATGCTCCCAACGCTTTCGTTATTGTTATCACCAACCCGCTTGACGCTATGGTCTGGGTGATGCAGCAAGTTTCTGGCCTTCCGGCAAATAAGGTTGTGGGTATGGCTGGTGTGCTTGATTCTTCGCGCTTTGCTTACTTCCTCGCCGAAGAACTTAAAGTCTCCATTTCCGACATCAACGCTTTCGTACTAGGCGGTCATGGCGATACCATGGTTCCGGTTGTTGATTACACTACTATTTCCGGTATCCCCCTTCCCGAATTTGTAAAAATGGGCTGGATAAAAAAGGAAAAACTCGACCAGATAGTACAACGCACCCGTGACGGCGGTGCCGAGATTGTTGGTCTGCTTAAGACCGGTTCGGCTTTCTATGCCCCGGCTGCCTCGGCCATCCGCATGGCCGAAGCCTATCTTTACGACAAGAAACGTATCCTGCCTTGCGCCGCCCAGCTTAACGGTGAATATGGCGTAAAAAACCTGTATGTCGGCGTTCCGGTGGTAATCGGGTCCAGCGGCGTCGAGAAAATTGTTGAAATCTCTTTAAATTCGGAGCAGAAAGGGATGTTCGACAAATCTGTAGATGCCGTTAAATCTATATGCGGCGGAATTAAACTTTAAGGAATAAAAAAATGAATATACATGAATACCAAGCCAAACAGGTTCTAGGTAAATATAACGTGCCGGTGCCCAAGGGTCAGGTTGCCTACACCCCTAAAGAAGCAGTTGCCGCAGCGCAGGGCCTCGGTGGGAAACTCTGGGTTGTTAAAGCGCAGATCCATGCCGGTGGCCGTGGTAAGGCAGGCGGCGTGAAGCTTGCCAAATCGCTGGATGAAGTTGAAACCCTAGCCAAGAACATGCTCGGCATGACCTTGGTAACCCACCAGACCGGCCCTGAAGGCAAGGTTGTAAAACGTGTCTATATAGAAGAAGGCACCAACATCGCCAAAGAGCTATACTTAAGCCTCGTTGTTGACCGCGCTACTTCCTGGGTTACTTTCATCGTCTCCACCGAAGGCGGCATGGACATTGAAGAGGTTGCCAGTTCGCACCCGGAAAAAATTATCAAGCTCGCGGTTGATCCGGCTTCCGGTATCCAGCCGTTCCATGCCCGCAAAATGGCTTTTGGCTTGAACATACCCAAAGAGCTTTTCGGCAAGTTCGAACATTTTGTAAATGCAATGTATGCAGCGTTCATTGATACCGATGCTTCGCAGGTAGAAATCAACCCGCTGGTGATAACTGGTGACGGCAATTTGCTGGCGCTTGATGCTAAGTTCAATTTCGATGAGAACTCACTTTTCCGCCACAATGACATCCACGAACTGCGCGATCCTGACGAAGAAGATCCGATGGAACAGAAAGCTGCCAAGTTCGGCCTGTCATATGTGAAGATGGACGGTTCTATCGGCTGCATGGTGAACGGTGCTGGCCTTGCCATGGCAACTATGGACATCATCCAGCTATATGGAGCAGCTCCGGCCAATTTCCTTGACGTTGGTGGTGGTGCCAACAAGGAAAAAGTTGGCGAAGCTTTCAAACTTATTCTTTCTGACCCGAACGTAAAAGGTATCCTGGTGAACATATTTGGCGGCATCATGCGCTGCGATATTATTGCCGAAGGTATCATCGCCGCTGCCCGTGAGGTGAATCTCCACGTGCCGCTGGTTGTGCGCCTGGAAGGCACCAACGTGGAACTCGGTAAAAAGATGCTGGCGTCTAGCGGGCTGGCCATTACGCCGGCCGATAATCTGGCTGACGCAGCTGAAAAAATTGTAGCTGCTGTTAAAAAGAAAGCTGCGTAATGCAAAAAGTGGCCAGAGTCGAGAGTCATGAGTCGAGTGTAAGAAGCTATCGCGATTTGCTCGTCTGGCAAAAGTCTATGGATTTGGCAATGGAGATATATGCGGTGGTAAAGAATTTTCCTAAAGAAGAACTTTATGGTCTGACCAGCCAGATGAAACGTTCTGCTCTTTCAGTACCTTCTAATATTGCTGAAGGAAGCTCACGCCGCACTACCGGTGAATTTATGCGTTATATCAATATCGCCACTGGCTCGTTAGCAGAGATTGAAACCCAGATTATTTTTTCGTCACGTCTAAACTATATAAATAAAGAAATTACTAGTTCCTTGCTGAAACAAGCCGATGAAGTAAGCCGAATGCTGCAAGGTCTGTACAATTCACTGGAGTCAAAAACTTCTCGACTCTCGACTCTCGACTCTAATCACTAAGGAAACTACCATGTCAATTCTCATAAATAAAAACACTAAAGTAATTTGCCAGGGTTTTACCGGACGCGAAGGTACTTACCACTCTGAACAGGCGGTGGCTTACGGCACCAAAATGGTTGGTGGCGTAACTCCGGGCAAAGGCGGCACTTCTCACATAGATTTGCCGGTATTCAACACTGTTGAGGAAGCCAGGATAAAGACTGGTGCCAATGCTTCGGTTATCTACGTTCCGCCGAAGTTCGCTGCGGATGCGATCCTTGAAGCGATTGACGCCAAGCTGGAGCTGGTCATCTGCATCACCGAAGGTATTCCGGTGCTGGACATGGTGAAGGTAAAACGCTCCCTCTCCGGCAGCAAAACCCGCCTTATTGGGCCGAATTGCCCCGGCGTTATCACCCCGGAAGAATGCAAGATCGGCATCATGCCCGGCCACATCCACAAAAAAGGCAAGATCGGTATCGTATCGCGTTCCGGCACCCTCACCTATGAAGCGGTGGCACAGACCTCTGCTGAAGGTCTTGGCCAGTCAACCTGCGTGGGTATCGGTGGCGACCCGGTCAACGGCACCAACTTTATCGACGTGCTTGACCTCTTCTTAAAAGATGACGAAACTCAGGCGATCGTGATGATCGGTGAGATCGGTGGTGACGCGGAAGAACAAGCCGCCCACTTCCTCAAATCCAGCAAAGTGAAAAAGCCGGTGGTTGGCTTTATCGCAGGACGTACTGCTCCTCCGGGACGCCGCATGGGTCATGCCGGCGCTATCGTTTCCGGTGGCAAAGGTGGTGCTGAGGACAAGATCGAGGCAATGAAATCAGCCGGTATCGTGGTTTCTGATTCACCGGCCAACCTTGGTCGCACTATGGCGGAACTACTGAAGAAAAAAGCTGCATAAATTTAGTTACGAGTTACCAGTTACCTGTTACTAGTATCTGGTAACCCGTAACTGGTAACTATCATGCTTGCCTACTTCAAAAACCAATTCCTCCACGAATCTGAATGTCACGTATCCATTCATGATCGCTCCTTTCGTTTTGGCGATGGGATATTCGATACCTCACTGGTTGTGAACGGCCAGATATATGATTTTGCAAGCCATCTCAAGCGCATACAAAAAGGTCTCACTGCCTATAAAATAAATCTTGATACCTCGAACGTTGAAGCCATCTGCTACGAGCTTATCAAAAAAAATAATGTGCGGAACGGTTATGTGCGCGTCATAATTTCGCGCGGTGAGAATGGCGCAAATTCGGTGGGCTACCTGCCTGGTGACAGCAAGCCATATTTGCTTATCACCAGCATGGAAAAACCCTACCCTGCCTTCAAGGAAATATCCTTATTTGTTGCATCGCAGCAATCCTACGTAAAGCAACCTAGCAAAACCAATAACTCCCTTTTTTATACACTTGCCCTTATGGAAGCGCAGGAACATGGTTGCGACAACGCCCTGCTTATGAATAAAGACGGCCACATTTGCGAGACCGCATCGGGCAATATATTCTGGATAAAAGACGATATTCTCTACACCCCAGACCCCGCTCTGGAACTCATTTCCGGCACCATGCGCGCAAAAATTCTTGGGCTATGGCAAGGCCATAAAACAGAAGGGAAATTCACCTTGAAAGACCTTGAGAACGCCGATGAAGTTTTCATGACCAATATCGGCTATCTCATGGCGCCGGTAACCAAGATGTTACCTGCCGGCAACCAATGGCCCATTGGCAAAAATACCACAGATCTCCGGCAAAAACTGGATAGCGCCATAATTAAGGAAACTTCAGCAGAAATCGCTGGAAACTAGCTGGAAAATTGACTAGAAAGTAATAT
Organism: uncultured Rickettsiales bacterium; assembly: GCA_964624555.1. GTDB lineage: Bacteria > Pseudomonadota > Alphaproteobacteria > Rickettsiales > SXRF01 > SXRF01. The sequence continues at coordinate 3,218 of CAZUXB010000011.1, read as the reverse complement.
ATAGCATATACAATCTACCCCAAAATATACGGAAGTTTTTATGGAACAGTTTCTTGCCTCTACCCCTCTCTTCTCCGGAAACAGTACTTTTGTTGAAGAACTTTACGAACGTTACCTTCAGGATCCGAATTCAGTTGATGCCAGCTGGCGTGATTTTTTCCGCGACACAACGAATGGTTCAGCAAGCCCTGCGCAGAAAAGCGCAAGCTGGGCAAAAGTAAAGTCGCAGGTTATTGGCGCAGTAGAAGAATCGAGAGTCGAGAGTCGAGAGTCGAGCAAGAATAAGAAACTCGACTCTAGCCACTCGACTCTAGCCGCTAGCGAAGCGGAACGCTTCGCTCATGATTCCATCCGCGCCATCATGATGGTACGTGCCTACCGCGTACGCGGCCACCTGCTTGCCAACCTCGACCCGCTGGGCCTGGAAATAAATTCTCCACATGCAGAACTTGACCCTGCCAGTTATGGGTTTACCGAAGCTGATATGGACAGGGAAATATTCCTCGATGGTTCGCTAGGCATCAAAAAAGCCAAGCTGCGCGATATTGTTTCCATACTGCGCCAGACCTATTGCGGCAATATCGGCGTTGAATTCATGCATATTCAGGACCATGTGCAAAAGGCATGGATACAGAAACGTTTTGAACAGGATCATGGCCGTTTCGGTTTCAATGCCGCAGAAAAAAAAGCCATCTGGAACACGCTGGTTGAAGTTGAAGCGTTTGAGCAGTTTGTGCAGGTAAAATACACCGGCACCAAGCGCTTCTCAGCGCAAGGTGGGGATGCCATGCTCGCCGGCCTTGAATCGGTTATCAACACTGCTGCTAAAGCCGGAGTGAAAGAAATAGTCCTCGGCATGCCGCACCGCGGGCGCATGAACGTGCTCACCACCACCATGGGCAAGCCCTACGCTGAGCTGCTTTCGATATTCCAGGGCAATATGGATTTCCCGGATTGGGTGACCTCCTCCGGTGACGTGAAATACCATCTGGGAACTTCGCATGACCGCGAAACTCCTTATGGTAAAATTCACCTTTCCCTGCTTGCCAACCCGTCACACCTTGAAGCAGTTAACCCGGTTGTTGTCGGCAAGGTCCGCGCCAAGCAGGATATTTATGGCGACTCCGAAGAAAAATCCACTGTTATGGGCCTCATGCTCCATGGTGACGCGGCCTTCTCCGGCCAGGGCTCAGTTCCGGAAGTTCTGGCCCTTGCCGAACTACGCGGCTACCGCACCGGCGGCACCGTACACATTGTGGTGAATAACCAGATTGGCTTTACCACCAGCCCGAAATATTCGCGCTTCACGCCCTACCCGACGGACGTAGCCAAAGCGGTGCAAGCCCCTATTTTCCACGTCAACGGTGATGATCCGGAGGCAGTGTCATATGTTTGCCGCCTTGCTACTGAGTTCCGTCAGGCTTTCAAGCGCGATGCAGTAGTTGATATTTTCTGCTACCGTAAATACGGCCACAATGAATCTGATGAACCGGCTTTCACCCAACCTATCATGTACCGCGAGATAGCAAAGAAACCCCTGCCCGCGAAAATTTATTCCGACAAGCTGGTTGCCGAAGGCGTGCTTACGGAACAAAATGTCGAGGAAAAATTTGCGCAATATAAAGCCTTCTTTGAATCAGAATATGAAGCTGCTAAAACCTTCAAACCCAATAAGGCTGACTGGCTTGAAGGCCAATGGGCCGGGCTTGAAAAACCGGATCTCAAAAAACTCGGAGGCGAACATCCTGATGGCAATACCGGGGTGAAACTTGATACGCTGAAAACCATTGGTTTGGCACTGGCCAAAAATCCTGAACATATCAAGGTAAATTCAAAAATTGTGCGTCAGCTTGAAGCAAAAAAGACCATGATGGAAACCGGCTCCAGCCTTGACTGGGCAATGGGTGAAGCCCTCGCCTTCGGTAGCTTGCTCGCCGAAGGCAGCGGAGTGCGCCTCTCCGGTCAGGATTGTGGCCGCGGTACTTTCTCGCACCGTCACAGCGTACTGGTCGATCAGGAAACTGAGGAACGTTATGTGCCGCTTAATAATCTTGGCGTTCCGCAGAAACAGTATGAGGTGATCGACAGCTCACTGTCCGAACTCGCCATCCTCGGTTTTGAATATGGTTACAGCATGGGCCTGCCTAATTACCTGACACTGTGGGAAGCGCAGTTCGGTGACTTCGCCAACGGCGCGCAGGTGGTGATCGACCAGTTCATCGCCTCGGGTGAGGTGAAGTGGGGCCGCTTGAACGGCATCACGCTGATGCTGCCGCACGGCTACGAAGGCCAGGGCCCGGAGCATAGCTCGGCCCGCGTGGAGCGCTTCATGCAGCTGGCCGCTGACGCCAACATGCAGCTCGTGCAGCCCACCACGGCCAGCCAGATCTTCCACGTGC
>CAZUXB010000011.1:0-809 GCA_964624555.1 uncultured Rickettsiales bacterium | reverse complement strand
TGGCTGCCCATGTCCGGCCTGGTCATGTTATTGCCGCACGGTTATGAAGGCCAAGGCCCTGAGCACAGCTCCGCGCGTCTGGAGCGTTACCTGCAACTTTGCGCGGAAGATAATATGCAGGTAGTCAACTGCACCACCCCGGCCAATTTCTTCCACGTGTTGCGCCGCCAGCTCAAACGCAACTTCCGCAAACCGCTGATCGTGATGACGCCGAAATCGCTGCTGCGTCATAAGCTGGCTGTTTCCGACCTTAAAGAATTTGATGTCGGGACCCACTTCAAACGCATCATCCCTGATTCCGGCAAGCTGGTGGAGGACGAAAAAATACGCCGCGTGCTCATAACTTCCGGCAAACGCTATTACGACCTGTTTGAAGGCCGCGCCGCCCAGAATATTGACGATATCGCCATAATTCGCATGGAACAATATTACCCCTTCCCGGCGCGCGAACTGGCTGCTGAACTCAAGCGTTACAAGAACGCCGAGATAGTATGGTGCCAGGAAGAGCCGAAGAATATGGGCGCATGGACTTTTGTAAGCCCGCGCATTGACGATGTTATAGAGTCGGTGGGCCGCAATGCCCGCGTATCATACACCGGCCGTCCGGAAGCCGCCTCACCGGCAGTAGGTTACCTGAAAGTGCATGAGAAAGAACAGAAAGCGATTGTCGAACAGGCACTCGCCAACTCTAGCGGTGTTCTGAAAAAACTGGCTAAAGGATAACGTCAGGCATGAGAGGCTAGGGATGATGGTCTATAGTCAATTAACTTAATACTTTGACGTTTTTATAAGATTCTCCAAAGATATTT